>NZ_SPUM01000023.1 GCF_004614195.1 Massilia horti | reverse complement strand
GCTTTACGCGCAACGAAAAAGGCCGTGGCGCGTCAACCTATTTAAGGACGAGACACCATGTCTATGGGTTTTCGTAGCGTGGGCGTTCCACGCACATGGAAACTGTTCGGATGTGGCCGGCCATCGCTGAACGCGTGGGCGGGAGGACCCGCCCACCGTACCGGTGACAGTACCTTTTTTCGCCCACGCGATGACCGGCCCCATCCATAAACGTTCCGCCGCCAAGTGCGGCGCGCTTGAGCAGTGTCATATCTGGGTCATATTGGCGGCCTATACTGGACCCATCTGCGATACACGTAACCGATATGCGTGATCCCAGACAGGTGTGTTGCACGTGTGCAGCACACCGTACCGAATTTCCGCGTCTCTTGGCCCGATCTTGGGTTCGCCCGCCTCTCAATGGCGGGCATTTTTTTCTTCCAGGCTATTTGTAATTCGGCGTGGAAAACTCGACAAATAAATCGCTCTGCTGAACTTGAAGGTAGCGGGGTTTTCGCTATTATTAAATGCATGCCTTGCATCACAGGCTACACAAGGAGTTGGTCCAATGAGTGTACATGTCCCTGAAGCAATGCCGAACAATCAGCAACACCCGCACGCTGCCCCCTCCCGTCGGCAACACGGTCCCGACGACCGCCTGATCCTCTCCGAACTGAACCCGGAAGCAGTCGTGGACCGCCTCGACGGCGACGATGCGCCGCTCAACCTGCTCACGTTCGGCGACGTGCGCGAGGTTTGTCCCAAATGCCAGCAGAACCAGCTCAAGCTGGTGCTGCGCCAGGCCACGGTTCGCATCGCGCATCTGTTCTGCGCCGACTGCGAGAGCTGTTTCGACGCCCATTACGCCAACGGCAGGCCCGCGCTCACGATTTGAGCCGCGCAGTTGAGTGGCGCAGTTGGGTCCGCATTTGGATCGATCCTGCGCAAGGATGGCCGCCGCACGGGCACTCGCGCGCATGCCGGACATGGTATCGTGGGGACTTTGGATTGCCTAGTTTGCCATGTCCAACGTCCTGTACCTGCTCGTGCTCGATCCCCGGTTGCGCAAGCTGCGCCTTGCCTTGGCGATCTTGCTGTTCTTGACGATCGTCATCACCGGCAACATTCCCGGCGCGCGCTCGGAAATCGGCCACTACGCGCCGGGCACCGTGTTGCACTTTCTCTCGTACTCCGGGCTGGCCCTGTTGTGGTACACCGGCAGCACCGGCAGCGCCATGGCCAGGTCGCTCAAGGCCGTGCTGGCCATCGCCGCCATGGGCGCTTGCGATGAGTTCATTCAAAGCTTCTTCCCTTACCGCGGCGCCGACATCCGCGACTGGATGGTCGATTGCATAGCTGCAGTCACCACCTGCGGCCTGCTGTCGGCCTTCTTGCCCAAACCGATGCCGGCGCGCTGATCGCCTGCGCCAGGCCCGCATTGATCTGCCCAGCCATTTGACGTGGGTCAGGTCCAACCCGAGTCAGCTGGAACGTCGACCTCGTTCGCTCCTCTTACCGAAGTGGCATGCGGCATCGTCACGCACACCCACTGAGAAGTCCAACAGAAGGAGTTGATCATGATGCAAAAAAAACAGAGCGTGGTCTTGGCGGGCCTGCTGGCACTGGCGTTCGGTATGTCCGCGTGTAGTGCCATGCATGGCGGTGAATCCGGTGAGACCAGCGGCAGCATGCCGAGCCCGGCCACCGGCACTTCCGGTGCCGCGGGCGCTACTGGCGCCGCAGGCGGCACTTCCGAACAGGGCACCTCGGGTACGTCAGGCATGTCGGGCGCTTCCGGCACGTCGGGTACGTCCGGCGCCCAGGGCACTTCCGGCTATGAGCAGGGCGCTCCCGGCGCCGCGGGCACTTCCGGCGCCGCCGGCAGCACCGGTACTTCCGGTTATGAGCAGGGCGCCCCTGGCCAGCCTGGGGCCGCAGGCATGCCATCGCAGGGGACGTCCGGTGCGACGGGCGCCACCTCGGCGGGCGTGAACCCGAACGCGACCGTCACGCTGATTGAAGTCATGCCGGGCGGCGAAACTGCCGGCGGCGCAATGGGCGGCGGCGGTGCGGCCGGCGCGACGGGCGCCAGCGGCGTGTCTGGCGCCAGCGGCGCAACGGGCGCCGGCGGCACGGCCGGCACGATGGGCGCCGCGGGGGGCACCGAGACGCGCATCTATCGCATCACCCTTCACATGGACGACGGCAGCACCCGCGTGGTCACCATGAACAGCACTCCGGATTTCCGAGCCGGCGACCGCGTCAACCTGAGCGGCGCTACCATCGCGCACTAGACTGCCGCACCAGACCCCGCATTGTTGCGCCGGACCTGTTCCGGCGCGGCCTGATTGACGGCGGCTGCGCCCGCACCCGCGCCATTCAGGGAACGGGCATCGCGCCGAAGAACCGCTGTTCCCAGCGCCAGGCGTGTTCGACGATGGTGTCCAGTTCCGGATATGCCGGCCGCCAGCCAAGCTCGGCCTTGGCTAGCGCCGCATCGGCGACCAGCCGCGGCGGGTCGCCCTCGCGGCGCGGACCGAAGTTGTGCCGGATCGCGCGCCCGGTGACCCGTTGCGCGGCCGCGATCACCTCGAGGTTCGAGTACCCTGCCCCGTTGCCGAGGTTGTAGCGCCGGCTGGGCCCGCTATCAAGCAGCGCGCGCAGCGCCAGCAGGTGCGCGACGGCCAAGTCCGACACGTGGATATAGTCGCGGATGCAGGTGCCGTCCGGCGTCGGGTAGTCCTTGCCGTACACGGTCATCGCCGCGCGCCGCCCGCTGGCGGCCTGCAGCACCATCGGGATCAGGTGGGTTTCCGGCTCGTGGCACTCGCCCAGCTGCCCGTCCGGATCGGCGCCGGCCGCGTTGAAATAGCGCAGGCAGCATGAGTGCAGGCCATGGGCATGGTCGAAGTCCTCCAGTATCTGCTCGACCATCCACTTCGAGCGCCCATACGGATTGATCGGCGCCTTCGGGTGCGTTTCGTCGATCGGCACGTACTCGGGATTGCCAAAGATCGCCGCGCTCGACGAAAAGACGAAACGCTTGATTCCGTGCCTGACCATCGCCCGCAGCAACAGCACTGTGTTGCCGACATTGTTGTCGTAATAGCGTCCAGGGTGGGCCACCGATTCGCCCACCTGGATGTAGCCGGCGAAGTGCATCACCGCCTCGAACCGGAACAGCTGCAACAGCGCGTCCAGCATGCCCGGGTCGCCCAGCTCGCCGACCACCAGCTCCCCCGCGGGCACGGCCGCGCGCCGGCCGTTGGACAGGTTGTCCAACACCACCGGCACGTAGCCCGACTCGCCCAGCAGCTTGACCATGTGCGCGCCGATATAGCCCGCTCCGCCAACCACCAGGATGTGCGGATCCATGGGTCACTCCGAGCTCGCTTTCTGGGCCCGCGCCCGTTCGGCCAGCACCGTTTCCGCCGCCTTCTTGCCGGCCAGGAAGGCGTGATCCGAGTTGTAGTACTCCCACTCGCTGTAGCGCCCGGCCAGCACGATATCGTAGCGCGCCAGCCATTTGCGGATCAGTTGCACGTTGGCCGCTCGCGCATGGTCGTACACCACGTACGCGTACGGCATGTCGACCATGTTGGTGGTGATGATCGGATCATCCTCGCGCAGCATGGTGACCTTCTTGCAGTCCTCGATGCAGCGCTCGATCAGGGCCTGGCCGTCCAGGGGCAGCGGCTTGTACGGCGAATATGAAATCTCGCAGGTCAGCCCGAAGCCGCCGGGCGGATTGCAGTACGGGCTGGCATTGCCCTGCACGAAGATGCGGTGGAAGATCGTGTCTTCCGGGTAGTAGATCCAGTGCTTGTCGGTGATCTGCTCGCGCCCGACCCCGATGTTGACGCAGCGGATCGACAAGTGTTGCAACCTACGCGCGGCGGTGCGTACCTCCTCCGGCGCCTCGGCCCCGATCAGCTTGATCAGCTCGGGCAGCGGCATGGTCGAGACCAGGTGGTCGTAGCGGTACCGGCTGCCGTCAAGCAGCACCACCACGTGTTCGCGCGGCAGCAACTGGGCGGCCGTGGCGTTCAGTTCGACCCGGCCGGTAATATGCGGCAAGAACGCGTTCATCAACGCCTGGAAGCCGCCGCGCAGCGGATAGCCGAAGCGCGCATTCGGTCCCATCGGCTTGGCCACCGGCTCCAGCGCGCCCTCGATGATTTCCTCCAGGTTCGGTAGCGGCACCCGCCCGCCCAGCCACGAGGTTTCCATCTCGGACAGGGGCACGGTCCACAGCTTGCGGTTGTAGGGAATCGCGAAATGTTGCGCGATGCCCCTGCCCCACACCTTGTAGATGAACTCCTCGAAGTTCTGCACCTCGCACTTGCGCGGTGCCACCGCCCCGGCATTGGCCACGTCGGCGGTGCCGTCGGCGCAGCAATCCTCCACCGGCTTGACCGCGCACCCGCGCTCGGCACTGGCAGCGGCAGCCTCGGCAGCAGAGCGCGCTTCGATCGCGCCCATGATGCATTCGGTGATCACCTTCGGCGGCAGGCCGTACAACGCCCCCTGGAACGGGTAGCGCGTGTAGACGTTCTTGCTGTAGACCCAGGCCTCGCGGTTCTGCCAGTGCATGTTCTCGCCCAGCAGCATGTCGTACAGCTTGAGCACATACGGGTCGTTGGAGAACATGATGTGCCCGGCATAATCGAAGGTGAAGCCATGGTCCTCGACCGAGCGGCACCAGCCGCCCACCGCCGGGTTCTTCTCCAGCAGCACCGTGCCCTCGCCCAGGTGGTAGGCCGCCGACAGCCCGGTCGGGCCGGCGCCGATGACCACGGTGCGCACCTGCTGCGCGCCACCCTGCGCGGGACGCAGCGGATTGACCTTCGCATCGGCCACGCCCGCCGGCGCCTGGCCGCCGCTGAAAGCCACGCGCCGCCGGCGCAGCGGCACCTTGTCGATCAGCTCGCGCATGCACTCCACCGTCTGGTCCCACGAAGTCGCGGCGACGATCTCGCGCATCTTCACCGCCATCGCCGCGCGCTCGTCAGGCCGGAGCGCCAGCGCGGCCTCGCAGGCGGCGATGAACCGCGGCGCGTCCTCGGCGATCGCGACCACGTGGCCATACGGGCGCGCCACGTCATTGATCGGGGTGCTGACGATCGGCAGCTCCGCCGCCATGTATTCCAGCACCTTGGTCGGGCTGATGAAGCGGGTCGCCTCGTTCAGCGCGAACGGCAGCAGGCACACGTCCCACCCGGCCAAAAAATCGGGCAGTGCCTGGTAAGGCTGCTGCCCGAGATAGTGGATGTTCGGCCGCTGCGGCAGCTCGCCGCGGCCGATCTTGATGATAGGGCCGACCAGCACGACCTGCCACTCTGGATGCGCGTCGGCCACGGCGGCCACCAGCGCGGTGTCGAAGCGCTCGTCGATCACACCATAAAAGCCCAGGCGCGGGTGCGCTATCGCCTCCTGCGCCGGGTGGCTGCGGCTGCGATCGAGCGCGGCGGCGAAGTGCGCCACATCGACGCTGCTCGGGAAGCAGTGCGCGTTCGGATGGCGGTTGCGCTTGGCCTCGTACAGGCTCGGGCCGCCGGTGAACACCAGGTCGGCCAGGTTCAGCAATGCGGTCTCGCGCTGCAGCAGCTGGCGCGGCGGGTTCTTGAACGCCGCCAGCTCGTCCATGCAATCGTAGACCACCAGGCTCGGCTCGAGCCCCTGCAGCAGCGGCAGCGCCATCGGCGTGTAGAACCAGGCGATCACCGGCTCGCCGGGCGCCAGCAGGCGGGCCAGCAGCGGCTGCACCAGCGGGATCTGGTCGTCATGAAAGCCGCCCGCCGCCACCGGGGTGTGCGCCCTGCACACCGTGACATTCGGCGCCGGATGGGATTGTTCCATGAACGGTTCGCCCGCATCGTGCTCGGGCTCCTCGACAAACAGGATCGGGTAGTGCTGCGCCAGGCGCGACAGCAGGTGCTGCGGCCGCTGGAAGACGAAATCCCAGCGCAGGTGAGAAAATACCACGACAGTAGGCATGATGACTCCTTTCGCGCCCGCGTTATCAGCGGGCGGTCGATTGATCGGAGAGTGTCTGTGTTGGAAGGCCTGCCACCTGCGCGCGCGGTGCGCGCCGTCAGGTGGGGCAAGGCCCCTGTTCCTCCTTGTTTCTCTCGGATCTGACATTGCGGGTCGCGGCGCTGATCTCCTCCAGGGGCAGCTTGGGCGTGCGGTCCGCGTTGAGCAAGCCGTTCGCCTCCTGGAAGGTGTCGGCGAACTGCGTGTAGCAAAAGCCGCTGAACATGAAGGTTTCGTTCACCACCTTCAGCAGGCTGCGGTACAGCGCGAGGAAGCTCTCGGCCGTCTGGGCACGCGAATAGCCCCAGGTATGCGCGTCGGGATGCGGCGGCTGGCTCGGATCGTAGGCGATGCCGCCGAACTCGGTCAGCACGATCGGCTGGCCGCGGTGCGGAAAGCCATCCAGCGTCAGGATCCGTCCGCCCGGGCGCCGCTGGTCGAACAGCGTGCGCACCGGATCGTTGACCTCGTAACGCGCTTTCAATTTTTCGGGATCACAGTCGTAGTCGTGGATGCCCAGGATGTCGGTGGCCGACGCCTCCCAGCCATCGTTGCCGATCACCGGACGCGTCGCGTCGAGCGTGCGCGTCAGGTGGTACAGCGCCTCGACCGCGTTGCGGTGGGCCTGGATCAGGGTCAGGTTCGGCACGCCCCACGATTCGTTAAACGGGACCAGCACCACGATGCACGGGTGGCTGTAGTCGCGCGCCAGCGCCTCGGTCCACTCGCGCACGATGCGCGTGATCGCGCGCGGCGAAAAGCGGTACGGCGACGGCATCTCTTCCCACACCAACAGGCCCAGGTGGTCGGCCCAGTACATGTAGCGCGGGTCCTCGATCTTCTGGTGCTTGCGCACGCCGTTAAAGCCCATCGCCTTGGCCAGTTCGACGTCGCGCTTGAGGTGCTCGTCCGACGGCGCCGTCATGAACGACTCCGGCCAGTAGCCCTGGTCGAGCACCAGGCGCAGCGGGTACGGCCGGCCGTTGAGCATGATGCGGTCGCGGTTGATCGAAATCGAGCGCAGCGCGGTGTACGAGCGCACCCGGTCGACCACCCGGTCGCCGTAGTGCAGCGTCACCTCGGCATCGAGCAGCGTCGGCCGCTCCGGGCTCCACAAGAGCGCGTTGCGCGAGTCGTCGATGCCCGGGTCCGACAGCGCGATCTTGCGGTTGGCCTCGCCCGCCAGCACCTTGTAGTGGTCGTCCGCCAGCAGCTGCTCGCCGTGCCAGATCTTGACCTCGACGAACATGTCCTCCTTGACGTCGCCGGCGGCGAACACCTCGCAGCCGATCTCGAACGTCTCGAAAATCGGGGTCCAGCGCAGCGACTGGATGAAGGTGCGCGGCACCTGCTCGACCCACACGGTCTGCCAGATGCCGGTGGTGCGCGGATACCAGATCGAATGCGGCTCGAGCAGCCAGTCCTGCTTGCCACGCGGCTTGGCCAGGTCGAACGGGTCGTCCTCGACGAACACGGTCAGGGTCTGCCGGCCGTCGGGCCGCAGCGCATGGCTGATGTCGGCCGCGAACGGCGTGTGCCCGCCCTCGTGCTCGGCCACCAGATGGCCGTTGACCCAGACCCGCGCCGCATAGTCGACCGCGCCGAAGTGCAGGATCGTGCGGCCGCCATCCGGCGGCAGCTGGAAGTCGCGCTCGTACCAGCAGTAGCGGTGAAAACCGGTGTCGCCGACGCCCGAGAGCGTCGTCTCGGGCGCGAACGGCACGTTGATTTCATGGGTCCAGCCGGTCACGCCATGCGGCATCCTGCATTCCAGGTTGTCGTCGAAACGGAAGCGCCATTTGCCGTTCAGGTTCAGCCAACGGTCGCGCACCAGCTGTGGGCGGGGATACTCAAACTGGCTCATTGTTTTCCTTTCTCTCGGTCGGCACCGGGATCAAGACCCGGCCCTGTCGTCCATTCCTGTTGTATTTCGACAGCGCGGCCTGGGCCGCATCACGCGCCGCGTCGGCGCGGCACAGCGCCACGCAGGCGCCGCCGAAGCCGGCTCCGGTCAGGCGCGCGCCGTGGACCCCGGGCTGGGCGCGCAGCAGCGCGACCAGTTCATCCAGCTCCGGGATCGACACCTCGTAGTCGTCGCGCAGGCTCTCGTGCGATGCATTCATCAACTCGCCAAAGCGTGCCGCGTCCACGCCGCCGGCCGCTTCCAGCACGCGCAGGTCCTCGCGCACCACGTGGCGCGCGCGCCGGCGCAAAGGCTCGGGCAACTGTTCGACCACCGTGGGGTCCGTCACGTCGCGCAGGGCCTGCACGCCCAGCTTCCTGGCCGCCTCTTCGCACTCGGCGCGCCGCTCGTTGTACTTGCTGGCGGCCAGTTTGCGCGGCACGCCCGAGTCGGCCACGATCAGGGCCGCATCGGGCGGCAGCGGCACCAGCCGGTGCTCGAGCGTGCGCGCGTCCACGAACAGCATGTGCGCCCGGTCGGCCAGGCTCGCGGCCATCTGGTCCATGATCCCGCAGTTCACGCGGGCGTATTCGATCTCGGCGCGCTGCGCGAGCCGCGCCAGCTTGACGTCGTCCAGTTCAAACCCGAGCAGCATGCGCAGCGCGCGCAGGGTGGCCACCTCCAGCGCAGCCGAAGACGACAGGCCGGAGCCGACCGGCAGATCGGTCGAGCAGTACACGCGCAGCGCCGGCACCTGCACGCCCTCGCCTTCGACCAGCCGGATGCATCCCTCGATGTAGCTGGCAAAACCCGGCGGCGCGCTGCCGTCCTGCGCGAAGGTCACGCTCGCATCTAACGTGGCCGAATAAAAATGGTGGTGCTCATCAAAGCTGCGGCTCAACGCCACCGTGGTGCGCTGGGGCGTGGCGACCGGCAGCATGAAGCCGTCGTTGTAGTCGGTGTGTTCGCCCAGCAGGTTGACGCGGCCCGGCGCCGAGGCATTCACCTCGGGCGCGCCGCCGAAAAAGCTGTCCGTCGTTACGCTCATCTCGCCTCCAGCCACAACGGCCGCATGCGGCCTTGCACCTCGGTCGCCGGCCAGGCCGGGTCGCAAGTCAGGTTCTCCAGCCCGGACTGGCCGAGCAGGAAGGTGTCTTCGATCTTGATGCCCTCAAAACCCGGGTTGAACGCGAACGCCATGCCGGTTTCCAGCTCGGTCGCGCTGGCGTCGGTGGCCATAATCTCGCGCGCCCGGTAGCCGGTGATGCCGCCCTGGTGATGTTCGCGGATCGCCCCCTCGCGCCCGACGTGGCGGTAGGCCTGGGCCAGTGCGTGGTACGCCGCCGACAGCGAATTGCCCGGCTTGAGTGCGGCAAGGCCGGTGGCCTCGACCGCCATCAGGTCGGCCTGCTCCTGCCGCGGGGCCGGACCGAAACAGACGTAACGGGTCAGGTTCGCGTACAGCCCGTGGCGGCGCGCGCAGAACACCAGCATCGCGCGGCTGCCGATCGCCTCGCTGGTCGGCAGCGGATGGCGAAACAACGGCAGGCGCCGTTCGCCGGCGGCCAGCAAGAGCGCCGGCTCGATCCCGCGCCGCCACAGGGCGCGGGCGCCTTCGGCCGCCAGATCCAGTTCGCTCCAGTCGGGGCGCGCCTGGGATATCGCCTCGGTCATCGCCTGCGCCGCTGCCAGGCCGAGCGCGCGGTAGCGTTCCTGCTCGGGCGCGGAAAGTACCAGGCGGTGCAGGCGCAGCGCGGGCGGCAGCGGCGCTTCGCCCTCGCGCGGACGGTCCGACAGCACCGGGCGGTTGGCCGCGGCCTCGCGCACATAGTCGTCACCCAGCGCATCGCCCAGCGCGCCACCCTGCGCGCGCTGCTCCCACGGCGCCACGTGGAAGCTGAACCCGGGCGGCACCTCTTCCGCGCGCAGGCGCGCAGCCTCGATCTCGTCAGTCAGCACGCACGCCTCGGCGCGCGTGACCAAGAGCTCGGCCACCCCGGTCTCGAGCGCCAGCAGCACCGCGTTCGAGCCGCCGGCGGTGAGCCACGCGAACCAGTCCACCCCGCGCAGGCGGATCGCGCCGGCATCCTGCTGGTCCAGCGCGGCGCGCAGCAGCGCCAGCTTGTGCGCCACTTCGCGCACCGGCGCCACGGCCGCGCTCATGCGCCTTCCTCCAGCCGCACGGCGACCTGCTGCAGTTCGTAGGCCGTGGTTTCGGGCAGCACGTCCATCGCGAACATGCCGGCGCCCAGTTCGGTCCCGGCCAGGAACTTGAGCCGGTCGCGGGTGCGGTACGGCGGGAACAGCTCGGCGTGCAGCTGGGTTTCCGGATGCGCCCCGCCATCGGTGGGCGCCTGGTACCACGCCATCAGGTACGGGAACGGCCGGTCCCACAGGCCCTCGTACTTGAGCAGCACGGTCTTGAGCGCGCGCGCCAGAGCCTCGCGCTGGCGCGGAGTCAGGCTGGCGAAATCCTTGCAGGGGCTTGATGGCATTACCCACGTCTCGTAGGGATAGCGCGCGCAGGCCGGCACGAACGCGACCGCGTATTCGTCCTGGTACAGCACGCGCTTGCCGTCGGCGACCTCGTCGCGCGCCATGTCGACCAGCAGGCTCGAGCCATGCTGCAGGTAGTATTCGCGCTCCTGCGCCAGCATCTTGGCCGGCACCGAGGGCACGAACGGATAGGCATAGATCTGGCCGTGCGGATGGTGCAGCGTCACGCCGACCTCGGCGCCGCGGTTCTCGAACGGCAGCACGTAATGGATGTGGTGCCTGCCGCCGATGCGCGTGGTGCGGTCGCCCCACACCTGCAGCAACAACTCGATGCGCGACAGCGGCAAGGTGGCCAGCGCCGCCACCGGGTCCTGGGTGAACACCACCACTTCGCAATGGCCGTTGGCGGGCGCGGTCGGCACCGTCAGCCCCGTCGGCGGATCGTGCGAATCGAACGCGAGCGAAGGAAAGCGGTTGTCGAACACCGCGATCTCGTAGTCGCCGGCCGGCATCTCGGTCGGGTGCGCCGGATCGCTCGTCGGCGCCAGCGGGTTGTATTGCGGCGGCGGCTGGTAGGTGCGGTTCTGGCGGTAGGCCGCGTAGGTCACCCACTCGCCGCGCAGCGGATGCCAGCGCAGGTGCGGGTTGGCGTTCTGGGGTTCCTGGAACGGGCTGGGCGCGACGAGGCCGTCAGGAATGGGCTGATTACTGTAGAGAGTGAGGTGGCGTCCGTCCGGCTTGATCAGTTCTTTGATATGCATGGCATTGATGAAAATGTCGAGCATTACTGGGTGCGACGCACAGCTGCAACGGGTGCGATTCGCGGGCTAAGAAACCGATCCTATCATGCTCTTTTCGCCACTTTTTCTGGACAGAAGGATTGCATTTTCCACATATAAAGACATCGAAACCGTCCGGAATCAGGGTCTCCGCCCGCCCCGCCCCGCCCTCCTAGGGAAATAGCCGCGATCACGCCTTTCTGTCACTGGCGCCAACGCCTTGCGTAGGCCCAGACCTACAGGACGAATAGAAGGTTTTACGGGGACCACCGGGGTGTACTCCTACGGAGCGAGGCATGAAACGGGCCGCCGGGCACTATCGCAACAGCGATCCCGGCCGGGCAAACCGGGGGGCTCGCCGCGCGCGTCACACGGGCCCGCATTGCGGTATCGTTTTGTCCAATCACCTCAAGACCAATCGGAGAACAACCGGCCATGACAATCAGAACCATCAAGCGGCTGCACCAGGCGGTGCGCGAAGACATCGGCGACCTGATCACGCAGCGGCCGCTGCCCAATCCGATGCTCCCCCAGATCGATCCCTTCCTGTTCCTGAACCACCACGGCCCGCAGACCTATCCGCCGCACAACCAGGGACTGCCGTTCGGGCCGCATCCGCACCGCGGCTTCGAGACCGTCACCCTCATCCTGGCGGGCACGCTTGCCCACCGCGACAGCGCCGGTTTTGAGAACGTGATCGAGGCCGGGGGCGTGCAATGGATGACGGCCGGAAGCGGCATCGTGCATGCGGAAGTATCACCGGAACAATTCAAGCGCGACGGCGGCCCGCTCGAGATCCTGCAGATGTGGGTGAACCTGCCGCGGGTGCTGAAGATGACCCCGCCGCGCTACGCGGGCGTGCAGCGCGACCGGATCCCGGCCATCGAACTGAACGAAGGCAGCGGCACGCTGCATCTGATTGCGGGTGAGTGGAACGGCACGGCCGGGCCGATCCACTCGCTGACCGGCGTATTCATGAGCACCGTCGAGATGCGAGCTGGCGCCAGGCTACGGATCGGCAACCTGTCCGGGCGCGCGATCTTCCTGTATGTGGTGCGCGGCATGATCGACATCGACGGCGACAAGGCGGGCGCCATGCACCTGGCCGAACTGAACGAGGAAGGCGAAGAGCTGTACATGTCCGCCGAAATCGACTCCCTGATCGTGCTGGCGCACGCCGAACCGATCAACGAGCCGGTCGCGGCGTACGGCCCGTTCGTGATGAACAGCTGGGACGAAATCACGCAAGCGATCGAAGACTACCGCGCCGGCCGCTTCGGCGCGGTGGCATAGGTCTTATTTGGCCGCCATGGACACCGTGACGTCGGTGGCGAACGGGATCTCGTTAAACCGCAGCATCATCGCGTTGTCGCGGGTGGCGAAGGTGTTCGGTGCAATCGGCACGATCTCGGCATTGTCGTCGCCGATCGTGGCATACAGCTTGCGATGCTTGGCTTTGACCTTCAGCACGCGGCCATCGTCCAGGCCATAAACGCCCTGCACGCCATCGAACTCGAACGGGCGCAGCTTGTAGGCAGAGGTCGAGGCCACGACCGGCACGCTGGTGATTGCATCGTTGACGGCATTCTGGTTATCGGCGGGCGCAGCGAACGCGAAGGCGGGTACGGCGGCAGCGACGAGCAGGGCGAGTGTGAGTTTGTTGCGCATGATATTCAATCCTTATGGTGGAGTATGAGAACGAATCGGTCTGATCCCGATCCTCGTTTTTCACGTTCACCGGAACTTCGACGTCAGGCGAACGAGGCCAGTGTATCGATCTTGAACGGCGCGTAAACGGCGTTTGGAATGAAATGCAAAAAGGGTGGGATGAGTGGCGCATTTCAGGCGACAGATGGAACGCGTACCAAGACATATGCATCGGGCGCATGTGCATTAGAGTACGAGAATAGAGAAGGCGAGCGAGGCTGCCATATGCATCCCATTGAACTTGTCGTGACCACCCGCGGCTACCCTCACAAAGGTCAGGTGATCGAGAACGTGCATATGGGTTCGGTAGCCGTGGTGGACACTGCCGGCCGCCTGCTGTGGTCGGCCGGCGACCCCGGCTACATGACCTTTACCCGCTCCGCACTCAAGCCATTCCAGGCCCTGCCCTTCCTGCTGTCCGATGGCCCCGCGCGGCTTGGCCTGTCGCGCGAAGAACTGGCGTTGCTGTGCGCCAGCCATTCCGGCGAAGCCAGGCACGTGCACATCGTGCGCGGCATCCTTGCCAAGATCGGTGTGGACCAGGACGCGCTCGAATGCGGCTGCGCGGTGCCGCTCTACTTCGACGCGCTGGGCCAAACGCCGCCGCCCGGGAAGCGCTGGACGCCGCTGCACCACAACTGCTCCGGCAAACACAGCGGCTTTCTGGCCTGGTGCCGCCTGCATGATCAACCCACCGCCGGCTACGTCGACCCGGATCACCCGCTGCAGCAGGCGGTGCGGGCCACGCTCGCCGAAAGCGTACAACTGCCGCAGGACCGGCTACCGATCGGCATCGACGGCTGCTCTGCGCCGAACTACGCGCTGCCGCTGGCGCGCCTCGCGCACCTGTATGCGCGCCTGGCGCAAGGCGCGCGCGACCAGCGCCTGGGCGGCGCATTGGAGATGCTGTTCGACGCGATGACCGCGCGGCCCGATCTGGTATCGGGCCAGGCGCGCAGCGACCTGTTCCTGATGACGGCCGGCGGCGGCGACTGGGTGACCAAGATCGGCGCGGACGCGGTGCAGGCGATCGGCGTGCGCTCGGCAGGCATCGGCATCGCGATCAAGATCGCGGATGGCGCCAGCCGCGCGCTGCACACCGCTACCTACAGCGTGCTCGACCAGCTCGGGCTGCTCGACGCGACTGCGCGCGCGCAGCTGGAGCGCTACCGCCAGCCGCCGATCACCAACGCACGCGGCGTGGTGGCGGGCGACATCCGGCCGCTGTTCACCCTGCGGCGCGCGTAAGCCGACCGCAAGCCGAACGGCGGGCGCCATGATGACGCCCGTAGGGTGCGCACCCGTGCACACGCGGCCATTTGCGCTGT
This sequence comes from Massilia horti, assembly GCF_004614195.1. Classification (GTDB taxonomy): domain Bacteria; phylum Pseudomonadota; class Gammaproteobacteria; order Burkholderiales; family Burkholderiaceae_D; genus Telluria; species Telluria horti. The sequence goes on along the minus strand of NZ_SPUM01000023.1, from coordinate 84,467 downwards.
GTTATCGATCGAACCGAGTCCGCAACCGATGACGGGCTCAGAGGGAGTAAGCGCTAACACAATTCAAACGTCCGCGTGCGCACAGGTGCGCACCCTACGTTGGCTCCGAAACGCGCTTAGGGTGCGCACCCTACGTGAAGTAGTGAATCCGCTGAGCCCGCCTTTACCTTTTCCGTTGCACCAGTTAAACTACATAGCCATCTATCGATTCGCTGACTAATCATGTCCCAGCTACCTGATTCGACCCCGGAAGAACGCTTCGCCGCCGCCCTGCATGCGACCGCGCGCAGTTGGCGCCTCGCGCTCGACGCGCGGCTCAAGGACCTTGGCGTGGGCCAGTCCGGCTGGCTGACCATCGCCATGATCGCCAAGTCCAAAGTCGACCTGTCGCAGCGCGCGCTGGCCGACCTGCTCGCTGTCGAAGGCCCGTCGGTGGTGGCGATGGTCGACCGCCTGGAGCAAGCTGGCCTGGTCACCCGCGCCCCCGACCCGGGCGACCGGCGCGTCAAGCTGGTGCTCCTGACCGATGCCGGACGCGCCCTGTACGCCAAGGTGCGCACCCAGGCCGACGCGTTTCGCGCCTCGGTGCTGGCCGGCGTCGATCCGGACGAGCTGGCGGCCGCCACCAGGCTGCTCGAGGCGCTGCGCGAACGCATCGAGGAACCGCTGTGACCGCTGCAGTCTCGGCGCCCGACTCGGCGCCACTCAACCGCCGCATGATCACCCTGTCGATCATGCTGGCCACCGTCATCCAGGCGCTGGACGGCACCATCGCCAACGTCGCGCTGCCGCACATGCAGGGCAGCCTGTCGGCGTCAGGCGACCAGATCACCTGGGTGCTGACCTCCTTCATCGTCGCCGCGGCAATCGCCACGCCCCTGAACGGCTGGCTGGTGGACCGCTTTGGCCTGAAGAACGTGTTCCTCGCCTCGGTGGCCGGCTTCACCGTCGCCTCGGTGCTGTGCGGGATCTCGGCCACGCTGGCCGAAATCGTCATCGCACGCATGCTGCAGGGCGTGTTCGGCGCGGCGCTGGTGCCGCTGTCGCAGGCGGTCCTGCTCGACATTAACCCGCGCGAGAAGCACGGCTCGGCCATGGCGGTGTGGGGCATGGGCGTGATGATCGGCCCCATCCTCGGCCCTTCGCTGGGCGGCTGGCTGACCGACAGCTACAACTGGCGCTGGGTGTTCTTCATCAACGTGCCGGTCGGCGCGCTCGCGTTCTACGGCATCCTGCGCTACATCCGCCCCACCGCGGCGGCACGCCGGGTCAGGTTCGACACCTTCGGCTTCGTCACCCTGTCGATCGCCATCGGCGCGCTGCAGATGCTGCTCGACCGCGGCGAACAGAACGACTGGTTCGGCTCCACCGAAACCTGGGTCGAGGCGATCCTGCTGGCGCTGTCCCTGGCCTACTTCATCGCGCACACCATCACCCGCGCGCCGGGCACGTCGTTCGTCGACTTTCGCCTCTTGAAGAATTCGAACTACGTCACCGGACTGCTCCTGATCTTCATCGTCGGCATGGTGCTGTTCGCCACCCGCGCGCTGATGCCCACCATGCTGCAAGGCCTGATGGGCTACCCGGCGCTGCTGGCGGGCCTGGTGACCGCACCGTCCGGACTAGGCACGATGCTGGCGATGCTCGTCGTCGGCCGGCTGACCGGGCGCGTCGACTTTCGCATCCTGCTCGGTGCGGGCTTTGCGATCACCGCCTTCTCGCTGTGGCAGATGACCCGGTACACGCTGGTGCTCGCGCCCGATAACATCGTCTGGCCGGGCGTGGTCCAGGGGATCGGCCTGGGCCTGGTGTTCGTGCCGCTGTCGGCCGCCACCTTTGCCACGCTCTCGCCCCAGATGCGCGCCGAAGGCACGGCGCTGTACAGCCTGGTGCGCAACATCGGCAGCTCGATCGGCATCGCGCTGGTGCAGACGCTCCTGACCCGCAACACCCAGACCGCGCACGCCGCGCTCGGCGAGCACGTCGACCTTGCCAACCCTGCGCTCGCCGCGGCCTCAGGCGGGTATGACCTGGCCAGCAGCGCCGGCGCCGCCATGCTCAACGCCGAGATCACGCGCCAGGCGTCGATGATCGCCTACGTCGACGACTTCTGGCTGATGATGATCCTGACCGCCGCCGTGATCCCGATGCTGGCGCTGATCCGCCCGCCCAAGCGCGGCGCGCCGAGCGCCACACCGGAAGCCGCGCACGCCGATTAACCATGAAAGCCTGAACCACGTTGCGACTCTTTTCCCCTGCTCTTGCGGCCGCGCTGACGGCCGGCGCCTTGCTGGCATTGGCCGGCTGCGCCCACGTACCGGCTGACACCGCCATCCCCGCCACGCCCGACTTCGCCCGCGTCCAGCACGCAGCCTCCATCAAGCTCGCGCGCGACGCGTGGCCCGTGCGCGAATGGTGGCGCGAATACCGCGATCCCCAGCTCGACAATCTGGTCGCGCGCGCCCTGAACGACGCCCCTACTTTGGCGGTGGCCCGCGCACGCCTTGCCGCGGCACGTGCCGCGGTTGCCGGCGAGCGAGCCGCCGCGGGCGTACAGACCGGCCTGACGGCGGGCCTGAACCGCGAACGCTATTCCTCCAACGGCCTGTTCCCGCCGCCGATCGGCGGGGCCTGGTTCAACGACACCTCGGTGCAGGTCGGCGCCGCCTACGAATTCGATTGGTGGGGCCGGCACCGGGCACAGGTGGCGTCCGCGCTGGGCGAAGAAAACGCGCGCCAGGCCGAGGCAAGCCAGGCCGAACAGCTTCTCACCGCCGCCGTCGCGCAGAGCTACTTCCGCCTGCAGATGCTGTGGGCACGCCAGGACAACGCGGACCAGCTGGCCCTTGAACAGCGCCAGCTGGTCGAGGACCGCACTGCGCGCATCAAGCACGGGCTGGCCACCATCGACGAACGCCGCAGCGCCGAGCTGGAACTGGCGACGCTGCTCGAGCAAGCCAGCCGCTACCAGACCCAGGCCGCGCGCGAACGCGAAACCCTGCGCGCGCTGATCGGAGCCGACAGCGAAGCGCTGGAAAACCTGCAACGCCGTGTGCCGCTGTCGGCGCCCGGCAGCCTGCCGCAGCAACTGGGAATCGAACTGCTGGCGCGCCGGCCCGACCTGCAGGCCGCGCGCTGGCGCGTCGAGTCCGCACTCGGCCGGGTCAAGGCCAGCGAAGCAGCGTTCTACCCGAGCCTGAACCTGTCCGCCGCGATCGGCCTGGACTCGGTCTCGCTTGAGAAGCTGCTGCGCTACGGCAGCCGCACGCTCCTGGCTGGCGCCGCGCTCGACCTGCCGCTGTTCGACAGCGGCCGGCTCGAAGCGGGCCTCGCAGCCGACCGCGCCCGGCGCGACGAGATCATCGCCGACTACAACCAGTCGGTCGTGGGCGCCGTGCGCGAGGTGGCCGAGGAAGGCGCCACCCTGCAGGGCATCGACCAGCAGCAGAAAACCCACCTTGGCGCGGTGCTGGCCGCGGCGCAGCTCGAGGACCATGCCAAGGCCCGCTTCAGCCAGGGCCTGCTCGATCGCGCAGCCCTGATCCAGGCGCGCATCGGCGTGCTGCACCAGCACGATGTCAGCCTTCAAATCATCGATGCCAAGCTGCAGACCCAGGTCGCGCTGGTCAAGGCGCTCGGCGGCGGCTACCGCGCCGCGCCAACGCAGGCCGTATCCGCACAACATTAAATCCAGTTCGCCCACATGACTACCGAAATCACTGCACCCAACCAGACCAAGCGCCGCGCCCTGATGCTCGGGATTACCGGATCGTTCGTCGCGGCCGGCCTGGCCTTTGGCGCCTACCACCTGCTGGTGCTGTCCAAGCACGTCGAGACCGACAATGCCTACGTCGGCGGCAACCTGGTGACCGTGACGTCGCAGGTGAACGGCAGCGTGATCGCGATCGGCGCCGACGAAACGCAGATGGTGCAAGCCGGCGCCGAAGTCGTCCGCCTCGATCCGTCCGACGCCGAAGTGGCGCTGGCCCAGGCCGAAGCGCGCCTGGGCACGGTGGTGCGCCAGGAACGCGGCCGCTACACCAGCGTCGGCCAGCTCGACGCCGCTGTCGCCCAGCGCAAGGTGGCACTCAAGGCCGCACAGGAAGACCTGGCGCGCCGCACGCCGCTGGCGGCAAGCCAGATCGTCTCGGGCGAGGACCTGGCGCATGCGAAAAGCGCAGTCGACGAAGCGCGCGCCGCGCTCGACGTCGCGCTCGGGCAGCTCGCGACCGCACGGGCCGAGGTATCCGGCGTGGACCCGGGCGAGCACCCCAACGTACAGGCGGCCAAAGCCGATTACCTCGCCGCCTGGCTGGCCGCGCGCCGCACCGCGGTGCTGGCGCCGGTCTCCGGCTACGTCGCCAAACGCAGCGTGCAGGTCGGCAGCCGCATCGCGCCGGGCACTGCGCTGCTGTCCATCGTCCCGCTCGACCAGCTGTGGGTCGACGCCAATTTCAAGGAATCGGAACTGCGCGACATCCGCGTCGGCCAGCCGGCCACCATCGAGGCCGACATCTACGGCAGCAAGGTGCGCTACCACGGCAAGGTGGTCGGCCTGTCGGCCGGCACCGGCAGCGCGTTCTCGCTGCTGCCCGCGCAGAACGCGACCGGCAACTGGATCAAGGTGGTGCAGCGGGTGCCGGTGCGCATTGCGCTCGACCCGAAGGAACTGGCGGCACACCCGCTGCGCGTCGGGCTGTCGGCCACGGTGGCCGTGGACATCACGCACAAGGAAGGCAGCGCGCCCGGCCTGCCCGCCGCGCCCGCCCCGGCTTTGGCGACCGCCGTGCTGGCCCAGCCGCTGCAACAGGCGCGCTCTGCAACCGAGGCGATCGTCAGGAAGAATTTGGCCAACTAAGACAGCCGGCAGCGATGAATGACGTGCTCTTTCCCCGCTACGCCGCCGCGATCGGCGCGGCGGACCTGGCGCGGATCGCCACCCCGGCGCAGATTCCGGACGCGTTCACGCTCACCGGCGAAGGACGCCTGCGCGCCTGCTACATCCCGTTCGAATCGGTCAACACTGGCGCGCGCGTCGTCATCGTCGGCATCACGCCCGGCTTCAATCAATGGAAGAACGCGATTAAGGAGGCGCAGCGCCAACTATCCAGCGGCGCCGATCCCTTCCTGGGCCGCAAGGACAAGGCGGCCCTCTCCTCCAAGACCGACAGCGGCCGGATTGATGCCGCGCGCGTTGCCCTGCTGGCGCAGATGGCGGCGCTGGTGGGCGGCCAGGTGCGCTGACCCTGCCGACGTTGGCGTCCCGCCAGCGTTGACCGCGTGCGCACAGGTGCGCACCCTACGGCTGCCGACGTTGGCGTCCCGCCAGCGTTGAGCGCGTGCGCACAGGTGCGCACCCTACGGACTTCGGCATGCCACCGTAGGGTGCGCACCTGTGCGCACGCGGTACGCCCGCATCCCGCCGGCGCCGGCCGCCACCTCTTCTGGATCGCGATTACGGCCTCCTCAACCTGCATTCGCAACGATCGAAACCTGTGTCTGGCAAGGCGCCGCCACCCCCTCTTTTGTTACAGCCTGCATCGCCAAAAGTTACCTTCCCACTATGACTTCCCAGAACTGTTGTATGCATGCTAAATTCTATGGCGACCGACATTCCGGAATGTTACCATCCAGAAAATCGTCTTTCTGAACACAAAAATCAATCCTTCATCTCGCAGCGGGTTTTTTCCCCGCCTGGAGCAACATTATGGCTAAGCCGCTGGGAGTCCTTGGGTCCGGATGGGTCGATCGTTACATCGGCGCCATCCAATGGTTCATTCCACTGGACGCCCAACATGACACCGCCCAGTTGACCCGCGCGCAAAACGTCGTCAACGCGGTGGTCATGGCGGCCCTGTCCGGCCCGCTCTACGCGCTAGCCTACTTCCAGCTCGGCTTTCACAGCGCGGCCTACGAAATCCTGGCCTGCTGCACCTTCATGTTCATCGCGCCATTCCTGCTGCGCGCGACGGGCAGCATCGTGCTCGCGCGCGAAGTATTTCTCTGCGCGGTTTTCTTCAACTTCACCTGGCTCACGTACTACCTGGGGGGCGTCAACGCGCCCACTGTCGGCTGGCTGATCACCGCGCCGGTGGTCGCGATGTTCCTGGGCGGCGTGGGCACCGCCCTGTTCTGGCTGGCGATGAGCTGCGCCGCGGTCGGCGTGATCTACGGCCTGCACGTGGCCGGCGTGCCGGCGCCGCCGCATCCGGTCAAGGACATGCAGCTGTTGTACCTGCTGTGCGATATCGGCCTGTACGTGGTGGTGGTCGTGTTCGTGCTGCTGTTCGAGCTGACCAAGACCCAGGGCTTCATCAAGCTCGAACAGGCGCTCAAGATCATCAACGAGCTGGCGATCCGCGACGAGCTCACCGGCAGCCATAACCGCCGCCACCTGATCAAGCTGATCGAAAACGAAAAGGAGCGCACCGCGCGCCTGGGCAGCCTGTTCTGCCTGTGCCTGCTCGACATCGACTACTTCAAGCGCATCAACGATACCTACGGCCACTCGGCCGGCGACACCGTCCTGCGCGAGTTCGCGGCCACGGTGCAGCGCCAGATCCGCGAAAGCGACTCCTTCGGACGCTACGGCGGCGAGGAATTCCTCCTGATGCTGCCGGAAACCTCGATCGACGAAGCCAGGGCGCTGGCCGAGCGGGTGCGCACGCAGATATCCAAGCTCGCCTTTTCCAGCCTGCCCGACCTATCCGTCACGGTCTCGATCGGCATCGCGGAATTTCGCACCAACGAGTCGATCGCGCAGACCGTCGGGCGCGCCGACGAGGCGCTGTACCTGGCCAAGTCGAACGGCCGCGACCAGGTGGTGTGCTACGGCCAGCAGGACATGCCGGGACTGCCCGACCCCAGGCCGATCTCCTCGCTGCCGCCGGCCCTGATCGACGCCGCCGGCTGCGACACCCTGACCGGCCTGCTCAACCGCCGCATGCTGCGCGACCGCCTGCGCCACGCGATCGAGCGCGCGGTCCGCAACCGCAACATGGTCGGCCTGATGCTGCTGAACGTGAACAAGTTCAAGGAAGTCAACGACGCCTTCGGCTACGAGGGCGGCGACGCGGTGCTGGTCCATGTCGGCGCCACCACCCGCGCCGCGCTGCGCGACTGCGACACCATCGCGCGCTGGAGCGGCGACGAGTTCGTGGTGCTGCTCGAGGACCTGAGCCACGAGTCCGACGCGGTGCAGGTGGCCGAAAAGATTCTCGACTGCTTCCGCCTGCCGTTCACGGTGCAGGACCGCGCCTGCTTCGTCACCCTCTCGATCGGCATCGCGGTGTACCCGAACGGCGGCGCCGACGAGGACACCCTGCTTAGCCATGCCGACATCGCCATGACCCGCGCCAAGTCGTGGGGCGAGAACATGATCCAGGTGTACGCATCCGAACCGCAGTCGGCGCCGAACGAACGGCTCGACCTGAAGAACGGGCTGCGCGAAGCGCTCGGCGGCAGCCAGCTGTTCCTCGAATACCAGCCGCAGGTCGACCTGGCCAGCGGCGCCATCGTCGGCGTCGAAGCGCTGCTGCGCTGGCAGCATCCGGATCTGGGCCGGATCGAACCTGGCCGCTTCATCCCGCTGGCCGAGGAGACCGGCATGATCGTCGCGATCGGCGGCTGGGTGCTGCGCACCGCCTGCGCCCAGCAGCGTGCCTGGGTCGCGGCCGGCCTGCCGGCGCTGAAGGTCGCGGTCAACCTGTCGGCGCGCCAGCTCAAGGACCCTTGCCTGGTGGCCAGCGTGCTGGGGACCATCGCCGACACCGGGATCGACCCGCACTGCCTCGACCTGGAGGTCACCGAAAGCATCCTGATCGAGGACCCGGCCGCTCACCTGGCGACCATGACCAGCCTGCGCGCGCTCGGCGTGAAGATTTCGATCGACGATTTCGGCACCGGCTATTCGAGCCTGAACTACCTGTGCGAACTGCCCGCCGACGTGCTCAAGATCGACGGTTCGTTCGTGCGCCGCCTGGCCCAGCATGCCAGCGGCTCGCGTTCGCACGTACTGGTCGAATCGGTGATCGACATGGCACATCGCCTGAACCTGCGGGTGATCGCGGAGGCGGTGGAGACCGCGGACCAGGTGCAGGAGCTGCGCACCATGGGTTGCGACGAGGCGCAAGGCTTTTATTTCAACCGTCCGCTGCATGCGGACCGGATCGCGGCGCTGCTCGAACAGCAGCAGGCGCGCATCAAGGCGCAAGGCCCTCTGGCCGCGTGAGAGCAGAGAGAAAAAGGACCCATCATGATCAGTCAAGCCCAGGATCCAGTCGAACGCGATGAGTCGGCCGACGCGCAGCAAGAGTGGGAGCGCGAGATCGACGCCATGCTCGACGCAGGCGCCCTGGACGGCAATGCCGCCCAGTTTGCCCAGCCGCGCGGGGCCGACCTGATGCGCCGCATCGACGCGCTCGAAAGCTGGCACGCGGCGCGCAGCAGCCACGGCGTGTGGCAGTACTCGCGCGCGCTGGACGGCGCGCCGCACCCGATCGCCAGCATCCGCGACGAAGCCGGAGCGGCCGCGCGCGGCGTCAATTTCGCCTCGCAGGACTACCTGTCGCTGGCCTCGCACCCGGCGATCCTGGAGGCGGCCGAACGCGCCCTGCACGACGCCGGCCCGCACAGCGCCGGCTCGGCCGTCCTGCTCGGCAATACTGAATATTCGCTGCGCCTCGAGCGCGCGCTGGCAAGCCTGCTGGCTACCTCCCACATCACGCTGTTCCCCACCGGCTGGGGCGCGGCGTTCGGCGCCATTACCGCGCTGGTGCAGCCGGGCGACCACATCGTGATCGACCAGTTTGCCCACGCCTCTCTGCGCCAGGGCGCAAGCGCCAGCCGCGCCAACGTGGTGGTCAACCGCCATCTCGACGTCGCCCACGTGCGTGAACTGCTGGGCGCGATCCGATCGCGCGACAGCGACAACGGTATTCTGGTGGTGACCGAAGGCCTGTTCTCGATGGATTCGGACAGCCCCGACCTGCCCGCGCTGCAGGTGCTGTGCCACGAATACGGCGCGACCCTGCTGGTGGACGTCGCGCACGACCTGGGCGCGCTCGGTCCCGGCGGCAGCGGCGCGATCGGCAACCAGGGCATGCTCGGCAAGATCGACATCGTGATGGGCGCGTTTTCCAAGACTTTCTCGTCCAACGGGGGCTTCGTGGCCACCGCCAGCCGCTCGGTCAAGCGCCACCTGCAGCTGTTCGCCGGCCCGCACATGTTTTCCAATGCGCTCTCGCCGGTGCAGGCTGCGGTTATCCTCGAATGCATCGGTATCATACAATCGAACGAAGGCGACGACCTGCGCGCCGACCTGCTGCGCAATGTGACGCTGATGCGTGAGCTGCTGGCCGGGCAAGGGCTGCACTGCATGGGCGAACCGTCGGCCATCGTGCCGGTCCTGATCGGCGACGAACAGGTCTCGCGCCTGGTCGGCAAGCTGCTGTTCCGCCAGTCGGTGTTCGTCAACCAGGTCGAGTTTCCCGGCGTGCCGCTCGGCGCTTCGCGCCTGCGGCTGCAGCTGATGGCGAACCACAACAGCCAGCAGGTCAAGCGCGGGGCCCAGGTCATCGGCGAAGCGGTGGCGCGCGCGCAAGACGCGCTGGCCGCCGCACAGGCCCGCCATCCAACCCGAAAGGCACAACAGTTTGGAACACGATAATAACGAAAAGCTCCAGCACACAGCATCCCTGACCGAGCGGCTGCGCGACCATGCGCGCCGCACGCCGCAGCGCCTGGCCTACACCTTTTTGCGCGACGATGGCAGGATCGACGAGATCACTTACGGAGAACTGGAATGGCGCGCCGCCGGCCTTGCCTCCACCCTGGCCAAGCGCGCCCCGGCCGGAAGCCGCGCGCTGCTGCTCTACCCTGCCGGCCTTGAATTCATCACCGTCTACCTGGCGTGCCTGTTGGCCGGCCTGATCGCGGTACCCGCCACCATCCCGCACAAGACCCGCGCCTCGCGCCGCCTCAAGGCGCTGTTGGATGACGCCGATCCCGCCCTGATCCTGACCCGCAGCGACTGCGAGGCGGCGATCATGGCCAGCCTGTCGCTGGTCGATGCCGCCAACCGCGCATGCCTGGCGACGGACACCCTGGAGCTTTTCGAAGCCGCCGCGCCGCTTCCCACCGTCCAATTGGGGGCGACGGCCTTCCTGCAGTACACCTCCGGCTCGACTTCGCTGCCCAAGGGCGTCGAGATCACGCACCTGAACATCGCCTCCAACGTCGAGGCGATCCGCCACGGATTCGGCTTCACTCCCGACACCGTGATGGTCAGCTGGCTGCCGCTGTTTCACGACATGGGCCTGATCGGCAGCGTGGTCACGCCGCTGTACGTGGGCTTTCACTGCGTGCTGATGTCGCCCGCCGCCTTCCTGAAGAATCCGCGCATGTGGCTGGAGGCGATCTCGCACTACCGCGGCACCTGCGCCGGCGCGCCCAACTTCGGCTGGGACTACTGCGCCAAGAAAATCGACGAACAACACAAGGAAGGGCTGGACCTGTCCAGCCTCACGGTCGCCTACAACGGCTCCGAGCCGATCCGCGCCGCCACCCTGCGTGAATTTATAAACGCGTTCGCCCGCTGCGGCATGCGCTCGACCAGCCTGTTCCCCTGCTACGGCATGGCTGAAACCACGCTGTTCGTCGCCGGCGGGCCGCGCGGGCGCGAGCCGCTGGTGCGCACCGTCAGCAAGTCGCTGCTCGAAGGGAACCGCATCCGCGACATCGACGCCGACGACCCGGACGCGCGCGCAATCGTCAGTTCCGGCCACGTCGCGCCCGGCTACCGGGTCGCGATCGTCGATCCCGACACCCGCCGCCAGGTCGCCAGCAACCGCGTGGGCGAAATCTGGGTCGCCGGCCCGAGCGTGGCGCGCGGCTACTGGCAACGCCCCGACGCCACAGAGGCTGCGTTCGGCGCGCGAATGGCCGGCTCGGATACCGGGCCGTTCTTGCGCACCGGCGACCTGGGCTTCCTGCATGACGGCGAACTGTTCATCACCGGGCGCCTCAAGGACCTGGTCATCATCAACGGACGCAACGTCTACCCGCAGGACATCGAGGAAGTGATCGAGGAAGCGATCGACTTCATCGAACCGAACATGTGCGCCGCGTTCCCGGTCGAGATCAACGGCCAGGAACGGCTGGCGATCGTCGCCGAGGCCAACCGCAGCCTGGTACGCGCCGCCCAGCAGGCCGGCGCCAGCAAGGAAGACAAGCTGCGCGCCAAGGACGACTACCTGGCCAGGATCGAACAGACAGCGCAGCACATCTGCAAGATGATCGCGCAGCAGTTCGACGTCTCGGTGTCGTCGATCGTGTTCGTCAAGCCGGGCACCTTCCCGCGCACGACCAGCGGCAAGGTGCAGCGTTCGCGCTGCAAGGAACTGGCGCTGCAGGGCCAGCTCGACCTGGTCTACGTCATGCCCGGCAGTATCTTCGACCGCCGCGGTGCGCGCGACGCGCTGCCAAGCCAGCCGCCTGCGCTGCCGCCGGTCCCGAGCGCGCCGGCCGCGGTGCCCGAGCCCGAACCGGCGCTCGCCGCATCTGAAAACAGCCAGGCCACCGCCGATGCGATGATCGCCTGGTTCCGCGATTACGCGCAGCGCCGCATCAACTCGCGCGTCATGGACGAGCGCCGCACGGTGCCGCCCTACGTGGTGCTGGACCTGGGCAACCATGGCTTCTTCGGGCTGCAAGCGCCGCGCCAATACGGCGGCGCGGCGCTGGCCACGGTCGACCTGATGCGCGTGCTCGAACAACTGGCCGCGGTGGACCTGACGGTGGCGACCCTGGTCGGCGTGCACAACGGCCTGGGCCTGCGCCCGGTGCTGCAATTTGCCGCGCCCGCCGCGCGCGAACGCCTGCTGCCAATGCTGGCCGCGGGCCGCCAGCTCGCCGCGTTCGCGCTGACCGAGCCAGCCGCCGGCTCCAACCCGGCGGCGATGCGTGCGCGTGCCGTCAAGACCAGCGGCGGCTGGCGCGTCACCGCCGAAAAGCAGTGGATCGGGCTGGGCTCCTGGGCCGGCGTGACCACCCTGTTCGCCAAGGCGACAGACGAAAACGGCGGATCGCTCGGCACCATTGCGCTGCTGGTCCCGGAAGACACGCGTGGCCTGGTCCAGGGACCGGAAGCGCTGACCATGGGCATGCGCGGCATGGTGCAGAACACGGTGCTGATGAACGACGCCTTCGTGCCGGACAGCGCGGTGCTGGGAAGGGTGGGCGATGGCATGGACGTCGCGCGCGACGCCATGCTGTTCAGCCGCCTGGGCATCGGCGCCATGTGCGTCGGAGCCATGAAGCGCTGCGCCCAGCTAATGGCGCGCTATGCGTCGCGGCGCGAGATCGGCACCGGGCTGCTGCTTGAAAACCCGGTCACGATCGCCCGCCTCGAACGCGTGAACGCCGGCATCCACGCCTGCGAAGCGCTGGTCTACGCGATCGCCGAACAGATCGACGCCGGCGCCGCGGTGCCGCCCGATGCCTACCTCGCCTGCAAGACCGCGACCACCGAGCTGCTGGGGCAGGCCGCGGACGACCTGGTGCAACTGCTCGGCGGACGCGGCTACATCGAATCGAACATCGCCCCGCAGATCCTGCGCGATGCGCGCGTGCTGCGCATCCTCGAAGGCCCGACCGAAACCCTGTACGCGCACCTGGGCGCGATGCTCGCCCAGCCAGACAGCGCCGCCGCCGGCTTCATCGGCGGCACGCTCGAGCACCCGGAACTGGCCGCCCAGCTGGTCCTGACCGCCAGCACGAACCGGGTCGCCACGCTCACCGGCAAGCGCATGTTCGAAACCCAGGCCGCGATGACCCAGTGGCTCGACTACCGGCACGGCGAGCTGGCGGCGACGGCATTCCTGCTGGCCGCTGCGGAACGCCGCGCACGCGCCATGCCTGGCCTCGAAGGCGCCGCCCTCGCCTGCGCCTGGGCGCGCCGGCGCTACGACGCCCTGTCGCAGGCGATCACGGCCGAACTGGCAGCCCGCACTCCGTACAGCGCCAGCGCTGCCGTGCTGCGACAGGTAAACGGCTACCTGGATGCGATCGGCGACGTTGAACAGGCGCTGCCCGGCGAGGGTGTTGAGCTCGATGCCGCACTGCGCCAGGAGCAGCGCGCGCAGGAAGCAGGCGCAAGCCTGCCCGATGCAGCGCAGCCGGCGGTGCAGGCGCGACCCGCCGGCCGCGAAGAGGCCCCGGCGCCGCTGCGCGACCTGGTCCAGTCCTGCATACAGAAATGGCTGCGCAGCGAAGGGCGTTTGGCCGATACCGCACTCGATGCCGATACCCCGTTCACCTCGATCGGCATTGATTCGCTGGCCAGCGCCTCGATTGCGGTCGACCTTGAACAGCAGACCGGCGCGACGATTGCGCCGGAACTGCTGTTCGAGTACCAGACCGTGAACTCGCTCGCGAGCTACCTGGCCGCCCGCCTGCCGCAAGACGTGGAAGGACAACCTGCATGATCCTCACCTGGTTCGACCGCATACTCCCGGCGCAGCTCCCGGACGGTGCCGAACGGCGCGCCGCGCGCCACCTGGCGCTGCTGGCCACGATCACGGCCGTCAGCGCGCCGCTCCTGATGGTGATGTATCACCTGCTCGGGTTCGACGCGGCCGGCCTGGTGGTCCTCTGTGGCGGCGCGGTGATGGCCCTCACGCCGATGCTGCTGCGCGCCGGCGCCCCGCTGGCGCTCGCGCGCGACGTGTTCATCGGCGCGCTGTTCCTGCTCAAGATATGGCTCGCGCTGCACCTCGGCGGCCTGGGCAGCTCGACCGTTCCATGGTTCGTGCTGTGCCCGATGGTGGCGGTGCTGATCGGTGGCGCCCGGCCTGGGCTGACGTGGAGCGCGCTGGTGCTGGCCGTGCTGGTTGGACTGTTCTTCGCCGGCCGCGCCGGCGCCGTCGAAACCTTCCCGGTGGCCGATCGACAGGTGCTCGATTTCATCGGGCACGCCGGTCTCGTCATTCTCGCGACCATCATCGTGCTGTGCATGATGACGCGCGACGAGGTGTCGCCGGCGGGACGCAAGCACTGACCGAATTCGGCCTCACGGGCGGTGCCCCCGTAGGGTGCGCACCTGTGCGCACCCTACGCCGTACGATCTACTCGAAGACCACAGGTGTCAACGCCCGCCCTTCACGGAAGAACGTGCGCAGGTTGTCGAGCGTGAGCTGCGCCATCGCGTGCCGCGTTTCATGCGTGGCGCTGCCGATGTGCGGGGTGAGCAGCACATTCTCCAGCGCGAACAGCCGCTCGTCGATCGCCGGCTCATTGTCGTACACATCGAGCGCCGCGCCAGCAATCGTCTTGCCCTGCAGCGCCTCGATCAGCGCCGCCTCGTCCACCAGCGAACCACGCGCCACGTTCACCAGGTAGCCCTGCGGCCCCAGCGCCGCCAGCACCCGCGCGTCGATCATGCGCGCGGTGCCGTTCCCGCCCGGCGCGGACACGATCAGAATGTCCGAATCGGCCGCCAGCGCCAGCAGGTCCGGCTCGTGGCGCCACGCCAGCCGCTGGTCGGTGCGGCCGTGGTAGGCCAGCGTGACACCGAACGGCTCGAGCCGGCGTGCGATCTCCTTGCCGATCCGGCCCAGTCCCACGATGCCGACCCGCTTGCCGGCGAGGCTGACCGCGAGCGGGAACGGGGCCTGCCGCCAGAGCCCTTCACGCACGAAGCGATCCGCGCGCGGCAGGTCGCGCAGCAGCGAGAGCAGCATTCCGACGCACAGCTCGGCGACCGCCGCGTTGAGCACGTCCGGCGTGTTGGTCACGACGATGCCGCGCCGCGCGGCCAGCTCGAGCGGAATCTGGTCGTAGCCAACGCCAAAGGTCGAGATGATCCGCAGCCCGGGCAGGCGCTCGACCACTTCGGCCGGCACGCGCTGGTTGCTGCGCGTGATGATGCCGACGATGGCATCGGCCAGCGCCGGTGCGTTCGCAAGCGCGTCCAGGCTGTGGCAATGGAAGTCTGCGTCGATCTCCGCCTGGACCTGCGGCGGAAAGGCGCCGATCTGCAGCAGCTCAGGACGCATCGCCGCTCGCCGGTCCGACCGTGTAGGTAAATTCGGCGACGCCGTCGACCACCCCATGCAGGCGGTCGCCCGGCTTCAGCGCTCCGACGCCGGCGGGGGTGCCGGAGAAGATCAGGTCGCCCGGCGCCAGCTCCACGAAGCGCGACAGATAGCTGATGACATCGGACACACTCCAGATCATCTCGTCCAGGTTGCCGTCCTGCCGCACCTCGCCATTCACTTCCAGCCAGATGCGCTTGCCGGAAGGATGGCCCACTTCGCTCACCGGGTGCAGCTCGCTGCACGGGCCGGCGGCGTCGAAGCCCTTGGCCATGTCCCACGGCCGGCCCATGTCCTTGGCGACCGCCTGCAGGTCGCGTTTGGTCAGGTCGACGCCGACCCCGTAACCCCAGACGCAATCGAGCGCCTTTTCCGGCGCAATGGACGCGCCGCCCGCGCCCAGCGCCACCACCAACTCGACCTCGTGGTGCAGGTCGTGTGTCGCGCTCGGGTACGGCAACCTGCCTGCGGCGGTCACCACCGCGTCGGCCGGTTTGGTGAAGAAGAACGGAGGTTCGCGGTTCGGGTCCTTGCCCATCTCGCGGGCATGGGCCGCGTAGTTGCGGCCGACGCAGAACACGCGCCGGATCGGGAAGCGTGCGGAGGAACCGGCCACCGGCAGCGATGGCACGGCGGGCGGGGGAATGACGAACTCGGTCATGCTGATCCTTCCTAAAACAGGTTGCAGAAAGTCGGCATGCAGCCTATCACATCCGGTGAAAACTATCAGAAGCTCCAGTTGGCGATGATCAGCGCGCCGTACAGCAGCGCACCGGCGATGAACGGCACCACCCGTACCGCATTCGCGCTGGGAAGCTCACGGCGCAGCACGTCGATGATGGTCCCTCCCGCGATCACGGCGAGCATCGCATATTGCATGCCCAACGACAGCACGCCCTTGACCGCGAAGGCGCAGCCGATCAGCGGTGCGGCCGCCAACCCGAACCGCCAGCGCCAATGGTGCGTGTGCGCGCCGAGGTGGGACAGGAGCAGGTCATTGAACAACAGGTGCAGCGCCAGCGCCGCGACGTACAGCAGCAGGCCGCCCTCGCCCGACTGCGCCACTTCCATCAGGCCGACCCCGGCCAGGAAGTTATAGACGATGAAGGTCATCGCCAGCCCGCCATAAACATAGTCGATGCCGGCCCGCTCTTCCAGCCACATCTGCAGCAGGTAATGCGCGAGCAGCGCGCACAGCAGCAGGATGAACAGCGTCTCGAGCGGCTCCGGCCCGACCGGAATGAGCTGATGGATCTTGGGTGCACCGTACTTGGCCAGCTCGTACAGCAGGTACAGGAACACGTAGGCCAGGCCGGCCCCGCCGGCGAAGCTGCCCAGCGGGACCACGTAGCGTTTCGGCAGGCGCTCAAGTAGCGGCGCCAGCAAGTGTGCAAAGGCAAGCACGAGGCTGCCGAGAAATGCTCGTACAGATGGAGGGGGCATGTTCGGTCCTTTCATGGCCTGCGCCGAAGCACCCGGCGCCCAAATCGATTAGACTCGGGCCGTCGCCGATTGCTGGGGAAGTGGCATGGAGCTCGATCCTCTCGAGACGATCGATCAAGCGAACGAAGCTGCGCGCGAACAGGAATCGTCGCGCCTGAACATGCTTGTCGCGGTCACGGTCGCGCTGATCTCGACCTTTGGCGTGATATGCAAGCTCAGGGACAACAGCACGGTGCTGGACATGCAGCAGGCACAGGCCAGCAAGATCGACCACTGGGCTTTCTATCAAGCGCGCAACATCCGCCAGGAGGTGGCCAACGCATCGCTGTTGCAACTGCGCCTGGCCGCCGCCACCGCACCGGCCGCCGCGCAGGCTGGGTACCGCAACGCGATTGTCGCTTACGAAGCCCTGCTGGCCGACCAGCAAAAAAAGAAGGAAGAACTGCGCACGCAGGCGGAACAGGATCAGCAGGCGTATGAGGTCGCCAGCCTGCGCAATGACCAGTTCGATCTGTCGGAGGGTTTTCTGGCAATCACGATCGCGCTGCTGGCCGTCACCTCGCTGACCCACCAGCGCTGGTTGTACGTGCTGGCAATGGTGCCGGCCTGCCTCGGCGTGCTGATGGGCCTTGCGGGACTGTTTTCCTGGCCGCTCCACCCGAGCTGGCTCACCCGGCTGCTATCCTGAATGGCGATGGGCATCCTGTCTCGTAGCACCCTCGCGCTGCTGCTGGTGGCCTGCAACAGCGCCGCCCGCGCTGGCGACAATGAGAGCGTAACACCTTATCGTCCCACAGTTTCGACGCCGGCGCAGCTGCCCCGGCCGGGCCAGCTTGAATTCGAGTTCGGCGTCCTTGGCGCAAACAATCCGGACGGGCGCCGCAACACCCTGCCTTACACCTTCAAGCTGGCGTTTGACCAGGACTGGGGCGTGCTGCTGGAAGGAGACGCCTACGTCGCCGGGCCTACGGGCGATGGCCGCGAGCGTAGCTTTGGCGATACGGGACTTGTTCTCAAGCGCGCGTTCATCGTCGACAACGCCACCGCGTATGGGCTCGAACTTACCGCAAGGCTGCCAACCGCGCGCGATGCGCTCGGCAGCGGCAAGACCGACTGGACCATCAACACCATCTGGAGCCAGGACCTCGGCGCGCTGCACGTCGACCTGAACCTGAACGGGACCCGCCTCGGCCGCCCGCCCTCTGGCGCATCGTGGCTGCTGATGGGCGCCTCGGCCGCGTTCTCGCGCAAGATCGACAAAGCCTGGGGGGCGACCTGGGAGTTGTCGGGCACGCGCAATCGGGGATCGCCATCGAGCGCACAATTACTGGCGGCCGTCACCTATGCGCCCGACAGGAACCTGGTGATCGACGCGGGGTTTGCCCGCGGTCTGACGCCTGGCTCGCCGCGTTGGTCATTCTTTACCGGATTTGTGGTGCCGCTGGCCAGGTACTGGTAGCGCCTGGCAGCAGGTCGTGCGGCAGGCCGTAGGGTGCGCACCCGTGCGCACGCGGTTCGCGAACGAAGCGCAGTGGATCGGCAGCCGCGAGCCAGCATACGGTGACCGCGTGCGCACAGGTGCGCACCCTACGACGTGCTAGTAGCGCCTGCCAGAAGGTCGTTTCGAAGTCCTCGCCGGCCGCGCGCCCCCTACGACGTGCAATCTTTCATGCGCTATCGACCACCAACCGGTTCTTACCCGCGCGCTTCGCCGCATACATCGCGTGATCGGCGCGCGAGAGCAGCGCGTCCAGATCGCGCGCATTCCCAGGCTGGTGCACAGCCACGCCGATGCTGGCGCCAACCACAACCGTCGCGGTCTTCAACACGTACGGCTCGCGCAGGACCGGCAGCAGCCGGTGCGCTTTTTCTTCCGCGTCCGCGCGGTCCGCCAGCAGCTCGAGGATCGCCACGAATTCGTCGCCGGCCAGGCGTGCCACCATATCGGTCTTGCGCACCGCCTGCGCAATGCGCGCGCCGAACTGGCGCAGCAGCTCGTCGCCTTCTTCGTGTCCGTAAGTGTCGTTGACCGTTTTGAAGCCATCCATGTCGAGGAATATCACCGCGCACGGCTTGCCAAGGCGGTCCGCGCGCCGCATCGCCTCCGGCAGCGCCTGCATCAGCGCGCGCCGGTTGGGCAGGCCGGTCAGGCCGTCGTGCATCAACAGTTTGCGCAATTCGGCGGTGCGCTCGGCCACCGTGCTTTCCAGCTGTTCGTTCATCGCCTCCAGCGCACGCCGCTGCTCGTCTTCCCTTTGCACCAGGTCGCGCAGCGCGTGCGACAGCACCTGGGCTTCGTGGAAGCCGTCAACCAGCGGAATCTCCTTGCCGCGCACGCCCGCCCCGTCCTGCACCGCGGTTTCGATCGCGCCGCTCAGCATCAAAATCGGACCGGTCAGGTAACGCCGCACCAGCAACGCGCCGATGGCGGCCAGCGCGATCCCTAGCAGCACGCTCGCCACCAGCATCCAGCGCCCGAGCGCGTGCGGGCCCGCCATGGCCACCTCCTCCGGCTGGCGTACCAGTACCGACCAGCGCAAGGCCGGGCTTTCGCCGTCGAGCCCGGTCTGGGTGTAGCCGGTCAGGTAGACCTTCCCGTCGGGCCAGGTTTCCCTGGTGGATCCGGTTTCGCCGCGCTGCGCGCGCGACAGGCTTTCGGTCGCCAGCTTCTTTTCCAGCATCGGCTCCGGTCCCAGCACCACGACGCCGTCGTCGCGCACCACCAGCAGCTCAGCCCCGTATTCGCGCAGCGCCGGCACGAGCAGGTTGCGCGCGCGGCGCCGCGCCCAGTCCCAGGAGAGGTGCACGGTCAGTACGCCACGCACTATGCCGTTCTCGTCCTTGATGGGACCGGCCACGTCGACGAAGCGCAACGGCTCGGGCGACGACGACTTGAGCAGGTTACCCAGCAATACGGCCGGATGGTAATCGCTGGTGTGCAGGCCCTTCATCCCCTGGCTGAACCATGGGCGCATGCTCACGTCCACTTGTTCAAGCAGGCCGTCGGTGGCGGCGAACACCTTGCCGTCCGGTCCGGCGATGCCGATCCAGGCGTAATCCGGAAACGAATTCTGCAGGCTCTTGAGCACGGGGCGCACATCCTCCGGCCGGCGCGCCTGGCGCACCTGATCCAGTTCGCTCATCAGGCGCACCTCGCCGATGGTGCGCGCAATGACGCGGTTGAGCGAATCGCGCATTTGCCACGACAGCTGCAGCAGTTGCAGGCGCGCCTGCGTTTCCGCGGAGTTCAGATTGAAATGCTCGACCAGGAAGAACTGCAGCAACACAGTCAGGCCGACTGCGGCGCAAATGCCTGATTTGACGAGCGTGGCCAGGCCAAATGACTGGCTCGACACCCGCGGCTCGATCGGGGCCGTTTCATGTCTCATGAAGGACTGTTCAGGACGCTGGAGCAAAGAGTTGAGCTTGCAACAATCTTGCTTAATTGAAAACCAGCGTAGCACAACCAGACTGCCCTGTCAGCCCTCCGATTTTCTTACAACAGGATGATCACGATCGAGCCGGCGACGATCAGGGCGCCTCCCAGCGCCACCTGCCAGGTCAGCGGTTCGCCCAGCGCCAGCACCGCCAGCACGATCGCGAAGGCGACGCTCAGCTTGTCGATCGGCGCGACCTTGCTGACCGGGCCGAGCTGCAGCGCGCGGTAGTAGCACAGCCACGACAGACCGGTCGCAATGCCCGACAGTATCAAGAACACCCAGCTGCGGATCGAAATGCCGCCCGGGCGCTGCCATTCCGAGCGCAGCGAAACGATTCCGACCGTCACCAGCAGAATCACGACAGTGCGGATCAGGGTGGCCATGTTTGAATTCAGGCCGGTGACGCCCAGCTTGCCGAACAGCGCGGTCAGCGCCGCGAAAAATGCCGAGCCCAGCGCGAACCAGACCCAGCTTGCGATGATGTTCATGTTTCCTCCCTCGCCAAGTATCGCACGGTCGCGTCTCTCATCCGCGGCGGCAGGCTTGCAAGCTTCGTCATACAATCGTCGTTTTACCCTTAACGAATGAGCACCGCATCATGAGCGACCTGCAATCTTTCCCGATCACCGAAAAATGGCCGGCGCAGCATCCGGACCGACTCCAGCTCTATTCGCTGCCCACGCCCAATGGCGTCAAGGCGTCGATCATGCTGGAGGAAACCGGCCTGCCCTATGAGGTGCACCGCGTCTCGTTCGACACCCACGACCAGACGTCGCCCGCGTTCCTGTCGCTGAACCCGAACAACAAGATTCCGGCCATCATCGACCCGAACGGGCCGGACGGTAAGCCCATGCCACTGTTCGAGTCGGGTGCGATCCTGCTCTATCTCGCGGACAAGACCGGCAAGTTCATGCCGGCCGACCCGGCCCAGCGTTACCAGGTGATCCAGTGGCTGATGTTCCAGATGGGCGGCGTTGGCCCGATGTTCGGGCAAGTCGGCTTCTTCCACAAATTCGCCGGCAAGGACTACGAGGACAAGCGCCCGCTCGAGCGCTATGTGAATGAGAGCCGCCGCCTGCTTGGCGTGCTGGAAAAGCAGCTGGGGCAGCACGCTTGGATTGCGGGCGATGAGTACACGATCGCCGACATCGCCACCTTCCCGTGGGTGAACAACCTGATCGGCTTCTACGGCGCTGGCGAGCTGGTCGGCATCGACAACTTCCCGAACGTCAAGCGCGCGCTCGACGCCTTCCTGCAGCGGCCCGCCGTCGCCAGGGGCCTCAAGATTCCGCCTGCGCCTTGAGGCCCCGTCGCCGCGGTCATCGCATGCTGACTTGCGGCGGCCATTCCTGAACGCGACGTTCACGAACCGCGTGCGCACAGGTGCGCACCCTACGGCGAGGCGCGCTTTGAGGAACCAGTTCGGATTGGGTGCTGTCCATTGGTCACGCGCGATCACGTTTTGGTTTTACCGATCGACATCACCCGCTGGACCACGCAAAACACGAACAGCAAGGCGCCGATCACGATCTTGGTCCACCACGAGCTGAGCGTGCCGTCGAACGCGATCAGCGTCTGGATCGTCCCCAGCACCAGCACGCCCGACAGCGCGCCCGCCACATAGCCGTAGCCACCGGTGAGCAGCGTACCGCCGATTACCACCGCGGCAATCGCGTCAAGCTCGGTGCCCTGCGCATGCAGCCCATAACCCGACAGCATGTAGAACGAGAACAGCACACCGGCCAGCGCGGCGCAAAAACCTGACAACGCATAGACCAGGATCTTGGTGCGCCCGACCCGCAATCCCATCATCTCGGCTGACTGCTCGTTGCCGCCGACCGCGTACACCGCGCGACCAAATGAACTGAAGTGCGCCACCCACACCGCCAGCGCCAGCATCGCCAGTGCGATCAGCGCGCCCGGCGAAACGAAACCGCCGAGGAACGGCAGCTGCGTCTGCGACATCGCGACAAAGAACGGATCTTCGATGGTGATCGAGTCGATGCTGACCAGGTAGCACAGCCCGCGTGCCAGGAACATGCCAGCCAGCGTGACGATGAACGGCTGCAGCTTGAAGAAGTGGATCACCGCGCCCATCCCCGCGCCGAACGCGGCGCCCAGCAACAGCACCAGCGCGATCACCGCCACCGGTGGCCAATGCGCCTTCTGCAGCAGCCACGCGCAGATCATCGTGGTCAGCGCCAGCACCGAACCGACCGACAGGTCGATGCCGCCCGAAAGGATCACAAAGCTCATGCCGACTGCGATCACCAGCAGGAACGCATTGTCGATCAGGAGGTTGAGCATCACCTGCAACGACAGCAATCCCGGATAGGCGGCCCCGCCCAGCCCCAGCATCGTCACCAGCAGGAAGACGGTGACCAGCGACGTGAACCACGGCGCGTTCGCAAAAGCGCGCATGCGTGCCGCCGTCATGCCGCCCTCCGCTGCCACAGGTGCTTGAACTGCGCCGACTGCGAAATCGAGACGAGGAAGACGACGACCGCTTTGACCACCATGTTGACCTCGGGCGGGACGCCCAGCGAATAAATCGTGTACGTGAGCGTCTGGATGATCAGCGCGCCAATCATGCTGCCAACAAGGCTGAACTTGCCCCCGGCGAGCGAGGTGCCGCCCAGCGTCACCGCCAGGATCGCATCCAGTTCCAGCAGCAGACCGGCATTGTTCGCGTCGGCGCTCTTGATGTTGGAGGTGACGATCAGTCCCGCCAGCCCCGCGCAGGCGGCGCAGAACACGTAGACGAAAAAGATCAGCGTGGCCGTGCGCAGGCCCGCCAGGCGCGCCGCCACCGGATTGATGCCGACCGCCTGGATGAACAGGCCCAGCGCGGTCTTTTTCATCAAGAGCGCGGTAATGATGAACACCGCCGCCACCAGGAACAGCGCGACCGGCAGGCCAAGCATATAGCCGCCGCCGAGGAAGAAGAACGGCTTGTAGTAGACAGTGACGATCTGGCCGTCGGTGAACAGCTGCGCCAGGCCACGGCCGGCGACCATCAGGATCAGCGTGGCGACGATCGGCTGCAGCTTGAAGCCGGCCACCAGCAGGCCGTTCCATGCGCCACACAGCAGCGCGGCCCCGAGCGCGGCGGCCAGCGCCAGCGGCATCGGCGTCTGGCTCACGTATTCGGGCACACCGTCATTGACGACCATGGTGCCGCCGATGAGCATCGCGGCCACGGTGCCGGACAGCGCCACCACGGCGCCGACCGAAATGTCGATGCCGCGCGTGGCGATCACCAGCGTCATGCCAAGCGCCGCCAGCATCAGCGGCGCGGCGCGGTTGACGATGTTGATCAGGCTGCCGTACAGGTGGCCGTCCTTGATCTCAAGGTGAAAGAAGCCGGGGATCGCGAAGAAGTCGATCAGCAGCAGGACCGCCAGGGCCGCGGCCGGGCGAAACAACGGATGACGCAGAAAAACCAGACGCTCCTTCGCGGCGGCAGGCTCCAGTGCCGTTCTGGCATCGTGGGCGTGGACACTCATTGAACGCCCTCCCCTGCGATCACATGCAGCACCGAGGTTTCATCCAGCTCGCCGCGGCGGTATTCGCCGCAGGCCTTCCGGTCGCGCATGACCACAATGCGATCGGAAACGCGCAGCACTTCGGGCAGTTCGGACGAGATGAACAGGATCGACATGCCCTTGCGGCACAGTGAGGTTACGTAATCCATGATTTCCTGCTTGGCGCGCACGTCGATGCCGCGCGTCGGCTCGTCCAGGATCATCAGCTTCGGGTCGGTCGCGAGCCAGCGCGCGAGCAGGACCTTTTGCTGATTGCCGCCGGAGAGCGTGCCGATGGGCGTCTCGATGCTGGCCGTTCTAACGCCGAGCCACTTCACGTAATCGTCGGCGAGCTGCTGCTGCCGCTTGAACGGAATCGCGCGCAGCACGCCCTGGCGCGCCTGCAAGGCGAGGATCAGGTTCTCGCGCACGGAAAGCGAGAGGATCGCGCCCTCATGCTTGCGGTCCTCCGAACAAAAGCCGATGCCCTGCGCGATCGCGTCAACCGGCGTGGCGAACGTGCGTTCGCGACCGCCGATCTCGATGCTGCCGCTGTCGGCCTTGTCGGCGCCGAACAGCAGGCGCGCGGTTTCGGTGCGGCCGGAGCCGAGCAGGCCCGCCAGGCCCAGCACTTCGCCACGCTTGACGGTCAGGTCGACCGGCTGCAGCACGCCCTTGCGCGCCAGCGCGCGCGTGCGCAGCACGGCTGCGTCTCCTGCATTGCTTGCCGCCACTGCCTCGTCCGCGGAGTCCAACGGCCGCGCCTCGGTCGGCGCACCGACCATCTTGTTGACCAGTGCCAGTCGCGACAACTCGCTGCAGGCGTACTCGCCTTCGCGCTCGCCGTTGCGCATCACAGTGATGCGGTCCGAGATCGCGTAGGTCTGGTCGAGGAAATGGGTGACGAACAGGATCGCCATGCCTTGATCGCGCAGCGAGCGCAGCACGGAAAACAGCAGCTGCACCTCTGCCTCGTCCAGGCTCGAAGTCGGTTCGTCGAGAATCAGCACGCGCGACTCGATGTTCAGTGCGCGCGCAATCGCAACCATCTGCTGGATCGCGAGCGGATAATTCGAAAGCGGCGCGGCGACATCGATGTCGACCTGCAGCCGCGCCAGCAGCTTTGCCGCCTGCTGGCGCATGCCGCGCCAGTCGATCATGCGAAGGCGGCGCGGATAGCGGCCGATGAAGATGTTCTCCGCCACCGACAGATTGGGGCACAGGTTCACTTCCTGGTACACGGTGCTGATGCCGAGACTCTGCGCGTCCTGTGTGGAGCGCGGCTCGATCCGCTTGCCGGCCAGGGTGATGGTGCCGCCGTCGGGCTGGTAGACGCCGGTGAGGACCTTGATCAGCGTGGACTTGCCCGCGCCGTTCTGCCCCATCAGCGTGTGGACTTCACCGGGGTACAGACGCAGGCCCGCGTCAAGCAACGCCTTCACACCCGGGAACTGCTTGTGGATGCCGGCCATTTCCAGGACCGGCACCACCTTTGCACAATCGGGCATGTTCGGCTCAGTACTTCCGGTTCGGGAATTCCTTGGCCGCTACCTCGGCGGGGAACACGCCTTCCTCGACGGTGATGCGCTTCGGTACCGGCTTGCCGGCCACGACATCCTGCGCGAGCTGCATCAACTGGGGGCCGAGCAGCGGGCTGCACTCGACGGTCACGTTGAGCTTACCCTGCATCATGGCTTCGAACGCGCCCTTCACGCCATCGATCGACACGACGATGATGTCCTTGCCCGGCTTAAGGCCAGCTTCCTCGATCGCCTGGATGGCGCCGATCGCCATGTCGTCGTTATGGGCGTACAGCACGTTGATGTTCTTGCCCTCGGACTTGAGGAAGGCTTCCATCACCTCCTTGCCCTTGGCGCGAGTGAAGTCGCCGGTCTGCGAACGGATGATCTTGAGCTTGGGATTACCGGCGATGACTTCCTGGAAGCCGTTCTTGCGGTCGATCGCCGGCGCCGAGCCGACGGTGCCCTGCAGCTCGACGATATTGAATTGTTTGGCCGGATTCTTCTTTGCGTAATCCAGCAGCCAGCGGGCGGCGCGGCGGCCTTCTTCCACGAAGTCCGAGCCGATAAAGCTCACGTACAGCGACTTGTCCGCCACATTGACGGCGCGGTCGGTCAGGATCACGGGAATCCTGGCGGCCTTGGCTTCGCGCAGGACGGTGTCCCAACCCGATTCCACGACCGGCGAGAAAGCGATCACGTCGACATGCTGGGCGATGAAGGAGCGGATCGCCTTGACCTGGTTTTCCTGGCGCTGCTGGGCGTCGGCGAACTTGAGGGTGATGCCGGCCTTCTTGGCGGCGTCCTTGATCGACGCGGTGTTCGCGGTGCGCCATTCGCTTTCGGCGCCGACCTGCGAAAAGCCCATGACAAGAGGCTTGGCGGCAAATGCCGGGATGGCGGCTGCGAAACTAGCGACTGCGACTGCGCCCAGGAGGGTCCTGCGGGTGAGGATCATCACGTGTCTCCGGTATTGTTCTTGCCCAATACTAGACCAGAGCCACATACTCATCCAATCAATTTTTTGCTCGTTTTGATACGACTTTTGACATGTTTACGCGCGCCCGAACATGTCGTGCAAGTGGGTTCCCACCTAACGCGATCCTGCAACCGGAGCGCAAATCGTAACCGGCGGCCGGGCAAACCGATCAAGCGGTTGATTATTTTTCGCAAACGGGAACCTGATACCGCGCGCTGGGTAACACTTGTTGAAGAAGGACTTTCACAAAACCAGCGGACCCCAGAGGAAAAAGGAATGATTACATCGAAGGGCAGCCCCAGGCGATGCCAGGCTCATCTCACGTTGCCGCTTCTGCTCGTGGCCCTGATTCAAACCGCCGCGGCGCAAACCACTGCGCCAACCGAGCCGTCGGCCACAGTGGTTGTGAATGGCGTACGCAGTGTCTCGGGCCAGGCGAACAATGTCGTCGCGGCCAAGAGCAAGGTCATGTCCCGCAACCGCGCCTCGTCATGTAATTACATGTCCGAACATAAGGCGGCAGAGGACGACGTGGCCCTGAACTACATGAGCGATTTCGGCATGGAAGGCAGCTGGTCGAACGATGCGGAGCACTTTTCCGACCTGAGCCCTGCTGGCGACGTGTCCAACGCGCCCATCTCGTCTTCACTCGACGGCATGAACGATACCGGCGCCGATAGCTTGTCCACGCCATCGGTGGGCTGCGGCCCAGGCGATCGCCGCTTTGCCGCAGGCCGCAACCGAATCGAGAGCAAGGACACGACGCTCGCCCTCGGTTTCGAGGCGTTCGACAACAAGAACTATCCCAAGGCGTTCGAGCTTTTCGCCACTGCTTATAACAAGATTGGCTACGAAGAGGCGAGCCTGATGCTCGCGAAGATGCACCTGTATGGCCTGGGCACGCCCAAGGATTCGAACCAGGCGATCAAGTGGCTACGGCAAGTGACCGACGCACGCTTTGACCCGATGCGCGACCGGATGAAGTTCGATCCGAAGGACCCGCACATGATGAACGAACGGGTCGAGGCGACCTTCATGCTGGCCCGGATGTATGAACGCGGCATCGGCACGGAGAAGAACCCATCCGAGGCGAAGAAGTGGTATGCGAAGGCCGCCGAATTTGGATTCGTGCCGGCCTTGAACATACTTGGCCAGGCCTGGCTGTCGGGCTATGGCGGCGACAAGAACATCTCCAAGGCGATCGCCTACTTCAAGGAAGCCACCGAGGCCGGCTACGTGCCGTCCGCGTACAACCTCGGCAAGATGTACTACACGGGAGACGATGGCGTGCCGCACGACCTGAAGCTGGCCGGCGCCTACTTTAACGTCGCGGCCAAAGCCGGCCATCCGGGCGCGCTGTTCGCAGCTGGCCGCATGTACGACCTTGGCGAAGGTGTGGCGGCCGACCCGAGCAAAGCCGTGGTCTACTACAAGGAAGCGGCGGTCAAGGGTAACCGCGACGCCGAGTTCGCGCTGGGCACCTTCTTCTACAACGGCGAGGTGGTCGCCAAGGACCTGGAGACCGCGCGCAAGCTGTTCGACGCGGCGGCCAAGCAGGGCCAGG
The DNA here is from genome assembly GCF_004614195.1 of Massilia horti. GTDB lineage: Bacteria > Pseudomonadota > Gammaproteobacteria > Burkholderiales > Burkholderiaceae_D > Telluria > Telluria horti. Next base: position 56,905 of record NZ_SPUM01000023.1, on the reverse strand, counting down.
TGGACGCCATGTTCAATCTGGGCGCCATGATAAGCAATGGCGAAGGCGGTCCGAAGGACATGGCGCTGGCCTACGTCTGGTTCAGCCTGGCCAAACAAGCGGGCCACCAGTCGGCCGACCAGGTGCTCAGGGCCGTGACGCCGCGCTTGAGCGCCGGGGAACGCGCCAAGGCCGACGCGATCCTGAAGCCGGAACGCAAATCGTAGTCGAACGGGGCGCCGGTCGAACCACTGGCGCAGCGCGGATCTGGCCATTTCCGCGTGCCGAAGGCAGTGAAATGCGAGGAACCGCGAGGCTATCGAAGTTCGTAGGGGGCGCGGGGCCGCCGAGGACCTGTGCGCACGCGGTCATCATTTGCGGGCTTGCGGCTTCTGTGCGTACCCGCTGCGTTCGCGAACCGCGTGCGCACTGGTGCGCACCCTACGATCCATCATCTTGCGTCGCGGCCTGGGTTCCCTACCTGAGCAGTTCGTAGGGGGCGCGGGGCCGCCGAGGACCTGTGCGCACGCGGTCACCATTTGCGGGCTTGCGGCTTCTGTGCGTACCCGCTGCGTTCGCGAACCGCGTGCGCACTGGTGCGCACCCTACGATCCATCATCTTGCGCGGCCTGGGTTCCCTACCTGAGCAGCCGCAGCCCGTACAGTCCCCCGCTTCACGTCTTAACCCGCGACCGAAACGACCACGACCGCCTTGGCCGGCACCCTGACAGTCAACTTGCCATCCGCCGCCCTGGCGCTGAACGGCGCCGGCTTGACGGCCTGGGTTTGCTGGAAGGTGTTGTGTGCGTCCATTGCATCTGCGGTCAGCACCTGGCCTTGAACCGATGACACGTTCTGGCCGGTGACATTAAGCGTCACGTCGGTCGCCTGGCGCGGGTTGGTGTTCACCAGCGCCACGTACAGCTTGCCATCCTTGCCGCGCGCGGCGGAAGCGCTGATGCCGGGGATGCTGCTCGAGCCGAACGTGTACGGCGTGTCGTTGGCGACGTTCACCGGCAGCGAAGTCGCGTCCTGGAACGGCACGTACATCTTGTAGGCGTGGTAGGTGGGCGTGAGCAGCATCTTGTCCTTGTCGGTGATGATCATCGCCTGCAGCACGTTGACCATCTGCCCGATGTTCGTCATGCGCACGCGCTCGGCATGGCCATGGAAGATGTTGAAGTTCATCGCCGCCACCACCGCGTCGCGCAGGGTGTTCTGCTGGAACAGGAAGCCGGCGTTGGTGCCCTTTTCGACGTCGTACCAGGTGCCCCACTCGTCGACGTAAAAGCCGATCTTCTTGTCCGGATCGTTCTTGTCGAGGATCGCGACGTTATCCTGGATGAACTTCTCCATCCGCAGGGTGCGCTCGAGCGTGGACATCCACTGCGATTCGTCGAAGCCGGTCGCCGCACCTTTCACTTTCCAGTTACCGGTCGGGAGAGTGTAGTAGTGGAAGCTGATCCCGTCGGTGCGGCCCTTGAGCTCGCGCGACAGGACATCGGTCCAGCGGGTGTCGTGGTCATTGCCGCCGCTGGCGATGATCTTCGGCCGCACTTCGCGCGGCGCCTTCATGAAGGTGTTGTACTGCTTGTACAGGTCTGCGTAGTATTCCGGCTTCATGTTGCCGCCGCAGCCCCAGGCCTCGTTACCGACCGCGAAATAGGCGACCTTGAACGGCTTGGGATGGCCGTTCTTGCGGCGCATCTCGGCCAGGGTCGACTTGCTGTCCGAGGTCATGTACTCGATCCACTCGCTCGTCTCCTGCGCGCTGCCGGTGCCCAGGTTGCCGTTCACGTAGGCGTCCGCGCCGAGCATCTCGACCAGGTCGAAGAACTCGTGCGTGCCGACCGCGTTGCTCTCCTCGACGCCGCCCCAGTTGGTGTTGACCTTCACCGGGCGCTTGTTGCGCGGGCCGATGCCGTCCTTCCAGTGGTATTCATCCGCGAAGCAGCCCCCCGGCCAGCGCACCAGCGGCACGTGCAGGTCCTTGAGCGCGCCGACCACGTCGTTGCGCCAGCCGCGGGTATTCGGGATCTTCGACGCCGGCCCCACCCACAGGCCACCGTAGATGCCGCTGCCCAGGTGCTCGGCAAACTGGCCGTACACGTTCTTGTTGATGACGGCGCCCGGCTTGTTGGCCTCGACCGTCACGCTCACCTGCGCAAAGGCGGGCAGGGCCGCAAGGACGGAAAGCAGCAGCATGCCGCGTTTGAATACCTTCATGTGGGTCTCCCGGTTTTTATTTATTTGAATACGGCGACAAAGCCGCCGTGCGCCTTGATGCTGATATCCCGCTTGCCGCCTTCGATGGTGGATTGCGTGAATTCGCGTTCGCCGCCGCCGTCGGTGACCAGGGTCCCTGCCCTGCTGCCCAGGAAGGACAAGTCCAGGTGCAGCAGCAAATCAGTATCGTCCGCATTCAGGCCCGCGACGTACCACGCGTCGCCCGCGCGGCGCGCGATGATCACGTAGCGGCCCGGGTAGCCGTCGACGAACTTGACCTCGTCCCAGCTGCGCGGCAGGTCCTGCAGCAGCGTTTTGACGTAGGCGGGCGCGGTGGCCATGCCCTCGGGCGTTTCGGCGTAGTGCTGGATCCCGGACAGGAACAGCACCGACTCGGCCAGCTCAAAGCCGTTGCGGGTCGTGCGGCGAATCTTGGGAATATCGCCGAAGACCATCGGCGTGAAGTCCATCGGGTCGAACAGGTTGCGCGTAAAGGGCACCATCGCGGCGTGGCGCGCGACCGCGTCCTGGTCTTGCTGGGTGAAGGTCGTGAATTCGAGGCCGCGCACGGCTTCGGCGGTCATCAGGTTCGGCCACGTGCGCGCCCAGCCACGCGGCAGGGTCGCGCCGTGGAAGTTGACCAAGAGGCCAGCCGCTGCGGCGTCACGCAGGATGTCGACGTAATACGCGATCATCGATTGGCCGTCGCCGCCGAAGAAGTCGACCTTGACGCCCTTGACGCCCATCTGGCGCAGCCGCGTGAACTCCTGCACCCGCATCTCATGCGTCAGCAGCCGGCTCTTGGGCGACATGGTCGTCTGGTTCCAGTCGCCTGACGAGTTATACCAGGCCAGGATGCCCACACCTTTGGAGGCAGCGTATGCCGTCAGCTCGGCCAGCTTGTCGTAGCCGATCTTGCGGTCCCAGTCGGCGTCGACCAGGGTGTAGTTCCACTTCATGTCGGCGGCGTAGTCGACGAACTTCTTCTGCACGTCGAAGACGGTGGCGTCGTCCTTGAGCAGCGCCCAGCTCCATGATGCATGCCCGGGGCGCACCAGCGCCGGATCGAACGCGACGGCGGGCATGGCGAGATCGGTGCCGATGGTCGATTCCATCAGGGCCGGCAGCGAGCCCAGCGCAATCACGCGCCACGGCGAGACCAGATCGCCATCGGTTTCGGCCAGGCGGGCGCCGCCGGTGAACACTTCCGCCGCCATCGGCTGGCCGATGCGGTACTTCCCGCCCGGCGATTCAGCCTGCAGGCGCGATGCATGGAAGCTGCCATCCAGGTTCGCTTCAGTCAGCGCGACCCAGGTGTCGCCGGTTCGGAACAAGGCCGGGAACACCCAGCCAGCCGTCAGCGGCGAAGGCGTGCCGACGGGGATCTCGCGCTGGTAGTGCTCCTCGTAGGCCGGGTTGGTGTTCTTGTAGCCGGTCTGCGCGATCTGCATCGGCTGCAGCCAGGCCTTTGCCGACTTGTCGAAGGCGAAGCTGGTCGACTCGGCGATAAACTTTTTGTGAGGAAGGCTTGCATCGCGAACGATGTAACGGAACGCGACCCCGTCGTTCGAAACGCGGAACGCGACCTGCATGAACTGCCGGGTCGCGCTCTGCACCGTGTAGACCTGCTCGTGCGCGGTGTAGCTGATGTGGCGTTTTTTGCCTGCCGCGAGGTCGTAGCTGTCCTGGATGATTTTCACCGGCGAGGCCGCGCCCAGCGCCAGCTTGTGCGCGAAGTCGGCGCCGTCCAGCTCCAGGCCAAGGTCGGACGGCAGGATGACCGGTTTGCCGTCGCGGTAGACCGAATACTGCAGCGTGTGCGCCGGCGTGACGCGCACTTCGACGCTGATGTGGCGATCAGGGCTGGTGAGCCTTGGCGCCGCCAGCGCGTCCGCTGCAAGGCTGGCCGACAGCGCCAGCATGGTGAGTTTCAGTTTGGTCATGTTGGGAGTGTCACGACTTTTGGCGCACGCTCACTTAAAACAGGCTGAAACGACGCCCTGGTGGTTAATCCGGTGCCGCCCCGGTACCGCTCAAACTCAGTTCAAACCCAGCCGGCGTCGACGATGAAGTCCTGGCCGGTGCACATCTTGCTGTCGTCGGCGGCGAGGAACAGGACCATGGACGCTATATCGTCCGGCATCAGCTTGCCGGGCAGGCACTGCGACCTTGCGATCTGCGCTTCGCCTTCAGCGTCGAGCCACAGGTCGATCTGGCGCTGGGTCATCACCCAGCCCGGCGTCACGGTGTTGACGCGTATCCCGTGCTTGCCGACGTCGCGCGCCAGGCCGCGCGTGAGCCCGACCACCGCTGCCTTGGTGGTGGTGTAGACCGGATAGCCGCCATTCATCGCATGGAACGAAATCGAACTGAAGTTGATGATCGAACCGCCGCCTTTCTTCTTCATGCCCGGCAGGACCGACTGGCAGGTGAAGAACATCGGGCGCTGGTTGATTGCGATGCGCTGGTCCCAGTAGTCGAGCGTCACGTCCTCGATCGTGTGGCGCTGGTCGTTGCCCGCGTTGTTGACCAGGACATCGAAGTCGCCCAGCTGCTGCGCCAGTTCGGCCATCGTGCGCTGCAGAGAGGGGATGTCTGTGATGTCGCAGTAGCGGAACACGGGCGTGTGCGGGGCGGTGCCTCTCAGGCGTTCGCACAGGCTCTCGCTGGCCTCGCGTGCGATGTCGACGAATGCGACGATCGCTCCCTGCCGCGCGAACGCGGCGACGATCGCTTCGCCGATGCCGCTGCCGCCGCCCGTTACAAAGACCCGCTTGCCCTGCAGGCTCCCATAGCTGGCCAACTGTGTCATGTTTTATCCCTTTTTCTTGTTTTGGAAATGCCCGGCCAGTCAAAGTGGCTTGACGTGGGCGAACCTGGTCTCGGACACCGCCAGCGTGTTGCGCAGGGCTGGGCCGAAGATCGGCGACTCAACTTCAAAGGTCTCGCCTGCACTAACCTGCACGCCGTCCGCGAAGCTCAGCGTGGCGGTGCCGAAGAAGTGGATGTGGACATCGCCCGGGCGCTTGAACAGGCCGTATTTGAAATGGTGGTATTCGAGGTTTGCGATCGAGTGCGACATGTTCTGCTCGCCGCTGACAAAAGCCTTCTCCCAGCGCACCTGGCCCTGCGCATCGAGGATGCGCGAGACGCCTTCCACGTGCGGCGGCAGCTCGCCCACGCGCAGCGCCGGGCCGACGCCGCAGTTGCGCAGCTTGGAGTGGGCGAGGTACAGGTAGTTCTGGCGCTCGGTCACGTGGTCCGAGAACTCGTTACCGATCGCGAAGCCCAGGCGGTATGGCTGGCCGTCGTCGCCGATCAAATACAGGCCGGCGATCTCGGGCTCCTCGCCGCCGTCGAGCGCAAAGTCGGGCATCTCAAGCGCCTGGCCGCTGGTGCGCACGATCGAACCGTCGCCCTTGTAGAACCACTCCGGCTGCACGCCCGGCTTGCCCGGCTCGGGCTTGCCGCCTTCCACGCCGAGGCGGAACATCTTCATGCTGTCCGACAGCGATTCGACGTCGCCACCGATCTTCTTGTGCATCGCGTCGCGCGTGTCGGCGCTGCCCAGGTGCGTGAGGCCGGTGCCGGTCACGTAGCAGTGGGCGGGATCGGGATGGTCGAGCGGGGACAGGATGCGGCCAGCGCTGGCCGCCACGTCGAACGCCTCGACCGCGACGCCGGTGCTTTCACTGGCCAGGTCAGCGAGCTTGACGCCTTTGGCGATCGCTGCCTTGGCCAGCTCCAGCGTCGAGCTGTAGCCTTCAATGATGCGGATGGTGTTGCCTTCGAGGGCGCCGACGCGGCGGTCACCGGATTCGGTTTTGAATTGTATGAGCAGCATGAGTGTCTCCCAACAATCGTCGTCCCCGCGCAGGCGGGGACCCATAGGCAGCGTGAAATGACGCTCAGCATGGGTTCCCGCCTGCGCGGGAACGACGTGCTTTCTTTAGTACGCCGATGATTCAGTGCGAATGCTTGGGCACTTCGGAACCGCGACAGCCAACCAGGAAGCCGAAGTCGCATCCTTCGTCGGCCTGCAGCACATGGTCCAGATACAGCCCTTTGTATCCGGTTTTGTCGAGCGGCTTCTGGTTGCGCGCGCGCTCGGCCAGGCGCTGCGCGATCTCATCAATGGTCAGCTCGATATCGAGCGAACCTGCGCGGCAATCGAGCGCGATCCAGTCGCCGTCTTTTACGATCCCAAGCGGCCCACCGGCCATCGCTTCCGGCGCCACGTGCAGCACCACCGTGCCGTATGCCGTGCCGCTCATGCGAGCGTCCGAAATGCGCACCATGTCGGTGATTCCCTGGGCCAGCAGCTTGGGCGGCAGGCCCATGTTACCGACTTCGGCCATGCCCGGGTATCCCTTGGGGCCGCAGTTCTTCATCACGAGGATCGAGTCGGCGTCGACATCGAGGTCAGGATCGACGATGCGCTCTTTGTAGTGGTCGAAGTCCTCGAACACAACCGCGCGGCCGCGGTGCTTCATCAAATGCGGCGATGCGGCCGACGGCTTGAGCACGGCGCCGCGCGGCGCAAGGTTCCCGCGCAGGATGCAGATACCGCCGTCGTCGATCAGTGGCTTATCCAGCTTGCGGATCACTTCGTCGTTGTAGATCGGCGCGTCTTCGCAGTTCTGCCACAGCGTCTTGCCGTTGACGGTCAGCGCGTCCTTGTGCGGCAGCAGGCTGCCATCGCCCAGGCGGCGGATCACACCCGGCAGGCCGCCGGCGTAGTAGAACTCTTCCATCAGGTAGCGGCCGGACGGCAGCAGGTCGACGATGGTCGGGGTGCCCTTGCCGATCCTGGTCCAGTCTTCCAGCTCGAGCGGCACGCCGACGCGGCCGGCGATGGCCTTCAGGTGGATCACGGCGTTGGTCGAGCCGCCGATGGCGGCGTTCACGCGGATCGCGTTTTCGAAGTTCTCGCGCTTGAGGATCTTCGACAGGCGCAGGTCCTCGTGCACCATCTCGACAATGCGAATGCCCGACAGGTGCGCCAGTACGTAGCGGCGTGCGTCCACCGCCGGAATAGCGGCGTTGTGCGGCAGCGAGGTGCCGAGCGATTCGGCCATGCAGGCCATGGTCGAGGCGGTTCCCATCGTGTTGCAGGTGCCGGCCGAGCGCGAGTGCCCGGCTTCGGCGGACAGGAAATCGTGCATCGTGATCTGGCCTGCCTTGGCCTGCTCGTGCAACTGCCAGACGGCGGTGCCGGAGCCGATGTCCTTGCCATTCAGTTTACCGTTGAGCATGGGGCCGCCCGTGACCACGATGGTCGGCAGGTCCACGCTCGCCGCGCCCATCAAGAGCGCCGGGGTCGTCTTGTCGCAGCCGACCAGCAGAACCACGCCATCCATTGGGTTGCCGCGAATGGATTCTTCGACGTCCATGCTGGCCAAGTTACGGGTGAGCATGGCGGTCGGGCGCAGGTTCGATTCGCCGTTTGAGAACACGGGGAATTCAACCGGGAAGCCGCCCGCTTCCAAAATGCCGCGCTTGACGTGTTCGGCCAGTTTGCGGAAGTGGGCGTTGCAGGGGGTGAGTTCGGACCAGGTATTGCAGATGCCGATGATCGGCTTGCCCTGGAATTCGTGGTCGGGGATGCCTTGGTTCTTCATCCAGCTTCGGTACATGAAGCCGTTCTTGTCCTGGGTGCCAAACCACGCGGCCGAGCGCAGCGGGGTTTTCTTCTTTGTCTCGGACATGCCTTCCTCCTCGTTATTCTGGGAGGAATACTAAATTGCGGGGAGATATGTTTCCAATCAATTTTTTGACGAATTTGATATCGAAAAATGTATTGATTGGTTGTGTGAATGCGGGGTTGCGCGCGATGACGACTGCCCATCCTTTAGCCGATTCGCGCGCAGACGTCGTAGGGTGCGCACCAGTGCGCACGCGGTTCGCGAAGGCAGCATAGTGGAGCAGTAGCCGCAAGCCGGCATGCGCTGACCGCGTGCGCACAGGTCCTCGGCGGCCCCGCGCCCCCTACGCCTCCCTTAAATGGTCAGGCGATCTTGAAGCGCGACTCCGGCAGGCCGCGCACGTCGAGCGTGAGCTGGAACAGGCCGCCCGCTTGCGGGGTCGCGGCAAGTTGGGTATCGGTCATCCACTGGCGCGCGCTGGTGGCATACAGCACGTCCAGCCGCTCGCCGCCGAACGCCACGCAGCTCGGCTGCGGCACCGGCACGTCGACCACGCGGTCGACCCGACCATCCGGCGCAAACCGGATCACCTGCCCTGCTCCCCAGCGCGCGCTCCACAGGCAGCCTTCGGCGTCGATCGCCGCGCCATCCGGCTCGCCCGGCGCCGCCTCGCGCGGCACGAATACGCGCTGGCCTTTGACCTCGCCGGTCTCGGGGTGGTAATCGCAGCAGTGGATCGTGAAAGTGGCAGAATCGGCGTAGTACATGGTGCGCCCGTCGGGCGAAAAGCAGATGCTGTTGGCGATGGCCACGCCGCCCAGCGGCAGTTTGTCGAGCGTCAGGTCGTGGTTCAGGCGGTAGTAGCTGCCGGCCGGCGCCTTGGGGCTGTCGTCCTGGTTGAAGGTGCCGAATACGAAGCGGCCCTGGCGGTCGCAGCGGCCGTCGTTCAGGCGCGTGTTCAGGCCTGCTTCGACTTCGCAGATGCGGGTCACTTCACCACTTGAGAAGTCGAAGAAGGCAAGTCCCGACGCCAGGCCAAGCAGCAGGCGGTCGTCGCTGTCGGTCAGCGCGAAGGAGCACAGGCGTTCGGGCATTGTCCAACTGCGCGTCTGGCCGGTTGCGGGAGTGTGGGCATGCAGTACCGAGTTCTGGATGTCGGTCCACAGCACGCGGCCGGTGCGCTCGCACCAGAGCACGCATTCGCCCAGCTCGTTCTGGCCGTCGACAAGCAGTTGCATCATCTTCTTATTTCTCCACTGAGAAGCGGTATCGGGATTCGGTCTGGTAGACCTGACCCGGCCGCAGGATGGTGTTGGGGAACGCCGGATGGTTCGGCGAGTCGGGAAAGTGCTGCGGCTCCGCGCAGAAGCCGCTGCGGTAAATGTAGGTCCTGCCCTTGCCGGTCAGGGTGCCGTCGAGGAAGTTGCCGCTGTAGAACTGCACGCCTGGCTCCTGGGTGAACAGTTCGAGCACCCGGCCCGAGCCGGGGTGCCGCGCATGCAAAGCGCGGGTCATCGCGCCCTGCGCCGGCTTGGTGAGCACGTAACAGTGGTCATAACCGCTGCCGTGGCGCAGTTGCGTATCCGGGTAGCCGATGCGCTCGCCAATGGCGTGCGGGGTGCGAAAGTCGAACGGCGTGCCGGCCACCAACCCGGTGCCGCCCAGGGGAATCGACTCGGCGTCGATCGGGATGAAGGCGTCGGCGTCGATCGTCAGTTCATGGTCGAGGATGTCGCCGTCGCCCGCCAGGTTGAAGTAGCTGTGCTGGGTCAGGTTGATCGGCGTCGGCTGGGAGGTAGTGGCGGACAGGCGCATCACCAGCTCGTTGTCGTCCGTGAGGCTGTAGACGACCGTCGCATCCAGGTTGCCGGGGTAGCCCTGGTCGCCGTCCGGGCTGCGGTGGGTGAGCGTGAGGGCGTTGGCGGCCGCGCTGGCCTGCCACAACACCTTGTCAAAGCCCCTGGTCCCTCCATGCAGGTGGTTTTGGCCGTCGTTGATCGTCAGCTGGTAGGTCTTGCCGCCCTCAGTGAAGCGGCCGCGCGCAATGCGGTTGCCGTAGCGCCCGATGGTGGCGCCGAAGTATGGGCTTTCGGTACGGTAGGCCTCCAGCGTGTCAAAACCGTGGACCACGTCAGCCAGTACGCCATTGCGGTCGGGCACGTGGAGTTCGGTAATGATGCCGCCGAAATTGGTGATCTTCACCACCATGCCGTTGGCATTGGTGAGCGTGAATAGTTGTACTTGCTCGCCGCCGGGAAGCCTTCCGAACGGCGCCTGCGTGATACCGGGTTGCACTGGTTGGGTCCTTAGAGAGTCGCGAGACAGACCGGCATGCTGGTGCTGCAATCGGCAGCATGGATGAAGCCGTCATGCCCGGGTCTGTAAATGCCGTGATCGTAGCACGTCCGGAAAACAGGCTCGCACGGCCTGAGCCGGGCTTGTCATGTCATCCGCGGCAGTCATGGTAGGAGTGCGGCCGTGATCAAGACAATCACTTTTTCAACAAATGCGATTTCGATTTTTGTATCGATCGCACGCCAGCTTCGGCTCTCGACGGCTTTGTTATCGCCGAGTAAATATAAAATCGTTTGATCTACATCAATTAACTTTAACTATGTTTCCTTGTAACATCACGCCTGTAATTTTTATTGATGTAAGGAAATTATGAAAATCACAAATATGCGGATAGGCACGCGACTGACGGCCAATTCCAGTCTGATGATCTTGTTGATGATGGCGTGCATCGTCATCGGCATTGTCATGCTGGGTCGCGTCAACAGCGCGACCACCGCCATCGTCAATGACGCCGTGCCCAAAACGCTTCGGGCCACGCAATCGATGGACGACGTCAACGGCATCGCCATCGCCCTGCGTAACATGATGTTGAACAGTAACGCTGAGGACCGCCAAAAGCAGCGCACCGAACTGATGGCAGCGCGCAGCAGGCTGGACACCAAGCTGGACTATTTGAAGAAAAATCTCTATCTGCCCAAGGGCAAGGAAATCCTGGGCCGGGTGCTGGAAGCGAACCAACGCTACCAAGCGGGCGCGGACCGCCTGCTGGCCCTGATCGAGTCGGGCAGCGAGCAGGATCAGAAGGATTATCTGAACCAGGATTTGCGTCCCGTGTTCAAAAATTATGGGACCGTCATGGAGGAGCTGACCGCTTTCCAGCTCACGCGCATGGACAATTACAAAACCGATGCCGCCTCCACCTACAGCTTCAGCCTGACCCTGATGCTGGTGCTGGGCGCGGCCGCGGTGGCGCTGGCAGTGGGCATCGGCTGGTGGCTGGTCCGCTCGATCACGGTGCCGCTACAGCGCGCGGTCACGGTGGCCAACACTGTGGCGGCAGGCGATTTGAGCAGCCATATCGAAGTCGATAGCACCGACGAAACGGGCCAGCTGCTGCAAGCCCTGAAGAATATGAACGACAGCCTGGTCAAGATCGTCGGCGAAGTGCGCGGCGGCACCGAAGCCATCGGCGGCGCCTCGTCCGAGATCGCGGCGGGCAACCTGGACCTGTCGGCCCGCACCGAGCAGCAGGCCAGCGCGCTGGAAGAAACGGCGTCATCGATGGAAGAACTGACGACGACCGTGAAGCAGAACGCCGACAACGCCAAGCAAGCCAACCAGCTGGCCGCCACTGCGGCGGCCGTGGCCGGCAAGGGCGGCGCGGTGGTGGCGCAGGTGGTGGAAACCATGGGCTCCATCAACGCTTCGTCGAAGAAGATCGCGGACATCATCGGCGTGATCGACGGCATCGCCTTCCAGACCAATATCCTGGCCCTGAACGCGGCCGTGGAAGCAGCCCGCGCGGGCGAACAGGGCCGCGGCTTTGCCGTGGTGGCGAGCGAAGTGCGCAACCTGGCCCAGCGCTCGGCCACGGCGGCCAAGGAGATCAAGGATTTGATCACCGATTCGGTCGGCAAGGTCGATGCGGGCAGCAAGCTGGTGGCCACAGCGGGAACCACCATGGATGAGATGATGGACAGCATCCAGCGCGTCAGCGACATCATGAACGAGATCAGCGCCGCCACGTCGGAACAGGCGGCCGGCATCGAGCAGGTCAACCGCGCCGTGTCGGAAATGGATAACGTCACGCAGCAGAACGCGGCGCTGGTGGAGCAGGCGGCAGCGGCGGCGCAAGCCATGCAGGAACAGTCCGAGCAGCTGTCGCGCGCGGTCAGCGTGTTCCGCCTGGCCGGCCACCAGGCGGCCCCGGCGCAGCGCGCGAGCCCTGCCCACGACCGCCATCTCCTCGCTTCCCAACCGCAAACTGCTGCTGCCAACGCCAAGCCGCTTCTGGAAGCGGCATAGCGGCGGCTCGACGCCCTGCCTGTGCAATACGAGGGGCGCTGTAGTGCATGGGCTCGTCCTTGGTGGACGAGTCCATGTCACATCAATCATTCTCTTGATTAATGAGTCAGAAGAGTTGACATGCGAAAATCACGGACATAGCATCCGTTGGTAGCGCTACCAACTCCCTTTCACTTTTGGGTTCGCCATGAAGATTCGAATTCCCGTGTCAAGCCTGGTTCCGGCCACGCTTGCAGTCCTGATTTCATCGTGCTTTGTAACCGGAGCCCAGGCTGCAAGGTCCGTTTACAACTTCAACTCCGACTGGCGCCTGGCGGTGGCAGACCCGACTGATGCATCGCAGGCTGCATTTGACGACAGCAGCTGGAAAAAGATCACCTTGCCAAGGGCATGGAATGAAGACGACGCGTTCGCCAAGGACATCGTCGATCATTCGACCGGCATCGCCTGGTACCGGAAGCATTTCACCCTGCCTGCCGCAAGCCGCGGGCAAAAAGTCTTCATCGAATTCGAGGGAGCGCGGCAGGCTGCGGAGGTCTATGTCAACGGCAAGCGCGTCGGCCTGCACGAGAACGGCATTACCGCATTCGGCTTCGACATCACCGATGTGGTGGTGCCAGGTGAGAACGTGATCGCGGTACGCACCGACAACCGCTGGGATTATCGCGAGCAGGCGACGGGCCAAAAATACCAATGGGCCGACAGGAATTTCAACGCCAACTATGGTGGCTTGCCCAAGAATGTGCGCCTGCATTTGGTGGACAAGCTTTACCAGACCCTGCCGCTGTTCTCAACGCTGGGCACCACCGGCGTGTACGTCTATGCGCGCGACTTCGATATTCGCGGGCGCAGCGCCACGATTTCGGCGGAATCGGAGGTACGAAACGAATATTCCGAAACCCGCGCCTTTACCTATGAAGTCCAGATCCGCGACCGCGATGGCAAAGAAGTCGCCCGCTTCACCTCCCCTGCCCAGTCGGTGGCGCCGGGTGCGACCGGCGTGGTAAAGGCCAGCGCAAAGGTCAAGAACCTCAATTTCTGGAGCTGGGGCTACGGCTATTTGTATGACGTGGTCACGACCCTGAAGGTCGATGGCAAGCCGGTCGACAGCGTCACCACCCGCACCGGCTTTCGCAAGACCGAATTCGCCAACGGCATGGTCAAGCTGAACGACCGCGTGATCCAGATGAAAGGCTATGCCCAGCGCACGTCGAACGAATGGCCATCGATCGGCCTGTCGGTGCCGCCCTGGATGAGCGACTACAGCAATGGCCTGGCGCTGGCCAGCAATGCCAACCTGGTGCGCTGGATGCACGTGACGCCGTGGAAGCAGGACATCGAATCATTCGACCGCCTGGGAATGATGCAGGCCATGCCGGCCGGCGATTCGGAGGCCGACGTGACGGGCCGCCGCTGGGAACAGCGAATCAGCGTCATGCGCGATGCGGTCATTTATAACCGCAACAACCCCAGCATCATTTTCTATGAAAGCGGGAACCGCGGCGTGAGCGAAGAGCACATGCGCGAAATGAAGGCGCTGCGCGACCAGTACGATCCGTACGGCGGGCGCGCGTCCGGCAGCCGCGAAATGCTCAGCGCAAAGCTCCAGCAAGTGGCCGAATATGGCGGCGAAATGCTGTACATTAACAAGAGCGCGCGCATCCCGATGTGGGCCATGGAATATTCGCGCGACGAGGGTGCACGCAAATTCTGGGATAACCTGACCCCGCCCTTCCACAAAGATGGCGACGGTCCGCTGCACAAAGGCCAGGATGCCAGCCCATATAACCGCAACCAGGATTCGCACGCGATCGAGAACGTCAAGCGCTGGTACGACTATTGGCGCGAGCGGCCGGGCACGGGCACCCGTGTGAGCTCTGGCGGCGTCAACATCATTTTCTCGGACAGTAACACCCACCATCGCGGCGCCGAAAATTACCGCCGCAGCGGCGAAGTCGACGCAATGCGCATTCCCAAGGACGGCTATTTCGCCCACCAGGTAATGTGGGACGGCTGGGTGGATGTGGAAAAACCGCGGGCGCACATCATCGGCCATTGGAACTATGCGCCCGGAACGGTCAAGCCGGTCACCGTGGTGTCGAGTGCCGAAAAGGTCGAGCTTTACCTGAACGGCAAACTGCTCGGCCAGGGACGGCAAAGCGAACGCTTCCTGTTCACGTTCGACGATGTCGCCTGGCAGCCGGGCGAACTGAAAGCGATTGGCTACGACGCCAAGGGCAAGCGCGTGTGCGAAACCACGCTGGCAACCGCCGGCGCACCCGCTGCGCTGCGCCTGAAGGCGATCACGTCGCCGGTCGGACTGCATGCGGACGGTGCCGACATGGCGCTGGTGGAAGTGGAAGTGGTAGACGCGCAAGGCCGCCGCAACCCGGTCGCACTCGACATGGTGCATTTCGACCTGCAGGGGCCGGCCGAATGGCGCGGCGGTATTGCGCAAGGTCCCGACAATTATGTGCTGGCGCGCTCGCTGCCGGTGGAAGGCGGAATTAACCGGGTTATGGTGCGCAGCGCCACCCAGCCCGGAAAAATCGTAGTGCGCGCCACGGCCGATGGATTGAAGAGCGCCGAATTGACGCTCGAGTCCAAGCCGGTACAGGTCGAAGGCGGCCTTTCGGCTCAATTGCCCGATGCCGGCCTGCCGCTGCATCTGGATCGTGGCCCAACGCCGTCGACGCCGTCGTTCAAGGTATCGCGCGTCGCGGTGCCGGTCGCAGGCGCCGAAGCGTCGAGCAATACTGAAAATGCCGGCAAATCGTTCGACGACGATGAGACCACATTCTGGGCCAGCAAATCGGACGATCGGCATCCGGCGATCACCTATCGCCTGGCACAGCCTGCGACGTTGACGGAGGTGGTGTTAAAACTGTCCGGCTGGCGCGAGCGCAGCTACCCGATCAAGGTTTCGGTCGATGGCGAGCAAGTCTTCAGCGGCATGACGCCCAAGAGCCTGGGATATGTCACCCTGCCCCTGAAGCCGCGCAAAGGCAGCACGGTTCGCATTGAGCTCGATGGTGTGGCCGACGAGCGCAATGCGATCAAACTGACGGAAGTGGCCAACCAGGCGATCGCAGACACCGGCGCGAACCAGACACCGAAAGGCGTGCTCTCGATCGTGGAGGCCGAATTCTACAAGGCACCGTAGAAAAGTCGCGCGCAGCAACCCCTACGAATTGATCCGCGGCGGATCCCGTAGGGTGTGCAGCTTTGCTGCGCACGCGGATTGGGGGCACCGTTAGCGGTTCAGCCAACAGGCCCCGTGAACGTGACACGACGCTGTTTCTGATCAAAACGAAAAAGGGAAAAGGTGAGAGGTA
Organism: Massilia horti; assembly: GCF_004614195.1. Lineage (GTDB taxonomy): Bacteria > Pseudomonadota > Gammaproteobacteria > Burkholderiales > Burkholderiaceae_D > Telluria > Telluria horti. Next base: position 41,400 of record NZ_SPUM01000023.1, on the reverse strand, counting down.
TGAAAAGCATCTGGATTGGCATTCTTACCCTCGCCGCCGCCCATTGCGCCTGCGCGGCCGACCGTTTTGACATCGCGATTACCGTGGACGACCTTCCTGTCCACGGTACGCTTGCGCAGGGGATGACACGGCTAGGCATCGCCGAAGCGCACATCGCCACATTTAAGGCGCATCATGTCCCTGAAGCTTTCGGTTTTGTGAATGCCCGAGGCATCGAAAGAGAACCTGGCAGCGAAGCCGTGCTTGATGCCTGGCGCAAGGCAGGCTACCCGCTTGGCAACCATACCTACAGCCATTTAAACCTCGACAAAGCCCCAACGCTCGAAGCGTGGGAGGCCGACGTCATTGCCGGAGAACCGGCAGTCAGCACACGGATGCAAGGCGCAGATTGGCGCTACCTGCGTTTTCCCAACCTCTCAGGCGGTTCCGACAAATCGCGCCACGATGGCGCGCGCGCCTTTCTTGAAGCGCGCGGCTACCGCATCGCCGACGTGAGCGTCAGCTTCGACGATTTTGCCTACACAGATGCATACAGGCGATGCGTCGAAAAAGGAGACACGCAGACGATCGCCGCCATGAAGGCGCAATACCTGAAAGGCGTGGACGACAATATCGCGCGCATGAAGGCAGTGTCGCAGCGCGTATATGGCCGAGTCATTCCGCAGGTGCTTCTTACCCATATCGGCGGCTGGAGCGCGATCATGCTGCCGGAAGTGATGGCGAAGCTCGATGCCGCCGGTGCACACTACGTGACCCTGGCCCAGGCCCAGTCAGATCCGGCTTATGCTGAGACCGATGGCGGCACCGTCATGAGCCGTGCAGCGGCAAAAAAGGGAATCAATATTTCGGATATCCCGGCGGCGCAACCGAAAAACAATATAAACCTGCTCTGCCGCTAGAATCACACGGCGCTCAAACATCGTAGGGTGCGCACCTGTGCGCACGCGGTCACCATATGCGGGCTTGCGGCTGATGTGCGAACCTGCTGCGTTTGCGAACCGCGTGCGCACAGATCCTCGCCGGCCGCGCTGCCCCAATGATCCATCACCCCATGAATTATCAAGCCTCATTGACGAACCCCTGCACGTTCTCAGTAAAGACCGGAGTGCCGCGCTCGGTTTTAACCTTGATGTCCCGCAGCGAGACATTCTTGACCGCCATCTCCGCCTCGGCCTTGATGTAGCAGATAAACTTCGCATCACCGACGGTCACATTGCTCACATGTAGCCCCTCGATCGGGGTCAGCCGGCGTTCGTAAGTGGGTACGAGAGTGCGCCACTGGTAAAGAACGTCTGTTTCAACGCTCAACACACCGCCTGCGATCTGCGTTGCGCTGACGTTGGACAGGTGAATATTGCGAACGAAGCCGCCGCGCCGTTCATTGGTCTTCACGTACAGGATATTGTTGATGCTGCTGCGCGCCGTCGAACCAGCATGATCGAAGTGGCAGTTATCGACGAACACGTTTTCCACGCCACCGGACAGCTCGCTACCGATGGCCATCAACTGGTGGCCATTCTTGATGCGGCAGTTGCGCATCACGATGTTCCGACTCGGCACCCCGATTCGCCAAGCGTCCCGATCGCGTCCCGATTTCACCGAAACCGCGTCATCCCCCTGGTCGAACACGCACTCTTCGATCAGCACGTTCTGGCTCATTTCAGGGTCCACGCCATCATTGTTATGTCCATGCGCCTTGATCTTGACCCGCCGGATTACGACATCGCGGCACAGATAAGGATGCAATACCCAGAACGGACTGTCGATGATGCTGATGTCCTCGACCAGCACATTGCGGCATCGGTTGAACTGGATGAATTGCGGACGCAGGTTTGCGTCCCCCGTGGTCATCTGGCGCTCGGATACAGGCACGTCCTTCGCCGCCATGTGGTACAGCGCCACCAGCGCATCCATGTGCGCCTTCGGCCGGGCATACCAGATTCGCCACACGTCAAGCTTGGCGCGCAGAGTGCCCTGCCCGGTTATCGCGACGTTCTCGCACTCGAATGCGTACACGAGCGGCGAATAGTTGTAGCACTCAAGGCCTTCCCAAGTGGTCATGACGGCGGGGAGATAATCTCCCGGCCGCTCAGAAAACAGCAGCGTCGCGCCCTTTTCAAGGTGCAGATTCACATTGCTCTTGAGGTGGACTTTACCGGTAAGCCACTCCCCTTCCGGCACCACCACAACGCCCGATCCGGCAGCGTTGGCCGCAGCGATCGCGTGGGCGATAGCGGCACTGGTCTTTTGCTGATCGTTCGGGACCGCGCCGAAATCAGTAATAACAAACCTCGGACTGGCGGCGAAATCCGGAAGCGAAATGCTCGGCATATCGAACGGCGCATCCACCCGCACCTGCTTTTGCGAAGACAGCCGCGGAAGATGCTGACAGCCCGCCAGCAACGGCACTGCGAAACCTGCGAACAAAACCGTCCGCCGGGATACGGAATGGGAAGTCAAATTCATCTCCAAAGTTAGCAGCCGGTCGAGCTGGCACTCTTCGGGATGATATGGCAAGTTTCGCGACGGCGGAGGTGTTACCTCGGCATCGATCAGGCGATTGATTGATGCGAATGCCTCGGCGATACGAGGATTGCTTCGGGAGTGGTTGTACAAAATTTCAACAAAAGATCCTTCGCCGAAGCAACCTTGCAACAAAATTGTGCATCCGATCACTTGAGCGAAGTGGGACGAGATGTCCAGGGGCCAGCACTCGCTACGCGAAGGCCTTGTGCAGTCGAGAAAGCTTGCTATAATAGGCGGCTTCGCGAACGCGAAGAACCACATACAGGAGAGATGGATGAGTGGTTTAAGTCGCACGCCTGGAAAGCGTGTATAGGTTCATAGCCTATCGGGGGTTCGAATCCCCCTCTCTCCGCCAAGAATACTAAGCCCTTGATTTCATTAGAAATAGTATGGAACAAGGCTTTCCGCTGGTACACTTCCCCCCGTGGGTGTTACACATGTACCAGTTCGGAACCCAATGTCAGACCATCTCAAGAAACGCGAAGGCATCTACTACTTTCGCCGTCGCGTCCCCAAAGACTTAATTTCCCATTACAACGGCAAGCGCGAAATCAATTGCAGCTTGGGCGTAAAGGATCGCCCTACAGCGGAAAGGCTCGCCCGGAAGAAAGATGTCGAGCTTGACGACGAGTGGCAACGTCTGCGGGCAACCCGAAAGCATGACGTCGAGCGGGCCACCGAGCCGCCTCAGCGCGTCCCCGAGCCATCCAAGAACTGGTATGACTGGCAGTCCCGCGAGCACATGGAGGCCGAGGAGGAAGCCATCGAGCAGGCGTTCCTTGATACTGTCGCGTGGGAGGATGCCGAGGAAGCAGCGGACGAGCTAACGAAAGACCCGGATCACCTACGCCGGGTGTTCGGCATCATTCTGCGTAAGAGGGCCGAGGCAGGCGCGGACCCGATTGATGCGGCCATTCGGGCGGCAGCTTCACCACAGGTGACCGCTGCGCCGGTCGCGGTCACGGCACCGGCTCCGACATTGGTTAACGCCGCCACCTCCACTTTGGAGCCGAACGGAGTCGCATCGGTTTCCACCGAGAGCACAGACACTCCCAGCCTTGGCTACGTGGTGGAGCACTTCCTAGACAACTACGACCAGACTGTCCCCATGTTTAAGAAACATCGGGCCGCGCTTACCTTGCTCCTTGAATCGGTAGGCGATGTCCCGGTGTCTCAAATTCGTAAGCGGCAGATTGACGCCTACTTCGACATGCTGTGCCGCCTGCCGCCGCGCTGGTCCGATGAAGTGCGACGCACAGGGACCCCAGCCCAGGAACTCGCTAAACAGGAGCACCCGGAAACCTTGTCGCCCAAGACCTTTGAATACTCGTACATGGCGTCCGTCAGGCCGTTTCTGGCTGATGCGAAACGACTGTTCGGTGACGTGGGCTTTCCCCTGAACCTAACGGTCGAAGGGATCAAGTACAAGGGGACACAAACGGAAGGCGCTCGCAAACAACGGGCGTTCCGAAAGGACGAACTCAAACGCCTGTTTGAGGGCAGCGAGTACGCGGCATTCGCGGCTGACACTGAGACGGCGGCTGAGTATTGGCTACCGCTCATCGGCCTCTACACGGGCGCACGGGTGAACGAAATTTGCCAGTTGAACCCGCAGTGCGACATTCGGCATGAAGAGGACATCTGGTTCTTAGACTTCACCGAGGAGTCCGAAGCGGATGAGCGGGTCGTCAAGAGCGTCAAGACCGCAGGATCGAGGCGTAAAGTCCCGATCCATTCGCAACTGCTTGAACTTGGTTTCCTGTCATACGTGGAACGGGTCAAGAAAGCTGGGGCAGCGATCCTCTTCCCCAAATGGATACCGACACAAGGCAAGGCCAGCCCGGCTGCTGGTGACTGGTTCCGTGACTTCTTGAAAGAGACTGGACTGCGAGACGAGACACCCGGCAAAACCTTGGTTGGCATGCACGCCTTCCGTCATACGCTGTTGAACTACGGCCTCAACCATAACGTCGCAAACGTCGATGTCATCACAGGACACGCGGGAGATACCAGCCGGGTCGTCCGTGGATACCAAGGGGAAATGGCGGTTGCGAGCAAGAAGGCGATCATCGAGCAGATCAGGTTCGATGTCGCGCCACCTAGACCCATCGTATAATCCCAACCCGGCTATGGAGTGACGGAGCGCCCGAGGAACCGCACGTAAGCGCACAGTACCTATCCGTCATCATCGCCACTTGAGGAATCCATGAACATCGACTCCATGAACTTCATCCCTGAACCGCTGCGGCAACAGATCGAGGCAGCGGCCAAGGCATCACCGGACATGAACATCCCGAACAACGATGATCCGGTTGACGATCCCGCCATTGAGGATGACGGGACCTCCGATCAGTGAGTTAGGCGCCGCGCTGGTTGAGTATGGCCTGAACGTGATCGATGTGGCGCATTACAGGACGCTCGGATAGCAGAATCATTTTGACACCAAACCAGCAGCGCCACCCGCAAGACCGCCTACAATCGAAACGACAAGTGGGTGCGCAAGCAACGCGGCCAGACGGTTTTTCACCTCTGTCTTGTCTTCGGCTGGCGCAGGTGCCTGTTCAACTTGCGCCAGTAACTGCGTCAGCGCGTGTTGGATGTTCACGACGTTGTGGTCGCCAACCTGCACACCAGTCGACTGATGGATGTTTACTGTTGTGTGTTTCGCTACATGAGGTTGAGGTGGGATAGCTGTTGATTTCCTCAGCTTGAGTTGATAGGAAGCCGGGATGTGCGGCGGCATCCCTGAACTGAAGTCGGCAGAAGTAACAAGGTATCGTTCAACCGTTCCGTTTGGAAGTATGCGCAGAACGTGGTCCTGCTCGGCTACAAGTAGTTGGACGTCGAACACTCTCACCGAGTCGGGGTCACTTGAGAACCCACACTTGTGTGGCCCACTCCTTGAGCCATCCGTGCGTTCAATAATCATCTCGTCATTAAGCAAGTCATCAAAGCCCATCAAAGCTCCCGTTATTCAGAGTTAAGAGTTTGCCCCAACAGCAGCGGATTGGCCGGATGTAAATTAATCAATCACTGCGCGGCCTGTTTGCATCTTCCCACGAACTCATCCATTACGCAAGTAATTGATTTTATTGATCATTTTTGATTAAGAGGCCGCGGGAATTGTTCCAGGCAAAGTTAAGTCACACCCACGAAGCCCACCGCAATAGCTCCATGAAGTCCGGGTTCCTCGCGGCCAGCCCATGCACCAACTCGGGCGGGACCGCGTTCAAGTCCTCGCACTGGAAGGGCAGCGTGGGTGGCTGAGTACCGAACGGGGCCGCGCCGAGGTAAGGACTAGCCGGGAGCGGTCGGAGTGCTTCTCCGTTCGTCCCTGGCCCCTGAACAACCGCTACCGGGCAGGACACCGCGAGCCGTCCTGTTGGGTACTGGCGGGCCGTCCAGCAACCTATCGTGAACTCCTCGAACTCCCCTCGTTGCTCGCGCCGGCCGCGCTCGAACCGGTCCATCATGCCCTCGAAACTCTGTGTCGTCGGATGCGCGATCCGCTGCCGCTGTCGGCCACCGAGGATCGGCCTACGATTCATTCGGCAGTCGAAGCACTCCCCGGCTCGAACATGACGGCGCGTGCTACCGCAGGACCGACAACCGCTGCCCTCGAACCACGACTTGCCTTGAATGAAGGCATCCCACCGTGCTGGATCACTCACGCGCTGTCGGAGACTTGCTGAGTACGCAGGGCTGGTCAAGCACATTCTCCGCTGCTCCTTCGTTAGTCGCTTCCCTCGTGGTTGCTGTTGCATCAATGCGAACCGCTCATCACAGTGCGGCCCGGTCTTCTGTCCCTTCAACGGCATGGACTGGCCCTGCCTTGTTCATAATGGGACCATGCACATGGACCCGCCTGAGCACAGACCGGCTTGGGCATAGATCGGATTGTGTTCATACCAAGTTCTCCTCAATCGAAATTAGGGGGGGTGTTCCCAAAGAAAGACTCCTTTTCTGGCACTACCCGCCATAAATTAGAAGCTATGGCTTGACCGTCATCGGGTACTGTTCCGTAAGACGGGTAACAAGTCACTTTTTTATTAGATACGTAGTATCTATGGGGAAGTTGGCGAAAATGGTGCGCACCGAGTACGCACCCCGGTACGCACTAGCCGCCTGTCAGAGAGCGGCCAGGTACTTCCGAACCGTGCTTTCGGACATCCCAACACGGCGAGCGAGTTCACGATTGGCGATGGCAGGCTCCGCTGCTCGAATGGCCCTCGCGGTTTCCTTCCAGTCCTTGCCCGCGTCCTTGCTGTCGAGTCGTGCATTCGCTCGGGTCGCTTCTGCCTTGACGGCTGCAAGTTCTGCTTCCAGTGCCTCCATTCGCTGCTGCAAGCGCCGCTGCCCCCGGACGATCTGCGAGCCGCTGAACAGGAGACAAGCTAGGCCGCTGTACGTGGCGCTCTGGAGTGCTGCCTTGTGGGTCTGTGAGAGCATGTGTCCCTCCTTTAAGTCCTTGAGTACGGGGTGATCCTTCTTAGCGACGAGCGTTCGGCCCATCCTTCTGCCGTGCGTCTGCTCCGCCACGCGCTTCGCCCACTCCGGGTCGTACCGACGCTCTGCGGCATGTGCTTTCAGAAGCGACTGAACTGCTGGCTTGGTCCCTTCATGTACGCTCTGGAAGATGCTGTTCACGATCTGTTCGTGATCTTGCTGATTCGCCCGGTATGACTTGTGACCCTTCGCCTTGAGTTCACGGAAGAACGCCCGCTTTTCCATTTCGTGCTTGGCAAAGAACTGCTGGGGCGTCATACCGCCTGCCGGGTTCCGGGCTAGGTACTCGCGGATGGCCTCCCGCATCGTGTGAGCGAAACTTTCAATTGAAATCTCACCGCGCCTAACCATGCTCGCTCGTGCCGCCACTGCTCGGGCGCGCTCTGCGTGTTCTACTGCGGCTGCGTCAATGCTGTCCCGCAGGTTGTCATTCGATTTCATTCTGTGCTCCAGATGCGACAAAGCCCGCGCTTGGCGGGCCTCTTTGGTTGGTGGATTGTGCTGCTGGAGTTGGGCGACTGTCCGTAATGCGGACGAGGATTTCGCCCCCCCGCCCCCGGCGCGGCTGGGCGCGGCTGCGCTTGCGCGGGGATCGGGATGCAACCGGATTACAGGCCCGGTACGCCTCGATTCGGCTGGCGTTGGTGCTCGGGCTGGGCCGGGTGCCGGGCCGCCTGTAGGGCTTCTAGGACCGCTTGGCGGGTGCGCTGCTTTTGGTACTGCGCCTGCTGCTCCTCTCGGCCATCCGTACCGCCGTGATGAGCTTGGAATCGACCACCGAGAGCATGCCCTTCGTGGACTTCATGTAATCGCCCCCGTACCAGTACCCCGCCATCGAGTCGAATACTTCGTCATCTGTCCACGGCGACGGGATAACCGGATCACGCTGGCCGGTGGCGTGACTCAACCATGACCGCAGTTGCTGGTACTCGATTACGTACACGCTGCGCTCGGCCTTGGACAGTCGGCCCCACACCTCCTGGTACTCGCGGATCATGTAGCCCATAGCCTGCTGTAGCCGATCCTGCACGGCTTCCGGTTCGCTTGGCTTCACTTGCCCTGCTCCGAGTCCCGGATGCGTGTGATAGTCGCTCGGCTAGTGCTGTACCGGGTTGCCACTTTGGACACCGGGACTCCGAGGGCCAGCAGTTCGCGGATTTCTTCGTGGTGCTCCTCGGCCACCGCCAACGGACGGCCAGCCGACTGCCGCTCGGCCCATGTCGGTAGGCTTCCCGTCAAGACTTGAACTGCCCTGCGGTAAGCCGTGACATAGTTGCCGCAGGCGTTCAAGAACCACTCGCGCTCGGCGTCGTTCAACTCAAGTGGATGCATGGGACGTGCTACGGCCTGTTCGTGTTTCATTGCTACTCCTTGTGATTTGCTGGGAATGTTGAACCCACCCGAGCGGGCAGGGACACGACTGTGTGTCTTTTACGGGGACCGTAATTGATCTGCGTGTGTCTTACAGGAAGACGAAATACGACTGCGTGTGTGTCGTATGGGGTACCGAAATTGAATTTCCCAACAAAACAAGGACTTATCGCAGCAGCAGGAAAGCCCTGGACACCTGCCGTTGCAGCAGATGGCTGGCTCGATTTATCAGCCCTTGGAGCCGCCCTGGCATCTGGGGACGACCCCGCGTTCAGGCCGCCGCGCTAGTCGCGCCACGGCCCCGCCATCGCGCTCGCGCTACGCGGCTGCCTTGCCCACCAACTTGAGGATCGTCGGCGCGGACACGCCGTACTCCTTGGCTAGACCTCTTCCAGTCGCGCCGTTCGCTATCTTGTCCCGTATCTCTTGCTGCACCGCCTCCAGCGTCATGTCGTGCTTCTCAGCGTGCTTGAGCAGCGCGTCTTTACGGCCCAGCGCCTTGCCCTGTTCCTTGGCCCGAGCCAGCCCAGCGTGCGTGCGCTCGACCAGTTGGTCCCGCTCGAACTGTGCGAAGGCGGCGAACATGCGGCGCACCAGATCACCGGCTGCGCTCGTTACCTCCATCACCGGCAGGTCCAACACCACAACCCGGATGCCCTTATCGTTCAGCATCTCGACAGTACGGTCGATGTCAGCGGCGTTACGGCCTAGCCGGTCCAGCTTGGCGACGACTAGCATGTCGCCTTCCTCCAGCTTCTCGACCACCTTAGCGAAGACGGGCCGCTCCATTGCCGGGACGGTGCCGCTAATTGTTTCGGTATGGATGCGCTTCGGTTCCACCACGTAGCCTGCCTGCTTGGCAAGCAGGACTTGATTGTCTGTTGTCTGGTCGGAGGTTGAAACACGGGCGTAAAGATGAATGCGGGGCTGTTGCATAATTCTCAATGTAAAACAAAGGTGTCAAACATTGTATCTGTAAAACAATGAGTTAACAAGGACTTGTTTTACGCCTTGCCAGACTGTTTCCGGTTGTCAATCAAACGGACGATTGTTTTACACTAAATGGGGGATTTAGCGAAAAGCTATGACATTACTTAAATCCATTTACTCTTCCGATGGACGGCTTTAGTATTCGAGTTGTGCCGGGATCGGGCAACTCGGCAAAGTGGTTATCTCTGCCCGTCTAAAAGGAGACTGTCATGTTGTTAGCCATAGATGAAGCTATCCGCTCGATTGAGCGCGCTACGGAGTCGGAATACCTCGGCCAATTCGATGATCCAGAGGACGGAGAATGTATCGGCCTGACGTTCCAGCACGGCGATAACATCACGTCGATCATCCTCAAGCGTTGGCGGCTGCGTCAAATAGGCCGCAACGACGCCCGAGACATCATCGAAAGAACGCGGGCCAGCCTCCATCGCGGACCCCGTTCTATCCACTGACCGGGGGGCCACGGGGGCCGCTGGGCGCGCAAAACCACGCAGTGGTCCCCGCAAAAATCTCCATCAAAATTAGGTCGGGGAGTATTCCGCGGTACTGGTCAACTGTGACCGCCTGGACTGCTGCCTGTGCTTCGCTGCGCAGGGCCGGGAGCAGCACAGACGACCCGCGACGATCTGCCGCGCCTCGGCCAAATACAGTTGACCGCAGATCACGCACGCTGCATTCACCCATCGCGTGCTGCCGGTCCGTGTCGCCATAAACGGCTCAATCTCTAATTAGCTCGAATGGCTTACAGATCGCGGTAGCAGTCCACATACTTTTGCCGGGGCCACGCGGCTTAACTTCGCGGACTTGTAGGGTGCATTGTCCCGTCGTTCGGGGCAGCTTCATGGACCATTCGATACCGCCTTGCACGTGCTGATACCACTCGTGCCCATCGTGGAACCTTCCCTTGATGCGCTTCGTACCGCCGTACAGACAGACGAGCCGTGTTTGCCATTCGTTGCTGAAGGCGTAGTGCTCGTCATACCCCTCCTCAGCACCTTCGTCATCGGTCATGAAACCACCGGCGAGTTCGATGTCCGCGTCCTGTGTCATTACCGCGCTGGTTAGAGAGGCGGCGGGCTTATCCTTACCCGGATAGACCTGCGGGCACTTATAGACTTCGGCATGGGCCGCAGCACAGGACAATGCGAGGATCGCAACGACAAGGCTTCTCATGACACGAGCACAACACAGAACTGGTTGGCGTTATCGCAAGGCTCAATCTGCCAGCCAGTGCGCCTCTTGATTTCCTGCATTTGTTCCCATGAGTATGCCCTGACCGGACGGGGACCGGGTGTATGTTTCTTCGCGCTGTTGTACTGGTCGAACATGATGATCTGGCTCGGCTTCCCGGTCACCACACTGTACCCTTCGCCCCGGACAAACAAGGCCGCGTGGTAGGTGTGGGTACTCGGGAACAACCCGGTGTCGTACTCAAAATAGAAGTTCGCGATCACCGTACCGGGTTTAAGAGTCCTCGCAACCTCCACCACATTGGGGCCAGGGCGCCACCGGGTGGTGTGGCCGACATTGGTCAATTCCTGCGGGAGTCGGGCGCACTCACCGTTCGCGATGAACGTCTTCGTGCCGTCTTGCTGATCCTTGGCCCTCTGCTCGTCCCACTTCTTCAACAGTGCCTCGAAGTTGCCGGGGTAGATAACCGGGTGCGGCATCGTAGCCTCCCGTTAAGCGTGAACCTTGTTAGCGGCTGAGTCCCAGCCCCCTGCGGTACTCCCGCCAGCCCCGCCGCCGATCAATTGCTTCGTGTACGTGAGTTTGATCTTAGACGACGCCAAGTGAACCTTTTCGTTGATGAGGCCGCCGCCATCACCGCTATTCGGGCGGACGCTGGAAAGCATCACGTTCTCAAGTTCAATCTCGTAGTATTTAACCCGCACGCCATCGCCGTCTGCCCGGTAGAACTCGAACTTGGCCTTGGGGATAGTCTTGCCCATTGCACAAGTCTGGAACAGGATCGGGGAAGCGATGTCTGCCAGCTTGTCAAAGCTGACCTCGTGGACCTCGGCTTTGCCACTGGTATGGCCCCCGGCTGTCGACACAGATACGGCCCTCGGCTGGGTTACGCCCCAATCCACATTCTTGACCTCGATCCACGCCTTATGCTTGTCGTCGGTCGAATCGCCTTTGATGTCGCCAAGTTGCAGGTATGCGTCGAGAGCCATTGCCGTCTCCGAATAGTGAGTGGTCGAACAATCATGTTGCCGAGTTGGTTAGTTGCAGGGTTTGACCTAAATCAAGTTCCCCTCGGAAAGCCATACTGGAACTGCCTTATCAATTTGACTAGCAGTTCTGTGTGGTTGAACCGCTCCTTTGATTCCGTTCAAGATGTGCTAGGATGCCTGTATAACAACAATGAGCCGCGTATCAGCGGGGACGGGATGCCAAAGTTCGAGGCCACTGGGACGACTGGCGAAACAACAAAACGTGATCGGGAGCGCCCCAGCGACGCACCGACAGCAGTCCAGGCACGCCAGCCAGCCAAGGACGACGCCGTGTTTTTCAGCACCGTTTTTGAACTCGGGCCGCAGCCTACCGAGGACCAACTTAGAATCGCCCGCGAACAGGGAATCGACCTTCCCGCTAACGCTACTCCCGACGAAATCAGCGACCTAATCAGCCTCACAACATCCAGAGACATACCAGCGTCGCCAGAGTTGCTGGCTATTGCAAGACAGTACAAACTGAAGGTCACCCGGTACTCAGGCAAGAAGCTGTTATTCCAGCGCATCTTCGATAAGGTTTCGCAACCCGGCGACGAGGACGAACTAGCCGCGTGGTTCGCGTACAGGGTCTATCGTGGGCTGGTTCGCGGGACGCCGGACTCACCAGTGAAGGGGCCGGACGATCCACTCATCAAGAACGTGGGTCGGCAGCTTGCCAGTAACCCGGCCGTCATCGCTTCGATACGCCGCTACCGTGCAACTGATCTTGTCTGGTTCGGTCGGTGGACCGCCCCGGACGGGACCACACACGAAGGCGGGAGCAACAAAACGGTGGCCTACCTGACCACTGCTATGTATTTGCAACCGTTCGCATTGAGCGAGAAAGAACGGGCCGCCCCGGCGAGCACTGAACGGGACAGGCAGCACCGTACCTCAACGATTCTCTTGGCGGCTAAAGGATGGCTATCACGCTGGCGCAGTAAGTAGCATTCTGCGGATAGCCTCTTTCAATGTGCCAACGTCGCGCACTCGACCTTGATTTTCCTCAAGGCTACCGGACTCATCCCTAGCTAAAGTTGTTTGATAAGTAAGTAGTGACTTATTAATCGACAAGAGAGGGTTGCCATGATAGAGAGATTCCACATCACGGTCGGCGCGAAGACTTCGGCTGGCGGCGAGGTCATTTCTGCTGCCGACTCATGCAGGTACATCAATGATGCATTGGTCGCCTACGAGCGCGATCAGGTACGGTGTCCAAAGTGCAACTCCATCGGCTACATCCAGCCAGACGGACCGCGCCTGTCCGACACGTTCAACGGCAAAGAGGTGGCGCTAGGTGATGACCTTTGCATCTGCAAGTGCAACCCGCCGCCCCGCCTAATCGCCAATCAGGACTTCTCCTGTCAGACCATCGACGCCGACTGGCACGCCGAACAAGCGAGTGCTGCTGCCGAGACAGTGGCGGAACTGAACACGGCCGGAAACAGCGCGACAGTTCCCCCCGATACCGCCCCGCTTGTGCTGCTGGACCTCAAGACGCAGGAACCCTACAGAAACCGACCGTACCGGCTTCAACTCAAGGACAAGGTTATCGAGGGTACGACTGACCAGAACGGGACCACAAGGCCGCTCACACCCTCGGAACGCGCCGCCGTAGTTGAGTGGCACATCATTGGCGAGACAACCTCTACCTGATTCCTGGCCCCGCCTGTCCGCAGTTCTGAACCGGGCTGCGGACGCCCCGCGTCCTTGAGGAGCGCCCCATGTCCAGCATCTACGTCCCCGGCAAGCCCAATCCTTATTTCCCAAAGCACAAGTTCTACGGCGTCAAAGTGTACGGGAGCTACCAACGGATCGAGGATTGCAAGGTGCATCACTACGTTGGCCCGGCTGCGACAGTTGAGAAAGGCATCGCCGCATACGTCCTGAGTCCTGAGCACTTGTGGGCGACCTTTCAAGTGGAGGCGGAGGACTTGATACGAGTGAACGGTTCATTGGAAAAACACGAAGAGGAACGGAACAAGCTCATCAACGCTGCCTATGCCAAGCTGTGGCTGGCCGACAATCGTTTCCAATGGGCCGGGCTTGCTGCGTTCGCGTCCAAACAGGTCGGATGCACCATCCTCCACGCAAACGAGACGATGACAAAGAACCGCCGCGAGCGCGATTTCTTGGAACTGTCTGCTCCTGCTCCGTTTCCTGGGGCGGGGGCGGCCGTCGTGCAATCGGGGACCGAGTTCGGCGCGGCTCACATGCATGAAAAGCTCGGGTTCGGAAACAAACATCTATTCCTCGACATCTATCCGCTGCATCGTTTCTTCATGGAACGGGGCTGGAAGGAGTTCAACGCCCACCTAGAAAAGCGGCAGAACAATAAGTACCCGGCGTACTGGAACGTGGACAGGCCAGTCCTCCCATTCGCGACACCGTTCCGTGAAATCCGCGAAGGGTTCGGCCTTATTGAAGCGGGCAATTTATCGAAAAGCGTTGAACGGCTCGCGCAGCATGAACAGGTGAACATCCTCCAAAAGATCATGTACAACGACGATTTCACACGACGACTGCTTGAGCTTAACCAGTACGCCGTAGTGACCGGCATCCCGACTGGCGACGCTGAGATGATCGAGCTAACCCTATCGGCTCAGTGTAAGGCTAAGGACGGGTTCACGTGGCCTTTCTCGAAAGACAAGTACGCCAAGATTTGGGATGTCGATCAGCGAATGAGGTTCGTGCTTCGGGCGGCTGAACAGTTCAATAAGCATTTGAACGGCCCACAGCGGCCCCTCATCGAGGAATCCATCCGTGCAATAGCCGCTGGCGGGGGCGTGGCGTGAAGGCATGGTATCGCCGTTTGGTCGTGCTGGCTGGTGTTATCGGTCTCGGTGCATGGTGGCATTACCGGACGCCCTTACCGACAGTCCTTTCGTTCGGCCTCGGCGACACCTTCGAGAAGGTCGCCAAGAACTCAAGCTACCCGGTCATGGAGCGGTCCAACCGGCCAGCTGATGATCCCGGAGAAAACAAGTTCGGCGCGACTTGGGTCACGGAGCCAGCCGTTATCATTCATTTCACCGACCCGAAACACGGCTTCACCCTACCGCCGACGAAGTTCGCCGCCTTGACTTACTCCGATAACAAAGCCGTCTCACTTGCCACCTCGCCCATGCTGGACAAGTTGCCGTTTGATGACGTCGTGGCTGTGCTGGAGAACTTACAGAACCAGTTCAAAGCGGGCGGCTGGGAGCCGTGGGAGGTCGATGGAAGTACGTGGTTCGACTTGACGCCCGAAGGCAAGAAGCGGCTGTATGCGCGAATGTTCGAGCCGGGGTACATGCAGACGGCAATTCTGCGCGTCCCGAAGAAATACGGCATGACCTTCCGGCTCAAATGCGCCGAGGGCTGCTGGACTCGTGAATCGCCGTACAAGTTCCTCATCGACGTTGGAGTTGGTGTGGATACCGAAGGATGGGAGCCGGGCCGAGAACCTTTCCCTGAACCCTGACAGCGACTGGCCCCGCTGCATTCCGTGCTGCTGGAGATGCTCATCCCTGGCCCGCCAAAAGTTGCCCCAAGTCGTCGTCTAAACTGTTACACTTGTGCCTGTCGCGGGGCATGTGTACCAGCACGAAAACCGCATGAATACTAGGGGTGCGAGAGAATCCCCCTCTCTCCGCCAAGTCTTAAGTACCTGATTTTGCTGGCAAATCCTCCCATGGACGGAGGATTTTTTTTGGCCTGTGTACTATAAAACTCAGGTTGTACTATTCAAATCAGGCTTACCGCAACGGTTGGACCCATTTCAAATGCAGCTACATGACCGTGGCCGCGTTATCAACCTCTCACCGCGTGCAGGGAACCCGCGAAATGACCAACCCGGTCGCCGCCGCGGCCGGGAGCCGGTCTGCAAATTCATCAAGTGCGAACGGACTGCAAGGACCCTGACTACCAGCCGCTAACCACGTCAGGACAAAATCCCAATCAACTCGATCTTCAAACCGGGAATCCCATCCGGGGCATAGATCGCCAGTTCACCGGCTTTGAACGCGTTCTCGTGCAGTGGACCTTTTGCAGCCAACAAAAAATAGTAGGTGTTCGGCCGAACTGGCACCGCTGATGGGACCTGTGGCATGTGGGACAACGGAATGCCGGGCAGCGCTGACCCGACGATTTTCTCAAGGTCGTTGGGCGCACCGATCTTCAGCCGAACCGGCACCGCCGCCACCAACTCGAGCGCCGGGACGTCTGCGTTGACGGCCAAGCACAGCTGGGTGTCTTTGGTCACTTTGGCGGGATCGAGCGTGGCCCGGTAGAACGCGCGCCGCGTCTTGTCGGCATCGAGAGGGATCAGGAAGTACTTTGCCGCGATCACGGTATCGACCAGGTCGCGCACAAGCGCATCCAGCTTGCCGAACACCTCACCCAGCGCGTCGTGCCGGTAGGCTGGCAGGTCGCCGGTCTTGTACCTGTCAGAAAAGGTCATGAGGCCGCCGGCGACACCAAGCAGCTGTCCGTAGAGTGCTTCGGGGTGATGTCCCGGGGACCGCGCCGTGTGCATCAACAGCGCATTAGCCGTGCTCACGATATTGAGCATCCACCACGATGATATGTCGCCGGTCGAGACCTCGTACAGGTCAGAGCTCGTCTTGCGGTGCATGCGCTGCAGGGCTTCGATCTTCGCCGTCAGCGCGCTGATCAATCCTTCCAGCATCCGCCCCAGCGACGGCACGGCGCCGATCGCCACGATGGGCGGAATGAAGGTCGGATCGATCTCGAACCCACCTTGGAGCGCGCGGCGGATGCGCACGACCGGGAGGCTGGCATGAACGTCGCGCACCCCTGGATGGGACACCAACCGCGCCTGTTTCTTCAGGAATGGCACGTCGATGGGCACCGCTTCGCTAAACAGGTCCAGCGTCTCCGCTTCGCTTCGCACGTATCGTCCGTCCTGGTCCGCGTTGCCGCCATGTGGTTTGACGGCGGCAAGCGCCGCGTGAAAGGTGAAGGTCTGCGCCTCGGCCGATAAGCCGGACAGATCGACAGCATCAGGCAGCAAGTCTGCGCCCGGCGCCTCGTAGATTTCGCCGTCGGGGAAGATCAAGGCCATCGTCTCCGCGCCAAGGCGATTGTGCGCGAGACCGTCCAGATTCCACTGCACCGATCGGACGCCCCACAAATGCGGCTGCAGCGCCGCGATCATGCGCTGCAGCCGCGTCTCGTGGTAGATATCTTGGCGCTGGAAATGCTGTGGCCCCAGTGTCAGGCCCTCGGACCATAAAATCTTTGATGCTACGCTCATCGTTCGCCTCCGCCGTCAGGTTGCGCTGCACAGATTCTCAGAAGCATGACTTTCCGTTCGCCCACATCGTTTGATCTTGCTCAGATCAGCTCGTTGTTTCGGCAGGTGAGATGCGCATTGCGGATGCGCAAGATTGCTAACGTTCAAGGCAGGATAATGACGGTTACGGCCACTGCCGCCTGCCCAAGGATCGAGACATGCAAGGTTTCTCCCCCGGACTGTTTGACCGCCTGGATAGCGATGACGAGCAATCTCAAGCAAAGGGGCGCGATGCACGTTCGCGCGCGCTTGAAGTGGCCAAGCGGAGCATCATGCGCGACCTCGAAGCCCTGTTAAACACCCGCTCCGCATTGTTGCCGTCAGTCCTAGACGGCTGCCCGACCGTGTCCGGCTCCCTCTTGAACTACGGCCTGATTGACTTTGCCGGCATGTGCATGACCAGCGACACCGACCAGCAGCAGATATGCCGTGCCGTGCGGCTGGCGATCGAGCGGCACGAGCCTCGGCTGCACAAGGTGGCCGTGACTCTGCGGCCCAAGAAGGGGGCTATCAACTGCGTCGAATTCGAGATCACGGCGCAGCTGAAGAGTGGTCGCTATATCGAAGCAATGTCATTCAATGCCATCTTCCGGCCTTCGCTTCAGCGGTATTCCGTCGAAGGCGCCAACTAGAAGCACTCCCCATGGACGAATTGTTTGCGAAATACGAGCATGAGCTTGTGACCCTCCGGTCGCTGTGCCGGGAGTATGCCCAGCGCTATCCGAAGGTCGCCGCGAAGCTGCAGATGGGCGGCGAAGCGTGCGATGATCCACATGTCGAGCGCCTGATCCAGGCGGTGGCGTTGCTTGCCGCACGGGTGTCAAAGCGCCTCGACGACTCATATCCGGAGTTTACCGAGGCGCTGCTCAACCTTCTCTTTCCGCACTATCTGAAGCCCTTCCCGTCGTGTGCGGTGATCAGGTTCCACGACGCGCCAGCCACCGGGAATCAGGTCGAAGTCCCTCGCGGAACAGTTCTCGAAACCGTCCCGGTACGAAATATCCCCTGCACGTTCAAGACAGTCTACGACATCAAGCCCTCCCCGGTCATGCTGGCCGATGCTCGCTTCGACGCGATGATCCAAGCTCCGATCGCGACGCGCCTCCCGGATGGCGTCACGTCCTCGATCACGATGGTCTTCGAGTTATCGGAGCCCGGCGCGCCCATATCCACGGATCCGGGCGCCATGTTGCGGCTGTATGCCGACAGCGATTCGTCGTTCTGCGCAACGCTGCGCGATGTCGTCTTCATGCACGCTGCGGGTGCATACCTACAAATCGAGGATGACGGGCCGTGGCAGCGCTTGCCGGCCTTTCCAATTAAACCGGTCGGCTTCACCGACGACGAGGCGCTCATTCCGTTTAGCGCGCGTTCGCACACGGCGTATCGCGTCCTTGCCGAGTATTTCGCATTCCCCGAAAAGTTCAACTTCATCGATATCGATGTGCCCGCCTTGCTGGCGCGCGCGCCTGCCGGCTCGCCCCGCATTACGCTCCACCTGGCCATCAGCGACCTGCGCCCCGATTCCGACAAAGCCCGACTGCTGGCGAACCTGTCAGCCCACACCTTACTCACGGGCTGCACCCCGGCAGTAAACCTCTTCAGCCAGCCGGGCGTGCCGATCACCTACAATCAGCTGTCCGCCGACTACGCGCTGCTCGCCCACGGGAGCTTTCCGCAGGCATTCGAGGTGTACTCGGTCGACAAGGTACACATGGTCCGGCAGCGAGGCAAGGGCACGACCATCACCAAGTTCCGTCCGTTCTACTCGCTGCGCCATGGTGAGGACGACGGCGCGGAGAAAGGACACTACTGGCTAATGCGTCATGACGAGACCCTGGCCGTCTGCAGCCCCGGCCACGAGAAATCAATTTCGCTTGTGAACGCCGACTGCGAGCCACTGGAGATCGAGCGGAACGTCTTGTCGGTCGAGCTCACATGCACAAATCGCGACCTGCCATGCTCGATCAAGCTTGGTGCGTCCGAAGGCGACCTGTTCGTCCCCGGTTCCGAACGCGGCGAGATCATCCGATTCCTGCGCAGGCCGACCCGGCCCGCACGGCTGGTGAACGGCCCGGACTCACACTGGCGCCTGATCTCCCACCTGGCACTCAACCATCACTCAATCGTGCAGGAAGGGGCCATGGGGCTACGCGAGATGCTGGCACTTTACGATCTCGCCCAGACGCCAGTCTCGCGCAGGCAGATCGGTGGCATCATCGCTATCGACCAGAGCGAAACCACTGCCTGGATGCGGCACAAGCGCGGCTCCTCGCTCGTGCACGGCATGGAGGTACGCCTCACGCTTGACGAGGACGCCTACGTGGGCGCAGGCCTGCACCTGTTCGTGCAGGTTCTCGACCAGTTCCTGGGCATGTACGTTCACCTGAACAGCTTTATCGAACTCGTCATCCTGTCGCACCAGAGCGGAAAGGAACTGTTCCGATGCCGGCCACGAAGCGGAACCATGAACCTGGTGTGATGGCGCTGCTGCTCAACGAGCCGCACCGGTTCGAGTTCGCGCAACTGCTAAACGTCCTGTTGCGCGCGCTGCGTCGCCAAGGCACGCCGTACGACAAGGCGTTCGGCGATGTACTGCGATTTCGGAACAACTTGTCTCTGGCCTTCCCGCCCAGCGAAGTGCAGGCGCTTGAAGTTGAGACGAATGCGCCCCCAGCCAACCACGGTCCGCCCCGCGCTGTCGCCGCTGGCGCGCTAAGGAAGATTCGCATCACGCCCTCTTTCGTTGGCCTGCTCGGCGCCAGTGGCACTTTGCCGCTGCATGACACCGAGCGGGTTGCGGCACGTCGCTCACTAGATGGCGACACCAGCCAGCACGAACTTATCGATGTCTTGTCTAACCGAATGATCGGCTTGTTCTACGAGGCATGGGGAAAATACCGTGTCGAACACGGCATCGACGTCCGCGGACATGATCGCCTGCTGCCTATGTTGATGGCGTTGGCAGGCATGAAGTCGCACGGTGCGCACCGGTGGCAGCGTGCGTGCGTGAATGATGAGACTACTGGATACTACGCTGCCCTGCTTCGGACACGCCCTGTCTCAGCTGGAACGATCGAGCGAGTCCTGGCCGAGCACTTCGATCTGCCCGTCCGCCTGGAGCAGTTTGTCGGCTGTTGGGACGCGATTCCGGAGAAGCGGCGCAGCACGCTTGGCACCAAACCGGTGCTCGGTTTCGGAGCTGCGCTCGGCGTCCGCCTCTGGCGAACTGACCTGCGCATCCGGCTGCACATCGGCCCGCTCGACGAGGAACAGGTTCAGGACTTCCTGCCGGGGGGGCGCGCGCTACTGGCCTTAAAGGAAATGGTATGTCTGTTCGCCGTGCCGGCGCTGCGGTACGAGATTCGCTTGCTTCTGGCTCCTCCCTGCGTCAAGAGGATGACGCTTACAACAAGAATGGGGCAACCGAGACGGTTGGGCTGGGACACCTTCCTGACCGGGACACCCGGTGTGGCCAGCCGGCCGGAAATTGGGTTGATGCTCCGCCTGCCCGCGCCGTCAGGCCGCCCTGCCCGGCCAAATCCGGTAGCGGCGGCCACGGACCTGGTTAGCCCGTAACCGGCACAGTCGCGTGCGCCCGATACGGTTTGGGCGCAGGGGCCTCGCCATTGAACCTTTCCGCGTTGATCAGGACCGGAGCCACGAAAATGAGTTTACGTTCCTGCCGTCCCGGTCCGACAGGCTGCATTCGGAAGTGCCCCCTACGCCAATGTGGCGCCACGCCCGCGCCGGATCCGTGGTTCACTTCGGCCGATGCCAAGGCCTCGGGGCCGACAAGGATGCCGTTGTACAGAGACGCAGCACGCTGCAGGAGCCGGACACGCTTGCGCTCCCCTAGTCCGGCAACGCGCCGCATCGCCTCATCGTAGTCATGGCGTTCAATGATGCGCGCCTGTTTGAGCGCCATGTACAAGAACACCTTGACCACGTAGCCGACGGCTGTGTGCATAGGCTGGCGGTAATCGTCCTCCGGCTGGCCGCCAACTACATCGAGCACCCTGTCCAGCCAACTGCCTACGGTCGTGTTCCCCCGATCGGTTTCGCCAAGCAGCGTCACGTAACCGCCGTAGCGATCCTGCCGCTTGCTGATAAAGATGAGTTCCAGCGTCCACGACGTTGGCCCTGTCGCGCAACGATCCGACTGCGGCGTGTAGAAGCAAAAAACGCCGTCAAAGAAACGGTCGGGAGCGGTCGAATTCGGCACCTTCAGGTACCGCATCGCAGTGTCGCCGAAACGTAGGTATTGGGCCGCATACGGCGGCCCTACCATGCTCATCGGCAGAGAGAGGTCAATATCCGAATTGGTCAGCCTGATCTCCCAACAGGTGGCATTTGGCTCGGCCCATCGTGTCCAGATAGCCGTGTGCCCCAGCGCCCTGGCCCACGCATCGGTCGCGCCCTGGTGCCGGAACTGTATTGGGTACGGCCGTCCACAAAGCGGGCCAACAGAGCTCAATTCCAGTGCTTCGCCTACATCGATGATGTTATCGGTGCGCGCCATTTGACGAGACGCTGCGGCTCGCGTATCGCACGCTGTCGGGGCACTTCGGTGGCCTCGGTGTCTCCGCTGTTTGTGCATCGCAGTCGCCCCTTCTTGTTATGAACAAGAAATTCCAGAGGAAAACTGTAAAGCTGACGGAGCCAAGTGGATTGATATTGCTCAAACTCGGCTGATCAAAACCAGCGCTTCCAGTTGCTCGAAAGTTAGTTGATTGTCGTCAAGGCTACGACCGACTCTGCAGGTTAATGTGGCTGCTGCACAACTTTTCACTTTTGCGCTACGGCTACGGCAGCCGGCCAGTGGAGGTCAGAGATGGGTGGAAGCGAAGTGATCGGGGCCGGTGCGGCGCTGTCGGCGTTTAGTGGCGATTCCCAGCACAATCGGCTGCTCCGCATGGAGTTCCCGTTAGAGGACGGACCACAAACCGCGATTTTGCTCCCGAACACGTTCCACGCGCGAGAAGAGGTTTCCCGCAGCTTTCGCTTCGAGGTCGAGGTGCTGTCGGACGATGCCCGAATTCCCCTCAAGTTGCTAATGGGGAAAATGGCCACGATCTCGCTCCTGCGGGAAGACGGATCGCCCCGGTACTTCAACGGCTACATTACCGAATTTCGTTTCCTACGCACAGACGGCGGCTTTGCCTTCTACCACATGGTGCTCGAGCCCTGGCTCGCGTTCACGCGGCTACGCAAAGACAACGTCTCGTTCCACGGCAAGAGCGTTCGCGAGATCACCGAAGCAACCCTCAAGCACTACCGTCAGGCTGACTGGCACATGCACATCTACGAGGAAGACCCACGGCTGACCGTCGCTAACCAGCACAACGAGACCGACTTCAACCATCTGCACCGGCGCTGGGAAGCACTTGGCTTGCACTATTGGTACGAGCACCGCTTCGACGGTCACACTTTGATGTTGTCGGATAAGACCTTCCTGGCCGAGCCGATCGACACCACCGGTCACGGCGAGCCGGACGTGATTCCGTTCCGCGATAAGGGTGGTTCGATGGAGGACGACGGCATCCGCGAATGGACGGCCGTGCGGCGCCTGGGCTCCGGGAAGACGACACTTGCGAGCTTTGACTACAAAAACCCGGTGGTCCAGCGTGCCGCCTTCAAATCTGCCAACGAACAGGGCGACCTCTTGCCATACGAGGTCTACGAGAACACCGGCTCCTACGGCTTCCGGACGCGCAGCGACGGCGAGAAGCTCGCGCAACAGCGCATGGTCGAGCAGGACAAGGACACGCAGTACTTTGAGGCGGCGGGCAATGACCGCACCGTGCAGCCGGGGCGTACCTTCAAACTGGGCGGGCACTTCAGCGCGGAGCCACGGTCCGTGGAATACGATCCGGAACCGCGCCGCAGCATCGGCGACCGCAGCTATCTGATCCTTGTGGTCGAACATGACGCCTGCAACAACTATCAAGCAGGTTCGGGCGCCTCCTCACACTACGAAAATCATCTTACCTGTGTCCGCAAGGACATCCGCTGGCGCCCGGGCCCCAACTACAGCAGCGAGCCGTGCACCTACCCCGGCATCCAGACCGCGATCGTGGTGGGACCTGCCGGCGCCGATATCCACACTGATGGGCTCGGGCGGGTAAAGGTGCAGTTCCATTGGGACCGGCTGGGCAAGTACGACGAAAACAGCTCGCCGTGGATCCGAGTGATGGCGCCGGCGGCCGGGAGCGAGTTCGGCCAAATCCGCCTGCCCCGTGTCGGCGAGGAAGTGGCGATCGCGTACCCGGACGGGAACATCGACCATCCGGTGATCATTGGGTCGCTCTACAACAGCAGCCATATGCCGCCATGGAACCTGCCGGCACAAGCTGCCCTCGCCGGCCTGCGCAGTCGAGAACTTGCGGGTGTGGGACGCGGGAATCACCTAGTGCTCGATGACACGCAGGGCAAGATCCAGACGCAACTGAAGAGCGATCACCAGTGCAGCCAGCTGTCGCTCGGGCACATCACGCGCATCGAGGATGCTGCCGGCCGCAAGGACGGGCGCGGAGAGGGCTGGGAACTGGCCACCAACGCGTGGGGCGTGGCGCGCGCCGGTCAAGGCATGCTGATCACGACAGAGGCGCGGCCGAACGCCTCGTCCCACATCAAGGACATGGGCGAGACCGTGCAGCGGCTCGCTTCGGCTGCGGAGATCCAAGAGCAACTCGCGTCAATGGCCCAACACTCCAGCGCCCAGGAAGCTGGCCAGCAAGCGGAGGCCGCAGATGACGTGAAGAATCAAACGGCAGCTGTCCGCGGCGCGGCGAAAGGTGGATTCCCTGAGCTCACTGAACCCCATCTTGTTTTGGCCAGTCCGGCTGGAATTGAGCTGACAACCGCGCAAACGACCCACATCGCTAGCGAGCGACACACCGCGATCACGAGCGGAAAGAGTCTGTCGATTGCAAGCATCGACGGCATATTTGCCAGCGTCGGGAAGACCTTCAGGCTATTCGTGCATAAGGCTGGGATGAAATTGATAGCGGCAGCAGGCAAGGTAACGGTGCAGGCCCAGAGCGAAAACGTCGAGGTGATCGCCAACAAGGTTCTCGAACTGCTCAGCGAATCGGATTGGGTGAATATCCGTGGCAAGAAGGGCGTCCGGCTACACGGCGTCAACAACATGGTCGAAATCGGTGAGCAGGTGCAGTTTTTCACGGCTGCTCCTGTTTTGTTTCATGGCAACTTGGAAACGCTGCCCGCGAAGAGCGTTTCCCAAGCGTTCAACGAACGATCATCCAATTACCACTTTGATCAAGAGGTCAACTTCCTCAACGTCGATAACACGCCGGCCAAGAACATTGCATATGAACTGGTGCGGGATGACGGTACCCTTTTCGACGGCAAAACCACAGGAACCGGCAGCACTGGATTACAAAAATCAGCGGGCTTCGAGTCCTACACCATTCGTTATAAGGGTGAGCTGCCATGAGCAATCAGTCGAGCTTGAATGAACGGGGCAACCACCATGGCCACTTTGGTCAAGGCGTCGGCGGATGGGCGGAGTACACGGTACACATGACCGATGTCGGCGACACCAAACGGCACGATCTGAAGCTACCTCCTGGCAAGGTAATCCCAGTGATATTCCTGCCAGGCGTAATGGGTAGCAACCTGCGCATGAGTAAAAAGCGGCAGGAGGAATTGAAACGGGATGACAACCGTGCATGGCGCCCGGATGATCTCATGACCGTCTCGGGGAAGATGGACGTGGTAGGCGGAAATGGCATGGGCAACTGGTTCAAAAATGCCACGCCAAGGCAGCGACAGCTCGTTTTTGATCCCAACGAGACGGAAGTGGAATACTACCACTATACCAAGAGCAATGATCGCTTCGACCCGGAGGGCAAGGAAACCTTGGCGGCGGATGTACGCCACCGAAACGTCCCTGACAGTCTTGGCGCTATTCCGCCGTTACTGGGCCGTCCTGCCCCCTTTGGTGGAAAGCAGACGCCGGCGCAAATAGCGCGTTGGCGCGGTTGGAGCGAAGTGCTTTTTGACGGCGCTTATGGCGAGATGCTGAAAACCGCCGAAGCCTACCTCAATAATATAATGCCCAGCCCTTATGAGCACGATAGCATCAACCCGCTTTGGAACGCTATTTGCGTGGATCCAAGCAAATTTGGTGCGACAACGGGCACTGCGATTTCAGAAAGCGATCTCAAAAAGATCTCTGCTTGTTGGTATCCAGTCCATGCAATGGGCTACAACTTCTTGAAAAGCAATGGCGATTCGGCAGTCGAAATTGCAAAGCGCATCCGGGGATTGGTCAAGGGTTACCAAGATCGCGGATTCAAGTGCGATGAAGTGATAATTGTAACCCATAGCATGGGCGGCCTCGTCGCTCGTGCGCTACTGCATTGTGATTATGGCAACCTACTTAACGACAAAACCGTTAAGGTACTCGGTATATACCATAATGTAATGCCTACGATGGGGGCCGGAAGCGCATATAAGAGGATGCGCTTTGGTTTTCGGGAGAAAGCCGGGATCTTGGCGGAAACTGAGGCCAAGATTCTCGGGATCAATGGCAAACACGCCACTGCGATTCTCGCCAATACCCCTGCCCCGTTAGAGTTGCTGCCCGGTGCTGCATACGGAAAAGATTGGCTGAAGGTGATAGACGAGTCAGGCAAAACGCTGTGGAGCTGGCCCGGCAATAATGAAAGCGCGCTCGATAGCATTTATCTGAAATCCGATGACGCTTGGTGGCGTCTGGTTAACCCAAATTGGGTTAATCCTGCTAAGGTGAAAGAAAAAAACGGAGGTGGCCTACAAAAAGTTCGCTCCCGGTTAAAGGCTGCTGCTGCATTTCTTCAATCTATTGAAAATACCTACCATCCCGACAACTGCTATGCGAGCTTCTGCGCCTCTCGTGAGCGCCTCACGTACGGCGAAGTTGTCTTCAAATCGCAAGACTTCTTATGGCAGCCCGTTGCGGACACCGGTCGCAAGCCACTGCCGCCTCCCGAAACTTGGAAACCGTTGGCTGACGATGCGAAAGGCAAGCTTACAGTTCAGGCAGGAGAACGCAAATTATTCCTGCTTTTACAGCCCCCCAGCGCGGCTGGCGATGAGACGGTTCCTTCGGAGCGTTCTGCTCGGCTAATCAAAGGCACGCTCTTTGTGCATGGGCAAACAAAAGGTCATAGCTACGAACATCAGGCGAGCTATTCAGATCCGCAAGTGCTGGCATCGATGCTGTATTCGATTGTTCAAATCGCCAAAACGGCGAAGTGGGAGTGAAGTATGAGCATGTTATCGAGGCACGCCGGGTATTTCGCCGTGTCGCTCACGTTAGCCTTATTGCAAGCCTGCTCGCCCAGTTATTCGTATAAGGAGAAAGCCGTGCCTGAACCCATACAACTCAGTCCCCGCCTACGCGAGCTTTTTTCAAAAACTAAGCTGGTCTGCTTTGGCCGCTATGCACTTGAAGTGCCACAGGAAGCTCAACTTATATGGGGAAGCGCATCATTCCCATCTAAAATCGAAGTATTTTCCGGAAGCCTGAATGCGAGCAAACTTCGCGTTGAAAATGATATTGCTAATTTAAAACTTAAAAGCAAAACCGCTGAGATTACTTATAGCCAGGAAGGGCCGATCGCGAACAGTTGGCAAATCCGATATTATGAAAATCAATACGATAAATCCGAAGGATTGCATTTTTTCGACACATATATCAACAAAGGCGATCTGACATTTATTCTTGGTGGTGCTGTCGAGGACGGTGAGACCGAAGACGTTGCAGCATCCAGAGAAGCGTTACGAGCCAAAAGTTTGCGCCTGCGAGCACCGGACGAAATTCCTGCTGAGCCAGGATATTGCATAGAGCACGGTTTTTTTGACAGTATGCTATACAACGACCAGGAAATGGTCAATGTGGGAATATTCTTGCCGAGCCTTCCGGATGTAAGTCTTTCGGTGAGTTCCAATAAGGATGCCTATGCCGATTATTCTCCCGATGAATTTGAACAAACTGAAAGACATGAGCTTTCCCTTCTAGCCCGCATTCAGCAGGCGAAAGACGATCAAGGTATTCACTACCCCAGCCGTACAGTTCTGCGGGAAGGGAAGCGCGACGTTCAGCACTGGCACGGTGAGGAATCGCTGATCAAACGTAAGGATGGCACCCACGATTTCGAATGGGCGCTGGTTGGGAAGCCGAAGGACGTCGCGAATCCGTCTGAATTCGGCGTACAGATGTACACGAAAGTTGAACATAACACCGTCGGCGCCGCAAAGGCCGCGTCGCTCAGCGACGACGAAGCGGTGGCGCTGTGGGACAAGGTTCTGTCGGGGCTTAAGTTCCGCGTTAAAGTACCTGGCGCTCCTCAGGGGTCCTACTACTTCCCGAAGCCAAGTCAACAAGGTGGAGGTACTAAATGAAACACCAAGGCAGAGGCGTCATTCGCTTGAACGACAAGACCGATCACGGAGGCGAGGTCATCAGTGCCTCCTCAGGCACGGTCGTATTGGGTAAGCTCGCAGCGCTAAAGGATGACATGACCCATTGCCCAGCCTGTAAAGGAAATTTTGCGATCAAACCGGACGGCGCCGGCGCAAAGCATGAAGGAAGGCCATACGCGTACGAAGGCGACATAACGGAGTGTGGAGCCAAGCTAATTAGCTCGGTTACGTGATCAGAAAGGCCTCGAGGACTTAGACCAAAAGCTGCAAAGGGACCGAAACTTTCTAACCAAACCCGACTAGCTTGCATGTGAGAAGCGGAATGATGAACCGCCCCGGGTTTTGTAGAGGCTCCATTGTTTGAGAGAATGGAGTCATGAAGAAGCAACCCAAGTATTCCCCCGAAGTCATCGAGCGCGCCGTGCGCATGGTCAGCGAAGCTGCCAGCGAGTACAGCTCGCAGTGGGCGGCAATCGAATCGATCGCAGCCAAGATCGGCTGCACGCCTGAAACCTTGCGGCGTTGGGTGCGCCAGCAAGAGCGCGACACCGGCCAGCGCCCAGGGCCGACAACTGCAGAAGATGAGCGCATCAAGGCGCTGGAGCGCGAAGTGCGCGAGCTGCGCAAGGCAAACGAGATCTTGCGTCTGGCGAGTGCTTTTTTCGCCCAGGCGGAGCTCGACCGCCGCTTCAAGCCGTGAGGAAGTTCGTCGACCAGTACCGCCATGCCTACGGTGTCGAGCCGATCTGCAAGGTGATGCAGGTCGCGCCGTCGGGCTACTGGCGTCACGCGGCACAGCAGCGCAACCCGGCGATGCGATGTGCTCGTGCCCAGCGCGACGACGTGCTGAGCGTCGAGATCGACCGGGTCTGGCAAGCGAACTTGCAGGTCTACGGGGCTGACAAGGTTTGGCGTCAGTTGCGGCGCGAGGGAACCGATGTGGCTCGCTGCACGGTAGAGCTCTTGATGCGCAAAGCCGGGTTGCGTGGCGTAATACGCGGCAAGGTCGTGCGCACTACCGTCGCCGATACCGCGGCGCCGTGCCCACTCGACCGGGTCAATCGCCAATTCAAGGCGCAGCGGCCGAACCAGCTGTGGGTATCGGATTTTACGTACGTCTCGACATGGCAGGGCTTCGTGTACGTGGCCTTCGTCATCGACGTCTTCGCCCGACGCATCGTCGGATGGAGGGTGAGTAGTTCGATGCGAACCGATTTCGTGCTCGATGCCCTGGAGCAGGCGCTGTACGCTCGCCAGCCGGAACGCAACGCGTTGGTCCATCACAGCGACCGCGGGTCGCAATACGTATCGATAAAGTAAAGCGAGCGCCTGGCAGAAGCCGGCATTGAGCCGTCTGTGGGCAGCAAGGGAGATAGCTACGACAATGCCTTGGCCGAGACCATCAATGGGCTCTACAAGGCTGAGTTGATCCACCGCCGCGCTCCCTGGAAGACACGCGAAGCCGTCGAACTGGCCACGCTGGAATGGGTGTCCTGGTTTAACCACCACCGCCTGCTCGAACCACTCGGCTATATACCGCCGGCCGAAGCTGAGGCAAACTATTACAAGCAACAGAGCAGTCAAGCCATCCTGGCCTGACTCACACTAACCGGCCTCCACGGAAGCCGGGGCGGTTCATGATGAGGATACTTAAGAGTTGGGCCACATCTCGAGGCCGTGTTTGGGTTGCGGTTGTGCTACGACGATGAACGCCGTTGCCGAGCACAACCGCTGGGGACAATTGCGGGGGACATTTGGGGGGATTGCGCGGGACAGTGGGGATACGGTCATAGGGAGCCGTTCCCGTCCGTACCCCTAAAATCTCCTCAGCCGTAGGTTCATAGCCTATCGGGGGTTCGAATCCCCCTCTCTCCGCCAAGAACACTAAGCCCCTGATTTCAGGGGCTTTTTTCATTTGTTCCGGCCGCTTTTTCTCAGACAGCCTCATCAGCTAGGCATGATGTTGGGCCGCTTCGCCGGCAGTGCCCGCTCCGGCCGAAATGACACGGCCGGCGATCTCTGCTGCCAAAGAAACGCGGCATGCGGCGCCGGTCAAAGCCACTGACTGGGAAGAGTTTTAAGCTGCGCCGGCGCGCGCAAAATCCACCGCCCCTGCGAAACGCACACTTACCGGGCGCCTAAACAAAAGCCGCCCGAGGGCGGCCTTGGTTCGTTACAACACACTCCTGCAAATCAGGACGTTTCCCGCAGCTGTTCGAGGATGGCGGGGTTTTCCAGCGTCGAGATGTCCTGGGTGATCTGCTCGCCCTTGGCCAGCACGCGCAGCAGGCGGCGCATGATCTTGCCGGAGCGGGTCTTGGGCAGGTTGTCGCCGAAGCGGATTTCCTTCGGCTTGGCGATCGGGCCAATCTCCTTGCCAACCCAGGTTCGCAGCTCGGCCGCCAGTTTCTTGGCTTCTTCGCCGGTCGGGCGGGCGCGCTTGAGCACGACGAAGGCGCAGATCGCTTCGCCGGTGGTGTCGTCCGGCTTGCCGACCACTGCCGCCTCCGCCACCATTTCGTGCGCCACCAGCGCCGATTCGATCTCCATCGTGCCCATGCGGTGGCCCGACACGTTGAGCACGTCGTCGATGCGGCCGGTGATGGTGAAGTAGCCGGTGTCCTTGTTGCGGATCGCGCCGTCGCCGGCCAGGTAGTAGCGGCCGCCCAGTTCATCCGGGAAGTAGGCGGTCTTGAAGCGTTCCGGATTGCCCCAGATGGTGCGCAGCATCGACGGCCATGGGCGCTTGACGACGAGAATGCCGCCGTTGCCGTTTGGTACGTCCTGGCCCGCTTCGTCGACGATCGCGGCCATGATGCCCGGCAGCGGCAAGGTGCACGAGCCCGGCACCAGCGGGGTGGCGCCCGGCAGCGGGGTGATCATGTGGCCGCCGGTTTCGGTCTGCCAGAAGGTGTCCACGATCGGGCATTTCTCGCGGCCGATATTGCGGTAGTACCACATCCAGGCTTCCGGGTTGATCGGCTCGCCAACCGAACCGAGCAGGCGCAGGCTGGACAGGTCGTAATTCTTCGGATGCACGTTCTCGTCCGCGTTGGCGGCCTTGATCAGCGAGCGGATCGCGGTCGGCGCCGTGTAGAAGATCGAGACCTTGTGCTTGTCGATGGTCTGCCAGAAGCGGCCGGCATTGGGGTAGGTCGGCACACCCTCGAACACGATCTGGGTGGCGCCGACCGCCAGCGGACCGTAGGCGATGTAGGTGTGGCCGGTGACCCAGCCGATGTCGGCTGTGCACCAGAACAGGTCCTGCGGCTTGATGTCGAAGGTCCACTTCATCGTTTGCGCGGCCCACAGCAGGAAGCCGCCGGTCGCGTGCTGCACGCCTTTGGGGGTGCCGGTCGAACCCGAGGTGTAGAGGATGAACAGCGGATGCTCGGCGTCGACCCATTCCGGCTCGCATTGCCCCGGCTGGTTGTCGACCAGGTCGTGCAGCCAGATGTCGCGTCCTTCGTAGAAGGCGATGTTGCCGCCGGTGCGGCGGTAGACAATCACGTCGCGCACGCTGTCGCAGCCGCCCAGCCCGAGCGCCTCGTCGACGATCGCCTTGAGGGGCAGCGGCTTGCCGCCGCGCATTTGCTCGTCGGCCGTGATCACCGCCACCGCGCCGGCATCGTTGATGCGTTCCTGCAGCGACTTTGCCGAGAAGCCGCCGAACACCACCGAGTGGGTGGCGCCGATGCGCGCGCAGGCTTGCATCGCCGCCACGCCTTCGACCGACATCGACATGTAGATGACGACCCGGTCCCCTTTCTTGATCCCGCGCGACTTCAGGCCGTTGGCGAACTTGCAGACGCGTTCGTGCAGCTCGCGGTAGGTCACGCGCGTGACCGCGCCGTCGTCGGCCTCGAAGATGAGGGCGGTCTTGTCGCCATTGCCATTATTGATGTGGCGGTCCAGGCAGTTGTAGGAGGCGTTCAACTGGCCATCCTGGAACCACTTGTAGAACGGGGCGTTCGATTCGTCCAGCACCGAGGTGAACGGCTTGTGCCAGTCGAGGTTCTCACGCGCCAGGCGCGCCCAGAAACCCTCGTAGTCGCGCTCGGCTTCTTCGCACAAGGCTTTGTATGCATCCATTCCGGAGACGTTCGCTTGCGCAGCGAACGCCGGCGGCGGCAGGAACACGCGGTTCTCTTGCAAGCCATTCTGTTGCTGCGGTTGGGTCTCGGTCTCGGCCATGCTAGTCTCCATTGGTAGTAGTTTTGCCACAAAGCGTAGGGGCGCACGCTTACTGAGCCCTTACAAGCTCCCCGGCGCGCCGTGCTGAGTGTGATTTTACCAACCCTTGGCCTGTCCATGCAGGCGATGAACAGGTGCGCGCGAGCGGTGTAAAATGACGGACTCTACATCATCCAGAATTTATGGAGCCTGCCATCGATGCCTGACCCGCTAAGCCGTCCCGAGTCCGTACAAATCTCCCCGCTGAACCGCCTCATTTTCGCCAGCCGCTGGCTGCAGATGCCACTTTACCTCGGCCTGATCCTGGCCCAGTGCGTCTACGTTTTCCATTTCTGGGTCGAGCTGAAAGACCTGATCGGCGCCGCGCTCGGCAGCGGCGCATCGCTGCAGCACATCCTGGACGCGGTCACCGTACCCAATACCGCCCGCCCCGATAAACTGAACGAGGCGACCATCATGCTGGTCGTGCTCGGCCTGATCGACGTGGTGATGATCTCGAACCTGTTGATCATGGTGATCGTCGGCGGTTACGAGACCTTCGTTTCGCGCATGAATCTCGATCGCCACCCGGACCAGCCCGAGTGGCTGTCGCACGTGAACGCATCCGTGCTCAAGACCAAGTTGGCAATGGCGATCATCGGCATCTCGTCGATCCATTTGCTCAAGACCTTCATCAATGCCGCCGCATACGATGCCCAGGTGCTGATCGCGCAAACCGTGATCCATGTCGTGTTCCTGCTCTCGGCGATGGCAATCGCCTATACCGATCGCATCATGCACATCACCCAGAGCCAGTCCAAGCATCACTAATCCCAAACAGCGAGAATCCAAATGACAGTCATCAAGCAGGAAGACCTGATCGAATCCGTCGCCGCAGCGCTGCAGTACATCAGCTACTACCACCCGGCCGACTATATCGCGCATCTGGCGCGCGCCTATGAGCTGGAACAGAGCCCGGCCGCCAAGGACGCGATCGCGCAGATCCTGACCAACTCGCGCATGTGCGCCGAAGGCAAGCGCCCGATCTGCCAGGACACCGGCATCGTCAACGTCTTCCTGAAGGTGGGCATGGGCGTGCGCTTCGAAGGCTTTACCGGTTCGCTGACCGACGCGGTCAACGAGGGCGTGCGCCGTGCATACAACTTCGCCGACAACAAGCTGCGCGCCTCGATCGTGGCCGACCCGCAGTTCGAACGCAAGAACACCAAGGACAACACGCCGGCCGTGGTCCACATGGAGATCGTCGAGGGCGACACGGTCGATGTTAAGGTCGCGGCCAAGGGCGGCGGCTCGGAGAACAAGACCAAGTTCGTCATGCTCAACCCTTCCGACTCGCTGGTCGACTGGGTGCTCAAGACCGTGCCGCTGATGGGCGCCGGCTGGTGCCCGCCCGGCATGCTGGGCATCGGTATCGGCGGCTCGGCCGAGAAGGCGATGCTGATGGCGAAAGAGTCGCTGATGGAAGACATCGACATGTACGAACTCAAGCAGCGCGGCCCGCGCAACAAGCTTGAGGAACTGCGTATCGAGCTGTGCGACAAGATCAACGCGCTGGGCATCGGCGCGCAAGGCCTGGGCGGCCTGACCACGGTGCTGGACGTGAAGATCAACATGTATCCGACCCACGCCGCATCCAAGCCGGTCGCGATGATCCCGAACTGCGCCGCGACCCGCCACGCACACTTCGTGCTGGACGGCTCGGGCCCGGCCTACATCGAACCGCCCGCGCTGTCCACCTGGCCGGACGTGCACTGGACCCCGGACACGGAAAAGTCCAAGCGCGTCGACCTGAACACGCTGACCAAAGAGGAAGTCGCCTCGTGGCAGCCGGGCCAGACCCTCTTGCTCAACGGCAAGATGCTGACCGGCCGCGACGCCGCGCACAAGCGCATCGCCGACATGCTGGCCAAGGGCGAGCAGCTGCCGGTGGACTTTACCAACCGAGTAATCTACTACGTCGGCCCGGTCGATCCGGTGCGTGACGAAGTGGTCGGCCCGGCGGGCCCGACGACCGCGACCCGCATGGACAAGTTCACCGACATGATGCTCGAGAAGACCGGCCTGATCGCGATGATCGGCAAGGCCGAACGCGGCCCGGCGGCGATCGAGTCGATCAAAAACCACAAGTCGGCCTACCTGATGGCGGTGGGCGGCTCGGCTTACCTGGTGTCGAAGGCGATCAAGTCGGCCAAGGTGGTCGGCTTCGAGGACCTGGGCATGGAAGCGATCTACGAGTTCGAGGTCCAGGACATGCCGGTGACGGTGGCGGTCGATTCGTCCGGCACCTCGGTGCACCAGACCGGGCCGAAGGAGTGGGCTGCGAAGATCGAGTCGCTCAAGGGCATCCCGGTCAACGCGCTCTGATAACCAACCACTTGTTGTTCGCAGGGTGCGCACGCGGAGGTTCGCGTGCGCACCGAGCGGCCTGATCCGCGCTACCATTTCATCATGACCACCCTCCCCTCGCCCAACGACTCCCCGATCGGCATTTTTGATTCGGGCGTGGGCGGCCTATCGGTGCTGCGCCACATCCGCACGCAGCTGCCGCACGAACACCTGATGTACTTCGCCGATTCCGGATTTGCCCCGTACGGCGACAAGTCCGAGCAAGCCGTCGCCGAACGCGTGCTGGCGGTGGCCGCCTTCCTGGTCGAAAAAGGCGCCAAGGCGCTGGTCGTGGCCTGCAATACCGCGACGGTCGCGGCGATCAGGCTGCTGCGCGAGCGCCATCCGGACATGCCGATCGTGGGCGTCGAGCCGGGCCTGAAGCCGGGCGCGGCCGCCACCCGCAACGGGATCGTTGGCGTGCTCGCGACTGAAGGCACGCTCGCCGGCGAAAAATTCCTGCTGCTGCGCGACCAAATCGTGGCCGACACCGGAACGCGCTTCCTGCTGCAGCCGTGCGTGGGGCTGGCGGACCAGATCGAGCTGGGCGAACTCGATACCGAAGCGACGGCGGCCATGCTGGCGCGCTACATCGAGCCGCTGTTGAAGGAAGGGGCCGATACGCTGGTGCTGGGCTGCACGCACTATCCGCTGGTGCTGACGTCGATCGAGCGCGTCGTGGGCTGTTGTACGCAGCGCGCGGTGACCATCATCGATACCGGCGAAGCGGTGGCGCGCCAGCTGGCGCGGCTGCTTAAGGCCGACGGCACGCTGCGCACGGCGACGGACGCGCCGGCCAGCCTGACCGGTTTTACCAGCGCCAGCGCGATGGCCTTGTCGGCTGCGTTTTCGAGCCTGCTCGGGCTCGAACCGCCGGTGCACGAGGCTGCCAACTAGGCGGCCTTGGCGCGGCACGGCTTGTTCGCGCATTTAAATTTGCCAGTCGGCGAAGGACTTTGTATAATCTCGTTCTGTCTCAGCAACGATGAGACGCAAGCAAGACCAGTGGTGGCTGTAGCTCAGTTGGTAGAGTCCAGGATTGTGATTCCTGTTGTCGTGGGTTCGAGCCCCATCAGCCACCCCAAGAATTCCGCAGTAAAAGCAAAGGGTTACGCGCTTTATCGCCGTAACCCTTTTTGATTTTTGGAGGATGAATTCCAAATTTTGGAAGATCATTCGCTACTTAGTAGCGCGCGGCTTTTTTGTTGCCTCAACAATCGAGTACGAGTCGGTCAACTGGGCCATCAATCAACCGAAGAGCACAACCGGGTCGACTGGCGCCGGCGGCAGTACGGTCGGTACGTGGGATCTTGCCTCCAATCGGGTGGCGTGATGCGCGCCGCGTTGCTCGCACTTGCGCTGGCCACTGCATATGCGGCCGGTGCACAGCGGCATGACAAGTTTTGGTATCAGCACCTGTCGGGCGACGACTTCGTGGCTGCGCTGGACGAATCCGCCGCTGACAAATGGCATCAAAACCCTGAGGCTGCGGCCCCGCCGACGTTTTGCTGAAGGCTATCAGGCCGGTGTTGTAGATGCGACGCAGGGAAAGTCGTGGTGTGCTCCGCCGCGCATGAAGCCCGACGAGGTGGACGATCGCATTTGGCAAAAGCTGGTATCCCGGCGGGGCACGATGTCGGGCAGCGCCGTCGGCGTACTGCTCGAACTATACGCAGCGCGCTTTCCCTGCCCTGCTTCTGCTCTAGGGAAAACGTGAGGACGCCCTCTTGCTCCAGTCGGTCGAGTTCCTGCCGGAACAACTTGATTTCATCGGCGCGTTTCTGTGCTTCCGCTTTGGCTCTCTTAATATCAGGCACTCGGTGCCTTTTATTTTTCTCCTGGCCATTCTGATTCAACAGCCTGAGCTGCAGTGCCCAGCAACGTCGATCAAGAGCTTGGCGGCGAAGCAGCGCGACCAAGAGGGATTAGCCGACTACTTCTTAGGTGTAGGAGCGCCTGCGGGGGTAGCAATGGCCGCGCCTGGGATGGTGATGATGATGGGCGCGGGCTGTACCGCGGGTTTTACTGATGGCTTTTCTGAAGGGTTGTTAAGGTAGGACAGCAAGCCAACTGTCATGCCGACGATCGCTATTGCCAAGCCAATGCCCCACTTGATCAGGTCTGATGCACTTTTGTGCATTTCAGCCCGCAACCCGGCCATCTCAGAGCGCATCTCGGAGCGCAACTCAGCCATCTCAGCGCGCATCTCAGCAAAGCCTGTTTTGATGCTGGTGTCGAAGTTTGCCAGGCGTGCATCGACCCTCGCTTCAGAGGCAGCAAGCTTTGCGTCAACTTCCTGTCGAGTAAGATCAGTCATTGCCTTATCATTGGAGCGGAACTCGCTGTTGTCAAGACAAACCGAACGGCAATAGTTCATGGATT
The DNA here is from genome assembly GCF_004614195.1 of Massilia horti. GTDB lineage: Bacteria > Pseudomonadota > Gammaproteobacteria > Burkholderiales > Burkholderiaceae_D > Telluria > Telluria horti. The sequence goes on along the minus strand of NZ_SPUM01000023.1, from coordinate 5,097 downwards.
CGGCCGCGTTGGAGCGGCAGCCGCGTGCCTGCATGCCGTGACCGCGTGCGCAGCAAAGCTGCACACCCTACGTCTTTTTCCCCGCTAATCCGTGAAGACCTTATTTTCACAGTGTTTCAGCTTGTAAGCAGATAAATCCAAAGCGTCAGTGCAAGGCGGCCCAGGACTATAGTGGGCTGGAGCCACATTGGGTTCGCCGAGGAGAATTGTCATGAGACGTATTATCTGCTGCGCCGTGGCGCTGGTGGTTGGGGCCGGCGCCATGATTCCATTCCCTGCCGTTGCGCAGGTGTTCGTCGGCGCCGGACCGCCCCCGCCGCGGTTCGAAGTCGTGCCACCGCCCCGCCCCGATGCCATCTGGGTGCCCGGCTACTGGGACTGGAACGGGTACAACTATGTCTGGGTCGGCGGTTACTGGGTGGCCCAACAGCCAGGATATGTGTACGTGCCGCCCGTATGGACTCAGGAGCGAAATGGATGGCGCTTCAATCACGGCGGATGGGAACGCCATGAAGGAGAACGGCACGAAGGAGAACGGCACGAAGGGGAACGGCACGAGTTCGCTGGACGGCCCGAACATGGCCACGACGGCGAACGGCACGGCGGAAGACCTTAGCAAAAAAGCCGTTACCAGGTTGTCACTACTTGTATCGAATGTAAGCGGATGCATCCGTGCGCCAGTTCTGCCTTGGAAATGGGTATATTGGATTACGCCAATTTACCAAGGAGAAGAACCATGAAGCGAATTCTTTGCACCGCAGCCGCCCTCGTCCTGAGCGCCGCTGCCTTCGCTCCGACCCAAGTACTTGCGCGCGAAACGGTGGTTGTCGTGAGGCAGGCGCCGCCGCCGCCCAGGAATGAAGTCGTGCCCGCCGCACGGCACGGATACGAGTGGGCGCCCGGCTACTGGAGCTGGAATGGCCGCCGCTACGTCTGGACGAAGGGCCATTGGGAACGCGTGCGCCATGGCTACTCCTATCATCGGCCGGAATGGATCCAGGTGAACGGCGGCTGGCGCTTGAACCAGGGCGGTTGGGCGCGCGGTGACCGCGACCGTGACGGTGTGCCGAACGGCATGGATCGCAGGCCGAACGATCCGCGCCGGTACTAATCTAGTCAAGGCGGGGGAGCGGACGACGCCCCCACTCGTCCGCCAGAGTGCTCCTACGTGGGGTACGCGCCGGTGGCGCCGCCCCCATCTCCCCGAGACCGACCGCCGTATGCCGACGGCTGCGCAAAAGGATGATGCCCAGGCGCGGCCAGCGGCGGTTGGGCGGTCACCACGTCTTCCGGCATTTCGCAGACGTCCTGCAGGCCCGCCAGGGCCATGCAGTCGCTCAGTTCGTCGCGCAGCAGGGTGAGTGCGCACAGCACGCCATCCTTGCCCTGCGCCGCCAGCCCGTACAGCCAGGCGCGGCCCGAGAGGCAGGCGTGGGCGCCGTAGCCCATCGCCTTGACGATGTCGCTGCCGGTGCGGATGCCGCCGTCGAAGAAGACTTCGATCCGGTGCCGCACTGCGTCGGCGATCTCGGGCAGTACCGAGATCGATGACGGCGCGCCGTCGAGCTGGCGCCCGCCGTGATTGGAGACGATGATCGCGTCGGCGCCCAGGTCGACTGCGAGCCTGGCGTCGTCCACGTGCATGATCCCCTTGAGGATCAGCTTGCGGTCCCAGATCCTGCGCACCCATTTGACGGTCTCGGTGTCGAACGACGGGTCGAACTGCGCTTCGATCCATTGGGTCAGCGCCTTCAGGTGCTTGGCCTGCTTGACCTCCCCTTGCAGGTTGCCGAAGGTGCGGCGGCGGCTCTTGGCCATGCTCAGCAGCCAGCGCGGGTGCGACAGGATGTCCATCGAGTTGTGCAGCGTCAGGCGCGGCGGCACCGCCAGGCCGTTCTTGGCGTCGGCCCAGCGCTTGCCCTGCACATGCAGGTCGAGCGTGAGCACCAGCGCGCTGCAGCCCGCGTCGTGCGCGCGCCGCACCAGGCTTTCGTTGACCTTGTGCTCCTTCATCAGGTACAGCTGGAACCAGAACGGGCGGTCGGTGGCCTCGGCCACGTCTTCGATCGAGCAGATCGACATCGTCGACAGGCAATACGGCACCCCGAATTGTTCCGCCGCCTTGGCGGCCTCGACCTCGCCATTGGCCCAGGTCAGGCCCGCCAGTCCGGTCGGCCCGATGGCAAGCGGAATCTCGGCGCTGTCGCCGACCATCTGCACCTTCATGTTCCGGTGCGAGACGTCGCGCATGTCGTGCTGGCGCAGCGCCAGCGCGCACAGGTCGTGCTCGTTGCGCTGCAGGGTCAGTTCGCGTCCGGAGCCGCCGTGCACGTAGTCGAAGATCACGTGCGGCAGGCGCCGCCTGGCCATCGCTTCCAGGTCATACACGCTGGTGATCGGATTCATCGCTAGCCTCCTCACAGTTCGCCGCGCGCCGCGAGCTGCTTGATGCGCTCGCCCGTGCGGCAGGCCAATGCCTGGATCGTGAGCGATGGATTGACGCCACCGCAGGTCGGGAACAGCGAGCCGTCGCAGATCCACAGGTTGGGGATGTCCCAGCTGCGCCCGTCGGCGTCGACCACGCTGGCGGCCGGGTCGCTGCCCATGCGGCAGGTGCCCATCAGGTGGCTGGTGTCTTTGCTGGTCCACAGGTCGTAGCCGCCGGCCGCTTCCAGCACCGCGCTCATCGAGCCCACGGCGTGGCGCTGCAGGCGGCGGTCGTTGTCCGAATACGAGAATACGACGCGCGGGATCGGCAGGCCGTACTGGTCGAGCTCTTCGACCACCTCGACCCGGTTGTCAAGCCGCGGCTCGGTTTCGGCGACGGCGACGAAACCGGCCATGTGGTTGTACTTGACCATTTCGTCGCGCAGGCGCGCGCCCCAGAAACGGCGCTCGGTGACGATGATCTGCGCCCACGCGCGCGGCAGCGGCCCCTGGCTCATGAAGGCATAGGCGCCGCTGCAGTCCTTGCCGTCGTCGTTGTAGTTCCAGTGCTCGGTCACCGCCATGTTGGGCGGCGCCTTGTACCAGCGGATCGCCTCTTCAAACGTGGCCCAGACGCCGGGCCCGGCGTGGGTGGTCAGGTGGGTGCCGACCAGCCCGGAGCTGTTGGCCAGGCCATGCGGGTAGCGCGGGCAGGCCGAGTTGAGCAGCAGGCGCGGGGTCTCGATGGCGTAGCCGGCGACCACCACATGACGCGCGCGCTGGAAATGCCAGCCGCCTTCGCGGTGGTACTCAACGCCGCTGGCCCTGCCCTCGCGGTCGACTTCGATGCGGCCGACCATGGCCAGGTCGCGCACTTCGGCGCCGGCCGCGAGCGCGCGCGGAATCCACGTGATCAGGGCGCTTTGCTTGGCGTTGGTGGAGCAGCCGAAGTTGCAAAAGCCGCGATAGACGCAGGGCGGCGAGCGCCCGCCGGGCGCGGACAGCGTGGCCAGCGGGGTGGCGGCCCAGCCGATGCCCAGCGCCTCGGCGCCGCGCACCAGGACCAGGGCCGCGGCGTTGAGCTCGTGCTCGCGATACGGGTAGCGTTCACGCGGCGGCCCCCACGGATAGCGCACCGGACCGGCGATGCGCAGGGCCAGTTCGGCCTCGCGGTAGTAGGGCGCGATGTCGTCGTAGGTGAGCGGCCAGTCGAAGCCGTAGCCGAGCCGGCTGCGGCAGGCGAACCACTCGGGCCGGAAGCGCAGCGAGATCATCGAGAAGTGGACGGTGGAGCCGCCCACGCCGCGCCCGCTGTTGTTGCCGCCGAGTGCGATCGGGTCGCTGCCGCCGGTGATGCGTTCGTCGAGCCAGTACAGTTTTTGCTGCTCTTCTTCGTCCGAGGCGAAGTCTTCGAGCGGGCGCCAGAACGGGCCGGCGTCGAACACAACCACCGAAAAGCCGCCCTCGGCCAGCTTGCAGGCCAGCGTGGCGCCGCCCGCGCCGGCGCCGACGATGGCGAAGTCGACCGGGTCATCGAGCGGGTACTGGCGCATCGGCACCCAGCCACCGGGCTGGAACACGTCCGGCGCGCGGCCGTCCCTGGCGCGGACCGTCTCGTGGTTCACGGCCGCTCCTTCGCTTCCCAGGGGTCGCGGGTGTCGAAGCCGAGCCGCACGTAACCGCGCGGGCTGGCCGGGCCGCCGAAGCCGACCTCGCTCCAGGCCTGGGGATGCGAGTAGTACACCGCGGCTACCCGCTTGACCAGCACGTGGATGAAGAAGTGGGCGGCGTCCATGCCGCGCCACAGGTCGGGGTCGGCGCCGCCCTGCTCGAGCGCGCGCAGCAGTGCGTCGGCGCTTCTACCGTCCAGCTGCGCAAAGCCGGTCTCGTAGCGCAGGCGCGCTTCCTGCTCGATGGCGGCCAGGCCCTGCCGCCAGGCATCGCGCACGGGCGGCGTGCCGGCATAGCGGAAGCCTTCCTGCTGGCCCGCGAACAGCCCGGCGTCGATCCACGGGGTGACCGGCACCGGCAGCGCGCGCTCGGGCTGCGGCAGGATGCGCGCGACCAGCGCGTCCAGCACGCGCCACTCATCCTCGGTGAAGAAGCGGCGCGGCGGCACGTCGTCCAGGCGGCGCCGCAGCACGGCGCGCGTGGTGTCGTCGAAGGAAACGCTGTTCCACTTGCCCAGCACGTGGTAGCCGGCGTAGCGCTGGTCCATGCGTCGCTCCCGTTACCGGGCCTGGCTCCGTGCCAGGGAAAGGGCCGCGCGGCCGGCCAGGGACAGGGCGAGAAAGCTGGGCGGGGCCGGCAACGGCGGGCCGTTCAGCACGTTCTGGCGCCAGTTGCGCCAGCCGCCCATCTGGCGCGCGACGCCGCTGGCGTGGAAGGCGACTCCGGCAATGCCCAGCAGCCCGGTCAGCCCCAGCCAGGTGTCCGCCAGGCGGTCGCGCGCGCCGGCGGCTGCACGCAGCAGGAACCCGGCCGCGACCGGCGGCAGCGTGACCGGCAGCCACATCGCGGGACGGTGGTAGGCGCCGCGGAAATGCAGCAGGCCGGCTTCGAGCGTGGTGCCGGCGATGCCGATGCCGGCGAGCGCGGCCAGCAGGCGCCCGGGCGGGTGCCCCAGCAGGCGCTGGCGTCCGGCGGCGAGGCCGAACAGCCCGGACACTG
>NZ_SPUM01000002.1 GCF_004614195.1 Massilia horti | reverse complement strand
AAGCTGCCGCCTGCTTACCGTCTACCCAGCAGAAAGCGGTCTTTTGTGCGGAAGCTGCCGCCTGCTTACCGTCTACCCAGCAGAAAGCGGTCTTTTGTGCGGAAGCCGCCGCCCGCTTGCCGTCTACCCAGCAAAAAGCGGTCTTTTGTGCGGAAGCAGCCGTCTGCTTGCCGTCTACCCAGCAGAAAGCGGTCTTTTGTGCGGAAGCCGGCGCCTGCTGGCCCTCGACCCAGCAGAAAGCGGTCTTTTGGGCGCAAGCTGTCGCCTGGGTGCCCTCTACCCAGCAGAAGGAGGTCTTTTTTGTGGAAGCCGCCGCCTGCTCGTTTACTGCAGCGGAACGAAGGTACGGTTCGCCGAAGGTTGCCTCGTAAAGTTGCTGCATGCGGGCGCCACCTTCCTTATGCAATTCCTCGTCCTCTTCGCCCCTCAGTCCGACATAGGGAAAATGATGCAGGAAATGGCCGAACACGCTGTCGCAGTCCGTCGCGTATTTCATGGTGTCCAGGATATGGTAATGCCAGAAAATGTCGACATCGAATAGCGGAGCAGCCGGCACATTGGGGAACTTTTTCATCAGATACAGAAAGCGCCGATATTCGAATTCGATCTGATTTGCATATTCCAGCGTCCATCCCTCCCCAGATTCCTTATGCATCAGCTTCACTTTGATTGGGTCCAGATCCAATTCAGCGATCGCTTGGAATTCGTCTTTCGAGATCATGGCTTTTCCTTTGCTTTGGCATTTGTTCTTCATTATTCGCGTTTTATTTGGCAATTATGGAAGTGAGATGTTGGACAATGATTTCCTCCTTTCCGATAGTGCAAGGACTAAAAGAGCGAATCCAACTTTTTCGAAACAAACTGATGAGAAGCGATGTGAAAGATGATTGCTGACAATCGCTTTCGCAAATTTGACATTCGTCAATTTCGACTCAGTCGATCCTTCTAGATGTATGAATCGTCCGAGGCCTTCCTATAGCAAACAGGAAGGCTGGCATTGGGAAACGTCTGGCCGCGCGCTCAGATTATGGCCGTTACGACGGGGTTCTGTTCAGGGAGATCGGTTTCGAACGGCGGCATAATGGAAGTGTCGTTCAACGGTATGCTGACGTTGATGGTGGTGCCGGCGCCCGGCATGCTGTTTACCCTGAACACGCCGCCCAGCATTCTGACCCGTTCCTCAATCCCAACTAAGCCGAACGATCCCGGCTTGTGACGACCGCCGGGCTGCAGGCCGCGGCCGTTGTCGCTGACCATCATGGAAACACGGTCCGTGTCGACCAGCAGTTCGACACGAACGCGGGTGGCGTTGGCGTGGCGCGCGACATTCGTTAGCGATTCCTGAAGAATCCGGAATAGGGCGGTCGCGCAGCTGTCGCTGATACTGATGTTCTGGTCGTTTTCGACCAGTTCACACGGTATTCCGGAACTCCGTTCAAATTGCGCGATTTGCCAGTCGACCGCCGCATTGAGCCCCAGGTCGAGGACATTCGGTCGCAGGTCATTGATGATCTGGCGCACGCTTCCGATCGTGGTATCGATCTGCTGCAAGGTCCACCGTACGCGTGAATTCAGCAACGGGTGGCGCTCGGCAGTTCGTGAGGCGAGCATGTCAACCTCAATCCGCAGTGCCAAGAGGTTCTGCCCCAGGTCGTCGTGGATTTCGCGGGCAATGCGCTTGCGCTCGCTTTCCTTGATTTCTTCCGCATGTGCCGCCAGATCACGCAAGCGGGAGTTGGAAATTTGAAGACTCGCTTTGCTGGCGCGCAGTTCCATGGTCATCCGGTCCGCCAGGCGGACCGCGGTCTGGCGTGACAAGGCCAATGCCTGAAAGAGTGCGTATACCAGCGCCGTGGTGACGAATCCCGCCGCCAGCGTCATCCAGGGTACGTAGGCGTCGAAGCCCGTATACAGGTCTGCTTTCTTGATGCGGAATTCGACTTCCCAGTTGCGGTTGCTAAATTCGACTGGCAAGGACATGTAGAATTCGTCATCCGCGACGGGAGGCATTGACGCGGGATGGTTGTGTGGCATCTGGCTGTCGTACAGCAGGAGGCGGCGCTTGGGATCGCCGGGCACGTCGCCATCGACCATGCCGATCAAACCCATGCGCATTCCGGACACCGGCAATTCCTCCAGTACGCCGTTCATCAGCGTCTCAATACTGAAGGCCAGGCCGACCGAACCAATATAGGCGGCGCGCCTCTGTTCGACAGTCTCGGTCGGCATGCCAATCTGGTAGACGGGCAGGCGCATCCCAAGTCCGGCCACCTTCTGAGGCAAATTCATATTCATTGGCCTGCCGGAAGCTGCCAAACCGCCGGTATCGCGTGAGTTGTCGAGAATCGCCGGCGTGCGGATTCCCGAGTGTGTTACCGTGCGCAACAGGTCATTCCCGAACATCTCGCGCCCGATCGTGTCAGGTTCGATATAGGTCACAACCAGATACTCATCGCGCCGGCCGGGCGGCTTGATCTTGAAATTCGGGATGCCTTCTGCGACCAGTTCCGCCGCCATGCGCTTCTCGAAAGCGGGACGCTCGGCATCCTTGACGAGCAACGCGTAATTAACTGCTTGCACGCCTGGGAATTCTTCCTGCAGATTCAGCCCATTGACGTAGCGGTGGAACTGCTCCCGGGTAATGTCCGGTGTGGTTTGGAACAGACTGGCGGTCCCGCGCAGTACGTCGACGTAGCTTTTGACGCGCCGGAGGATCGTGAAATGCGCGCTACGCACCTGGCTGACGAAGCGCTCCGATGCATCCTTTTCGGTCATTTCGGCTGTGACCGTGTAGCACGAGACTCCAACGGCAGTCGATAGCGCAGCACCGACCAGGGCTGAATGCTGCCAACTGAAGAAGCGTTCCAACCAACGAACAAGTTTGCGCATGGCTCGTGCTTTCACTCGCTCGGCACCCAAGTGTTGCAATTTGCTAGCCGAATTTTCGGGCCTCGGGGTTGATCTACATTACTTATCCTAAATGAAAGGAGTAGCTATTAATTCTAATAGGTTGTTTCATGCCAAATTGTGTAATGTGAAATGGCAAAAAAATCGGGGCCGGAAGGTAACCGGCCCCGATTCAGGCATGCCAGCCGGGCGCTTGCCCGGCCTGGTGCAATCAGCCCTTCGGCTCGCTCCAGCCCCCGCCCAGCACACGGTACAGCGTGACCTGGTTCTGCAGGCGCTGCAGGTTGGCCTGGATCGCCTGCTGCTGCGCCGCGAACAGCGAACGCTGCGCGTCGAGCAGGTCCAGATAGCTGGCGGTGCCGTTCTTGTAGAGCAGGTCCGACAGCCGGAAGCGGTCGGCCTCGGTCAGCGCCACCGCCCGCTGCGCACGCAGCTGCTCGGTGTAGGTGGCCTGGCCGGCCAGCGCGTTGGCCACGTCGCTGAATGCCGTCTGGATCGACCTCTCGTACTGCGCCAGCGCGATGTCGCGGCCGGCAACGGCCGACTCGATGCCGCCGCGTGTGCGGCCGAAGTCGAAGATCGGCATGGTGGCGTTGGCCGCGAGCGACCAGGCGTAGGTGCCACCTTTGAACAGGTTGGACAGCTCGGTGCTGGCGCTGCCGACCGTGCCGGTCAGCGCGATGCGCGGGAAGTAGGCCGCGCGCGCCGCGCCGATGTTGGCGTTGGCCGCGATCAGCTGCTGCTCGGCGGCGCGCACGTCCGGGCGGTTGGCCAGCAGGTCCGATGGCAGCCCGGCCGGCAGGTCGGGCAGGTTGGTCGCCGACAGCGTCTGCCCGGCCGGCAGGTTGTCGGGAATCGGCTGGCCCACCAGCAGCACGAGCAGGTTGCCGTCTTGCGCGCGCTGGCGCACCAGCTGGGCGAGCGAGGTGCGTGCCTGCTCGACCAGCGAAGCTGCCTGGTCCACGTCCAGCCTGGAGGCCACGCCGTTGTTAAAGCGCAGCTGGGTCAGGCGCAGCGATTCTTCGCGGGTCGTGAGGGTCTGCCGCGTCAGCTCGAGCAGTTCGTCGTCGGCCAGCACCGCCAGGTAGGCATTGGCGACCGACGAGATCAGGCTGATCTGCGTGCTCTTTCTCGCTTCCTCGGTGGCCAGGAACTGCGCCAACGCCGCCTGGGTCAGGTTGCGCACCCGGCCGAACAGGTCCAGTTCGAACCCCGAGACGCCCAGCCCCACGTTGTAGAAGGTGGAGATGTTTTCGGCCCCGGTCGAACGGTTGAAGTTCAGCCCCGCGCTCACGCCAGGGAACTGCTGCGAGCGCGTGATCTGGTACTGCGCGCGCACCTGCTCGATGTTAGCGATCGCGATGCGCAGGTCACGGTTGTTGACCAGCGCGAGCTTGATCAGCTCGCGCAGCCGCGCATCCTTGAAGAAGTCCTGCCATGCGATGTTGACCGGCGCCTCGGCGGCGACCGGGTTGCCGCTGGCTACCGTGCCGCCGACGGTCGGGAAGCTGGGCGCGACCGGCGCCCCCGGACGCTCATACTTGGGCGCCAGGTTTATGCAGCCGGTCAGTGCCATCGCGAGCGCCAGCGGAGTGGCGACGAGCTTGATTTTTGCAATCATATTTTTTCCTCAAATTCCGTACCGGCCTGGTCTTCGTGCGCGTACTTCTTGCGCTGGCGTTCGCTGCCCTTGAAGATACTGCGGATCACGACAAAGAACACCGGCACGAAGAACACGCCGAGCGCGGTCGCCGCGATCATGCCGCCCATCACACCGGTGCCGATCGCGCGCTGCGAGGCGGCGCCGGCGCCGCCGGCGACCACCAGCGGCAGCACGCCGAGGATGAAGGCCAGCGAGGTCATCACGATCGGACGGAAGCGCAGGTGGCAGGCCTTCAGTGCCGCTTCGGCCACCGACATGCCCTGCGCCTGCAGGTCTTTCGCGAACTCGATGATCAGGATCGCGTTCTTCGCCCCCAAGCCGATGATGGTGATCAGGCCGACCTTGAAGTACACGTCGTTGGGCAGCCCGCGCATCGTCGCCGCCAGCAGCGCGCCGAGCACGCCCAGCGGCACCACCAGCAGCACCGAGACCGGGATCGACCAGCTCTCGTACAGCGCGGCCAGCGCCAGGAACACCGCCAGCAGCGAGAAGCCGATCAGCACGAACACGGTCGAGCCAGCGAGGATCTCCTCGCGCGACTGGCCGGTCCACTCGAACGCGAAGCCAGGCGGCAGCCGGCTGGCCAGCTGCTCCATCTCGGCCAGCGCGTCACCGGACGAGTAGCCCGGCGCCGGTTCGCCGGTGATCGACATCGCCGGGTAGCCGTTGTAGCGGGTGGTCTGCATCGGACCGGTGATCCACTTGGTGGTCGCGAACGACGCCAGCGGCACCGGCTGGCCCTTGTTGTTCATCGCGGTCAGGCGCAGCAGGTCCGCCGCCTGCATGCGCGACGGCGCGTCCGCCTGCACCACCACGCGTTGCAGGCGGCCGGCGTTCGGGAAGTCGTTCACGTAGCTCGATCCGAGCGAGGTCGAGATCGCGCTGTTGATCGCGTCAAAGGTCACGCCCAGTGCCTGCGCCTTGTCGCGGTCGATGTCCAGCATGAGCTGCGGCGCGTCTTCCAGGCCTTCCGGACGGATGCCGGTCAGGACCTTGCTCTGCATCGCCATGCCCAGCATCTGGTTGCGCGCCGCCAGCAGCGCCGCGTGGCCGTTGCCGCCGCGGTCCTGCAGGCGGAACGAGAAACCGGCGCCGCGGCCCAGTTCAGGAATCGGCGGCGGGCTGACCACGAAGATGAACGCGTCGCGCATCTTCATCATCGCGCCGGTGATGCGCCCGGCCAGATCCTGCGCGCTGTGGCCGGGGCCCTTGCGCTGGTCCCAGTCCTTGAGCGGGATGAACGCCAGGCCCATGTTCTGGCCCTGGCCCGAGAACGAGAAGCCGGTCACGGCGACCATGTCGGCCACTTCCGGCTGCTTGAGGATGAACTCTTCGGCCTTCTCCAAAATGGCGCTGGTGCGCTCGGCGGTGGCGCCCGGCGGCAGCTGGATGTTGGCGATGATGTAGCCCTGGTCCTCGTTCGGCAGGAACGAGTTCGGCATCTTGGTGAAGATCAGGCCCACTACGCCCAGCACCAGCACGAACACCACCAGCGCGCGGCCGGTGCGTTTCAAGATGCGCGCGACGAAGCCTTCATAGCCCTTGGCGGTGCGGCTGAAGGTGCGGTTGAACCAGCCGAAGAAGCCGCGCTTTTCCATGTGGTGGCCGGCGTCGACGGGCTTGAGCAGGTGCGCGCACAGGGCGGGCGTGAGCGAGAGCGCCATGAACGCCGAGAAGGCGATCGAGGACACCATCACGGCCGAGAACTGGCGGTAGATGTTGCCGACCGCGCCGGCGAAGAACGCCAGCGGCACGAACACCGACATCAGCACCACGGTCACGCCGATGATCGCGCCCGAAATCTGGCCCATCGCCTTGCGCGTGGCCGCCAGCGGCGGCAGGCCTTCCTCGCTCATGATGCGCTCGACGTTCTCCACCACCACGATCGCGTCGTCGACCACGATACCGATCACCAGCACCATGCCGAACATGGTCAGCACGTTAATCGAGAAGCCCAGCGCGAGCAGGGTCGCGAACGAGCCGAGCAGGGCGACCGGCACCACGATGGTCGGGATCAGGGTGTAGCGGATGTTCTGCAGGAACACGAACATCACCAGGAACACCAGGATCACCGCCTCGATCAGGGTTTCGACCACCTGGCTGATCGAGATCTTGATGAACTTCGAGCTGTCGTAGGGGATCGCGTACTTCATCCCGTGCGGGAAGTACTTGGACAGCTGCTGCATGCGCTGCTTGATCAGGTTCGCGGTCTCGAGCGCGTTGCCGGTCGGCGAGAGCTGCACGCCGATGCCGGTCGACGGCTTGCCGTTCAGGCGCGCCGAGGTGGCGTAGTTCTGGCCGCCGATCTCGATGCGGGCCACGTCCTTCAGGCGTACGGTCGAGCCGTCCGGATTGGCGCGCAGCACAATGTTGCCGAACTGCTCGACGGTGCTGAGCTGGCCGGTGACCACGACGGTCGCACTGATCTGCTGGCCGGCCGCGAGCGGCAGGTCGCCGATCGTGCCCGACGCCACCTGGGCGTTCTGCTGGCGGATCGCGTTGTTCACGTCGGCCGGGGACAGGTTAAAGCCGAGCAGCTTGGCCGGATCGATCCAGATCCGCATGGCCTTTTCGGTGCCGAACAGCTGGGCCTGGCCCACGCCGGGGAGGCGCTGGATTTCCGGCAGGATGTTACGCGAGGCGTAGTCGCCCAGCGCGATCGGGTCCCACTTGGGGTCGCTTGATGACAGGATGGTAAACAGCAGGAAGTTCGAACGCGCCTTGTCCACGCGCACACCCTGCTGGGTCACCGCCTGCGGCAGGCGCGGGGTGGCGCGCGACAGGCGGTTCTGCACATCGACCTGGGCCAGGTCAGGATTGGTGCTGGTGTCAAAGCTGATCGTGATCGTGCCGGTGCCGTTGGCCTGGCTGGTCGACTCCATGTAGACCATGCCCGGTGAACCGTTCATCTCGCGCTCGATCACGGAAATGACCGAGTCTTCGAGGGTCTGGGCCGATGCGCCCGGGTAGGCGACCGACACCACGATCGACGGTGGCGCCACGGTCGGGTACTGCGCGATCGGCAACTGCTTGATCGCAACGCCGCCCACCACCATGATGAACAGCGCGATCACCCACGCAAAAATGGGGCGGTCAATAAAAAAACGTGCCATTGGAAAGTCCTAAGTCTTGTTACTAGCTTCGGATTAGCGGCTGGCCGTGTCTGCCGCGGCCGGCTGCTTGGCGCCAGCGGCAGGCCCGGCAGCTTCCGGGGCAGGCGTCGGACTCCAGGGAACGGCCTTGACCGGCGTGCCCGGCGGCATCATCTGCAGCTTCTGGAAGCCGTCGACGACCACCTGCTCGCCTGCCTGCAGGCCGTCGGTCACGACCCAGTTGGCGCCGTTTTGCGAACCGATCTTGACGATGCGCTGCATCGGCTTGCCGTCCTGGCCGACCACCAGCAGGGTGTCGCCCTGCGGGCCGCCGCGGGTGACCGCTTGCTGCGGCACCAGGATGCCGGCCGGCAGTTCGGCCTGCGCCAGGCGCACGCGCACGTACTGGCCCGGCAGCAGCGCGTAATCCGGATTAGGCATTTCGGCGCGCAGCGTGACCTGCCCGGTGGACGGGTCGACCGTCACGTCCGAGAACAGCAGGCGGCCCTTGCGCGGCATGACGCTGCCGTCGTCCAGCACCACGGATACCGGCAGGCCGGACGCGATGTTCTTCTCGCCCGCCTGCCTGCGCAGGTGCTGCAGTTCGTTGGCCGACTGGGTGATGTTCAGGTAGACCTTGTCCAGCTGCTGGATCACCGCCATCGGGCCGGTGTCGGCGGTCGACACCAGCGCGCCCTCGGTGACCAGGGCCTGGCCGATGCGTCCGGAGATCGGCGCGTACACGTTGGCGTAGTCGCGGTTGATCCTGGCGATCTGCAGCGCGGCCTTGGCAGTGCCGACGTCGGCTTCGGCCTGCTTTTTGGCGGCGACGGTGTTGGTGTACTCTTGCTTGGACACCGCTTCCGCCGCGAGCAGCGGCACGTAGCGCTCGAGGGTTGCCGAAACCGAGCTCAGGTTGGCCTCGGCCTTGGCCAGCGCGGCCTGCGCGCTGTTGACCTGCGCCTGGTAGGGCGCGGGATCGATCTGGAACAGCGACTGGCCTTCCTTGACCACGCCGCCCTCGGTGAACAGGCGCTTGAGCACGACGCCGTTGACGCGTGCTCGCACTTGGGACACGCGGATTGGCCCGACCCGTGCCGGCAATTCGGTCTCCAGCGCGACCGGCTGCAGCTTGGTGGTGATCACGCCGACTTCAGGCGCCGGCATCTTGCCGCCGGGCGGCTGGGCGGCATTGTTTTTGGAGCCGCAGGCCGACAGCAGGGTCAGCGCGACCAGGGTGCACGCGGCGACCCGGGTCAGGGACGGGGAGGAGGAGGTGGCAGAGCGCATTACGTGTGCTTCCTTCTAGTTTGAAATACAACATTCCCTCTGCGGTGGCGCTGGTGCCACCGAATTGGATTATTGCTGGCTTTTGTGGGTCGGCGGATATACTATCACGACTGTATGTTTATTGTCTGAGACCCTCTTCAAAACCGGAGTTAACTATTCGATGGCCCGCAGGACCAAGGAAGAAGCAGCGGCAACGCGCGACAGTATTTTGGACGCCGCTGAAAAATTGTTCGTAGAGCAGGGGGTGTCACGGACGACCTTGCAGCATATAGCAACCGCAGCCGGCGTGACGCGCGGAGCAATTTATTGGCATTTCGACGACAAGGCCGCGTTGTTTAACGCGATGATGGAGCGCGTGACCCTGCCGCTGGAGGCGGCACGCGACCTGCTCGACCGCTGCTGCGCGGCCGACCCGATGCAGGGCCTGCGCGACTACATGGTGGGCGGCCTGCACGTGACGGTCGAGAACGCGCACGCGCGCCGGGTGTTCGAGATCGCCTCGCTCAAGGTCGAGTTCGTCGATGAGATGGGCCCGGTGCGCGACCGCCGGCGCAAGAGCCTGGACGCCTGGATGGCGCGCGCCGAGGGCCGCATCCGGCTCGCGATCGAGCGCGGCGAGGTGCGGCCCGAGGTGCCGCCGCGCGCGGCGGCGATCGGGATGTGGGTGGTGATCGATGGGCTGATCAGGAACTGGCTGTTCGACCCGACGGCGTTCGACCTGATCGAAGTCGGGACCGAGGTCATCGACACGCACATCGCTGGCTTACGCAGTTGAGTCAGGCCGCAGTCGACCGCTGATAAATATAGGCGTGTGGCGAGTCCCGGTTCTTTTTCCTTATGATGTGACTTTCGTTTTCGTATCGGTCTCGTCGAGCAATGATGAACGAGCGGGGAATGAAAGTACTCGCGGTGCTGGGCATTGCGCTGGCGATCGCCTTGCCGGTCGGACTGTCGATCTACCTGGCGCGGCACCAGAGCCTGGAGCACGAGCAGGAGCGTGCCTTGGGGTATGCGCGGGAAGTCCTTAGCCGTTCCGAGTCGACCATCCAGGAGGTCGACGTCGACCTGGGCACGCTGGCGGCGCAGGCGGACGGCGATCCTTGCTCGGCGCGCAATATTGACCTGATGCGGCGGATCGACTTCTCGTCCCCCGCGACCCAATCCATCGGCGTGATCGACAATAATTATATAGTTTGCCTGTCGCAAACCGGCGCCAGCCAGCCGGTCTACCTGGGCCGGCCGGACGTCATCCAGCCCGACGGCGAGCAGATCTGGACCCAAGTCGCGCTGCCGTTCGCCGTGGGCAGGCGCTTTCTGGTGCTGGGACGCGGCCGCTATGTGGCGATCGTGCACGAGGAGTTGCCGCTCATGGTCGCCAACCCCGAAACGGGGCTGGCCGTCGCCGCCCTGTCCGGACCGCGGCGGGTGGTCCTTGCCTCGCAAGGCTACGTCGATCCTGCATGGCTGACCGCGCTGCACGGGCACGAGAGTGTGAGCTACGTCGACGACGGCCATGTGGTGGCGGTGGTAGCGTCGCGGCATTTTCCGATCGACGCCACCGCGGCCCTGCCGGTCGCCAAACTCGATGAGCGCACCTGGGCGGTCGCGCGCACGGTGGTGCCGTTCGGCGTGTTGACCGGAATCCTGCTGGCCTGGGCGACGGTTCTGCTGGCGCGCGCGCAGCTGGCCATGCCGGCCGTGCTCAAGGCGGCGCTCAGGCGCAAGGAGCTGTTCATGGTCTACCAGCCGGTGGTCGACCTGCGCACCGGCAGGTGGGTGGGGGCGGAGGCCCTGATCCGCTGGGAGCGGCCAAAAGGCGAAGTGGTGCGGCCGGACGTGTTCATCGAGGCGGCCGAGGACAGTGGCCTGATCCAGCAAGTGACCAAGGACGTGGTGCTGGAGCAGGTGCGCGTGCACGCTGAAATCCTGTTCAAGCAATTTCCCGACTTTCACATCGCCATCAACCTGGCGGCGGAGGACATGCAATCGGAACGCACGGTCGGCTTGCTGTGCAAGCTGGTGGAGGTGACCGGCGCGCCCGCGGGCAGCCTGATGGTGGAAGCCACCGAGCGCGGCTTCGCCGCGCCAAGCAGGGTGCGCAGCATCGTAGACGGACTGCACGCGCAAGGAATCCGCATTGCAATTGACGACTTCGGCACCGGATACTCGAGCCTGTCGTTCCTGGAAAGCCTGGATTTCGATCTGCTCAAGATCGACAAATCCTTCGTCGACACCCTCGACACCGGCGCCGCGACCAGCCAGGTCATCCACCACATCATAGAAATGGCCAAGGCGCTGAAGATGGAAATGATCGCCGAAGGCGTGGAGACCGAGGCGCAGGCGCAGTTCCTGCGCTCGCGCGGCGTGCATTATGCGCAGGGCTGGCTGTTTGCGCACCCGATGTCGTTCGAGCGCCTGCTCGAAGCGCTCAAGCAGGAACGGGAGCGGGAAGCAGGGCAGAGCCCTGCCGTCTCAGGCGCCGGCGCCGCTTAACACATCCCTTCGGTCTCGGCGCGAGGAGTCCGGGCCAGGTCGACAATGATAGGCGTGTGGCGAGTCCGCGTTCTTTTTCCTTATGATGTGACTTTCATCGTCGTATCTGTCTCGTCGAGAAATGATGAACGAGCGGGGAATGAGAGTGCTTGCGGTACTGGGCATCGCGCTGGCTATCGCCTTGCCGGTCGCGCTGTCGATCTACCTGGCGCGCTACCAGGGCATGGAGCAGGAGCAGCAACGTGCTCTCGGTTACGCGCGCGAAGTGCTCAGCCGATCCGAAGCGACACTGCAAGAGGTCGACCTTGACCTGAACACCTTGGCCGCGTCAGCGGCGATGGGGAACGATCCTTGCTCGGCGACCAATATTGCTCTGATGCGTCAGCTCGACGTCTCGTCCCCCAACACGCAGGCGATCGGCGTGGTGGAAGGCGATCGTCTGGTGTGCATGTCGCTGACCGGGGTCGTCGAATCGATCCACCTGGGCCCGCCTGACGTCATCCAGCCCGACGGCGAAAAAATCTGGACGCATGTCGAGTTGCCGTTCGCCCCGCACCGGCACTTTCTGGTACTGGGTCGTGGCCGTTTCGCCGCGATCGTGCACAAGGACTTGCCGATCATGGTCGCCAATGCCGAGACGGGGCTGGCGGTCGCCGCCTGGTCCGGGCCGCGCCGGGTAGTCCTGACCTCGCACGGTTTCATCGATCCCAAGTGGCTGAACGTGCTGCAAGGACGCGACCATGCGAGTTTTGTCGATGCCGGCTATGTCGTGGCGGTGGTGGCATCGCGGCAATATGCGATCGACGCCACGGCGGCCCTGCCGGTGAGCAAACTCGATGAGCGCACCTGGGTGGTCGCGCGCACGGTGGTGCCGTTCGGCGTGTTGACCGGTGTCCTGCTGGCCTGGGCGGCGATTCTGCTGGCGCGCGCGCAACTGGCCATGCCGGCCGTGCTCAAGGCGGCGCTCAAGCGCAAGGAATTGTTCATGGTCTACCAGCCGGTGGTCGATCTGCGTACCGGCAGGTGGGTGGGGGCGGAGGCCCTGATCCGCTGGCAGCGGCCAAAAGGCGAAGCGGTGCGGCCGGACGTGTTTATCGTGGTGGCCGAGGATAGTGGCCTGATCACGCAAGTGACCAAGGACGTGGTGCTGGAGCAGGTGCGCATGCACGCTGAAACCTTGTTCAAGGAATTCCCTGACTTTCACATTGCCATCAACCTGGCGGCTGAGGACATGCAATCGGAACGCACGATTGGTTTGCTGCGCAAGCTGGTCGAGGTGACCGGTGCACCCACGGGCAGCCTGATGGTGGAAGCCACCGAGCGCAGCTTCGCCGCGCCCAGCGCGGTGCGCAACATCGTCGAGGGACTGCACGCGGAAGGGATTCGCATCGCGATCGACGACTTCGGTACCGGTTACTCGAGCCTGTCGTTCCTGGAGAGCCTGGATTTCGACCTGCTCAAGATCGACAAGTCCTTCGTCGACACGCTCGACACCGGCGCCGCGACCAGCCAGGTCATCCACCACATCATTGAAATGGCCAAGGCGCTGAACCTGGAAATGATCGCCGAGGGGGTGGAGACCGAGGCGCAGGCGCAGTTCCTGCGCTCGCGCGGCGTGCATTATGCGCAGGGCTTTCTGTTCGCGCACCCGATGTCGTTCGAACGCCTGCTCGAGGAGCTCAAGCAGGAACGGGAACGGGAAGCGGGGCAGAACCCCGCCGCGTCAGGTACGGCTTAGCGCATCCCTTCGATCATCTGCTTGAGCTTGTTCGAATCCGCCACGAAGGCGCGGATGCCTTCGGCCAGCTTCTCGGTCGCCATCGCGTCCTCGTTGAGCATGAAGCGGAAGGTCTTCTCATCCATCGCGATTTTCTGGATATCCGCATCCACCTCCGCCGACAGCTTGCGCTCGAGCGGCGCATCGGAGTCGGCCAGCTTTTGCAGCAGGTCCGGCGAGATCGTCAGCAGATCGCAGCCGGCCAGTTCCAGGATCTGCGACGTGTTGCGGAAGCTCGCGCCCATCACCTCGGTTGCATAGCCGAACTTGCGGTAGTACTGGTAGATGCGCTTGACCGACTGGACGCCCGGATCGTCGGCGCCGGCGTATTCGATGCCGGTCGATTTCTTGTACCAGTCGTAGATGCGGCCGACGAACGGCGAAATCAGCTTGATGCCGCCTTCCGCGCACGCGATCGCCTGGCACAGCGAGAACAGCAGGGTCAGGTTGCAGTGGATGCCCTCGCGCTCGAGGATCTCGGCGGCGCGGATGCCTTCCCAGGTCGACGCGATCTTGATCAGCACGCGCTCGCGCGGCACGCCGGCCGCCTCGTACAGCGCGATCAGCTCACGGCCTTTTGCGACAGTGGCCTGGGTATCGAACGACAGCGCGGCATCGATCTCGGTCGACACGCGGCCCGGCACGTACTTGAGGATCTCGACGCCGAACGCGATCAGGAGGCGGTCGATGATCTCGCCGGTCGAGGCTTTCGGGAAGTCGGCGACGGTCTTTTCCAGCAGCGGGCGGTATTCCGGCTTCTGCACGGCCTTGAGGATCAGCGACGGGTTGGTGGTCGCGTCCTGCGGGGCATAGGCTTTGATCGACTGGAAGTCGCCCGTGTCGGCGACGACGGTGGTGTACTGCTTGAGCTGTTCGAGTTGGTTCATTGGGGTCAAGGACGTCAGGTGAGTGGAAGGTTAAGCGAAATCGGTCGCGTCAAGGAACGCGGCAATCATGCGCTCCAGGCCCACGCGGTCCTCTTCGCTGAAGCGGTTCAGGCTGGGGCTGTCGATGTCGAATACGCCGAGCACGGCGCCATCCTTGATCAGCGGGATCACGATTTCAGAATTGGACGCCGAATCGCAGGCGATATGTCCCGGGAACGCGTGCACGTCCGGCACCACGATGGTGCGGCGCTCGACCGCGGTGGTCCCGCACACGCCGCGCCCGAACGGGATGCGCGCGCACGCAGGCTTGCCCTGGAACGGGCCGACCAGCAGGTCCTGCCCGGTGCCGTTTTTGGCTGGCACAGTCAGGTAGAAGCCGGCCCAGTTCAGGTCGGCGAGGGTGTCGTAGACCAGGGCCGAAAATTGGGAGGCGTTGGAGGTCAGGTTGCGTTCGCCTTCAAGGACGCTCGCGACCTGGCGTACCAGCAGGTCGTAATCGGGACGGATACTGCGTTCTGGATTGATGTGCATGGCGGGTGACGGAAAAGACTGTCCAAACCTGCCATTCTAGCTGATCAGCCCAAGGCCCGTGATCACTCTACTTTCGAGAAGTTGATTACGGCGGTTTTGCGTTTGACAGCTACCGGCGCGACCGCGAGGCGCGCACGTCCGTCGTCGATGTGAACTGATCGGTGATTGCGATTGCGGGTAGGGAGTAGCGTGCGCGAGCGCAACTGTTAAACCGACAAGAGGATCCCGATAATTGCCGAAATCCAGAATAGGACGCCAATTACGACCCAAGCATAATTTGCTTTGGAAAAGCTGCTGTTGCTCACGCCGCCTGGGTCGCCGCAACTGATGTTGATCATTTCCTGCGCTTTTAGAAATTGGAAGAGGAGTGGCACCAGGAGGGCCAATGACAAAACCTCACCGTACGGTGGCCCAATCGCAGTGAACGGTGACCCAAGCACTCTGCTGGTTGAAGGATCAAAAACGGTTGACACAATCATTAGCAAAACTATCAGGGTTGCATGGACATTATTGCTCCACTTGCCGACCGCCGGGTTATCTTGTCCATGTGCCTTGATCTTGCGGAACAGAGCGTGCACGAAAAAAATCGAGAAAATCGCCCGCGGAACGGGCCAGATGGTACTGCCGAACTTGGAGGCATGTGGCCACTTGTCTTTGTAACGATCCCAGTTCTTGTAGAACCAGTAGACCAAATACAAGCTCATGGTGGCTAGAAAGAGAATTGCGAATTTTCGTTTCGAAACGACATAGAACATAGGGGCGCTGTCCGCGTTGCCAATATCGGTATCGTCGGCGGTTGGCGTATCGCTGCCTTGGGTCATAGATAGTCCTGAGTTTGCAATTTTGGAAACGGCGAACCGGACCATGTTATCACGTCAAATTTCCGCAATGCAATATCTTGCCTGGTACTGTTGATCTGACGTTAGCGCAGGATGCGCTCAAGAACCCCGCGACAGGGATCGCGATTGTCGGCAGCTAACCGATAAACGAATCGAACTGCATGTCGAATTCCTGCAGTGCCTTCTGCGCGTTCTGCATCTTCTTGCGGAATTCGGGGCCGCGCTGCAGGGCCAGGCCGACTGCCAGCACGTCGATCACCACCAGGTAGGCCAGGCGCGCCGAGATCGGCGTGTACGGGTCGATGTTGAAGATCAGGTCAATCGGGATCAGCACCGTCGCCATGTCCGCCAACGGGGTGCCGGATGGCGCCAGCACGATCACGTCGGCCCCGCCGCGCCGCGCCAGCTTGGCCGAGCGCACCAGCGCAGGGTTGTTCCCACGCTGGGAAATCGCCACCACCGCGTCGCCTTCGCGCAGCAGCGCCGCCGCGATCGAGTGGATCGCCGGATCGGTGTAGGCCACGGTCGGCACGCCCGAGCGGAAGAATTTGTGCTGCGCGTCGGCAGCCACGAAGCCGGAGGTGCCCTGGCCGTAGAACTCGATTTTGTTGGCGCGCGACAGGATGTCCAGCGCCTTCTGGATCATCTCCGGATTGAGGTTGTTGCGCAGGTCGAGCAGGGTGTTGATCGAGCGGCTGCAGATCTTGTTGACCAGGTCCGACGCCAGGTCGTCCTGCGCCGGCTGCTCGTTGGTCGGGCCGGGCAGGGCCAGCGCCAGGCCCTGGGCCAGCTTCAGCTTGAATTCGTGCCAGCCGTCGTAGCCCAGCGTGCGGCAAAAACGAACCACGGTCGGCTCGGACACCTGTGCGCTCTTGGCCAGCGCGGTGATGTTCTGGCTGACCGTGCGCGACGGATGCTCCAGCACCGCGAGCGCGACCTTGCGCTCGGACTTGGACAGCGCGTCGAGCTGGGTGCGGATGGAATCGAGCAGCATTTAGTCTTCCGGCAGCGCTTCTTCGCGCCACTGCAGCCCGTCGCGGCCGATCAGGGCCGACGAGGCGGCCGGGCCCCAGGTGCCGGACGCGTACGGCAGCGGCGAGGAGTCGTCCTGTTCCCAGTGGTTGAGGATCGGCTCCACCCATTCCCATGCCGCCTCCAGCTCGTCGCCGCGCATGAACAGCGTGAGCTGGCCGCGCAGCACGTCCAGCAGCAGGCGCTCGTAGGCCTCCATGCGCGGCGCCTTGAACTGCTCGCGGAAGTCCAGCTCGAGCTCGGCCTGCTTCAGGCGCATGCCTTCGCCCGGGGTCTTGGCCATCAGGTTCAGCGACAGGCCCTCGTTCGGCTGCAGGCGGATCACCAGGCTGTTCGGCTGGAAGCTCGACGTCGACTGATTGAAGATCGAATGCGGGATCGGCTTGAAGCGCACCACGATCTCGGCCAGCCGGTCGGACATGCGCTTGCCGGTGCGCAGATAGAACGGCACGCCGGCCCAGCGCCACGTATCGATCTCGGCCTTCAAGGCCACGAAGGTTTCGGTCTTGGAGTACTTGGGCGCCTCCGGCTCCTCGCGGTAGCCCGGCACCTGCTTGCCGTCGACATAGCCGGCGCGGTACTGGCCGCGCACGATGTTCTGCGCCAGCGTGGTCGGGGTGAAGCGCTTGAGCGAGCGCAGCACCTGCAGCTTGGCGTCGCGCACCGCGTCCGGCGCGATCGTGGCCGGCGGCTCCATCGCCACGATGCACAACAGCTGCAGCAGGTGGTTCTGCAGCATGTCGCGCAGCGCGCCCGAGGTGTCGTAGTAGCCCAGGCGGTTCCCCACGCCGATCTTCTCGGCGATCGTGATCTGCACGTCGCTGATCCATTCGCGCCGCCACAGCGGCTCGAACAGCACGTTCCCGAAGCGCAGGGCCAGCAGGTTCTGCACCGTCTCCTTGCCGAGGTAGTGGTCGATCCGGTAGATCTGCGATTCGCAGAACACCTTGCCCACTTCGGCATTGATTTGCTTGGCCGATTCGAGGTCGCGGCCGAGCGGCTTTTCCAGCACCACGCGCGAGTTCGCGGTGGCCAGGCCCGTGGCCTTGAGGTTGTCGCAAATCTGCGCGAACAGACTCGGTGGCGTAGCCAGGTAGTACACGCGGGTGATCGATTCATCCGGGCGCAGGGCGTCGACCAGCGGGCCGTAGGTGTTCACGTCGGTCGCGTTGACCGAGACGTAGACGATGCGTTCGAGGAAGCGCGCCCAATTCTTTTCGTTCGGCGTTTCCTTGACGTTCGGCTTGGCGGTGGTTTCGACGATGCGCAGGAACTCTTCCTGCGAGATAGCCGCGCGGCCGACGCAGATGATGCGTGCGCTCTCGGGCAGGTCACGGCATACGTCGCGCGCATACATCGCAGGAATCAACTTCCTCATCGCAAGGTCGCCGCTGCCGCCAAAGAGTACGAGGTCGAAATCGGAAATTGCCATAGGTGTATTCGGTTCGCAAAAAGATGGTGAGCGTCAGTGTAAATTTACTACACGAATATTCGCATAGCAAGAAAATTTACTACGATCGAGCGCCATGCCGGATCGATTATGGTGCCACATTCACGTGGGGAAGGCCGCGCACGAGACCTGGCTGGGGTGGGCGGAGAGCGAAGTGAGTATTCGCACAGCCGCCGCCATTTTAGTTGACGGTGTTGCCGGAGTGGTGCGACGTGGGGTGATTATGAAGCTGAAGCGCCACCAAGAAAGTTGGCCCCGTCATTTCCGGGAGGGAATGACGGGGCCCGCGCGCATGAATCGCTTAGCGGCCGGCTGTAGGCGTGCCGGCTGGCGTTGCCGGCGCATTCTTCACGTACTTGTCGAACCAGCGCAGCATTTCGTACACCAGTTGCTCGTTCGACTCGCGCGCTGCGTACCAGTGCGGCTCGTGCGGCAGCATCACCAGACGCGCCACACCGCCATTGCCGCGGATCGCTTCGAACAGCTTGGTCGATTGCAGTGGCGTGGTGCCCGGGTTGGCGTCGTCCGCGCCGTGCACGATCAAGAGCGGCGTCTTCAGCTTGTCAGCGTAGAAGAAGGTCGAGGCCTTGGTGTACACGTCCGGCGCTTCCCACACAGAGCGGCGCTCGTTCTGGAAACCGAACGGCGTCAGCGACTTGTTGTACGAGCCGCTGGTGGCCGCGCCGGCGCGGAACAGATTGGAATGCGCCAGCAGGTTGGCGGTCATCAGTGCGCCATGGCTATGGCCGGTCACGCCGACGCGGTCGGGGTCGGTCACGCCCAGGCGGACGGCTTCGTCGACCGCAGCCTTGGCGTTGGCCACCAGTTGCTCGGTGTAGGTGTCATACGCCTTGCGCGGATCGCCCACAATCGGGAATGCGGCGCTGTCGATGATGGCGTAGCCCGACAACAGTAGCAGACGGTACTGGCGCAGGCGGGTGAAGGTGGCCTGCGAGCCGGTGGTCTGGCCGGCCTCCGACGCGTCCGCATAGTCGCGCGGGTAGGCGTTCAGGATGGTCGGCAGGCGCGTGCCGTCCTTGTAGCCCGGCGGGGTATAGAGCGTGAACGACAACTCCATTCCGTCGGCGCGCTTGTATTTCACCAGGCGCTTCTTGATCTCGCGCACTTGCGGCACCGGGTCAAGCAGGTGGGTCAGCGCCACGCTGGACGAGGCATAGCTTGGCTCGCCAGCCGCTGCCGTGGTGCTGGCGCCCAGGGTGCGCACGAAGGCGTTCGGCGTTTCGTCGGCCGACTGGTACCAGGTCAGCAGGCGGCCCGTATCGTTGCCCACGAAGCCGATGAACTGTTCGTAGGAGGTTTTGCTGCTGCGGAACAGGCGCTCCGTTTGCTGCGTTTTCAGGTTGAACTTGTCCAGGAAAGGCCGGTCGCCGTCGGGCGAGGAACCAGCGCCGGCCAGGTAGATGGTGTCACCAATCTGGCGGATCACCGAGAAGCCGTTGGCTAGCTGGCGGCGCACCGGCGTGCCCGGGTTGGCGTACTTCTCATCGCTGGACATGTCCCAGATCAGGCGCCGCGAATTTTTCGCATCGTCGACATTGATCTGCCAGGTGCGGCGCCATTTGCGGTTGACGTCGTGGTCGCTCAGCAGGGCTACGCTCGGCTGCTCGCTCCAGGACAGGCTTCCGAAGCGGTGCTCGGTGCGGATAATTTCCACCGGTGCCCCTTTGAACGGCGCTTTCAGCATCATCAGCTTGTCGCGTTCGGCTGCCTTGACGTTCGGATTGCCGCCATCCAGCGCTTCAGCCCAGACCAGCGTCGCCGCTTCGGTAGGACGCCAGGTGAAGTGGCGTGGGCCGACAGGCACGCCACGGTTCGGCACGCGGTCGGCCAGCGGCAGCGCAGCGATTTCGCGCACCACCGGGTTGGCGCCTGTGGCCGGACGCTGGGCCAGGTCCCACAGGTCGATCTGTTTGGGGAAGCGGTCGAAGGTGGTAACGTAGGAATACGGCGGGCGAATTTCGGTCACGACCATGTGACGGCCATCGGGCGCCACGTTCAGGTTTTCATACAGGCCGGGCTTGCCGACCGGCGTGATCTTGCCGCTGGCGGCATCGACCAGCGCGAGCTGCGAGGTGCCGTAGTAGTTGAAAAGCTCTTCGTCGTGACGATTGCGCAGCGTGTCGCGGTTTTCATAAGTGCTGCTCTGACCGGTCTCGCCGTTCGATTCCTGGATGCCGGGGCCGGCCGAGCCAGGCGGCGCCACCGGCGGCCCCTTGCGCGCTGACACCAGCTTGACCAGCAGCGTTTTCTGGTCAGGCATCCACTTCACCTGGTCGCCGAACATTTGGTTCAGGCGCACACCTGGCAGACGGCGCACGGCGCCGGTCCTGGCGTCGCCAATCCACAGTTCAACCGCTTCGGCGGTGACGTTTTCGAAGGCAAAGCGCTGGCCGTCGGCGCTCCAGATCGGGCGGCGCGGGCAGGCGTCGGCCGGCAGCTTCACCGCGGTTTGCTTGCCATCGGCGACCTGGACCAGATCAATGGCGCTCACGCATGGTGGAATGCCGTAGCCACCCGGCGTGTCATGCTGGCTGTGGTTGCCCGGTTCGATACGCACGCCCGCCAGGCGCAGGAACGGCGTGGCCACCTTGGCGATCGATGGGTAATCGTCCATGGTGACCAGCATCAGCTTGTCGCGGGTCGGGCTGAGGGAAGCCGATGGCGGCGGTGGCGCGCGCATCACGTCGAGGATTTCCTTCGGCGGCTGATTGTAGGCGCTGGAGGCGGAAGCAGTGGCTGGCGTTGCGCTTGTCGTCGCCGCGATTGAGGTGGACGTAATGCCGACTGCGAGCGTGGCGCTCACGAGGCCGCACAACAGGTTTTTTCCCTGCATGGTCATTCTCCGTTTTTTAAACTACATGGATGCACGGACAGGATCGCTATCCGCACACGTGAAACGGAACATTGCCATGAAAGTTTTTCGGCGGCAACATTAAATCTGAGCAAAAAAAATAAAGCCGCAAATCTCTGCTCAAAGGTGGCGCGCCAACAACTGGTTGGCCGCGTTGGTTTTAGGGCTGGTATGCGGGCTCTGGGCGGCCGGCCACGTCCACCTGCAACGACAGCACGCAGCCAGTCAACGGGTACTGGGCACGCTCATCGAGCGAGCGATTGTGGCTGGCGCTGGTGATGTACAGCGTTTTCAGGTCCGCGCCGCCGAAGGCCATCATGGTCGGGCAGCGTACCGGCAGCTTCACTTCGCGCAGCAGTTCGCCATCTGGCGCAAAGCACAGCAGGCGGCCGCCTTCGAACATCGCGCACCAGTAGTTGCCTTCGCTGTCGACCGCCGCGCCGTCCGGGCGGCCGCCGTAGCCCGGCGCAGCCTTGTCGGTCGAGAACTGCTGGAACGGCCGCGGATTGGATGCGATACCGGTCGCCACGTCGAAATCGTAGCGGTCGATGCGATGCGCGGTGGTGTCGGCGTGGTACATGGTGCGCCCGTCGGGCGCGAAGGCCAGGCCGTTCGAGTTCGTCATGCCGCCGGTCCACTGGGTGCGCACCTGGCCGCGGTCGAGGCAGAACATCTGCGCGGCCGGTTGGTCGCGCGGCTCGTACATCGTGCCGACCCAGAACCGGCCGGCCGGATCGACGCGTCCGTCGTTGAAACGGAATTTGGATGTGTCGTATGGCGCAGCCGCGATTGGCGTCACGCTGCCATTGTCCGGGTCCAGGTGCACGAAGCCAGAGCGCAGCGCGACCACGAGTCCGCCGCTGGCGTGGATCGCCAGTGACGAAGGCTCGCTCTGCATGCGCCACGACGCATGTTCGCCGCTCGCCGGGTCCAGGCGGTACACGGCGAAGCCATCGATGTCGACCCAGTACAAATTCTGCTCGCCGTGGTGCCACAGCGGGCATTCGCCCACTGCCATCGGCTGGTTGAATGCGGCCTTGATGTCGCCTTTCGCCATGACGTCTCCTTACACCGCGGCTCGGGCGCGCTCGATCAGGCCATTGGTCGAACTGTCGTGCTGCCCTGGGTTGGTCTCCCCGGTGAGTTCGGCCTCCACCTGCTTGGCCAGCACCTTGCCCAGTTCGACGCCCCACTGGTCGAAGCTGTTCACGTCCCACAGCACGCCTTGCACAAATGTCTTGTGCTCGTACAGCGCGATCAGCGCGCCCAGCGTCGCCGGGTTCAGGTAATCCATCAGGATCGTGTTGCTGGGGCGGTTGCCGGGGAAGGTCTTGTGCGGTGTGAGGCGCTCGATCTCGGCCAGCGACAGGCCCTGCTCCTGCAGGTCCTTGCGCACTTCGTCCGCGGTTTTGCCCTTCATGAAGGCTTCGGACTGGGCGAAGCAGTTGGCCAGCAGCGCGGCGTGGTGGTTGTACAGGTCGTGCGCCGGGCGCAGCGCGGCGATGAAGTCGATCGGCGTGATGTCCGTCCCCTGGTGCAGCATCTGGAAGTACGCGTGCTGGCCGTTGGTGCCGCATTCGCCCCAGATCACCGGGCAGGTTTCGGTGTCGGCCAGGTCGCCGTCGCGCGTGACGCGCTTGCCGTTGCTCTCCATTTCGAGCTGCTGCAGGTAGGCCGGGAAGCGGTTCAGGTCCTGGTGGTAGGGCGCGATCGAGACCGACGGGCAGCCGATGAACTCGCGGTTCCAGAAGCCGATCAGGCCAAGCAGCATCGGCATGTTCTGTTCGACCGGCGCGCTGCGAAAGTGAACGTCCATGGCATGTGCGCCAGCGAGGAAATCGGAGAAGTAGCCGAAGCCCACGCACAGGGCGACCGGCAGCCCGATCGCCGACCAAACCGAGTAGCGGCCGCCGACCCAGTCCCAGAACGGGAACATGTTGGCGGTATCGATGCCGAATCTGGATACCGCCTGCTCGTTGGTCGAGACGGCGACGAAGTGTTTGGGCAGCGCTTCTTCGGGCGCCTGCTGCAGGAACCATTGGCGCGCGGTCTGCGCGTTCATCATGGTCTCGGCGGTAGTGAAGGTCTTGGAGGCGATGATGAAGAGCGTGGTCTGCGGATCCACGCGCGAGAGCGCGGCATCGATGTCATGGCCGTCGACGTTGGAGACGAAGTGCATGGCCAGGCGCGGATGGGCGAACGGGCGCAGCGCCAGGCATGCCATCTTGGGTCCAAGGTCCGAGCCGCCGATGCCGATGTTGACGATGTCGGTGATTGGCTTGCCGGTGTGCCCGAGCCAGTCGCCATTGCGTACTGCGTCGGTGAAGGCCTTCATGCGGGCGAGGACCGCGTGCACCTCGGCGATCACGTCCTGGCCGTCGACCACCAGCCTGGTGTCGATCGGTGCGCGCAGGGCGGCGTGCAGGACCGCGCGGTTTTCGGTGTTGTTGATCTTTTCGCCGGCGAACATGGCGTCGCGCTGCTGTTCCACGCCACGCTCGCGGGCCAGCGCGGCCAGCAGTTCAAGCGTGCGCCCGTCGACGCGGTTTTTTGAATAGTCTAGGAAAAGTCCGGCCGCCTCGACCGACATGCGCTCGAAGCGCTGCGGGTCGGCGGCGAACAGGGCGCGCAGGTGCCAATCCTCGGCTTCGATCGCATGGGTTTCCAGGGCTTGGTAGCTGGCAGTGCTGGTCAGAGCTGGCTTGCGCATGATTTGGCGGTAGGATGTTGTCGGTTCGGATAGCCAAATGATACAGGATTGGCGCGTAAAAACACTACATAAATTTGGTGCGGTGGGATGCGTGGTCCGCGTGCCCACGAGTGCGCACCCTACGGGCCAGGATGCCGCAACAATACAGGCGCTGTCGCGATGTCGATCGGCGTCCGAGATGCTCCTCTGCATAGCGGTACGTTGGCCGCCCGCGCTGCACATTTGAGGGTTTTACATTTGCCCGCTGGAATTTCGTAGTAAAATTTCAGGAATTGAATTCACAAGGAACGATCATGGCCCTGCACCCCGTACTCGAACAGGTCACCAACCGGATCATCGCGCGCAGCCGGCCTTCGCGCACGGCTTACCTTGCCCATTGCGATGCGGCCCGCATCGCCGGCGTGCAGCGCGGCGCACTCTCGTGCACAAACCTGGCGCACGGCTTTGCCGCGTTCCCGTCGAACGACAAGCTCAGGCTGAAGGAACTGACGAAACCGTCCGTGGCGATCGTCTCGTCGTACAACGACATGCTGTCGGCGCACCATCCGTTCGAGTCCTTTCCCAAGCTGATCAAGGACGCGGTGCGCGAAGTCGGCGCGGTAGCCCAGTTCGCAGGCGGTGTGCCGGCCATGTGCGACGGCGTCACCCAAGGCCAGCCGGGCATGGAACTGTCGCTGTTCTCGCGCGACACCATCGCGATGAGCACCGCGGTGGCGCTGTCGCACAACATGTTCGACGCCGGCCTGTACCTGGGCATCTGCGACAAGATCGTGCCGGGCCTGCTCATCGGCGCGCTGCACTTCGGCCACCTGCCGGCCGTGTTCGTGCCCGGCGGGCCGATGACCTCGGGCCTGTCCAACAAGGAAAAGGCGCGCGTGCGCCAGCTGTACGCGCAGGGCAAGGCCACGCGCGAACAGCTGCTCGAGTGCGAGTCGCAGTCGTACCATGATGCAGGCACCTGCACCTTCTACGGCACCGCCAACAGCAACCAGATGCTGATGGAGATGATGGGCCTGCATATGCCCAATTCCGCTTTCATCACGCCGTACACCCCGCTGCGCGACGCGCTCACCAAGGCCGCGGCGCGGCAGGCGGTGGCGATCACGCAGCAGGGCAGCTACATGCCGCTGTCGCGGATCGTCGACGAAAAGAGCATCGTCAACGCGATCGTCGCGCTGCTGGCCACCGGCGGCTCGACCAACCATACGCTGCACCTGGTTGCGATCGCGCGCGCCGCCGGCATCGTGATCAACTGGGACGACTTCGACGACCTGTCGAAGGCGGTGCCGCTCCTGACCCGCATCTACCCCAACGGCGACGCCGACGTGAACCACTTCCAGGCCGCCGGCGGTCCGGCCTTCGTGATCCGCGAACTGCTCGACGCCGGCCTGGCGCACGAGGACGTGAACACGGTGCTCGGCCGGGGCCTGCGCGCACACTGCAAGGAGCCGTTCCTGGAGGGCGACGAGGTGGTGTGGCGCGACCTGCCACAAAACAGCGGCGACGAGGCGGTGCTGCGCCCGGCCTCGAACCCGTTCGGCGACAACGGCGGCCTGGTGCTGGTGAAGGGCAACCTGGGCCGCGCGGTGATGAAGATTTCGGCGGTCAAGCGCGAGCACCACATCGTCGAGGCGCCGGCGCTGACCTTCGATTCGCAGGAGGCGTTCATGCACGCCTACAAGGCCGGCCACCTGAATCGCGACTTCGTGGCCGTGATCCGCTTCCAGGGCCCGCGCGCGAACGGCATGCCCGAACTGCACGCGCTGACCCCGGCGCTGTCGAACCTGCAGGACGCGGGGCATCACGTGGCGATGGTCACCGATGGCCGCATGTCCGGCGCGTCAGGCAAGGTGCCGGCCGCGATCCACGTGTCGCCGGAGATTGTGGCCGGCGGGCCGCTGGGCAAGGTGCGCGACGGTGATATCATCCGCGTCGACGCGACCGCAGGCAGGCTTGAAGCGCTGGTGCCGCAGGATGTATGGGCCGCGCGCGAGCAGGCATGCGCCGACCTCACGTCCAGCCATATCGGCATGGGACGCGAGCTGTTTGCCGTGTTCCGCAAATCGATCAGCGAGGCGGAAGATGGCGCGGCCACGTTCCCGCTGCCGTCGCCACTCGAACCAACCACGCCGCTGCATGAGGGCGCCGATACCGGCGAGATCATGCCCGGTTCCGATGAAGACTTCCTGTTCAGGACCTCGAAATGACCATGTCCCTTCTTGAAATCATGCGCTCGGCGAGCGTAATCCCGGTAATCGCGATTGACGACCCGGAGCACGCCGTACCGCTTGCCAAAGCCCTCGTCGCCGGCGGCATCCGTGTACTTGAGGTGACACTGCGCACCGCGCATGGCCTGTCCGCAATCCGCGCGATGGCCCAGGTCGAAGGCGCGATCGTCGGCGTCGGCACCTTGACCCAGCCGGAGGAATTTGCCGCCGCGCGCGATGCCGGCGCCGTGTTCGGGGTGTCGCCGGGGTTGACGCCAGCCCTGATCGACGCCGCCAAGAAGAGCGGCCTGCCGCTGCTGCCGGGCGTGATGACCCCGTCCGAAGTGATGGCCGCGCGCGAGGCGGGCTTCCGCCAGCTCAAGCTGTTCCCGGCGGTGCCTGCGGGCGGGGTGGGCATGCTCAATGCGATCGGCGGCCCGCTGCCGGACGTGACCTTCTGCCCGACCGGCGGCATCTCCCAGGACACCGCGCCCCAGTTCCTGGCCTGCAAAAACGTCGCCTGCGTCGGCGGCTCGTGGCTCACGCCCAAGGACGTGATGGCGGCCGGCGACTGGGACCTCATCACCGACCTGGCCAAAGCCGCGGCCGCGCTGCGCAGCGCGTGACGTGAGGCGCGTGGCGCGCCCGCTCTGCGCGGGGGAGATAGCCATGACGTCGCTGCTGTTTGGCGGCGCGCTCGACTATTCGCGCGTGCGGATCCACAACCACTGCTATCTGCCGTTCGGTCTGCAGCCGCGCAACTGCGCGATGACGCCCAACGGCAGCATCTACTTCCACCAATCCTGCTTCCTGCCCGATTACTCGCGCGCCGATATCGGCGCCAAGCACTGGTTCATGCACGAGATGGTGCACGTGTGGCAGCACCAGCTGGGCTATCCGGTGCGCTTGCGCGGCGCGCTGCGCATCGGCCTGTCGTATCGTTACGAACTGCGCGACGGCGCGACCCTGGCCGATTACAACATGGAGGCGCAGGGCGACCTGCTGGCCGACTATTTTGTGCTCAAGCACCTGGGCAAACCGGACGCGATGCGCCAGCAGCGCTACCGCGACAGCCTGGCCTTGTTCGAGCAGGTGCTGGCCGGCTTCCTGGACCAGCCGGCCAGCCGCGACAATTTGCATCGCGGCCTGGCGCGCATGCTCGTGCGCGCCTAGAGGTTGTTTCAAAATGAACATGACTGGTTGCGCTCCTTGGCTGCACACGCGGCCTGTGTAAGCCGTAGGGTGCGCACCAGTGCGCACGCGGACGTTAGCGCAGTGTTGGCGTTGACGGTGCGCCACGCGACCGCAACCCAGTTCAATTGTATAGCGCGCGCACCGGTCCTCGGCGGCTCTCGCCGTCGCACCTTGCCCTGCTCATTCTGAAACAACCTCATGGTTTTGCGCTTCCTCAACAGCTTCCTTGCGGCAACATCTTAAAGTTGATGTTGTTATCCTTGACCGTTCCGCTTGCGAGGTCGTAATGAGATCCCCGGTTGTCCTGTCCTGCGTCGTGCTGCTCGCGGCCTGCCCTGTGCAGGCTGCGCAGTCTGGCCGCGTGGGCGAGGCGGAGGTGCGGGAAGGCGCGAACAATGTGCCATGCTTTACGATTTCCGAGCGCGAGGAGCGGCGCGCCGGCGTGCCCAATTTCGACGCCGTCACCGTGAGCGAAACTTCGGGCCGGCGCACGGTGATGTGGCGGATGGTGATGCCGCAGGACAGGACCTTTCCGGTGAGCTTTTCGATGTGCGTCCCCTATGGCGGCCGGGTGCAGGCGCTGCCGCAGACGCCGGCCGCGCGGCTGGAGCAGGGCAAGGTCTACCACGTGCGCATCGACGCCCGGCGCACCAAGGGCGTGACCACTCCCGGCATCTACGAGGCGCGGTTTTGCCTGGCCGCGCAGCACGATGGATCGGTGATCGTGCACCATATCGGCCGCGACGACCACGAGGGCCGCTACCTGTACGGTTGCCGTCCACGGCTGGACTAGCAAGGGTAGTTGCCCTGTGGCTAGAGGGTGTTGACAGCCGGACCTTGAGGCACGTTAAACATCGCTCGCTGCGCGCGCGCGCCTGATTGGAATCCGTCAGCGCTTGGCGTAGAGTTTCGTCAGTTAAAACCTGACAGATTTCCACGACATTCTCCGACATGAACGCAATCAGTCCGTTGGGCGTGCTTGCCCTCAAGAACATGGATCGCTCGCGGCAGGCCCGTGGCCGCGCGCTCGACCAGGCCGGCTATGGCCCGCAAGAGACGCCATTTACCGTCCTGCATACCGAACCGGGCCTCGTACTGCGCAAGTACGGCCAGGACACCCCCGGTGCGCCGGCCGTGCTGCTGGTGCCCGCGCCGATCAAGAAGGCATACATCTGGGATCTGGCGCCGCAAGTGAGCGTGGTGCGGCGCTGGCTGGAGCAGGGGTTCCGGGTGTACCTGGCGGAGTGGGTGCCGGGCGCCGGGCCGGCTTTCGGGCTGCAGGACTATGCCGACCGCTTGCTCGGCGCCTGCCGGTGCGCGATCAAGGCCGACAGCGGCAACGACGCGCTCACGGTCGCCGGCCATTCGCTGGGCGGCATTCTGGCCGCGATCTTCTCCTGCGTGCATGCCGACGCGGTGCGCTCGCTCGTGCTGCTGGAAGCGCCCCTGCATTTTGGTCCGGACGTGGGATGCTTTGCCAACCTGGTCAGCGCAACGCCCCATGCCGGCAAGATCGCGGAGGCGTTCAGCGAAGTCCCGGGCGCTTTTCTGAACGTGGTCAGCGCAATGGCGGCGCCGCACGCCTTCGCGCTGGAGCGGATGCTGGACCGCTACCTGTGCATGGGCAATCCGCAGGCGCTGAAGATGCACATGCGTGTGGAGCGCTGGACACATGACGAATTCCCGTTGCCTGGCCGTCTGTTCACCGAAGTGATCGAATTGCTGTGGCGTGAAGACCGCTTCATGCGTGGCACGCTGCGCATCGGCGACCGGACGATCGGCCCCAGGGATTTGCACGCATCGCTGGTGTCGGTGATGGATCCGCGCAGCCATGTCATTCCGCCGCGGGCGGTGGTGCCATTCCACGACGCGGCCGCCAGCGGCGAAAAATGCCTGCTGCGTTATGAGGGAGATGTTGGCGTCGCCCTGCAGCATGTGGGCGTGCTGGTCGGCGCGAGCGCGCATGCCCGGCTCTGGCCGGCCATCTTCGACTGGCTGGGGACCGCATCCTGATCGCGGCCAAGGCGCTGGCGGCCCGGCCGCGCACCAGGAAATGGAAGAAGATCCATTCGCATCCGCTAAAATGGTGGATTATTCTTCCATTTCCAACATCATGACTCAGGACGAACTCAAGCAAGCGGTGGCGCGCGCCGCCATCGATTACGTGGTCGACGGCGAAATCATCGGCGTGGGCACCGGCTCGACCGCCAACTTCTTCATTGACGAACTGGCCCGGATCAAGGACCGCATCAAGGGCACGGTGGCTTCATCGGAAGCGACCGCGGCCCGCCTGCGCGGCCACGGCATCCCGGTCTACGACCTGAACGACGTATCCTCGATCGCGGTGTACATCGACGGCGCCGACGAGATCAACGCCGGCGGCGCGATGATCAAGGGCGGCGGCGCGGCGCTCACGCGTGAGAAGATCGTCGCGTCGGTGTCGAAAAAATTCGTCTGCATCGCCGACGGCTCCAAGCTGGTCCACGTGCTGGGCAAGTTCCCGCTGCCGGTCGAAGTGATCCCGATGGCGCGCGCCGCGGTGATGCGCCAACTGGAAGCGCTGGGCGGCCAGCCGCGCCTGCGCACGAAGGCCGGGAGCAGTGATCCGTTCATCACCGATAACGGTGGCGAGATCATCGACGTGGCGGGCCTCTCGATCGTTGACCCGGTGGCGCTCGAAACCCAAATCAATCAGATCGTAGGCGTGATCGCGGTCGGCCTGTTCGCGCAGCGCGGCGCGAATGTCTGCCTGCTTGGCAGGCCTGACGGCCTGCAGACGCTGACGTTCTGATTCGCGGGGGCGACATGAAGCGATTGCTGGTGCTGGCGGCGGTGCTGCTGGGCGGATGCGCCATGGTCAAGAGCAAGGTGGAACCTGCGCCGGTGGCGGTGCAGGCAAAGCCGGTACAAGGCCAGCTCATGGATGCTAATGGTGCGCCGATCGAGCGGGTTGCGTTTCGCGCTGGCGTGTCGTCCGCAACCGTGGAGAAGCTGGCCAAGGCGCATGGCTGCACCGGAGGGCAGGGCGCGGGGCTGTTGACCGAGCCGGGGCCGGTGGAGGTCTACCGGATGCAGTGCGAAAACAAGAAGGTGTTCCTCGCGCGCTGCGAACTGCGCCAGTGCCGGCAGATGTAAGAATCGAAGGACGTCATCGCACAGTGTCGCGTGCGCGCCGTAGGGTGCGCACCAGTGCGCACGCGGTCACGGTATGCGGGTTCGCGGCTCCGTTTTGGGCCGGAACCCGTGTGCACCCGTTATCACCGTAATTAGGTACGCGCCTTCTTTTTAAGCCGGAACCGCGTGCGCACAGGTGCGCACCCTACGCGCTAAGCGAACGCCGCCACAGCATTCTGTTCAGCGGCTTCGTTTGAACGACTCTTACTCGCTCGGCGGCACGTAGCCAGCGGCCTGGTCGGCGCCTTCGCCGAAGAAGTGCCTTTCCATTTGCGTGGCCAGGTACTTGCGT
The DNA here is from genome assembly GCF_004614195.1 of Massilia horti. Lineage (GTDB taxonomy): Bacteria > Pseudomonadota > Gammaproteobacteria > Burkholderiales > Burkholderiaceae_D > Telluria > Telluria horti. The sequence continues at coordinate 80,710 of NZ_SPUM01000002.1, read as the reverse complement.
GCCCTAGCGTCAGCCATGTTCAGGCGGTTTTCGTTGATCAGCATGGTCTGGTGCTTCAACCAGCTCTGCCACGCTTCCTTCGACACGCTCTCGTAAATGCGCTTGCCCAGTTCGCCCGGGTACGGCGGAAAGTCGAGGCCTTCGGCTTCCTTGTTCAGCTTGATGCAATGGACTGTGCGGGCCATATTCTTTTGCTCCTGGTTCGATTGGTTCTGAAAACCGTGATTATAAGGTCTTGATCAGAACCTGCGATTTGCGCTGCCAGTTGTACATGTGCTGGCGGTCCTTCGGCAGGTCGTCCACGGTGGCGCTGACGAAGCCGCGCTTCTTGAACCAGTGCGCGGTGCGCGTGGTCAGCACGAACAGTTTGTTCAATCCGGCCCCGCGGGCGCGGTTTTCCATGTGCTTGAGGATGCGCTCGCCGTCGCCCTGCGCCTGCGCATCGGGGCTGACGGTCAGGCATGCCATTTCGGCCATCTTCTCATCGGTGAACGGATAGAGCGCCGCGCAGCCGAAGATCACGCCGTCGTGCTCGATCACTGAGAACTGGTCGATCTCGCGCTCGATCAGTTCGCGCGGGCGCTTGACCAGCGTGCCGTCCGCTTCGAGCGGCTCGATCAGCTTGATAATGCCGCCAACGTCCTCAATGGTGGCAGGACGCAGGCTTTCCAGGTTCTCGTGGCTGATCATCGTGCCCACGCCGTCGTGAGTGAACAGTTCCAGCAGCGTGGCGCCGTCCATCTCGTACGGCACGATGTGGGCGCGGTCGACGCCGCTGTTGCAGACCTTGACCGCGTGCTGCAGGTAGAACGCGACGTCGTTCGGCAAAAAGCCCGCCTGCAGCACCGCTTCGGCCTGGTGCGACGACAGTTCGCGGATCTCGGCGCCGGCGGCATCCGTCATCAAGGAGGCTTCGGTGAGGAAGATGAGCTTGTCGGCACGCAGCGCGATGGCGGCGCTCGATGCCACGTCTTCCATCGTCAGGTTGAACACTTCGCCGGTGGGCGAGAAGCCCAGCGGCGAGAGCAGCACCAGGCTGTCTTCGGTGGTCAGGATCGGGCGGATCTTGTCGGCGGCGATCTTGCGGGTCACGCCGGTCAGCTCGAAGTCGACGCCGTCGATCACGCCCAGCGGGCGCGCGGTGATGAAGTTGCCCGAGACGACGTTGATCTGGGCATGCGACATCGGGGTGTTGGGCAGGCCCTGGCTGAATGCCGCCTCAATGTCCAGTCGCAATTCGCCCGCGGCTTCCTTCGCGCATTCGAGCGCGGCGCTGTCGGTGATCCGGATGCCGTTGTGAAAGCGCCCTTCGACATTGCGCAGTGCCAGCTGGTCGGCGACCTGCGGCCGCGAGCCGTGCACCACCACCAGGCGGATGCCAAGGCCGAGCAGCAGGGACAGGTCGTGCGCCAGCACCGGAAGGGCACCGGCGGTGACCAGTTCACCAGGAAAAGCAACGACGAAAGTCTTGCCGCCAAAGGCGTGAATGTATGGCGCGACAGAGCGCAGCCACTGGACGAATTGGGTAGGGTTTTCCATTTGCCGCATTATAATTCGCTGCGCGACTTGCGCACCAAATACCTTGTAAAAATCAATGTCTGAACAGAGTAACAAGCCTGTGCCGAGCGCGGCGCGCGTACCATCGCCAAGTCGCAAGCCCAACGAGCCGCGACCGCGACCTGCCGCCGCCGACGCGCGCACGCACGAGCAGCGTGGCCGGCGCCCCGAGCGCAGCGGCGAGACCCGCGAAGCACACGATACACGGCGCGATGCCGCGGCACGCCCGCCGCGCGCCGCGCGTGAGGACGCGCGAGCGAGCGCCGTGCGCAACCCGCTGCCGCCGATTGTCTTCCCCGAGGACCTGCCGGTTTCAGGCCGCCGCCGCGAGATCGCACAGGCCCTGCGCGAGAACCAGGTGGTCATCGTGTCGGGCGAAACCGGTTCGGGCAAGACCACGCAGCTGCCCAAGATCTGCCTGGAGCTGGGCCGCGGCGAGAAGGGCCTGATCGGCCACACGCAGCCGCGCCGCATCGCGGCGTCGTCGACCGCGCGCCGCATCGCGTCGGAGCTGGGCACGCCGCTGGGCGAACACGTGGGCTTCAAGGTGCGCTTTAACGACACGCTGCAGCCTGGCGCCTGGGTCAAGCTGATGACCGACGGTATCCTGCTGGCCGAAACGCAGACCGATCCGCTGCTGCGCGCCTACGACACGATCATCATCGACGAGGCGCACGAGCGCAGCCTGAACATCGACTTTTTGCTCGGTTACCTGAAGCAGTTGCTGCCGCGCCGTCCGGACCTGAAGGTGATCATCACCTCGGCGACGATCGACGCTGACCGCTTCGCGCGCCATTTCGGCACGCCAGACAAGCCCGCGCCGGTGATCGAGGTCTCGGGCCGCCTGTACAAGGTCGAGGTGCGCTATCGCCCGGTCGAACGCGATGTCGCCACCGCCGCCGGGCAGGACACGGGCAAGCCGCAGTCCAAGGCCCAGGCGGCGCGCGACAAGCGCGACCTGATCGACGCTGTCGTCGACGGCGTGGACGAGCTGTCGCGCCTCGGCCCGGGCGACGTACTGGTGTTCCTGCCCGGCGAGCGCGAAATCCGCGACTGCGCCGAGGCGCTGCGCAAGCACCATCCCCCGCACGTGGAGATACTGCCGCTGTTCGCGCGCCTGTCGGTGGAGGAGCAGGACCGGGTGTTCCGCACCACGAACGCCCGCCGCATCGTCCTTGCCACCAACGTGGCCGAAACCTCGCTGACCGTGCCCGGCATCCGTTACGTGGTCGATTCGGGCCTGGCGCGAGTGAAGCGCTACAGCTTCCGCAACAAGGTCGAGCAGTTGCAGGTGGAGCCGGTGGCGCAGGCCGCCGCCAACCAGCGCGCCGGCCGCTGCGGCCGTGTGGCCGACGGCGTGTGCATCCGCTTGTACGACGAACAAGACTTCCAGCAGCGCCCGAAGTTCTCCGACCCGGAGATCCTGCGCTCGTCGCTGGCCGCGGTCATCCTGCGCATGAAGTCGCTGCACCTGACCGACGTCGAGACCTTTCCGTTCATCGAGCCGCCGCAGGGCCGCGCGATCGCGGACGGCTACCAGCTGCTGCAGGAAGTGGGCGCGGTCGACGAGTCCAACGAACTCACGCAGCTCGGCCGCAAGCTGGCCAAGCTGCCGCTTGACCCGCGCGTGGGGCGCATGATCCTGGCCGCGGTGGACAACGCCTGCCTGACCGAGATGCTGATCGTGGCATCCGCGCTCTCCGTGCAGGACCCGCGCGACCGGCCGATGGAATACCAGCAGCAGGCCGACGAGAAGCACAAGAAGTTCGCGGACGAGAAGTCCGAGTTCCTGTCGTACCTGAAGATCTGGAAGTGGTTCGAGCAGGCGATCGAGCACAAGAAGAGCAACCGCCAGTTGCAGGAGTCCTGCCGCGAAAACTTCCTGTCGCAGCTGCGCCTGCGCGAGTGGCGCGACGTGCATTCGCAGCTCGCGACGTTCGTGAAGGAGCAGGGCTGGCGCCTGAACGAGATGCCCGCGACCTACGACCAGTTCCACATGGCGCTGCTCACCGGCCTCTTGGGCAATATCGGCTACAAGCTGGAGGACGACAGCGCCTATCTGGGCGCGCGCGGCATCAAGTTCAACATCTGGCCGGGTTCGTCGCTGACCAAAAAGCCGGGCAAGTGGGTGATGGCCGCCGAACTGGTCGAAACCACCCGCCTGTATGCGCGCACCATCGCGAACATCCAGCCGGAGTGGGTGGAGAAGATCGGCGCGCACCTCCTGAAGAAATCGTGGGGCGAGCCGCGCTGGGAAAAGCGCCAGGCGCAGGTCACCGCGGCGGAACGCGCCACGCTGTACGGCATTGTCGTGTACAGCCAGCGCCGCATCAACTACGCCCAGCACAACCCGCTGGAGGCACGCGAAATCTTCATCCGCGACGCGCTGGTGGCGGGGGATTACGAAACGCGCTCGCCGTTCTTCGCCCACAACCAAAAGCTGATTCGCGAAATCGAGAACCTCGAACACAAGTCGCGCCGCCAGGACGTGCTGGTGGACGACCAGCTCATCGCAGCGTTCTACGACAAGGAGATCCCGACTTCGGTGGTCAACGGCGCCGGCTTCGAGAAGTGGTACAAGGACGCGGCGCGCGACAATCCCAAGCTCCTGTTCCTGAACCGTGAAGAGCTGATGCGCCATGAGGCGGCGGGCGTGACCACCGAGCTGTTCCCGAAGACGATGAGCGTCACCGGGATCGAGATGGGACTGACCTACCACTTCGAGCCGGGCAGCGTGCGCGACGGCGTGACGCTGGCGGTGCCGTTGTTCGCGCTTAACCAGATTCCGCGTGAGCGTGCGGCCTGGCTGGTGCCGGGCATGTTGAAGGAGAAGGTACACCTGCTGCTCAAGTCGCTGCCGCAGAAGCTGCGTCGACACATGGTGCCGCTGCCGGACTACGCCGCCAAATTCGTGGAGCGCATCCAGGACAGCTTTGGCCGCGGCGACCTGGCCGATGTGCTGATCGCGGATATTCGCGAGCAGACCGGGGTGCAGGTTCTTTCCACCGACTTCAAGCTGGAGACGCTGCCTGCGCACCTGTTCATGAACTTCAAGGTGGTCGACGAGCACGCACGCCAGCTGGACATGGGCCGCAACCTGGCGACGCTGCAGGCCGAGCTGGGCGGACAGGCGCGCCAGAGCTTCCAGAAGATGGCGGAAGCCGTGCCCAGCCCGGCGGCGCCGGTCAAGGCGGCAAACGTCAGCGCACCGGCTGCGGCAGCGAAGGGCAAGGGCGAAGCGGCTGCGCCGGCGCCTAGCGCACCCGCGGCCAGCCAGCACACCAACATCACGAGCTGGACCTTTGGCGAGCTGCCGGAGCTGCTGGAGATTAACCAGGGCAAGCTGACGCTGATCGGCTTTCCGGCGCTGGTCGACAAGGGCACGCACGCCGACCTGGAAGTGTTCGACGACCCCAACGTGGCCGCGCGCACTCATCGGATCGGCCTGCGGCGGCTATTTGCGCTGCAGTTCAAGGAGCAGCTCAAGTTCGCCGAGAAGAACATCCCGGGCCTGCAGCAGATGGGCATGCAGTTCATGGCGCTGGGAACGCAGGAGGAACTGCGCGAACAGATCGTCAACAAGGCAATCGAAATCGCCTGCCTGCAGGACCCGCTGCCGCATGACGCGGCGTCGTTCAACAAGCGCAAGGACGAGGGCAAGGGCCGCCTTGGCCTGTTGATCAACGAGGTCGCTCGCCTGGCCGGGCAGATACTGGCCGAGTTCCACGGGCTGCCGAAAAAGCTGCAAGGGCTGCCGCAGGCCGCCGCCAGCGACATGCAGGCGCAGTTGCAGGGGCTGGTGCACAAGCGCTTCATCTCGGATAACGAGTACAGCCAGCTGGCGCACTTCCCGCGCTACCTGAAGGCGATGAACGTGCGACTCGAGAAGCTGCGTGCGAATGCCACGCGCGATGCGCAGTTGATGGCGGAATGGCAGAACGCCGCCAACCAGTTCCAGCGTTCGGTGCGCAATCAGCCGATCAAGAACATCGACCCGCGTATGGTTGAATTCCGCTGGATGCTGGAAGAGCTGCGTGTGTCGTTGTTCGCGCAGGAGCTGCGTACGCCCATGCCGGTGTCGGTCAAGCGTCTGCAGAAGGTGTGGGAGTCGATGCTGCGTTAGACGAAGGCGTCGGGGGCGCGGGGCCGCCGAGGACCTGTGCGCACGCGGTTCGCGACGGCAGCGTAGTGAAGCGGCGGCCGCAAGTCGGCATGCCGTGACCGCGTGCGCACTGGTGCGCACCCTACGGCGATGTGCGAGCGCAGCCATGCATCTGGGCTGTGCGTGTACTCAAAATGACACGCGACCATGCGATAAGTTGTCGATATTGCATGACATAACTGATCATTGCTGTATCATCGGACCAAATGTTCGAGATCAGTCAGATTCGCTGTTTCATAGCGGTCGCCGAGGAGTTGCACTTCAGCCGGGCAGCGGAGCGTCTGAACATGACGCAGCCGCCGCTCAGCCGTCAGATCCGCCTGCTGGAGCATCAGGTGGGCGCGCAGCTCCTGGACCGCAGCGGTCGCGCCGTGCGCCTGACGGCCGCGGGCAAGGCATTTTTCCCGGAGGCGGCCCGCATCCTGCGCATGGCGGAGGAGGCGGTGGTCACCGCGCGCCGCGTCGCCAAGGGGGAACAGGGCGCGCTGGCCATCGGTTTTACCGCCGCCTTCGGCTACGGCCTGCTGCCCGAAATCGTGCGCCGCCTGCGCGCACGCGTGCCCGGCGTTTCGCTCACGCTCAAGGAACTGGTGACCATGTCGCAGCTCGAGGCGCTCGATGCCGGCCAGCTCGACCTGGGCCTGATGCGGCCCTACGTCGAGCACCCGGAGCTGGACACGGTGCCGCTCGCAAGCGAAGCGCTGATGCTGGCGATTCCCGAGCGCGATGCCGACCATTGGCCCGCCACGCCGACCCTCGACTGCCTGAACGGTAAGCACTTCCTGATGTATTCGCCGTATGAGGCGCGTTATTTCCACCAGCTGGTGAGCAACTGCCTGAATCGCACCGGGGTGATGCCGGACGTGGTCGAGCACGTCGGCCAGATCCATACGATGCTGGCACTGGTCCGGACCGGGGTGGGCGTGGCGCTGATTCCCGGCGCGGCGATGCGGCTGCAATTGAACGGCATCATCCTGCGCAAAGTCGCGACCGAACCAGCCGAGCCGGTGCAGATGCTCTGTTCGTACCGCCGCGACAACGACAATCCCATCCTCCAGCTCTTCAAGCGCGACATCCTGCCCACGTTCCGCTCGCATCGCTGATTCAATTCTTGAATCGCAACCGTCACTCATTGGTTTGATTGGGAATTACTGCCCAGCTACCATGGACTTCCTGGCAAGTTCAAAACAGGGACCACCTGGCGCAACATTAACGTCTGCAGGAGATAGTCGTGGATCACTACACTGGCTTACCCAACCGTTTCAAACGCGACCTGCGCGAAGGCAAGGTGCTGATCGGCTGCTGGGCGACCCTGGCCAACCCGAATACCACCGAAATTCTCGGACTGGCCGGCTTCGACTGGCTGATGCTCGACGGTGAACATGCGCCCAACGAACTGAACACGTTCATCGTGCAGCTGATGGCGCTCAAGGACAGCCGCAGCGCGCCGGTGGTGCGCCCGCAGTCGAACGACACGGTGCAGATCAAGCGCCTGCTCGATGCCGGCTTTTACAACTTCCTGATCCCGTTCGTGGAGTCAAAGGAGGAGGCGGCGCGCGCCGTCGCTGCGACCCGCTATCCGCCCGAGGGCGTGCGCGGAGTATCGGTGTCCATGCGCGGCAACCGTTTCGGCACCGTGGCCGATTATCACCTGATCAGCAACCAGAATATCGCTGTCGTGATCCAGATCGAAAGCCGCGCGGGCGTCGAAAACATCAAGGAGATCTGCGCCGTGGACGGCGTCGATGCGATCTTCATTGGCCCGTCGGACCTGGCGGCCGATCTTGGCCATTTCGGCAATCCGTCGCACCCGGAGGTGCAGGCGGCGATGCGGCGCGTCTTCACTTGTGCGAAGGCGGCCGGCGTGCCTTTTGGCATCCTGGCTCCGGCCGAGGCAGATGCGCGGCGCTACCTGGAAATGGGCGCGACGATGCTTGCCGTGGGCAGCGACCTGGGCCTGTTCCGCGCTGCCACCCAGACCCTGCGCGACAAGTACGCGCTTTGAGCTGAACAAGACTACTGATTACGGAGAAAGCAATGAGCAAGATTGGATTTATTGGCCTGGGCATCATGGGCAAACCGATGGCCGGGCACCTGATCAAGGCCGGGCACGAGGTTTACCTGCACAGCAGGTCGGGCGTGCCGGGCGAGCTGATCGAAGCCGGGGGCAGGGCTTTTGGAACGCCCAAGCTAGTGGCGCAGCAGGCGGACGTGATCATCACGATGCTGCCCGATACCCCGCACGTAGCATCGGTGCTGTTCGATCCCGACGGCGTCGCCGACGGCCTGTCGCCGGGCAAGGTGGTGGTCGACATGAGTTCGATCTCTCCGGTCGAGACCAAGGCTTTTGCCGCCCGCATCGAGGCTCTGGGCTGCGACTATGTCGATGCTCCCGTTTCCGGCGGCGAGGTCGGCGCCAGGGCTGCCAGCCTGACGATCATGGTCGGCGGTTCCGAGGCCGCCTTCGACCGGGTCAAGCCGCTGTTCGAACTGATGGGTAAGAACATCACGCTGGTCGGCGAGCACGGTGCCGGGCAGACCTGCAAGGTGGCCAACCAGATCATCGTCGCGCTCAACATCGAGGCGGTGGGGGAGGCGCTGCTGTTCGCCGCCAAGATGGGGACCGACCCGGCCAAGGTGCGCCAGGCGCTGATGGGTGGTTTTGCGGCCTCGCGCATCCTCGAGGTGCACGGCGAACGCATGGTCAAGCGCACGTTCGACCCCGGCTTTCGGATCGAACTGCACCAGAAGGACCTGAACCTGGCGCTGGCCAGTGCGCGCGCGATCGGCGTGGCGCTTCCGAACACGGCCACGGCCCAGCAGCTGTTCAGTGCCTGCGCCGCACACGGCGGCGGCGCCTGGGACCATTCGGCGATGGTGCGCGCGCTGGAAACGCTGGCCAATTTCGAGATCGGCCAGCAAGCCTGAGTCAGCCGGGCAGCGGCTGTCACAGGCTGTGACAGCCGCGATGCCGCCGGGTTTGTCCGTCTGTCAGGAGGTTCGGCTCCCGCCGCCACCGGCGGTGGTGCTGCCCAAGTCGCTGGCGCCCCTGCTTGTGCCGGCGCCCAGTCCGATGTTGCCGCCCGTTCCACCTTCGCTGCCCGTGCCCATCGCGCCGCCGCCCGTGCCGGTGGTCGAGCCGCCCGAGCCCGAGGAGAGGCCCACGCCGCTTCCGGCGGTATCGCTGCCGGCCATGCCTGCGCCCATGCCCGGACCGGTGCCGGCGCCACCGATCACGCCGCCCGTCGCCACGCTGCTGCCCGGGCCCATCGTCGGTGCGCCTTGACGGGCGGCGTCGGTGCCGTAGAAGGTGTGGACCTGGTTAGCCCACGCGATGTCGTTCATGTTGGGCCAGTTGTCCGGATTGAAGCCGGGGGCGTTTTTCAGCCGCTCCTTTTCGACGTTGAGCACGAAGCGCTTGTTGACGGTATCCAGGTGCAGCGCCGGCCATGGCACGGCAAACAGCTTTTCGCCCATGTGCAGGAAACCGCCGAAGGCCAGCACCGCATAGGCCACCTGACCGGTGTTCATGTTGAGCATGAGGTCCTTGATCTGGCCAAGGTTTTCTTCGGCGCCATTGACGACGCTGTCACCGATCAGCGTGTCGGCCCCCATCAGCTGCGGACCCGGCCCGGCGTCTGCGCTGTCCTTGTACATGCCGAGTTTGTCGCGGTCGAGGTAGCTCATCTCGTTTCTCCCTTTGTGAATATGTGCTGGCTGGCGACACCCGGAACAGCGTAGAAGGCGCGCCGCGAGCACGCTTGATGCTGGTCAATCGTGCGGTAGGGAGGGCGGGGTGAGGCTGGCCAGTGGCCAGCCGAACGAACGCCCACGCGTTTAAACAGAGCGTGCATCAACCGAACGCCCGCCGGCGATTGTTCGACCCGTTTTCGAGGAAATTGACAATATTTACCGGCAATCGTTGCTTTCCGAACAATTCTGGCGCTAGAATCGAACGCGGCTAGCGGGTTGATGTTGCCTCCGGGAGCCGCCGGTCGCGTCGCGCCTGTTCGTCCGATCTCGGCCGCGGTCATGGATTTCCGAAAATACTGTTGCGGGTGCTGGCAACGACACGCCCCGACCTATTAGAAAGGAAAACGAAGCGATGAATCTGATCGAACGCGCCAAGAATATCTCTCTGAACCCGCGAACCGAATGGGAGGTCATTGCTCCCGAAGCGACGACAACAAGCGAGCTTTACACGCGTTACATCGTTCCACTTGCTGCGATTGGTCCTTTGGCCTCGTTTGCCGGAATGACCGCCTTCGGAATCAGCATTCCGATCTTCGGTACGTATCGCATGCCGGTCATGATGAATTTGTCGATGCAGTTGACAAGTTATGTCGTTGCTTTGGTCAGCGTGTTTGTGCTTGCCTTGGTGATTGATGCGCTGTCGCCATCGTTTGGTGGGCAGAAGGGGCAGATTCAAGCGCTCAAGCTCGCAGCCTATGCGTACACGCCCGCCTGGATTGCGGGTGTGCTGCTGCTCCTTCCTTCGCTCAGCAGCCTTGTCTTGCTGGTTAGCCTGTACGGCTTTTATGTCTTCTACCTCGGCGTTTCACCGATGATGCAAGTCCCTAAGGACCGGGCGATAGGGTTTACAGCGGCGACGATCGCGTGTGCAATCGTCCTGGCGATCGTAGGCAGTGCAGTGACTGGCGTGTTCCTGGGCGCTGGGGAGGGACTTTTGGGGGGACGGCTCTAACGGTCGTTGCGTCACCCCGTATCATGAATCACGCAAAACGCATGTCACAACAATAGTCAGCTCCAGATATCGTCGTCCCCGCGCAGGCGGGGACCCATGCTGAGCATCACTTCACGCTGCCTATGGGGGGAACAGCGCCAGTGGCGCTGTTCCCGCCTGCGCGGGAACGACGTGCAATCGCTAATGCAGCAGCTTGAGCCCAGGCGGTAGCGCTTCGCCCAGCATCCGCGTTTCGCTGGCCTGGTCCAGTTCGAGCACCTCGCGCACCATGGCCGGCCATGAGGCCGGCGCGCCGGTCCCCGTCAGGCGGTTCAGCACCGCCTCGCGTACCGCTTCGCTGATATCGCGCGTGCGATCGCCCGTTTTGCGCGCCAGGTGTGCCGCGGCAAAGCCGGCCGGTTCGATCTTCTTCCAGTCCAGTTGCAGCAGTGATTCCAGCCACTGCTGCGCCGCCCCGGCGCTGGCCACCTCGTGCGCGCTGCCGTGCAGCGGCCGGCGTGCGCCCACGCGCGCCAGCGCCCACAGGTAGCGCGCGTAGCGTGCCGTCGTCTTGGCATCGGCCTTGGCGCCAGGCGCCGGCGTGGCCATGATTCTGTCGACCAGCCAATTGCCGATTTCGTCTTTGTACGCTGCCGGAATGCGCTCCAGCGAAGCGCCCAGGCGCAGCATGTCGTCCTCGTTGCCATCGACCAGCGTGGCCGGGCGGTGAGCGCGTTCGTCAGGGTCCGCCTGCAGGTTGAATGCGAAGTCATCGAGCAGGCGCAGCTGGGCCTCGGTATCGAGGCCGCCCGCCACGCGGCGCCAGAGGGTCCACCATTCGGCGCGCACCTGGCTGTCCTTGTGGTACTGGGCACCGGCCTCGAACAGTGGCCAGAGCTGTTCGATGCGCCAGTCGTCGAGCGGATGGCCGAAGCCGGGACGCAGGCTGTAGCCAACCAGGTTGAGCCAGACACGTTCATGCTCGGCAGAGCGGCGGCGGCCCTTGGCTCGGGCGATGAGTGCGTCGAACAGGCGCCGCAGCAGCGGCGTGGTCCAGCGTTCGCGCGCGCCGAGCAGATGTTCAAGCGTGCCGCGCAGCTGGCGCACTTCGCGCGAGTCGACCTGTTTGGAGCGGGTGCCGAAGATGCGGTCGATGCGCGCGAGGGCCTCGATCAGTTGGGCGGGCAGGGCGGCGCCTAATTCCGGCTCAGCCTCTTCCTCCAGGCCGCGCAGCTGGAATTCGAGCTGCCAGCGTTGGTCGCTGCCGTCCGCCGCCAAAGAGTGCACTTCAAGCGTGCCCACTTCCGACAGCGCGGCCGCCAGCTGGACGGGAATCTCGGTGCGCGCAGCGGAATCGACGCCGCGCAGCACGGTGGCGATCGCCGGCAGGCGTACCGCCTCGCTCGCGGGCAGTTCTACCAGATCGCCGGCGCCCGGTGGCCTGCCGCCGGGGTCGGCGATCGACGACACCAGGTGGAAGCGCACCGGGCGGCCAAGGCGCAGCGCGAAGGTGCGCTGTGCCAGCCGGACTTCGGTGCCGGCCTTCGTTCCGCGCGGGAGGATGCAGACGGTGTGGAGCAGCTCGCCGGGAACGTTTTCGCCGTCCAGCAGCAGATAGTAGCTGCGCGCCGCGCCGCTTTCGATCGCCGGCGCCATTCCCTGGCGCGCGAGCGAATAGGCCACACCGCCACGCGCCACCGCCACGTCCGGGTCGTCGTTGTGCAGTACTTTCAAAGGCTGGCCGCGCCACGCGGCTAGCGTGTCGGCCAGGCGCTGCGCCAATGCGTCGGCGCGGAAGACGCCGCCGTTGAGCAGCAAGGCGTCGGGCACAGGCAGGCGGCCGTCGTCCGGCAGGCCGAGCGCGTCGCGCGCCGCCGCCGCATGCTGGCGCAAAAAGCCCGCCAAATGGCGCGTGATGGCCGGGTCGCTGGCATAGGGCAGGCCGAATTCGACCAGCGCGCCACGTCCGCGGCGTGGCGCTTCCTGCTCCGGGTTCAAGGGGAAGAAGCCGTCGAGCACGATGCGCTCGACTTCTTCGCGCGCCAGTGCGGCCGAGCGGCTGGCGCCGATCAGCCGCGAGCCGGAACCGAGCAGGGTGACGGTCGCCTGTTCCGGCGCGTCGGCCGCCAGCAGCCGCTCCTTGGCCGCGCGGGCACGCTCGGTGAGCTGGGCCAGGCGCGCGGCAGACATCCGCTGCGGCGCGGCGGTCTCGTTCTGCCCGGCCAGGCGCGGCTCGAGCAGGTGCGCCAGCGCCAGGTCCATGTTGTCGCCGCCGAGGATCAGGTGGTTGCCCACGCCGATGCGGGTGAGCTTGGGCACGCCGGCGTCCAGCTCAACCTTCACCAGCGTGAAGTCGGTGGTGCCGCCGCCGACGTCGGCCACCAGCACCAGGCGCGTCGCGGCCAGCTCGTCGACCAGCGTGGCGCGGTGCCGGTACAGCCAGTCGTACAGCGCTGCCTGCGGTTCTTCCAGCAGGGAGAGGCTGGGCAGGCCGGCCATGCGCGCGGCTTCCAGCGTGAGCGCGCGTGCGCCTTCGTCGAACGAGGCGGGAATGGTCAGGACGATCTGCTGTCGCTCGAGCGGGGCGTGCGGAAAACGGGTATTCCAGGCAGCGCGCAGGTGCGCCAGATAGCTGGCGCTGGCGGCAACCGGCGACACCTTCGGCACCTCAGGATCGGCGCCCCACGGAAGGATCGGCGCCATGCGGTCGACGCCAGGGTGCGACAGCCAGCTCTTGCTTGATGCGACCAGGCGTCCCGGTGTTTGCGCGCCGAGCGTGCGCGCCAGGCGCCCGGTGACGACCTGCTTGAGGCCGGCGACATCGCGCTGCTGCCATGGCAGTTGCAGGGCGGCGTCCGCAAGCTCGCCTTCGAGCGGGTGATAGCGAACGGACGGCAGCAGCGGCGCGCCGGCCACTTCGCCGGGCGCCACGAGCTGGTCGATCGAAAACAGTTCGAGTCGGTCGGCACCTGGCGCCGCGTAGGCGAGCGCCGTGTTGGTGGTGCCAAGGTCGATGCTGACCAAATATCGGGTCACAGTCGTTGGATCACTGTTGCTGGGGAGCGGAACGCACGTCGAATTCAACCTTCCAGCGCTGCCCGTCGCGCGCGACCGCGGCCAGCTCCAGCGTGCCCGCCTCGGTGGCGAGCGAATGCAGCTTGACCTCCACGATCTCGCCCGGCGTGCGGCCTTCCGCCGGCAGCGTGGCCTGGATCTCGTTCAGTTCCTGCAGCTCGTCGGGGTTCCAGCTGTCGAGCACTTCGCCGATGGCGTCCTGCCGGCGGGTGCTGGAACCGAAGAAGCGGAAGTGCACCGGCTCGCCGATCACCAGGCCGAATTCACGGCCCGGCAACTCCAGTTCGCTGCCTTCCTCCATGCCGAACGGCGCCACGCACAGGGCTTCGATCGGCGGCTCGAAGCCGGGGATAGCCGGCATCGACGACTCCACACCCACGTAGTACGAACGCGCCGTGCCGCCGCGGATGCGCACGCCGCCGCCGCGCCGCGCATAGCCGAAGTAGGCTGCGCCGCGCGCGACCGCGAGGTCCAGGTCGGCGCCTTCGAGCATGCGTGCGGGCTCGGCGCCTTCCATGTACAGCCAGTCGTTGATGGTGTCCATCATGCGCTGGGCCAGAATACCCGACTTGAACACGCCGCCGTTGAACAGCACCGCGCTCGGGTGCAGGAACGTGTGTTCCTGCGACACGCGGCCGGCAAAGCCTTCCAGCTCGGCGGTGGCGCCGGCCTGGCGGCCCAGGAAGGCGGCCAGGTGGCGCGTGATCGCCGCGTCCTGCGCGTACGGCAGGCCGAGCGTGGTCAGGCCGGCGCGGGTGCGCACTGCCGGACGGCTGGACGCTTCCACGCGCGGGAAGAAGCCGTCGGTGATGAAGGTCGTGACCTCGTCGCGCGTGAGCTCGGTGCGGATCGAGCCGCCGATCAGCTTGGAGCCGCGGCTGGGCACGACGATCGGCCAGCTGGCTGCGTCGGCGTCGGCCAGCAGGTGCTCCTTGGCGCTGCGGCAGCCGTAGGTGAGGGCGCGCATCTGCCAGGCGTCGAGCTGGGTGCCGTTCGCCGCCAGCTTGCGCGCCACCAGGTGGGCCAGCGCCAGGTCCATGTTGTCGCCGCCCAGCAGGATGTGGTCGCCAACTGCCACGCGGTGCGGCTCCAGCTTGCCGTCGCGCTCCAGGATCGCGATCAGCGAAAAGTCGCTGGTGCCGCCGCCCACGTCCACCACCAGGATGATGTCGCCCGGCTGCACTTGCTTGCGCCAGCGGCCGGCGCTGCCCTGGATCCAGCTGTAGAGCGCTGCCTGCGGCTCTTCCAGCAGGGTCGGCGCGGCGTAGCCCGCTGCGCGCGCCGCCTCGGCGGTGAGCTCGCGCGCGGCCGGGTCGAACGAGGCCGGAATGGTGACCGTCACGGCCTGCTGGTCAAACGGCGCCTCGGGATGGGCGGCATCCCAGGCGCGGCGCAGGTGCTGGAGGTAGCGCGTCGAGGCTTCCAGCGGCGAGATGTGCGGCACCTCTTCCGGAGCGTCGGTGGGCAGGATCGCGGCGCGGCGGTCGACGCCCGGGTGGCACAGCCAGCTCTTGGCGGACGATACCAGGCGGATCGGCGTGGTGGCGCCGCGGCTCCTTGCCATTTCGCCGACGACTTGGGTTTCGCCGCCCGGTGCCCACGGCAGGGCCAGTTCGCCCGGCGCCAGTTCGTCCGGATGCGGCAGGTACAGGAAGGACGGCAGCAGCGGCAGCGCTTCGACGGTGCCGGGCGCGGAGAGCTGCGGGATCGGCTGCACCTCCTGCACCGGCTGTTCGCCGTCGCTGGTCTGCAGGTCCACATAGGACAGCGCGCTGTGGGTGGTGCCAAGGTCGATGCCGATGGCGTAGCGTGGATCGCTCACAGTTCCACCTCCGCGGGAGCGAGCACGCGCGCGTCGTGCTTGTCGGCCAGCTGCGGCAGGCGCACCTCGGCCGCGCGCCAGCCGCGGTGGCTGAGCGTGCCCTTGAATGGCGGCTTGCCGACCACGTTGCCGGTCAGGCGCACGCTGGCCGCGTCAAAACCTTCGTCGAGCGTGACGCGGCTGCCTTCGGCTTCGCCGCGCACCGGCTCGATGTTGAAATGCTCGCGCAGCACGCGGGCGCAGCCCTCGTGCACCACGCGCGCGGCGGCGCCGATGTCGGCGTCGGCGTAGGCGGAGAGGTTTTCATGGGCGAAGTCGATCAGGCGCGCCTCGCGTTGCAGCAGGCTGAGTAGCTGAAGCGCGGCGTCGGGCGTGGCCACGCGCAGTGGGGCCGCGGCCGGGGCAGGTGCGGGGGCAGGTGCGACCGGCGCCGCGACCGGGCCGATCTGGTCGTCGCGCACGCGCGCCGCGTACCCGGCGTCGCCCAGGATCTTGAAGAAGCTGCCAAAGGCAAGGGAAAGCCGGCTCCAGAAGGAGGGCAAGTTGTTCGGTTGGTTCATGTATTGTCGCTAGGAAGTAGGGGGACAGGCGTGCTGCGACGCAGCGAACCCTGTCCGAAAGCGCGCATGATACCAGTTAGCAGGCGGACAAGGCACGCGCCATCCCGGCCGGCCTTGATGCATTCAGCTTACGGATTGCCGTTGCCGCCAGACACGCCGTACACCTGGCCTGTGGTGTAAGTCGATTCGCTTGATGCCAGGGTCACGAAGGTCGGGGCCAGCTCGGCCGGCTGCCCGGTGCGCTTCATCGGCGTGTTGCCGCCGAACTGCTCCAGTTTGTTCTGGGGCGCGCCGCCGGAAACTTGAAGCGGGGTCCAGATCGGCCCCGGCGCGACCGCTCTTCCTCTCCAGTGCGGGGGCGAGATATCAACCGATCCGATGCGCCGATGGTAGCGTCAATGGACTGGACAGCGCATACGATACCCGTCGGCAAGAAATTCAGGTGGTCAGGCCATTTCTAACCGGTTGGGCCAAATGAGACATGCGGACTGTCCAGTTTTTGATATATTTATGTCATACTCAATTGACAACCTTTCGCTGCTGCGCCACTCGCCACGGGGAGCCCTATGCACCAGATTTTCTTCACAGAACGTCTTGCGTCGCGCCAGCAGCGTCCTGCCTGCGGCTTACGGTTCGCATAAACCCGGGGTGCGGCGGTGCGTTTCTCGATCCGTGCCATCGGCTTTGATAACCGGCTGCAGACGCTGGAACTGGACGCCAGCGACGCCCGCGCGGCCAGCCGTGCCGCCAGCGCGCGCCGCCTGACCGTTCTGGAGGTGCGTCCGCTGGCCGCAACCCGGCAGCGGCGCGGCAGGCGCTTTGCGCTGGTGCTGTTTACGCAGGAGCTGCTGGCGCTGCTGCAGTCCGGCCTAGGCCTGGTCGAGAGCCTGGAAGCGCTCGGCGAAAAAGAATCGCAGTCCGAGACCGGCGCCTTGCTCGCCCGGCTGCTGGCGCGCATGCGCGACGGCCTGCGCTTCTCAGAAGCGATCGGCGCCGAGCCCCAGTGCTTCCCGCCGCTTTTCGCCGGCATCGTCAAGGCGGCCGAACGCACCAGCGACCTGCCGCAGGCGCTCTCCCGCTACATCGAATACCAGGTGCGCGTGGACGGCGTGCGCAACCGTCTGGTCAATGCGGCGATCTACCCGGTTATCCTGCTGGTGGTCGGCAGCCTGGTCAGCCTGTTTTTGCTCGGTTACGTGGTGCCCAAGTTCGCGGTCGTCTACCAGGGCAACGGCCGCACGCTGCCGCTGCTGTCGCAGTGGCTGATCGCCTGGGGCGGCTTGGTCGCGCAGCATGGCATGGCGCTGCTGGCGGGGCTGGCCGTCCTGTTCGGCGCGTGCGCGCTCTGGCTGCGCCGCCTGCGGCGCGCGGGGCGCCTGATGGCCGCCTTGACGCGGCTGCCGGGCGTGGCGGAACGGGTGCGCATCCTGGAGCTCACGCGCCTGTATCTCACGGTCGGCATGCTGCTCGAAGGTGGCATTGCCGTCGTGGCCGCGCTGGAGATGGTCAGCGCGGCAGTTTCGCCTGCGCGCCAGCCGCTGTTAGCTGCTGCGCGCGAACGCATTGCGCAGGGCGGCAGCTTTTCCGAAGCGTTCGAACAGCATGGCTTGAGCACGCCGATCGCGTTGCGGATGCTGCGGGTGGGAGAACGCTCCGGCCAGCTCGGGCTGATGCTGACCCGGGCCGCGCTGTTCTACGACGCGGAGACCACGCTGTGGATCGAAAAATTCAGCAAGACCTTCGAACCGGTCCTGATGGCGGCGATCGGCATCGTGATCGGCGCCATCGTGGTGCTGTTGTACATGCCGATCTTTGAACTGGCCGGTAGCCTGCAGTGATCATGTCGACCAACACGATGGAAGCCCTGCACACCGCGCAGCACAAGGCGCGCGACAGCGGCCAGGACTTTTTCAGCGCGCTGGGCGCGGTGACCGGGCTGGGGCCGGCTGAACGGCTGGCCTACGCTGCCCGCGCGTTCAGGCTGCCGCCGATCGACCTGGCCGGCATGCTTGCGCTGCCGCCCGATTTTGCGTGCTTGCCGCTGGCGCGGGCCCAGCAGCGCCAGTGCGTGATGCTGCAGGGTGCCACCGCTCTGGTAGGCGTGTTTACCGACCCGTACGCGCAGGACCTGCAGGTCTGGGCCGAGACCCAGGCCGGCTCGCCCGTCCACTGGCATCTCGCGCTGCCGGACGACCTGCACGCCTACCTGGCCAAGCAGGAGGAAACGGTGCGCTCGCTCGACACCCTGTTCGCAGACGGCGAACGGCAAGAGGGCGCCGCCCGGACGCTGGAAAGCCTGAGCTATGCGGCGCTTGCCGAAGGCGCCAGTCCCGCTGTCAGGCTGGTCAACTCGACGATGTACGACGCCTTGAAGCTAGGGGTGTCGGACATCCACTTCGAAAGCACCCCGGCCGGCATGCTGACCAAATACCGCATCGACGGCGTGCTTGGGCCGGCGGCGCAGGTTGCGGGAACGGCGCTGGCGGAACAGGCCATTTCGCGCATCAAGGTGCTGGCCGAACTGGATATCGCCGAGCGCCGCGTGCCGCAGGACGGCAGCTTCCAGGTCGAGTACCAGGGCCGCGAGATCGACCTGCGGGTGTCGATCATGCCGAGCGTGCACGGCGAGGATGCGGTGATCCGTATCCTCGACAAGCAGCCGATGGTGCGCCCCCAAGGTGGGCTGACGCTCGATGCGTCGGGCTTCGCCACCGACCATCTCGCCACCATCCGGCGGCTGGTGGCCAAGCCGTACGGCATGGTGCTGGTGACCGGGCCGACCGGATCGGGCAAGACGACCACGCTGTACGGCGCGCTCACCGAGATCAACAGCGGGCGCGACAAGATCATCACCATCGAGGACCCGGTCGAGTACCAGTTGCCGGGCATTTTGCAGATTCCTGTCAACGACAAGAAAGGGCTGACCTTCGCGCGCGGGCTGCGATCGATCCTGCGCCACGATCCCGACATCGTCATGGTCGGCGAAATCCGGGACCGCGAAACCGGCGAGATCGCCGTGCAGTCGGCCTTGACCGGCCACCTGGTCCTGTCCACGGTCCATGCCAACAACGTGTTCGATGTATTCGGCCGCTTTGCGCACATGGGCATCGATCCGTATTCGTTCGTCTCGGCGCTGAACGGCGTGGTGGCCCAGCGCCTCGTGCGGCTGAACTGCCCGCATTGCAGCCACCCGTATCAGCCGGACGACGAGGAGCTGGCGAACGCCGCCCTCGCGCGCGCCGCTGCGGCGGGCTTTGATTTTCGTCAGGGCAGCGGCTGCGCCGAGTGTCGCGGCACCGGATTCAAGGGCCGGCGCGCGGTGGCCGAGATCCTGATTCTGGACGACGCGCTGGCCGAACTGGTGATCGAACGCCGGCCGCCCCGGCAGATCAAGGAGGCCGCGCGCGCCAACGGCATGCGCAGCCTGTTCGAGGATGCGCTGGCGCTGGTGGCCGGCGGCCAAACCACGCTCGAGGAGGTGGGACGTGTCACGCTGGCTGGCTGACCATTGCGAGCTGCATGTCAGCGCGCGCGGCATCAGCCTGCTGCGCGGCGGGGAGCGCATTGGCCTCGCATGCCAGGCAGGCGAATGGGAGCTGCTGGCCGCAGAACTGCCCGGCTGCGTACCTGCCAACGCGCGGCTGTCGGTGACGCTGGCCGATTGCTGGGCCAGGTACTTCCTGCTGGTGCCACCCGATGGCCTGGCCAGCTTGCGCGACTGCCGCCTGCTGCTCGCGGCGCGGTTCGAAGCGCTGTACGGCCAGCCGGCGGATGACTGGTTGCTGCAGGCCGACTGGCAAGCCGGCGCGCCGATGCTGGCCTGCGCCATTCCGCGCGGCGTGGTGCGCTCATTTGCCGCATTCCGGCTGGCGCGCCTGCTGCCCGAGCTGCTCGATCGATGGAACCGCTACTGCCCGCGGCTGCCGCTCACTGGCGCCTTGTGCGGCAACGCCGACGGCCTGGCCAATCTGCTGTACTGGCGCGACGGCCTGATGCGCGTGGTGCGCCAGCAGCGCGGCGCCGATCCCGATGCGCTGCTGGCCCTGGAACTGGCGCGGCTTGGCGCACAGCCGCCGCAGGCCCTGTTCTGGAGCGGGCCAGCCGCGCCGGCCGGCTGGGCTGGGCTGGAGGAGCGAGCGTGAAGCCGATGCTGATCGATTTTGCGCAGCGCCACAGCCCGTGGCGCTGGGACCTGC
Source organism: Massilia horti (assembly GCF_004614195.1). Lineage (GTDB taxonomy): Bacteria > Pseudomonadota > Gammaproteobacteria > Burkholderiales > Burkholderiaceae_D > Telluria > Telluria horti. The sequence continues at coordinate 60,654 of NZ_SPUM01000002.1, read as the reverse complement.
GCATGCCGGGCACGCGCCTGTTTGTGCTGATGGCGCTGGCGGCGCTGGCCATGCTGGCGCTCGCGTGGCAGCAGGGGCGGGTAATCCGGCACGAGCGCATAGAACTGGAAAGCGAGCTGGCCAGGCTGGCCGCCCACCAGCAGGCGCGCGCCGCCCAGGAGCGCAGCCGCGCGGGCGCCAGCAGCGAATATGAGCGTGCGCTGCGCCAGGCCTTTCAACAGCGCGCGCTGCCGTGGGAAGCCATCTTCCGCGCTTTCGAAGCAGTGCCCACGGTACGCCTCGAAGCCTTCCAGCCCGACCTCGCAAGCGGGGTGGTCAAGGTCCAGGCCCACGCAGGCGGCATTGACCAGATCCAGGATTATCTGGCCGCGCTGCGGGCAAGCCCGGTGTTCGTCCGGGTCGCGCTGCTGCGCCACGAGCTGCCGCCTCAGGGCGGGGGCGTGAACTTCAGCTACGAGGCGGTACTGGCCGCGCCTTTTCGCCTGCCCGACAGCGCAGAGAGGAGCCGGCCGTGAAAGCGTGGCGCTGGCAACTGGAAGTGCTCGCGGTGCGCCACGGCGTGTGGCTGCTGCCCGGATTGGTGTTGCTGCTGCTTGCAGTGGCCGCGTGGTTGGTCTGGCTGCCGGAACAGGAAGCATCAATGCTCAAGGCGCAGGAATCCTTGCGGCGCCAGCGCGTGCAGGCCACACCGCCCGAGCAGGCGCCGGCGCTGCGGTTGCCGCGCTTGCCGCAGCCGGACCAGGCGGATGCGAGCGTGCGCCAATTGTTCGCGCTGGCGCAGCAGCATGGGCTGACGATCGCGCAGGCCGACTACCGGCGCCAGGACAGCGGCCCGGTCGGGCGCTGGCAGATCCAGGTGCCGGCCACGGGCAGTTATCCGCAGGTGCGCCGCTTCGTTCGTTCCGCCCAGGCGATTGCCGGCCTGTCGCTCGACGAGATCAGCCTGCAGCGCAATCAGTCGGGAGGGGCGGTGGAGGCGCGCATGCTGTTCTCCATCTGGTACGAGGCTAAGGGAACGCCGTGATGACGATGCGCCTGAAAATGCTGCTGGCGCTACTGCTGGCGATCGCGGCTCTGGCGGTCTTCGACCGGCCGGCCCAGGTGGCGGTACCCGAGATCAGCGAAGGGCCGGCACGCGTGCAGCGGACCGCAGCCGTGGCGCCCGCGCAGGCGCTGTTCGCGGACACGGAGCCGGACGACGCTCTTGTGCCCGACCTGTTTGCTCTGAATGCCGAAGCAAGCGCGCCGGAGGAAGCGCTCGAGCCGCCTGTAAAACCGGCAAGGCCGTTCACGCTGCTGGGCTTCAAGCGCGAAGATGGCGTGCGCGAGGCCTACCTGCTGCGTAATGGCGACGTGCTCAAAGTGCGCGCCGGGGCAGTGCTGGAACAGCGCTACCGCGTGCTGGCGCTGACCGACGATGCGGTCGACATCAAGGACAACGTATCCGGCGCCGCGCTCCGGATCGGTTTCGAGGATCATCCATGAGCCAAATTGCAGCAAGACTGGTGCTTGCATCGCTGATCGCCTGCGTGGGCGGCTGTGCCAGCGCCCCCCATGGCACGCCGCCCGATATCCGCGCGCTGCTCGAATCCGGCCAGTTGGAGCAGGGTGCAGCGCGCCTGGAACAACTGCTGGCCGCAGCGCCGGACAACATCGAAGCGCGCATGCTGCTTGCGAACACGCGGCGCCAGTTGGCCAGCCAGTGGCTCGCCAGGGCTGGGCAGGCGGTGCGCAATGAGGCGTGGGAAGAAGCCCAGGACGGCTACCGCCGCGCCGCCGCGCTGGGCGAAGTGGACCAGGCCATGGTGGGCATGCGCATGCTCGGCTCGGCCCAGCGGCAGGGCGAATTGCTGGGCGCCGCGTCGGCCTTGCTTGCCGCGGGCAAGCGCGAGGAGGCGCGCAGCGCGCTGCAGGCCCTGCTCGCGCAATTCCCGAATAACCAGAAGGCGGCCGCCATGCTGCAGTCGCTGGGCGAGCGTGAGGCGCTTGCGCAGGGCGCGCTCGCCAAGGGCTTGGGCAAGCGCATGGACCTGCAGTTCCGCGACGCGCCGCTGCGTGCCGTGTTCGCCGCGCTGTCCCAGGCGTCAAGCATCAGCTTCACGTTCGACAAGGACGTGCCAAGCGAAACCCGCGTCACCGTCAATTTGGTCGATATGACGGTCGAGCAGGCCTTGCGCCAGGTGCTGGCGTCGGCCCAGCTTGACCACAGCGTGACCGACGAGCGCACGATCCTGGTCTATCCCCGCGATCCGGCCAAGCAGCGCGAACACCAGCGGCGCAGCATCCGCAGCTTCCGGATCGTCAATGCCGAAGCCAAAGCGGTGGCGGCCAGTTTGAAGACCTTGCTCAAGACGCGCGATGTGGTGGTCGACGAAAAGCTCAACATGCTGGTGGTGCGCGACACCCCCGAGACGCTGCAGATGGCCGCAAGGCTCGTGGCCTTGCATGACGTGGCCGAACCCGAAGTCATGCTGGAGGTGGAAATCCTGGAGGTGCAGCGCAGCGACCTGGAGGCGCTGGGCGTCAAATGGCCGGGCAGCGCCAGCCTCACGCCGCTGGCTGCCACGCGCACCGGGCCGGATGGCGGCGTGCTCACCAGCGCCGTGACGCTGTATGACCTGATGCGCCTGAACTCGCGCGGCGTGCAGGTTGCGCTCGACCCGATGAAGCTTTCCGCGCAAACCGGCCGCGACAGCGCCAGCGTGCTGGCCAACCCGCGCATCCGAATCAAGAGCCGCGAGAAGGCGCTGATCAGGGTGGGCGAACGGGTGCCGAGCATCTCGTCGAACGTGACTTCCACGGGGGTGACTTCGCAATCGGTGAACTATCTTGACGTCGGCATCAAGCTGGAAGCCGAGCCGGTGGTCTACCTGGATGACGAAATCTCCATCAAGCTCGGACTGGAAGTGAGCAGCATTCTCGGGACCATGGTGGACGGTAATGGCCAGCCGTACGGCTACCGCATCGGTGCGCGCAATGCCAACACGGTGCTGCGCCTGCGCGATGGCGAGAACCAGGTGCTTGCAGGGCTGATCAGCGATAACGACAAGCGCAGCGCCACCGCGGTGCCCGGGCTGGGCGAACTGCCTTTGCTGGACCGCCTGTTTGGCGTGAAGAGCAGCGAACGTACCAAGACCGAGATCGTGTTGTCGATCACGCCGCGCGTGGTGCGTAACCAGCCGCGCACCGCGTGGACCGAGGTGGAGTTCGATGCCGGGACCGATGCCAGCCTGCGGGGCAATGACGGAACACCCGTTGCGCCCCTGGTCGCGCCCGCGCCGCCGCCAGCGCCTGCCTTGCCCGCCCCCGAGCGTAGCGGTGGCTGACATGCGGCGCCGCGGCTTTACGCTGATCGAACTGATGGTCACGCTGGCGATCGTGGCGCTGCTGTCGTCCATTGCGCTGCCGCTGGCGCAGATCGCGGTGCAGCGCCAGAAGGAACAGGAGCTGCGCCTGGCCCTGCGCGAGATCCGCACCGCGCTTGACGATTACAAGCGCGCCGTCGGCGAAGGCCGCATCCTGGGCATGTTGGATGGGAGCGGTTATCCGGCCAGTCTTGAAGTGCTGGTCAAGGGCGTGCCGGACCAGCGCAGTGCCAAGCCCCGCATGGTCTACTTCCTGCGCAGTATTCCGCGCGACCCGTTTTGCGGCGACCCCGCGCTGCCCGATGCGCAGACCTGGGCATTACGCGCGTACCTGAGCGACCCGGATGACCCGAAGCCGGGCGAGGATGTCTACGACGTGCACTCCAAATCCGAACAGGTGGGCTTGAATGGCATCCCATACCGGCGCTGGTAGGCGCGGCTTCACGTTGATCGAACTCCTGGTCGTGCTGGCGATCCTGGCGCTGCTCATGACCGTGGCCGTGCCGCGCTATTTTCACAGTATCGACCAGTCGAAGGAAACCATCCTCAAGGAGAACCTGCGCATCACGCGCAGCGCCATCGACAGCTTCTATGGCGATAACGGCCGCTATCCGCAGTCGCTCGACGAACTGGTCGAGCGTGGTTACCTGCGCAGCCTGCCCGTCGATCCGGTCACCGAAAGCGTCGCCACCTGGATCGTCGTGCCGGCGGCGGATGGCAAGGGCGTATTCGACCTCCATAGCGGCGCGGCTGGCACCGCGCGGTCTGGTATTGCACTACAGTATCTGTAGTTTCTGGTCTGACCAGCATTGGGTTCAACGTAAGTTTGGTTAACCAGACACAACTAAGGTCTCTAACTTTGGTCGGACCGATTGTTGTTTTTTAGCGGATTGGTTTACCAATTTATGTGCCAGGTCGCAAGCAGCCCAGCTTGCGGCTGCAGCTGGCGAAACGTTTAATAATCAACGAGTTGTCTGGGCTTTTTGCGATCATTTCTCCCGTCGGGATTGAGTTTGGGTATCGAACTGCTCGGCTCCGATATAACACATTGATTGACCGATAATTTTTTTGCGCGCAATCTGGTTTTCACCAACGGTCGTTATTGAAAAATACAGATTTTGCGGTCGGCCAAATTCGCATTTCAGCGCCCGTTCGGTTCATTCTCGTCCCTTGCTGGCTGCCTTGATCGGGCAGTGATGGTGGTGGGGGCGGGACTCACGACATTCAACCTTGGAGAAACAGCGATGAACGGGATTATCCTGAGGGGCGCGCTCGTCCTTACTTTATGCGTGGCTGCCATGGAGGCGGCCGCAGGCCCGGTGGGCTATGGTTCGGCAACTACCGGCGGAGGCAGCAAAACCGCGGTCACGGTGACGTCGATGGCCGACATGCAGGCCAAGATCGATGCCTACACCAGTGGCGGCCTGGTTCTTCTTTACACCGGCAAGTTCAACTACGCCACCATTACCGACGTGTGTGCGCAGTGGCAGAAGCCAGCGCAGACGGTGCAAATCAAGAATAAAAGCGACATCACGATCAAAGGCTCGTCCGATTCGACCGCCAACTTCGGCATCCATATCGCCGGCAACGCGAACAACGTCATCGTGCAGAACATGACCTTCGGCCTGCTGCCCGGGGGCGATGCGGCCGACGCGATTTCGATTGAAGGCATGTCATCCGGCCAGCCAAGCAATATCTGGATCGACCATAACACCATCTTCGCATCGCTGACCATGTGTCCGGGCGCAGGCGACGCCTCGTTCGACGGCGGCATCGACATGAAGAAGGGGGCGCACCACATTACCGTCTCCTACAACTACATCTACAACTACCAGAAGGTGGCGTTGAACGGCTTTAGCGACAGCGACACCGCAAACAGCAACTCGCTGACGACCTACCACCACAACCGCTTCGAGAACGTCAAGTCGCGCCTGCCCCTGCTGCGTTTTGGCAAGGCGCACATCTACAACAACTACTTCGGCAACGTCGAGACCTCCGGCATCAACGTGCGCATGGGCGGTCTCGCGCTGATCGAGTCGAACTACTTCGAGAACATAGCCAATCCGGTCACCTCGCGCGACAGTTCCAGCATCGGCTACTGGGATCTGCGCAACAACTACGTCGGCAGCGGCATCACCTGGACTTCCGCCAGCGGCACGTATGTCAACGCCACCAACTGGGCCACCACCAAGTCCTACGGATCCGTGGGCTACAGCTACACGCCCGATGCGGCGGCCAATGTCAAGGCCAAGGTCATCGCCACCGCGGGCGCGCGCACCAATTTGGCCCAATAAGGCCGTGGCAGCACCCGGACCCGGAAGTCCGGTTTCCCGAGCCGTCCCGCGTGGACGGCGACTATAACCATGATTTAGGAGAGAGCGGAAATGATGAAGCATCTGAAAAAAGCACGCAGCGTCCTGTTCGCACTGGCTGGCCTGGCGCTGGCCGCCAACGTCCACGCCGCACCGGCCAAGCGCGCGGTACCCGCATGCACCAAGGTGACGGTCACCGGGTCCACCACCGTGGCCGCAGGCACCACCTGGGATGGCCTGGCCAAGTACGGCAAATGGGTGTGCATGGTCGGCAGCGGCACCAAGATGGACGGCAGCCAGTCTGAAAGCCAGGATCCGCACTTCATCCTGAACGAGGGCGCGACGCTGAAGAACGTGATCATTGGCGACCCCTCCATGGGCACCGGACGCAACCTGCTGGCCGGCGGCGCGGATGGCGTGCACTGCAAGGGCAACTGCCGCATCGAGAATGTCTACTGGGGCGATGTGGGCGAAGACGCAGCCACCATGGAAAGTTCCGCTCCGTCCGGTTCGGTCATGACCGTCGTTGGCGGAGCGGCCTACAAGGCGAACGACAAGATATTCCAGAACAACGGCAACAAGACACGCATCTCGATCAGCGACTTCTACGCCGAGGAAGCCGGCAAGCTGTATCGCTCGTGCGGCAACTGCTCCAGCCAGTACGTCCGCTACGCCACGGTCAACGGCGTCACGCTGTACAACGTCGGCACCGGGCTGGGCGTGAACAGCAGCTTCGATTCAGCCAAGCTGCCGGGGTTGGCCGGACAGTACGACGTGGCCGACATGACCGATTTCGTGTCCAACAGCAGCTCGAGCCGGTGCGTCGGCTACGTCGGCACCGCCAAAGGCTATGAGCCGGTGAAGGACACCAACAGCAGCAACGTCGCGCGCAGCTGCAAGTTCCACTGACCGAGGGCAGGGCGGCTCAGTCCTTCTCGGGCCGCTCGGCGTCGCTGCAGTTGGCGCCGCACGCCATGACGTAGGCGAAGATCCAGTCGCAATAGCGTTTTCGTCCGTCGAGGAACACGAAGTCGCCGTCCGGGAAGCTGTGCTTGATGGTGGTGGCGCAGGAGGCGCTGCGCACACCCATGATGCCACCGCCCGGTGCGCGGATCAGCTGCCAGTCCGGCTTGCCCGTGACCGGGTCGGCATACAGCTGGCGCAGGTAGCGGCGCACGCCGCTCTGGCGCGGGTCTTTCAACAGGTCTTCCAGGCGCGCAGGCGCCCGGTTGCCATTTCCTTCCGGGGTGTACAGCTCGTACTCGAGAAAGGCCTTGATGTACTGCTTGCCGACGTAGAGCAGCTCGGCCTCGGCGGCACGCCGCCGCGCGAGTTCTTGCACCTGGACCGCGGCCATGGCGGCGATACCGATGGTGGCCACCAGGATCATCAGGGCCACATAGGTAAAGCCCGGCTGGCGCTGCCGCGCTCTCATCGCTGGGCCTCAGGCGTCGCCGGCCCGATCGAGCCCGGTGCCGCGCGCCAGCAGCGAGCGCGCGTAGGCCTCGAAGTCGTGCAGCCCGCGCTTGATGATCGATACCAGCGCCGGCAGCGGCGCCGCCTGGTAATCCCATTCGGCGCGGCAGAATTCGCCGGTGCGCTTCAGGTCCTCGGCCAGCGCGGCATCGATCCAGCCATGCGCGGCCAGCATCGTGATCACCTCGCGCTCGTCCTTCGGCATGCCAAGCCCGGTCTGGCCGATCACGTAATCGCCCATTTCCACCGCCGCTTCCCAGGCGCGGATCACGTTCAGCGTTGCTGCGTCCTGGCGGGTGACGTCGCTGACGAACGTGGCCGGTTCCTTTTCGTATTCCTCGCGCGCCCGCCGGATGCAGCGCTCGATCGTGCCTGCCTTGCTTACCAATACTTCGTCATCCATACATCCTCCGGTTGAACGATCTTTCACAGCAAGAACAGCACGGCCGCAACAGCGGTGGGCCCCAGCGCGCCGAGGAGCAACTGCCCGGCACCGATCGATTCGTCGTTAAAGCCCCGGCGCAGCAGCGACACGCCGGCCGGGTTGGGCGCGTTGGCGATCACGGTCAGGCCGCCGCCCGCGACCGCGCCGGCCACCAGCATGTATTTCGCCTGGCTTGACAGGCCGGCGATCAGCGAGCCGAGGTAGGTCAGTGCTGCATTATCGGTGATTGCCGTCAGGCCCAGCGCGCCGAAGAACAGGGCGGTGGGCCCGAGCGAGGACACCAGCGGCTGCAGCCACCATCGCTGCATTCCGCCCAGCACCACCAGTCCGGCCAGGAAGAATCCGACCAGCAGGCCCTCCTTCAGGATCAGCGGGTCCTGGTAGCGCGGGTAAGCCGTGGTAAAGCCGAGGAACAGCATGAACAGGCCGAGGAACAGCACCGCGTGGTGCGCCAGCAGGACCACCGCGGCGAGGAACGCGAAGTGGATCGCCGATACCAGCGGCGGCACCGGCTGCCGGTCCGATACGGCCGCGGTGGATGCGCCAAGGTGCCGGCGCAGCAGCAGCGTGATGACGGTGGCATTGACCAGCGTGGCGGCCGCCGCGCGCCAGCCGAAGTGCTCGATCATGAATGTGCTGTCCCAGTCCCATTTACCGGCCACCATCAGCACCGGCGGGGCGGCGTACGAGGTCAGGGTGCCGCCGACCGACACGTTCACGAACAACACGCCCAGCGCGCCGTACTTGAGCCACTCGGGTATCCCCTGGCGGAACACCAGCGGCGCCAGCGTGAGCGCGGCCAGCGTCATCGCAGCCGGTTCGGTGATCAGCGAACCGGCCAGCGGCACCAGCGCCAGGCCCATCCAGGCCAGCGCCACCTCGGTACGCACCGGCACGCTGCGCGCGAGCGCGAACAGCAGGGTGCGCACCGCATCGAGCACCGGGCGCGAGGCGGCGATCACCATCACCACGAACACGAACAGCGGTTCGGTATATTCGCGCGATTCGGCATAGTCGACTGCGGTGTGGGCGCCGCCGATCAGGGCCATCGCCACCACCAGCACGAAGGCCCAGAAGCCGAACACGACCTCGACCTCGCCCAGCAGGTGGAACAGGCCCGCGTGATGCGGATGGCGCCGCGCCAGCACGTTGAAACCCTTGACGGCGAAGGTATGGACCAGCGCGAGCGCGAACAGGATGGCGCCGACCAGATCGAGCGTGGTCATGGCCTGCCCCTCGGGAAGTGTTCAGGGGCGGGGCGGAACCTGGCGGGGCGAAGTGGGGTCATCAAGAGAGAGGGTGCATGTAAAAGGGTCATTATTTCATTTTTTTAAGCTGCGTTGCGGCGCGTTGCCGTGCAACCGCCGTAGGGTGCGCACCCGTGCGCACGCGGACGTTAGCGTAGTGTTGGCGTTGACGGTACGCCACGGCGGGTCCCAACTCAGTTCAAACGTATGGCGCGCGCAGGGGCGTCGGCGGCTGTAAGTCGAAGAGCGGAGTCTTTGGGCAAGAACAAATGTCAAGTCCCCGCGTCAAAAAGACAGTCCTTGCCAAAACGAGAATCCGAGAGTACTGTATATCCATACAGTTATTTTTCCGCTTCCTTCTACCATGTCCAGTTCCGAATCCGTCGTCGCGCCGGAGGATTTGCACCCATCGCTCTGGCGCGCTTCCCAACTGGCGCAGGCCGATACGCGCTGCATCGATACCGGCCAGCCGGCGCTGTCGGCCCAGTTGCCGGGCGGCGGCTGGCCGACCGGCTGCCTGGTCGACTTGCTGCTGCAGCAGCCCGGCATTGGCGAAATGCGGCTGCTGCGCCCGGCGTTGGAGGCAGTGGCGTCGCGCCGCATCGTGCTGCTGCAGCCACCGCACCCGCCGCAGGCGCTGGCGCTGGCCGCGCTGGGGCTGGCGCCGTCGCAGCTGATCTGGGTGCGCAGCAACCGCGGCGCCGACGCGCTGTGGGCGGCCGAGCAGGTGCTCAAGAGCGGCAGCTGCGGCGCACTGCTGTTCTGGACCCAGCACGCGCGCGGCGAAAGCCTGCGCCGGCTGCACCTGGCGGCGCAAAGCGGCCAGACCCTGTTCTTCATGCTGCGTCCGCTGGCCGCGGCGCAGGACGCCTCGCCCGCGCCGCTGCGGCTGTCCCTCAAGCCGGCGGCGGGCGGCATCGACATCGGCTTCGTCAAACGCCGGGGGCCGGCACGCGACGCGTCGCTGTTCCTGCCACTCACCCTTTCGTTGTTGCAGCGTCATGCGCTTGTGGATCGGCCTCTGCCTGCCCCAGCTACCGCTCGAAGTCTTCAACCCGAACTGGTCGGCTGACGCCGGCAGTGTGGTGCTTGAGCAGGAGCGCGTGCTGGTGGCGTCCAGCGCGGCGCGCGCCGCCGGGGTGCAGACCGGGATGCGGCGCGGCGGCGTGCTGATGCTCATGCCCGAGGCGCGCCTGCACGAACGCTCCGCGGCGCGCGAGGCCGAGGCGCTGAACGAGGTTGCGATGGCGCTCATGCAGTACACGCCGCTGGTGGCGCAGGCCGAGGAAGCGGCGCTCCTGATCGACATCGGCGCCAGCCTGCGCCTGTTCGGCGGCATCCACGCACTGTGCCGGCGCGTGCGCGCCAACCTGCGCGCGCTTGGCTTTACCGCATTCGTGAGCTGCGCACCGACCGCGCGCGGCGCCTGGCTGCTGGCGCGCCGCAACGCCGGGCGCGCGCTCAAGATGGCGTCGCTGGAGCGTCGCCTGGACCGGCTGGACGTCGCACTGGCGCCGCCGGCGCGGCCGTTCGCCGGCTGGTTCGAGGGCATCGGCTGCTTCACCCTGGGCGACATGCGGCGCCTGCCGCGCCCGGGCCTGCAGCGCCGCTGCGGGCGGGCGCTGCTCGACCTGCTCGACGCCGCCTACGGCCTGTCGCCCGAGATGTTCGAATGGATCGAGGCGCCGACCACCTTCCATGCGCGGCTTGAACTGTTCGACCGCATCGAAAATGCCGAACACCTGCTGGCCGCCGCGCATCGACTGGTGCTGCAGCTGACCGGCTGGCTGTGCGCGCACCAGCTCGCGGTCGAACGCATCACCCTGCTGCTCGAACATGAGCGCGGCAAGCTTGCCCGCCCGCCGACTCCGATCGAGATCGCATTGGCCGAGCCGACTTGGCGCGACGAGCACCTGGTGCGCCTGCTCAAGGAGCGCCTGGCCAAGCAGGTGCTCGACGCGCCGGTGATCGGGCTGGGGCTGCAGGCCGAGCAGGTGCAGCCGATGGCGCCACCCAACGAGACGCTGTTCCCCGAGCCCGGCGGCACCGAGGAAGACCGCACGCGCATGCTCGAACTGCTGGCCGCGCGGCTGGGGGAGGACAACGTGCTGCAGGCCGCGCCGCAGGCCGACTACCGGCCGGAACTGGCCAATGTCTGGGTGCCGGTGCAGCAGAAAATCCGCGATGCCGCGCGTGATGCGCAGCTGCCGCCGGACCTGCACAGCCTGCCGCGCCCGGCCTGGCTGCTGGCCAAGCCAATTGCGCTCCTGATGCGCAATCACCGGCCGTTCTACGGCTCGCCCCTGAAGATGGCCTCCAATCCCGAGCGCATCGAGGCCGGCTGGTGGAGCGAGACGCAGACGCGCGACTACTTCATTGCCGAGGGCGAGGACCATGCGCTGTACTGGGTGTACCGCGAGCGCATCGTCGGCTCGGGCGAGGGCGCCGAGCCGCGCTGGTTCTTGCATGGACTGTTCGGCTAGCGGCTTGCGGCTTGCCGCGATCCGGTGCACAGTAGCGGCCGATTGCAAGAAAGAGGGGAATACATGCCGACTAAGAAGGTCGATTTTCGGACCGCCGCCGGCCACCTGCTGTCCGCCCGGCTGGAACTGCCCGACGGACCAGTTCGCGCCTACGCGTTGTATGCGCATTGCTACACCTGCGGCAAGGACGTCATCGCCGCGCGCCGCATTTCAGCCACGCTGGCCAGCCACGGGATCGGCGTGCTGCGCTTCGATTTCACCGGCCTGGGCGCCAGCGAGGGCGACTTCGCCGACACCAATTTTTCGTCCAACGTGCAGGAGCTGGTCGCTGCCGCCGGCCACCTGCGCCAGGTATATGCCGCGCCGCGGCTGCTCATCGGACACAGCCTGGGCGGCACGGCGGCGCTGGCAGCGGCAGGGTTGATACCCGAGGTCAAGGCGGTGGCGACGATCGCTTCGCCCAGCGAACCACGTTTTCTGATGGAGATGCTCGGCGAACGCGCCGGGACGATTGCCGAGCAGGGCGAGGCGCAGGTCATGCTCGCGGGGCGGGAATTCACGCTGCGCAGCCAGTTGCTGGACGACCTGACGCAGCATGGGTTGGAAGACAAGATACGCCACCTGAACCGCGCGCTGCTGGTGATGCATTCGCCGATCGACAGCGCGGTCGACGTCAGCCACGCGATGCGCATCTTCCAGCTTGCCAGGCATCCGAAAAGCTTTGTGTCGCTCGACCACATGGACCACCTGCTCACCAACAGGAACGATGGCGCCTATGTCGCCGGCGTGATCGCAGCGTGGAGCATGCGCTACCTGCAAAGCGAATAACTCGTAACGTGAATCACTCGCTAAGGCACGTCGTCCCCGCGGGAGTGCGGGGACCCATGCTGAGCGGGCGCCGAGCCCGGGGACGTGCTATCCGCGTACTTGCGGCTGCCGCTCGCTACGCCGCGTCCGGGTTGTCGAAACAAAATTTCGAAAAGGCTTAAAAAATTCGTATTTTGTATGCCTTGAAAAGGCGCTGACGTGCCATTAGATTGGCGTCAACGGATGCTCAATGAGGTCCGTCAACTTATCGCTTACTTGAAAGGATATTGAAAATGCGTACTTTTGATCTGACTCCCCTGTATCGTTCCGCCATCGGTTTTGACCGCCTGGTAAACATGCTCGAGCAGCGCGCTGAAGCGGTTCCGAGCTACCCGCCGTACAACATCGAACTGGTCGCTGAAGACAAGTACCGGATCGTGATGGCGCTGGCAGGCTTTAACCGCAGCGAAGTCGACATCGTGTCCGAGCGCGACACCCTGCGCGTCACCGGCCGCAAGCAAAAGGACGAGGTCCAACGCACCTTCCTGCATCGCGGGATCGCCGCACGCGACTTCGAACAGCGCTTCCAGCTGGCCGACCACGTGAGGGTCGTGAGCGCTGCGCTCGACAACGGCATGCTGACCATCGATCTGGTTCGCGAGATTCCGGAAGAATTCAAGCCGCGCAAGATCGCGATCGCTGACGCCAACGGCAACACCGACAACGTCCAGGTGCTGGAGCAGCGCCAGGCTGCGTAACGCCAAACAGGAAGCAGCAAAAGGAGGCGCCGAGGCGCCTCTTTTCACGTCTGCTGCTGGTCGTAGGGTGCGCACCTGTGCGCACGCGGTTCGCGAACGAGGCGTCGTGGCGCTGCCGCCGTGAGCCGCCAACGGTGACCGCGTACGCACATCGCATCAAAGGCACTCTACGCCTCCTGCAAGCTGCACGACCCACGCACAACGTTCAAAAGCTTAAGCATGTTCTAAGGCTGATGGGCGAATATAGTACCCATCAAAAGGGCATACCTCTAACAACCACTTCCGACTAGGAGCACGTACATGCAAACAGGTGCCGTAACTGCCATCACCGCTAAACGTCTCACGCTCGCGCTATGCGCGGCGGGCGTCATTGGCGGAGCGGTTGGTGCGATCGCTGTCAATCACAATAACGCAGTCGCTTCCGGCGAACCGCCCGCACCGGTGCCGGCCGCCGCGGTCTCCGCGCCACTGCCTGCCGCGGCACCGCAAACCGTCGTGGCCCTCCCGGACTTTACGCAGATCGTCAAGCGCTACGGCCCCGCCGTGGTCAACATCCGCATCGTCGGCACCACCAAGGTGAACAACCAGCGGATGCCGCAGTTCGACGAGGACGACCCGTTCTTCCAGTTCTTCCGTCCCTTCATGGGGCCGCAGATGCGCGGCCAGCAGCGTAACGTGCCGGTCCGCGGCGAAGGCTCGGGCTTCATCGTCAGCCCGGACGGCGTGATCCTGACCAACGCCCACGTCGTGCGCGACGCCAGCGAAGTCACGGTCAAGCTGCAGGACCGGCGCGAATACCGCGCCAAGGTGCTCGGTTCCGACCCCAAGACCGACGTCGCCGTGCTCAAGATCGACGCCAAGAACCTGCCGGTAGTCCCGATCGGCAGCACCCGCAACCTGCAGGTCGGCGAATGGGTGATTGCGATCGGCTCGCCATATGGCCTGGACAGCACCGTCACCGCCGGCGTGGTCAGTGCCAAGGGCCGCTCGCTGCCGGGCGACCGGGGCGTGCCCTTCATCCAGACTGACGTCGCGGTCAACCCGGGCAACTCGGGCGGTCCGCTGATTAACACGCGCGGCGAGGTGGTCGGCATCAACTCGCAGATCTACAGCCAGACCGGCGGCTACCAGGGCGTGTCGTTCGCGATCCCGATCGACCTCGCGGCGCGCATCAAGGACCAGATCGTCGCCACCGGCAAGGTGCAACATGCCAAACTGGGCGTGAGCGTGCAGGACGTGGACCAGGCCTTTGCCGATTCGTTCGGCCTGTCCACGGTTGAGGGCGCGCTGCTGTCGAATGTGGAGCGCGGCAGCGCCGCCGACAAGGCTGGCCTGAAGTCGGGCGACATCATCCGCAAGGTCGACGGCCAGCCGGTGATCGCTTCGAGCGACCTGACTGGATTGGTGTCGACCGCCAAGCCGGGCCAGAAAATCGCGCTTGAGGTCTGGCGCGACGGCAAACCGATGCAGGTCACCGCGACGCTGGGCAGCTCCAGTGACAAGGCCGCCCCTGCCGACCGCTCCGAACTGGCCAGCAACGACAGCGGCGCCAAGCTGGGCCTGGCCCTGCGCCAGCTGAACCCGCAGGAGCGGGCACAGTCCGGCATCGCCGACGGCCTCTTGATCGAGGACGTTGGTGGCGCGGCTGCCGCGGCGGACATCCAGCCGGGCGACGTGCTGCTGGCCGTGAATGGCAAGCCCGTCACGTCGGTCGGCCAGGTACGCGACTTGGTTGGCAAGGCCAGCAAGTCCGTGGCCTTGCTGATCCAACGCGGGAATGACAGAATCTTCATTCCGGTGCGGATCGGCTAAGGCGTCGTAACGTTTTCCATCCGCTGGGTTCAAGAACGGGGAAATCATGCGCCTGCTGTTGGTGGAAGACGATACGATGATCGGCGAAGTAGTGCTCGACCTCCTGCGGGCCGAGCACTACGCCGTCGACTGGGTGAAGGACGGCGAAATGGCCGACACTGCACTCATGCAGAACCAGAACTACGACCTGGTGCTGCTGGACCTGGGCCTGCCCCGCAAGGACGGGCTCGAGGTGCTGCGCGCCATGCGTGCTCGCAAGGACCGCACCCCGGTGCTGGTCGCCACCGCGCGCGACTCGGTCGCCCAGCGCATCGCCGGCCTGGACGCCGGCGCCGACGACTACGTCCTCAAACCCTACGACCTGGACGAACTGCTGGCACGCATCCGCGCGCTGCTGCGGCGTGCCGCCGGGCGCGCCGAACCCGTATTCGAATACAAGAACATCTCCGTCAACCCCGCCACCCGGGAAGTCTTAGTCGATGGCAGTCCGGCCACGCTGTCGGCGCGCGAATGGGCCGTGCTCGAAGCGCTGGTCGCGCGCCCGGGTGCGGTGCTGTCGCGCCAGCAGCTCGAGGAAAAGCTGTACAGCTGGCGCGATGAAGTCTCCAGCAACGCGGTGGAAGTCTACATCCATGGTCTGCGCAAGAAGCTCGGCAGTGATCTGATCCAAAACGTGCGCGGGGTTGGCTACATGGTGCCCAAGGCATGAACGAATGAAAGCGACGCACTCCCTGCGCGGCCGGCTGCTGTGGTACCTGCTGGCCGCCATCACCATTGCGGCGGTGGCGCAGGCCTTGATCGCGTACCGCACCGCGCTGCACGACGCCGACCAGATCTTCGACTACCACATGCAGCAGATGGCGCTGTCGCTGCGCTCGAACGCGCCGATGTCGGCCAGCGAAGCCGCCAACGGCGTCGAGCAGGACGGCGGCAACGACGACCTGGTGGTGCAGGTGTGGTCGCCCGACGGCGTGCAGGTGTTCCACAGCGTGTCGCGCGCGCGCCTGCCGCAGCGGGCGGTGCTCGGGTTTTCCAACGTGCGCGCCAACGGCACCACTTACCGCATCTTCTCGATCCAGTCCAACAACCAGACGGTGCAGGTCGCGCAGGACCTGTCTGTGCGCTCGAGCATGGCGCGCAACCTCGCGCTGCGCACGCTCGGGCCGATCGCTGTCATGATGCCGATCCTGATGCTGGTCGTGTGGTGGGTCGTATCCGGCTCGCTCGAGCCGGTGGAGCGGGTGCGCTCGCAGGTTGCCTCGCGCCAGGCCGACGACCTGTCGCCGGTGTCCGAGTCCGGGCTGCCGGACGAAGTGCAGCCGCTGGTACATGAACTGAACCTCCTGTTCGATCGCGTCAAGACCGCGTTCGAGACCCAGCAGCACTTCGTGGCCGATGCCGCGCATGAACTACGCACGCCGCTCGCCGCGCTCAAGCTGCAGGTGCAGAGCCTGGATCGCGCCGACAGCGACGACGCGCGGCGCATTGCGGTCGCGCGCCTGTCCGCCGGCATCGAGCGCGCCACCCGGTTGGTCGAACAGCTCCTGGTGCTGGCACGGCAGGAGGCCAGCGCGACCGAGGGCGTGGCCAGGCAGCCATTGGACCTGGCGCAGCTGGCGCGGCGCACCGTGGCCGAACTGGCCGCGGTGGCGCAGGCCAAGGGCGTCGACATCGGCGTGTGCCAGGCAGACCCCGTCAGCGTCGAGGGCCAGCCGCAAGCGCTTGGCATCCTGATGCGCAATCTGGTCGAGAATGCGATCAAGTACACACCGGCAGGCGGCACGGTGGACATCTCGGTCACGCAAGCACCGGGATCGGCGCGGCTTGTGGTCGAGGACAGCGGGCCCGGGATTCCGCCTCAAGAACGCGAGCGAGTGTTTGACCGGTTCTACCGGGTGCCGGGCAGCGAGGCGGCAGGCAGCGGACTGGGGCTGGCGATCATCAAGGCGATCGCCGAGCGGCACGGAGCCGGGCTCGTGCTCGACAAATCGGAGCGGCTGGGCGGATTGAGCGCCACGGTGACTTTCAACACGTAGGGTGCGCACCCGTGCGCACGCTGTACGTTCGTATGCCGTTGGCTCCTGCACACATACTTACCGCGTGCGCACAGGTGCAATCTACGCCGACTTGCGACTTCCGCTTCATTCCGCCGCGTTCGCGAATCGGTGCGCACGTACGAGCATCAGAACTTGTGCGACAACCTCGCAAAATACGCCGTCCCGTTCAATCCGAACTGCACGCTCTCGTACCGGAATCCGTTGTCGGTCTCATCCGGGTCCTGAGGCGTCGGGTGCACATTAAAGATGTTGGTGGCGCCCACCGTCAGCTTGGTCTTGCCCGTGAAAGACCATGTGAACGACAGGTCCGCCGAGGTCTTGGGCTCGTACTGCTGGTTCGGCACCGGCGGACCTGAGAACGTGCCCAGCGTCTGCGGCCCGAAGTGCACGATTCTAAAGTCGGTCTCAAGCCGTCCCAGCGTATAGTCAAAGTCCAGCGTGGCCTTGCGCCGCGGTCCGCCTTGTTCGATGAACAGGCGCTCGCGTTCGGACAGCAGCACATCGTCAAAGCCCTTAAGTGACGCCGGCGCATGCACGCCTGTCACTTCGGTCTTTGACAAGTTCAGCGCCAGGAAGGTGTTCAGCTTGCCCGCGCCGAGGCTCGCCTTGTTCGAGAACGTCAGGTCCAGGCCCTGGGTGCGGGTGTCGACCGAGTTCACGAAGAACTGCGCCTGGCCCACGCCCAGCTTCTCCAGTGTGTCCGCCAGCGCCGGATAGTTGTCGGCATCAAAGCGCCCGGACAGCACGATGCGATCAAGGATGCTGATGCGGTACAGGTCCGCGGTCAGCGAGGTCGCCTCGGTCGGGGTCCAGGTTGCGCCCAGCGTATAGTTCCTAGACTTTTCCTCCTTCAGCGCGGGGATGCCGGCAGCGTTGGCGACCGTGCCGCCGTTCGGTGCCAGCACCACGTCCAGCGGACGGCCGTTCACGAAGTCGGTAAAGGTCGACGAGAAGTACTTCTGCTGCAGAGACGGCGCGCGAAAGCCAGTGCTGGCCGAGGCGCGCAGCATCACGCCGCTACCGGCATTGAACGAGCCGGCCAGCTTGTAGTTAGTGGTCGCGCCGAAATCGGAGAAGCGTTCGTGGCGCAGCGCGGCCTGCAGCTTGACACGGTCGGTCACGTCGGTCTCCAGGTCGACATAAGCGGCAGTGCTGTGGCGATCGCGGTTGGTAGCGTCGCCCGGCTGGAAGCCCGGGAAGCCCTGGCTGCCGGCGTTGCCGCCAAAGCCCACGCCGTCGACATCGATGTACGAGCCCGGCTCGCCTGCGAAGATCTGATAGTTCTCCTTGCGGTACTCGAAACCGAACGCCGCGTTCAGGCCGTTCAGCACCCCGCTGTAAAAGCGCGAGAAGTCGGCGTTGGTGGTCAGCTGTTGGAACGAGAAGCCGCCGGCGTCAAAGCTGTCCGGGCTGATGCCTTTGCCGCCCTTAAGCAGGTCGGCGTTCGCGATCGATGCGTTGAGCGTGTGCGCGATCGTGTAGCGCATCCGGTTGTAGCCATAGGTCTGGGAGAAGTCGGCGTTCCATTCATCCAGTCGCATTCGGTAGCCGATCGTGCCGTAGCGGTCGTCGATGTCGCCATTGATGAAGGGGACAAAGCCGTCCGGGTACATCGCTGTCGAATTACGCGACGGGATGTCTTCGGAGCCGATGCCCTCGCGTGCCCAGGCTGCGGACGAGGCGTCGCGCTTCTGCGCGCCGGCGGTGAGATAAAGCTTGCCCGGTCCCGCGGCAAAGTCGCCGTTCGCGTACACGGTCTGGTTCTTTGACTGGGTGTCGCCGATGATGCGCGGGTTGCCCGGTTCGGCCCGGTTGGAGCGCCCGCGGTCGTAGTATTCGCCGGTGATGCCGAGCACACCGCCGGCCACCGCCACGCCGCAGTAGGCCGAGGCCAGGCCGTTCTTGCCGTCGCGCTTGGAGTATTGGCCATAGCCCAGCACCGATTCGCAGCCCAGGCTCTTTTTCAGTTCGATGTTGATCACGCCCGCGATCGCATCCGAGCCATATTGGGCGGCTGCGCCGTCGCGCAGCACCTGCACGTCCTTGATCGCAAGGAGCGGAACAGCGTTCATATCGGTGCCGGTGTTGCCGCGGTTGCGCGCGCCGAACAGGTTGACCAGCGCGACCGTGTGGCGGCGCTTGCCGTTGACCAGTACCAGGGTCTGGTCCGAACCCAGCCCGCGCAGCGCCGCCGAATCGATCAGGTCGGCCCCGTCGGCACCCGTCTGACGGGTGGAGTTGAACGATGGCGAGATGTTGGTCAGTGTTTGTGCCAGGTCGAACTGGCCGCCTTGTTCGGCGACCTTGGTTAGCGGGATGAAGTCGACCGGGACTGTGGTTTCGGTGGCCGAGGCATTGGCCGCGCGGCGCGAGCCGACCACGCTGACGCTTGGGATCACCTCGTTGTCCGCGGCCGGGGCGGCGGCAGTCTGGGCGACGGCCGGCGGAGCCAGGGCGGCGAGGGCGGTGGCGCCGGAAACACTGAGCACGGCACCTTGGCGGAAGAACTGTCGGAGCGAGGCCATCGATATCTCCACAAGAAAAATTGAATATTAATCAATTGTCTTGTGGAGTATCGTATCGTTTATGCAACAACAACCCGCTTTACAAACGCAGCAGAATGAAGCAGGGGCCGCAAATCTGCATTTGGCGACCGCAGCACCGGCCCAGAGCGTCCGGGTCAGGAGCCTTGGGTCAGACCCCATTTTCGTTTTTACACACCTGCGTCGAAAGCGAACGATTCCTAACGCTTGTCTTTCGCCGAATCGTTGAGTTGCTGCATCAGAGCATCAAGCTTACGCTCTAACTTCAAGTTCGATGCTCCAATGAAGAACCAAAGACAGGCAAAATTCACAATGGGAATCAGCGCGAGAATCGTCCAAAGCGTAACGTTCCTACCTTTCTCTTTGGCTAGAAGATGGGCAGGAATCGCCACCAGGAGGGACATGACGATCATCGGGAGGAATGCAATGAACATACTTGGGGCGTTGTTTTCCATGATTTAGAACCTGGATTGAGGATGGCTGTTGAGGGCGGGTGTTGAGGGCAGGGTCAGGTTGAGGGCGGGGTCAGACCCTAATTGCTGGAAATTCTAAAAAGTTTCCGATTAATTTGACTCTGACCCCGATTAGTATTTTTGCGATAAGGAAAAGGCGTGTCGGGGTCAGACCCTAATTGCTGGAAATTCTGAAAAGTTTCCAATTAATTTGACTCTGACCCCGATTGGTATTTTTGAGATAAGGAAAAGTTCCGGATAATTCGACTCTGACCCTTTTATGGTCGGTCTATTTTTTCGCCGGCTCGTCCTTCGACCACGCCACGCCCAGCCACGCCGAGCTCAAAGCCTTCTGTTCCGCGTCCGGCTTGTCCAGCGCCTTGACCTTGGCCTTGCCTTTCGGCTGCAGCACCGGGTTCAGTTCGAGCTCGCGCAGTTCGTCGCGGCGGAACAGGTGCAGTTTGAACGGGCCGGTCTTCGACAGCCACAGCTTGTCGCCGACGTCCTTGGCCGATACCTTGATGCCGTTCACCGCCAGCAGCGTGTCGCCTGCGACCACACCGGCCTTCCATGCCGGGCTGTCGCGCTCCACTTCGGTCACCAGCGCCGGGTCGCTCGCTTCCTTCAGCTTCCAGCCGGCCCACCATTCCTGCTTCTGTTCTTCGTCCTTGGGCACGTCGATCAGGTATTGCAGGCCTACGTTCTGCAGCAAGGTCTCGAACGGGATCTCGGCCGTGCCGTCGACGTACTGGTTCCACCAGCCGCTCCAGTCCTGGCCGCTGACCTGCTTGAGCGCTGCCTTCACGGCCGCCGGGTCGTAGCCGCCTTGCGCCACCGAGTGCTGGTCGAACAGGATGCGGTGCACGTCTTCCAGGCCGCGCGCGCCCTTGGTCTGGCGCCGCAGTTCGATATCCATCGCCAGCCCAAGCAGATGGCCCTTGCTGTAGATGTTCACCGACGCGTTGCGCGCGCGTTCGCCGCCCACGGCAATCCATTCGTCAAAGCTCGACTCGGTCGCGCTTTGCTGGAAGCGGCCCGGCTGGTGGCGGTAGTCGTCGATCAGCCTGGCGTGCTCCTCCAGGAATTCGTCGCGCTTGGCCAGGCCTGCCCGCAGCACGATCAGCTCTTCGAAGTACGAGGTATTGCCCTCGGCGACCCACAGCAGCGGGTTGTAGTTTTCGTTCTGGTAGTCGTACGGCACCATCTCTTTCGGGCGGTAGGCTTTCACGTTCCAAGTGTGGAAGAACTCGTGCGCGGCGGTGCGCAGGAAGCCCAGGTAATCCTTGTGCGTGCCGAACTTCCAGCGCGGGCGCTGGATCACCGTCGAGTTGATATGCTCGGTCGCGCCGCCCGCGCTGTCGGTCGCGTGCACGATGAACAGGTAGCGCTGCTGGTACGGCCACTTGTTCGCGTACAGCTTGCCGGTGGCGGCGACGATCTTCTGCAGGTCGGCGGACATTTGCTTGCCGTCGTAGTTACCGCGGCCCCAGATCGCCAGTTCGATCTTGCGCCCGTCGACGGTAGTCGAATAAAACTCGTGGATGCCGGTCTCGATCGGCGAATCGACCAGCACGTCGTAGTTCGGCGCGACGAAGCAGTGGTCGCAGCCGCCCGCGTCCATGCCCGAGCGCGACTGCCAGCCGGCGGGCACGTCGAGCTTGATCTTGACGGGCTCGCTGCGCAACGGCGCGGCGTACACGAATACGCCACTCGCATCCAGGTAGGCGTGGGTGTCGTCGATGTGGCGCGTGCGTTCGGCCAGCAGGTTGGCATACAGCTCGTAGCTGACGGTGACAGGCTCGCCCGGGCGGGTCTGCACGCGCCAGGTTCCCTTGTCGGTCTTGTGTACTTCGAGCGGCTCGCCCTTGGCGTTGACCGCCTTGAACAGGCGCACGCCATTGGCCAGGTTGAGGATCTGGTAGCGGCCGGTGCGCCAGTTGGGCATCTGCACGTCAAGGGTGTTCCCCTGCACGGCGGGGAAGGTCGCGCGCACTTCGGCCAGGTGCTGGGCGGCGTTGGTGATGCGCAGTTCGTAGTCGACGTCCGCGTGGGCGGTGGGGGCCAGTGCGAACAGGGAGAGGGTCAAGGCTGAGGCGAGGAAGGCAGGTTTCATTTACGCTCGAATCGGGTGAAAACGGGCGCCAGTGTATAACGCCTTGCGACGTTCAGGCTAGCCGGACGTGGCAGGTTCGGCCCGACCGCCGACGAGGATGGCATCGCCGTCGACACGCGTGCGGATCAGGCAGGCGTGCCCGGTCGCCTTGCCCTGCCGTAGTGTGATGCCGCGCCCGAGCAGTACCGTTAGCGCGCCGGCCGCGACCCCGGTCGCGCTGTCTTCCAGCGCCGGGTCGAGATGGTTGAAGTTGCGGCCCTCGTATGCTCCGTCTCCGGTGCGGCAGTACACGTAGCAGCCATTGACGGCGTTGGCCTTGCCCCATTCGACGATCGATTGCAGATCGGGACGCAGCCCATCCAGCAGCGCCGTGTCGGCCACTTCGATCAGCAGCTTGGGGCTGCCGACCGACGCCAGGCGCGGCGGCGCCGCGGGAACCAGGCCAGGCGCGGCCAGCAGACGGGCCGGCAGGTCGGGCGCGATGTCGATCTGCGGTACTTCCTGCGGACCCAGGCGCACGAACAGCTTGTCGCCATCCCTGGCCAGCACCAGGCGCTGGCCGCGCAGCTTGGTTGTCACCGCCAGCGAAGCGCTGCCATCCTGGCGCGCGAACAGGACCCGGGCTGCGGCCAGCGTCGCGTGCAGGCACAGCGGGCTTCTCGTGTGCGGATAAAAATAGTCGAGCACGCAGGCGGCATCCGGGGTATCGGCCGGATCGAGGAACACGCAGGTCATGTTGCGTTCGCGCGCGAACGCCTGGCGCTGCGGCGTGGTCGAATGGTCGTCTTCGATGACCAGCGCCGGATTGCCGTCGCCGGGATGTGCGCCAAAACACTTTAATTCCTGTAGTTGCATCGCTGGCCTTGATCGTGGGTGAGGGTGGGTTATACTGTGTTTTTATACAGTATCAGTGCCATCAGCAGAAATTGTAGCGTTTCTGCAAATTCCCAGTGATGTCGTCCTCGTTTTCACCATCCATGCAGGCATTGCCGGAGTATGCCGAGCTGTTCTGCCTGTCCAATTTCTCGTTCCTGCAAGGAGCATCGCACGCCGAGGAACTGGTCGCGCGCGCGGTCAAGCTCGGCTATTTTGCGCTGGCGCTCACCGACGAATGCTCGCTGGCGGGCGTGGTGCGCGCGCACGCGGATGCCAAGAAGGCCGGCCTGCCGCTGGTGATCGGCGCTCACTTCCACTTGAAGAACGAGGACGGCAGCCCGGCGCTGTCCCTGATCCTGCTGGCGCAGAACCGCAACGGCTACGGCAACCTGTCGGAGCTGATCACGCTCGGGCGCATGAGGAGCGAGAAGGGCGAATACCTGCTCACCCCAGCCGACATCGACGCGCCGGCGCCGCAATTTGCGCACCTGAAGGGCATGCCCGACTGCCTGGCGATCCTGCTGCCGGCCTATCCCGGCATCGAGGCGCTTGACGCCGATCGTCTGCACGCGCAGGCGGCGTGGATGGCGCGCCTGTTCCCGGGCCGGGCCTGGTTGGGCCTGACCTTGCTGCATCGGGCTTTCGATGACGCGCACCGCGCAACCGTCGAGGAGGTCGCGTGGCAGCATGGATTGCCGATCACGGCGCTCGGGCACGTGGTAATGCACGTGCGCTCGCGCAAGCCCATGCAGGACACCTTGACCGCGATCCGCCTGGTCAAGCCGGTCGCCGAGTGCGGCTATTCGCTGTCGCAGAACGCCGAGCAGCACCTGCGGGCGCGCCTGCGGCTGGCCAACATCTATTCGCGCGAGGCGCTGGCCGAGACGGTGCGCATCGCACAGCTGTGCACCTTTTCGCTGGACGAGCTGCGCTACGAATACCCGGACGAGGTGGTCCCGCCAGGCGAGAGCGCGACCAGCTACCTGCGCAAGGAGACCTACATCGGCGCGCACCGCCGCTTTCGCGAGGGGATACCGGCCAAGGTGCAGGAGCAGATCGAGCACGAGCTCGAACTGATCGCCGAAATGCGCTACGAGCACTACTTCCTGACCGTGTACGACATCGTGCGCTTCGCGCGCTCGAACAACATCCTGTGCCAGGGCCGGGGCTCGGCCGCCAACTCGGCGGTGTGCTACTGCCTCGGCATCACCGAGGTCGATCCGGCCCGCGCCAGCCTGCTGTTCGAGCGCTTCATCTCCAAGGAGCGCAACGAGCCGCCCGACATCGACGTCGACTTTGAGCACCAGCGGCGCGAGGAGGTGATCCAGTACATCTACAGCAAGTACGGGCGCGAGCGCGCGGCGCTGGCGGCGGTGGTGATCAGCTACCGGCCCAAGAGCGCGCTGCGCGACAGCGGCCGCGCGCTGGGCGTGGACCTGGCGATCGTCGAGAAGGTGGCCAAGGCACACCACTGGTTCGACGGCCGCGCCGATCTGCTGAACCGGCTGGCCGAGGCGGGGCTCGATCCCGAAGCGCCGGCATCGAGGCAGTGGGCGCTGCTGGCCAGCCAGCTGCTCGGTTTTCCGCGCCACCTGTCGCAGCACCCCGGCGGCTTCGTGATCGCACGCGGCAAGCTGTCGCGCCTGGTGCCGATCGAGAACGCGGCCATGCCGGAGCGCAGCGTGATCCAGTGGGACAAGGACGACCTCGAGGAGCTGGGCCTGATGAAGGTCGACGTGCTGGCGCTGGGCATGCTGTCGATGCTGCGGCGCGCGCTGGAGCTGGTGAGCCAGCGCCACGGCGACCTGTTCGAGATGCAGGATATTCCTGCCGACGACGCGGCCACCTACGACATGATCTGCAAGGCCGACACGGTCGGCGTGTTCCAGATCGAGTCGCGCGCGCAGATGAGCATGCTGCCGCGTATGCTGCCGCGTCGCTTCTATGATCTGGTGATCGAGGTCGCGGTGGTGCGCCCGGGTCCGATCCAGGGCGGCATGGTGCACCCCTACCTGCGCCGCCGCCAGGGGCTCGAACCGGTGCACTACCCGAGCGCGGACATGAAGCTCGCGCTCGAGCGCACGCTGGGCGTGCCGATCTTCCAGGAGCAGGTGATGCAGGTGGCGATCCTGGGCGCCGGTTTTTCGCCGGGCGAAGCGGACCAGCTGCGGCGCGCGATGGCGGCCTGGAAGCGCAAGGGCGGAATGGAGCAGTACTACGACCGCATCGTGCGCGGCATGCTCGAACGCGGCTACGACCTGGCGTTCGCCGAGGCGATCTACAGCCAGATCCAGGGCTTTGGCGAATACGGCTTTCCCGAGTCGCACGCGGCCAGCTTCGCGCTGCTTGCCTACGCCAGCGCCTGGCTCAAGTGCCACGAGCCGGCGGCCTTCCTGTGCGCGCTGCTCAACAGCCAGCCGATGGGCTTTTACAGTCCGTCGCAGCTGGTGCAGGACGCGCGGCGCCACGATATCGAGGTGCGCCCGGTGGATGCGGCGGTCAGCGGCTGGGAATCGACGCTGGAGGAGCATGGCGACAGGCGCGCGCAGCCGGCGGTGCGCCTGGGCCTGTCGCTGGTGCGCGGCATGAACTTTGACGCCGCGGCGCGCATCGAGGAGGCGCGCGCGATCCGGCCGTTCGACAGTGTGGCCGACCTTGCGCGGCGCGCCCGTCTGGATCGCGGCGACCTGCAGGTGCTGGCCGCGTCCAACGCATTGCGCGCGCTGGCCGGGCATCGCCGCGCAGCCTTGTGGCAGGCCGCCGGCGCGGTGCCCGACAAGGACCTGCTGCGCCCGACCGTGCCGGTGGAGGAGGCGCCGGTGCTGGCGGCGCCCTCCGAGGCTGACGAAATCGTCGGCGACTACCGCGCGCAGGGCCTGACCTTGGGCCGCCATCCACTCGCGCTGTTGCGCCCGCGCTTGCTGGCCAGGCGCTTCCTGCCGGCGGCCACGCTTTACGACTTCGCGGACGGCCAGCTGGCGCGCGCCTGCGGCATTGTCACGGTGCGCCAGCGGCCGGGCACCGCCAAGGGGGTGCTGTTCATGACGCTGGAGGACGAGACCGGCAATGTCAACCTGATCGTCTGGCCTGACCTGGTCGAAAAGCAGCGGCGCGAGGTGCTCAGCTCGACACTCCTGGGCGTGTATGGCGTCTGGCAGCGCCAGGGCGAGGTGCGCCACCTGGTGGCCAGGCGCCTGGTCGACATGTCGCACCTGCTCGGCCGCCTGAACACCCGCAGCCGCGATTTCTGCTGACCCTGGCGCCCGGCGCAAGTGGCATAAAAGCGCCAGAAGCGTAGGGTGCGCACCTGTGCGCACCCGGTCAGCGCATGCTGACTTGCGGCTGCACCTTCCCTGCGCAACGTTCGCGAACCGCGTGCGCACAGGTGCGCACCCTACGATGTGCGCGGCCACCGGCTTCGGCAGTTCGTAGCGCGTACGGGACCGCGATTGCCTCCCACACTTAGCGGTGACATAGCCTAAAAGAATCTTGTCGAATTAATATGTATTGATTAGTATTTGTGTGGCGCAACAGGTCATCTGTTTTGCCACTGACATTTACGACAAGGAGCACTCATGCCGGGCGTTCGTGTTGCTTCACGAGTCACATTTGTTGCATCCCTGTTCCTTGCCCCGTTTAGCGCCGCCAACGCTACCGAGGCCCCGTCCGGTTTTGGCGCCCAGATCGACGCGGTGTATCCGTCGGTGGAAGCGCTGTACATCGACCTGCACCGCAACCCCGAACTGAGCATGAATGAGCACCAGACGGCCAAGAAGCTGGCCGAACGCGTGCGTGCGCTGGGCTACGAGGTGACCACCGGCGTGGGCGGCACCGGCATCGTGGCGCTGCTGCGCAACGGGCCGGGGCCGGTGGTGATGCTGCGCACCGAGATGGACGCCTTACCGCTCAAGGAGAGCACCGGGCTGCCGTTTGCCAGCAGCGTGGTGGTGCGCAACGCGGCCGGGCAGGAGGTGCCGGTGATGCACGCTTGCGGCCACGACCTGCACATGGCGGCCTGGTACGGCACCGCCCAGCTGATGGCGGCCAATCGCCAGGCCTGGAGCGGCACCCTGATGCTGGTCGGGCAGCCGGGCGAGGAGATGGCCGCGGGCGCCGCGGCGATGCTCAAGGACGGCCTGTTCACCCGTTTTCCCAAGCCGGATTACGCGTTCACCGTGCACGACGACCCGATCCTGACGGTGGGAAAGATCGGCTACCACGCCGGTCCGTTCCGTGCCTCGGCCGACGCCGTCAACATCACTATTTTCGGACGGGGTGGACACGGCTCGGCGCCGCATGAATCGCGTGATCCGATCGTGGCCGGCGCGCGCATCGTGCTGGCGCTGCAGACCCTGGTCTCGCGCGAGAACAACCCAATGGACCCGGTGGTGATCACGGTCGGCAGCTTCCATGGCGGCTCGCGTTCCAACATCATTCCCGACGAGGTGCGCATGGAGCTGTCGGTGCGCGCCTTCACTGAAGAGGTGCGCAAGCGCGTGTTGGCCAGCATTGGGCGCGAAGTCAAGGGCGTGGCGCTCGCTGCCGGCCTGGATCGGGAGCCGCTGATCGAGATTCCCGTGAGCGTGCCCGCGATCTACAACGACCCCGAACTGATCGCGCGGGTGGTGCCGGCCCTGCAGCGCGCGCTCGGCGTGGAGAATGTGGTCGACATGGGCTTGCGCATGGCGAGCGACGATTTCACCTACTTCGGGCGGGCCGGCGTCAAAGCGGCGGAGTTGCATGTGGGTGCGGTGACGCGCGAGCAGCAGGAGGCCGCGCACCGCGCCGGGCAGCCGCTGCCGGTGCCGCATTCGCCGCTGTGGGCGCCGGCCTACCAGAGCACGCTCAAGGTCGCGATGAATGCGCAGTCGGCGATCCTGATGGATCTGCTGCAGGTTGCGCGCTGATCGGCGCTCCGGCGCGCAGGCGCGCGGCCCGCTCCTCGCTCGACGGATGGCTTGACGTGTACGCCATGCTCTTGGACAGCCAGCGCGGCATGTTGCGCTGCTCGCGTACACCGGGCATGTTGCCCAGGTATTCGAGCAGGTCGGCCAACGGCCCCGGTGCGATCGCGTGCTGCCGCAGCAGGGCAAGCGCATAGTCGTCCGCTTCGAGTTCCATCTCGCGCGAATATTGCATGTTCATCAGCACAGCCGGCACGCCGGCCGCCACCGCGCTGAAGTCGCCGAACAGCGTGGCCGAGAGCGCCGCTGTGAGCGAGGTGCGCGCCAGCACGCGCGCGGCGTGGCGCCGCTCGATGTGGCCGATCTCGTGCGCGAGCACGCCCGTCAGCGCGGCCGCGCCGGAGTCGTCGAAATCGTCGTTCTTGTCCAGGATGTCGAGGATCATCTGGTCCGTAACCACGATGGTCCCGTCGGGCAGGGCCAGCGCATTGGCTCCGAGCGCGTCGGATGCGCGTACCAGCAGGCGCACCGGCACCCGCGGGTGTGCGGGCACAATTCGGTTCATCAGCGCCTGTACCTGTTCCACCCGCTGGTCGGACAGGCGCGTCGCGTTCAGGATACGCTTGGCTTCCAGTCCCTCGAGCGCGCTCTTGCCCAGCGCGGCGTCGGCCGATGCGGGCAGGGCGGCAGCGATCTTCTCGGCTGCCGCCGGCACACCCCAGAAGACGGTGGCCACGATCAACGCCACCAGCAGGACCAGTGCCGCCAGCGCGGCCAGCCAGCGCTCCTGCCAGCGTACTACCCACGACTTGCGATAGCCCAGCACGGCGGCCAGCTCTTCGCGGCCAGGGCCCGCAACCTCGCAGCGCCCGCCATCGTTAAAGTACAGCACCGCAGGCGCGGCGGCGAATGGTTCTGCCAGCCGGGTGTCAGCGCGCGGGTAAGTCTTTTGCAGGTCGGTGCCGTGCAATTCGACCCGATCCGCGACCACTTGCAATAGCACTTGGTACATGCGGGCGCTGTGCCCGTCAAAGTAGATGGCGCTGGTCATTGTTGCTCCTACCATGAGAGATCGACGCCGAGGAAGTCGGCCGCGCCGTCACCGGCGGCACCAACAGGTCGCGGCGCGGCGCCCGCGGCAATCTGCTCGATATCGCCGTCCACTTCGAGCTCCACCTGCGCGAGCCGGTACTGGTAGACCCGCACCACCGCAAAGGGCCGGTACAGGCCCAGCGTCAGCAAGGTCAATATTGTGTTCGCCACTTGTAGCCGCATGAACGGCCAGACCTTCAGCGTGGAGCGGATGCGGATGCGTGGGAATGCGGTGTTCGACCAGGTCAGGTTAGCCAGCCGGACTTGCATGTACGGTCCCACGAGCAGGAACAGGACATACAGCCCTACCAATGCCGGAAGCAGGGAGAACATAACGGCCTGCGACGCGGAGTTCCCGCCTTGCCCTAGTCCGCCCAACGCGGCCGCCACTGCCGCGACGATGCCAACGGCAATGCCGACGACCACGCCGCCCAGCATGAACAGCAGCAGCGCCAACAGGTACGGCCGCATGAAGCGCCACGCGGACAGCGTATAGCTGGCTTGCTGGTCGCCGTAAGCAAGGTGCCGGTGCTGGTA
Source organism: Massilia horti (assembly GCF_004614195.1). GTDB lineage: Bacteria > Pseudomonadota > Gammaproteobacteria > Burkholderiales > Burkholderiaceae_D > Telluria > Telluria horti. The sequence continues at coordinate 31,375 of NZ_SPUM01000002.1, read as the reverse complement.
GCCCTTCATTGCGCCGTGCATCAGCGGCCAGCCGAGATACAGGAGGAAACTGATGGCGGCCCATGCAGTGAATGGGTAAAGCGCCACCAGCACACCGGGCAGCAGAAACGTGATCACCGGTGGCAAGTTGGCCACATACGCGCCCAGGGTGCTGCCGGTGAAGCCCAGCGCCAGTCCGCGATAGCGCGTGTTGGTCAGCCGAAAGCGCAAGGCGCCGCGCATCAGGAACGGCAGGGCCAGCACCAGCGCGCTCGCCACCACCACACCGAACACACGCGAAAAGCCGAACGCGTAGTGGTACAGCGTCAGCAGCGCGACCGCCAGCAGGCGCCCCTTCAGGATCGCGCGCGGGTTGCCGCAAAAATCGAAGCTGGCGCCGGCCAGGATGGTGTTGCGGTCAAAATATTGCAGCCGCCTGACCTTGGCCCAGGCCGAATAGATGCCGAGCGTGGCGATGGTCAGCGTCAGGTTGACGATCCAGATTCGGAAATATTCCTTGCCGCTGCCCGTAAAGTGCAGGCGCTGCGTGGTTGCGGACGGCTCGCCGACGGGTGGCGCAGCCTGTTCGGGAACGGCAAGGAGGTCGGCTTGCTCAATCATGGGCGGCGGCGGTGGCGGTGGAAAGTGATGAGTGTACCTGTTTCTTAATTGAAATTGGGAATTTTGATGGTCAGTTTAACAACCGGGAGGGCGACCGGCGGCGCAGGGGCCGGAGCCGCCGAGGTCGTCGCGCTTCGCCAGGATGCCGAGGATCATCTGGTCGGTGACCACGATGATTCTGTCGGGCAGGGCGAGCGCATTGGCGGGTAGATTGCGCTTGCATGTGTTTCTCCTACCATGAGAGAGCGAGGCTGAAAAAGTCAGCTGCTGCGTCGCCGGCGGCACCAGCACGCCGCTGCGCCGTAAAGTGCAGGCGCTGTGTGGTTGCGGACGTCTCGCCCGCAGGCGGCGCCACCTGTTCGGGAGAGGCGAAGAGGTCGGCTTGCTCGAGCATGGGCGGCAGCGGTGGCGGTCAATTTGATGAGTGTATCTGTCCCGGATTCGGGAATTGGCGAATTTGATGGGAAGTTTGACAAGACTCACGGGGTGGCTGCTGGCGGCGCGACCGGGCGGTTTTGGCGTGTTGCTTTGATTGAAGAAGTCTTGGTTGGATTAAGGTATAATTTCAATTTCCCGCGCGTGCCGTTCGGCACCTTCTGCACAATGACCAAATTTGTCTTCGTCACTGGCGGCGTCGTGTCTTCCCTCGGTAAAGGGATCGCCGCTGCCTCCCTCGCTGCGATCCTCGAATCGCGCGGCCTCAAAGTCACGATGCTCAAGCTCGACCCGTACATCAACGTGGACCCGGGCACGATGAGCCCCATGCAGCATGGCGAAGTGTTCGTCACCGACGATGGCGCCGAAACCGACCTCGACCTGGGCCACTACGAGCGCTTCATCAGCACCCGCATGAAGAAGGTGAACAACTTCACCACCGGTCAGATTTACGAATCGGTGATCCGCAAGGAACGCCGCGGCGAATACCTGGGCAAGACCGTCCAGGTGATCCCGCACATCACCAACGAGATCCAGGACTACATCCGCCGCGGCGCGGAAGGCGTGGACGTGGCGCTGGTCGAAATCGGCGGCACGGTGGGCGACATCGAATCGCTGCCGTTCCTGGAGGCGGTGCGCCAGCTGTCGCTGCGCGTGGGCCGCAAGTCGGCCGCGTTCGTGCACCTGACCCTGGTGCCGTACATTGCCTCGGCCGGCGAACTGAAGACCAAGCCGACCCAGCACAGCGTGCAAAAGCTGCGCGAGATCGGCATTTCGCCCAACGCGCTGCTGTGCCGCGCCGACCGCCGCATTCCGGACGACGAGCGCTCGAAGATTTCGCTGTTCGCCAACGTCGAAGAGCAGGCCGTGATCTCGGTGTGGGACGTCGACACCATCTACAAGGTGCCGCAGATGCTGCACGACCAGGGCCTGGACGCGATCATCTGCGAGGCGCTGGACATCGACGCGCCGCCGGCCGACCTGGCGATGTGGACCCGCCTGATCGACAAGCTGGAGCATCCGAAGCAGGAAGTGACGATCGGTATGGTCGGCAAGTACGTCGACCTGACCGAGTCGTACAAGTCGCTGACCGAGGCCCTGCGCCACGCCGGCATCCACACCGAAAGCCGGGTAAACATCGAGTACCTCGATTCGGAAGAGATCGAGAGCACCGGCTGCGCCAACCTGGCCAAGTACGACGCGATCCTGGTGCCGGGCGGCTTCGGCAAGCGCGGCGTGGAAGGCAAGATCATGGCAGCGCGCTACGCCCGCGAGAACAAGATTCCTTACCTGGGCATTTGCCTGGGCATGCAGGTGGCGCTGATCGAATACGCGCGCCACATGGCTGGCCTGCCGAACGCTAACTCGACCGAATTCGATCCGGAGACCGACCAGCCGGTCGTGGCCCTGATCACCGAGTGGCAGAACCACGACGGCAAGGTCGAACAGCGCGACGAGAACTCGGACCTGGGCGGCACCATGCGCCTGGGCGCGCAGACCTGCGCGGTCAGCCCGGATACACTGGCGGCCGAAATCTACGGCAGCGTGGTGACCGAGCGCCACCGTCACCGCTACGAGGCGAACAATTACTACCTGCCGCGGGTCGAAGCCGCAGGCCTGATCGTGGCAGCGCGCACGCCGAACGAAGACCTGTGCGAAATCATGGAACTGCCGCGCAGCGGCGAGAACGCCCACCCGTGGTACATGGGCGTGCAGTTCCACCCCGAGTTCAAGTCGACCCCGCGCGGCGGCCACCCCCTGTTCACGTCGTTTATCAAGGCGGCACTGGCCCATAAAGAGGCCAATGGCGGCAAGGCGGCTGCCAATACGCCGGCTTTGCAAGGAGACGCAGCATGAAGCTTTGCGGTTTTGATGTAGGCCTCGAACATCCAATCTTCCTGATCGCCGGCACCTGCGTGATCGAGTCGCGCCAGCTGGCGCTCGACACCGCCGGCACGCTCAAGGAAATCACGTCGAGCCTGGGTATTCCGTTCATCTACAAGTCCTCGTTCGACAAGGCCAACCGCTCGTCGGGCAAGACGTTCCGCGGTCCCGGCATGGAAAAGGGGCTGGAGATCCTGGCCGACGTGAAAAAGCAGATCGGCGTGCCGGTGCTGACCGACGTGCACACCGAGGAGGAGATCCCGATCGTTGCGAGCGTGGTCGATGTGCTGCAGACCCCGGCCTTCCTGTGCCGCCAGACCGATTTCATCAACGCCTGCGCGCGTTCCGGCCTGCCGGTCAACATCAAGAAGGGCCAATTCCTGGCGCCGGGCGACATGAAGAACGTGATCGACAAGGCACGCACCGCCGCGCGCGAAGCGGGCCTGGTCGAGGACAACTTCATGGCCTGCGAGCGCGGCGCCTCGTTCGGCTACAACAACCTGGTCTCGGACATGCGCAGCCTTGCGATCATGCGCGAATCGAACTGCCCGGTGGTGTTCGACGCGACCCACTCGGTGCAGCTGCCGGGCGGGCAGGGCACGTCTTCGGGCGGCCAGCGCCAGCACATTCCGGTGCTCGCACGCGCCGCGGTGGCGGCCGGCGTGGCGGGCCTGTTCATGGAGACGCACCCGGACCCGGCCAAGGCGATGTCGGACGGCCCTAACGCGATGCCGCTTGGCCGCATGAAGGAGCTGTTGACGACCCTGGTCGAGCTTGACCGCGCGGTCAAGAAGGCGGGATTCCTCGAGAACGAACTGACGGCCTGATGCCTGTGCGTGCCGAAAACCGGAGAAGACCAGTTTTCGGCCCGGCGACACTTTTCTTAACTTCGGAGACTTAAAACATGAGTGCTATCGTTGATATTATCGGCCGCGAGATTATCGATTCGCGCGGCAATCCCACCGTGGAATGCGACGTGCTGCTCGAGTCGGGCGTGATGGGCCGCGCAGCAGTACCGTCGGGCGCGTCGACCGGCTCGCGCGAGGCGATCGAGCTGCGCGACGGCGACCCCAAGCGCTACTTCGGCAAGGGCGTGCTGCAAGCCTGCGAGAATATCAACACCGAGATCTCGGAAGCGATCATGGGCCTGGACGCGAACGAGCAGGCGTTCCTGGACCGCACCCTGATCGATCTCGATGGCACCGAAAACAAGAGCCGCCTGGGCGCGAACGCGATGCTGGCGGTGTCGATGGCGGTGGCCAAGGCCGCCGCCGAAGAAGCCGGCCTGCCGCTGTACCGCTATTTCGGCGGCTCGGGCGCGATGCAGATGCCGGTGCCGATGATGAACGTCATCAACGGCGGCGCCCACGCCGACAACAACCTGGACCTGCAGGAATTCATGATCATCCCGGTCGGCGCACCGTCGTTCCGCGAGGCGATCCGCTACGGCGCCGAGGTGTTCCACACCCTGAAGAAGATCCTGCACGCCAAGGGCCTGACCACGGCGGTCGGCGACGAGGGCGGCTTTGCCCCGTCGGTGGCCAACCATGAGGAAGCGCTCAAGCTGATCATGCAGGCGATCGAACAGGCCGGCTACGAGGCAGGCAAGGACATCGCGATCGGCCTGGACTGCGCCGCGAGCGAATTCTACAAGGACGGCAAATACCAGCTGGCCGGCGAAGGGCTGTCGCTGTCGGCGACCGAATTCACCAACATGCTCGCCACCTGGTGCGACCGCTACCCGATCATCTCGATCGAGGACGCGATGGCCGAAGGCGACTGGGACGGCTGGAAGATCCTGACCGACGCCCTGGGCAAGCGCGTGCAGCTGGTGGGCGACGACCTGTTCGTCACCAACACCAAGATCCTGAAAGAGGGCATCCAGAAGGGCGTCGCCAACTCGATCCTCATCAAGATCAACCAGATCGGCACCCTGACCGAGACCTTCGCCGCGATCGAAATGGCCAAGCGCGCCGGCTACACCGCCGTAATCTCGCACCGCTCGGGCGAGACCGAGGACTCGACCATTGCCGACATCGCGGTTGGCCTGAACGCCCTGCAGATCAAGACCGGCTCGATGTCGCGATCGGACCGCATGGCCAAGTACAACCAGCTGCTGCGCATCGAGGAAGACCTGGGCGACATTGCCAGCTACCCGGGCCGCGACGCGTTCTACAACCTGAAGTAAGACCTGCAGCCGGCCAGTCGACACTGGCCGGTTTTCTATCCAATCATGCGCCTGATCTCGCTAGCTCTTGCTGTCCTGCTGCTGCTGATCCAGTACCCGCTCTGGCTGGGCAAGGGGGGCTGGCTGGCCGTGCACGACCTGGGAGAGCAGGTTGCGGCGAGCCGCAAGAAGACCGACGAGCTCAAGGCGCGCAACGCCAAGCTCGACTCCGAAGTGCGCGACCTGAAGGACGGCCTGGGCGCCGTCGAGGAGCGTGCGCGCTACGAACTGGGCATGATCAAGCAAGGCGAGATCTTCATCCAGGTGCTCAAGAAGGACGAGAAGCCGGGCGTGATGATGACGCCACTGCCGCCGCCACGCCCGGCCAAGGGCGCGCCCCCGGGCAAGCCGCTCAACGACTGAAGACAGTAAGCATCATGAGTAACGAGGAATCTGCAGGCGGGTCCGATCTGGACAGCCTGGAAGGTGTCGCCGCTTGCCTGGCTCAGGCCTTCGAGTCCGGCGACGCGGACGTGATTGCGGCCGCGCTGAAAGCGGTCGCCGATTCAAAGGGATTGGCGGAGCTGGCTGCGGCCGCCGGCGTGCCGCGCGCCGAGTTGAAGGCGGCGCTGAACTCGGGAGAGCTCAGCCTGGACGTGACGCTCGCGATCATGCGCGTGATTGACCTGCATATGCCGCCATCATCCGACGGCGCGGCCATATCGTAGGGGGCGCGGGGCCGCCGAGGACCTGTGCGCACGCGGTACGTGTGCGTCTTGTAGGCTCGTCCAAAATCATATAAAAGTAGAGGCTTAGCGTGGGCACCTTTGCGCGCGCGGTACGTGTGCGCACCAGAGCCAACATTACTCAACCGTACCGCGTGCGCACAGGTGCGCACCCTACGTGCTGTAGGGCGTGCGCTCGCGCCATCACTCAATCAGCGTCTTCACCAACACCTTGCCGTTCCACACCCCTTCCTGCCGCAGCATCAGCTGACTGCCCTTTGCGAACCAGAACTTCGACAGCGTCCCATCGGGCCGGTTGTAATCGGTCGTCACCACCCAGCAATCGACTGGTCCCGCCGGTCCCGCGATCGTCTCCGATCCCGCGACCTTGAACGTGTAGCGCGCCGGCGGCCCTCCGCCCGGATGGTAGAAGTTGATGCGCGCCTCGTAGCCTTCGGCCAGCGGCAGCGTCTGCAGGAACTCCATATCGGTCTCGAAGTTATAGGTCGGCTCGCTCGAGGCGACGTCCAAATCCTTCTGCGTGTTGTCCGCCAGGTCCTTCATGCCGGTGATGCGGTCAGGCGCGAACACAAAGCCTTCGACCACGCGCTTGCCATCCTTTTCCCTTATCCGCTGGTGGGTGTGCGGCCGGAAGGTCCCGGTGTCGAACCAGGAATCGAGCAGCAGCGTGCCCGGAGTGGGGCCGGACCCATCCCAGCGCTGGTAGATGTGCAGCAGCTTTTTGCCGTCACGTTCTTCGAAACGCACGGTGCGCGTCCAGATGTCGTTCGGCGTGTTCGCATCGCCCGACTTCACATAGCGCAGGTAGCGATGTGTGCCTTCCTTGAGCAGCGCGAAGCGCGGCAACTGCATGCCGACGTCGACGTTCTGCACGGCGGCGTTGGCGTGCAGCGAAACGACTGCTGCAATCGCGACCAGCAGGGACCTGGAAACTGAAATACGCATAATTACCTCATCGCAGAAAATCGTGTTCGTGCGCCGTTAATTGACGGCAATTGGATTCGCGCCGGAACAGCGAAAAAAGCCACGCTTTTTTCACGCTTGTTTTCATCGCTTCAGTCCCCGGCGATGACTTTGCCGAGTCCTGCAACCGACTTGTTGACCGTTTGCGGCTTGCCGAAATAGGTAAGGCTCCCCATGCCACGCACCACCGCGTCGAGCTTGTTTTTTGCATAGACCTGGACTTCGCCGATGCCGCGGAAATCGACATCCGCGTCATGGGTGATCAAGCCTTTTGTATTAACCTCACCGACTCCCTCCGCTTTCAATTTGAGAGCGTCGACTTTACCGGTGATAAGCATGCGGCCCGCACCCTTGTAGCTGACGTCGAGACGTTCGCCGCGCATGTTCTCAAGCTTGATTTCACCCGCGCCTTCGGCGCTGAACGCGCGCAATTGAGGCATGGTGATGATGATGCGCTGGTCGCCCGCCTTTGTCATGAAACTCTTGTCGGGCAGACGGAGGCGGAGTTCGCCATTCACGACCTGGCTGGTCAGGGCTTGGATGAATTTATCGCTGCCACGAATGTTCATCGATTGTGTCGTGCCGCCTTCCACGGTGACGCTGATCGGTCCCTGCACACTGATGGAGGTGAATGCCGGCACGACACGGACCTCGTCGTTGGCTTGCGCAGTGAAGGCTAGACAGAGGGCGGTAACAAGTAAGACTAAACGCATAGTTCATTCTCAATTTGTTAAGATTAGGTCATTCTAAATGGTTAACTACCATCAACATGGTTTTTGAGATGAAATGCGGTATTTGGTGTATGGACTGCTGAATTCCCTTGTTTTGGTCGTTTGATTGACCTGACAAACGCGAGCGCCTTCCTATTGCGCCGCTTCCAGTTTGGTTACCGTGAAAACGCCGTTAATCTGTTCGGCCCGGAATCGAACCTTGTCGCCGACCTTTACCTGGCCGAGCATCGCTGTATCCTGCGCCGTGAAAATCATCGTCATGCTTGGCATGTTCAGGTTGGCCAGGGGGCCATGTTGAATGGTCAGCTTGCCGGTGTCCTTGTCCACTTTCTTGATTTGGCCGGACGAGAGCTGGGCCAGGTCCGCTGCCTTTGGCGCGTGCTGGGTTTGTGCGACGGCAGCCGGGGCAAAGGCGAATCCGGTGGTGAGGGCGACGATGGCGAAGAGGTTGGATAAGCGATTCATCTGATGCTCCTTCAATCAAACTGATTTATACAAGGGTGACTCTTCAGTGCCCGCCGTGGCCCGACGTTTTGCGGACGGTCAGCTCGATATCCGGCTTGTTCGCAACCGGCATCGAACTACCGCCAGCCGTGCCGCTGCGCGCAGGTTCGGGCAGTTGGCCGGTCCATTCGTAGGCGAGCGTTCCGGCCGGATGCTGGTACCAGCCGGGATCGCTGTAGTCGCCGCGGCGCTGGTCCTTGCGGACCTTGATCACCGTGAACATGCCACCCATCTCCACGCCGCCGAAGGGCCCTTGGCCGGTCATCATCGGCAGCGTGTTCTCCGGGAGCGGCATTTCCATCCCGCCCATCGATCCGCCTTTGTCGCCCATGACCATATAGTCCGGGATGATCTTGTTGATCTTCTCCGCAACGCCGCGGTGGTCGACCCCGATCAGGTTCGGCACGTTATGGCCCATCGCATTCATCGCGTGGTGCGACTTGTGGCAGTGAAACGCCCAGTCGCCTAATTCGGTGGCGTCGAATTCGATCGCCCGCATCTGGCCCACGGCAATGTCGGTAGTCACCTCCGGCCAATGCGAGGCGGGAGGCGTCCAGCCGCCATCGGTGCCGGTGACGATGAATTCATGTCCGTGCATGTGGATCGGGTGATTGGTCATCGTCAGGTTGCCGACCCGGATGCGCACGCGGTCGCCCAGGCGCACCGGCAGCGGGTCGATGCCCGGGAATACCCGGCTGTTGAATGTCCACAGATTAAAGTCGAGCATGGTGTTCACGCGCGGCGTATAGCTGCCGGGGTCGATGTCATACGCATTGAGCAGGAACACGAAATCGCGGTCGACCGCATGCTGAGTCGGGTCCTTCGGATGCGTGACCCAAAAGCCCATCATGCCCATCGCCATCTGCACCATCTCGTCGGCGTGAGGGTGGTACATGAAGGTGCCCGGGCGCCGCGCCACGAATTCGTAGACAAAGGTCTTGCCCGGCGCAATCGGGGGCTGTGTCAGGCCGGTCACCCCGTCCATCCCGTTTGGCAGGCGCTGGCCGTGCCAGTGCATGCTGGTCTGCTCGGGTAGCCTGTTGGTGACGAAGACGCGTACGCGGTCGCCCTCGACCACTTCGATCGTCGGTCCCGGGGACTGGCCGTTGTAGCCCCACAGGTTGGCTTTCATGCCCGGCGCCAGTTCGCGCACCACCGGCTCGGCGACCAGGTGAAACTCCTTGACGCCATTGTTCATCCGCCACGGCAGCGACCATCCGTTGAGGGTGACGACGGGATTGAAGGGCCGGCCGTTCGGCGGGGGCGGCGGCACTTGGGTGCGCGCATGATCCATGACGGCAGCTTCCGGCAGCGTCGCCGCACCGGCCCGGCTCACCGCCGCGGCGCTGACTGCCACCGCCCCCGCGCCCTTGAAAAAGTCTCTACGAGAAATCATTCGCCTGTCCTTGCTTCGATATTGCCGCCGTTGGTCATGGCGGATTGGAGATTGCTTTCGGCGATCCAGAAATCGCGCTGCGCCGCGATCGCCGCATCCACGCTGGCCAACTGCTCGCGCGAATCGGCCAGCAGTTCGAAGGTGCTGGCGAGCATGCCGTTGTAGCGCAGCAGCACCTCTTCCGAAATCTGCTTGCGCAGCGGTACCACTTCATCCCGGTAGTGGCGGGCGATATCGTAGGCGGTCCGGTAAGTGGCATAGGCGCTGCGGACTTCGGAGCGCGCCCGTACCGCGAGGTCGGCTGTCCTGTGCACCGCCATCATGTAGGTCGCTTCGGCGCGCGCCACGCGGGCGCCGCCCCAGTCGAACAGCGGCAGTTCGAGCGCGACCTCGTAGCCGTTCTGGCGCGGTTGGCCGGTAACGCTCTTGTTCGCATAGCCGGCATCGAAGACGTCGATGAAGCGGGTTGCGCGGGTGAGCCCGAGCGCGCGCGCGGTAGCTTCGGCATCGCGCCGCGCCGCGAGCACGTCCAGCCGTGTCGACAGCGCTTGCGCCTCGGCGTCGGCGGGCGTTTGCGGCGCTGCGGGAAGATCGGGCAGGCGGTCGGGCAGGGTGAACGCCAGTTGGCCGCCCCACAGTCCGAGCAAGCGCGCGAGCTGCTCGCGCGTGATTGTGGCCTGTAGCTGGGCGCGCGCCTGCAGCGTCACCGCATCCTGGTAGAACGCCCGCTCGCGCGCCTCGTCGAGCTTGCTCCAGTTGCCGGCTCCGCGCATGCGCGATGCCAGTTCGGCGCCGGCCTCGGCGGCCTGGCGCGCCTGGCCGCCGAAGGCTGCCGCCTGGGCCGCGGCGACGGCTGCAAAATAAGCCTGCCGCGTGTCTGTCGCCAGTCGAACCGCCTGGCTGGCCGCGTGCAGCTTGGCCTGCTCGAAGCGCTGGGTTTCGATGCCGGTGCGTGCGGGCATCGTCAGCAGCCCGGCAACGTCGAAGATGACGGCGCGATCGATCTCGGTCTCGCCGCCACCGCGGATACGGCCAAAGCTGACGCCCGGATTGCGCAGGCGCCCGGCCTGGGCCAGATCCGCTTGCGCGATGCCCAGCTCAGCCAGGGATGCTTTCAAGGCCTGGTTGTGCAACAGCGCCACCCGCACAGCCGATTCGGCCGACAGCGGCTTCGCCAACAGCGCCTCCACCTCTTTTGCGTCGATTTCGCGAGCCAGCGGCGCATCCTGGCCGATGCGCGATTGCGTGAGCCGTCCGACGTCGCCGATGCCGCCATCTTTGCTAACGCTGGCGCAACCGGCAAGCACGGCGAGGGCGACCACGGCGCTGGCAACTTTAATGTTTCTTTTCATCGCCGTGGCCTTCGTGGTGGATGTGGTGACTGTGCGTGCCGGTGGCGGGACTGGCTGTCGTGTCCTGTGCGGCCGGCGCTTGCGTCTGCGCTGGCGGCGCGCTGTCCCCGGCGACGATGCGGTTGGCGCGCTTCCAGTTGCGGTCAGGCGTTTGCTCGGGTTCCTTGGCCGCCACGTAGTCGGCGAACACAGATTGGTATTGCAAGGTTGGGACGGGTGATTTTTCGTCCGCAGCCGCTGGCGTCCGGGCGGTCTGTGCGCAGGCAATCAAGGGTGCGCCGAGCATCACGCACAGCAGCAGGGATAACTGTTTCATCGTCTACCTCAAGCTCAATTTGGAAGCGGGCTGAAGTAGCCCGACTTGGGATATTACGAAGAATAAACGTTCCCACAATGGCAATGTCAAGGGGGCCGTGAATAATTGGAGCGGAGATGCCAGCGGCTGCGTACGGGGGAGGGGAGGCGGTGAACTCGCCGCTTGGGGCGGCCAAGGTGAAACGGACGGCGGGCGGCGAGGCTTGGCTGAATTTAAGTCGTAACAGCCTTTGGAACTGCTGCTCGCCCGAGCCTGTTTACGGGGCAGCCGCCTGGCCAACGGTGTGGGCCGTTGGCGCCGGGGCGGCTTGCCAACAAATGAAACCTTCGAATTGAAGCTTAATGCATATCAGCCGAGATCTTGGCGGGAAGTTCAATGGCTACGAGCTTCCAACTCCAGAACCCGTAGCGTTTGAAAATGAAACTGCCTTCATTAGGTCCCTTCCCAGACAGCGCGAACTTGTCCCAGCTACGATACGACACCGAGTAATCGACCTTGTCGCTACCCGGAGACGGCTCACTTGCCACTTCACCGGGTTTCGGCAACTCGGCTTTACCGCTCCTCATCATTGCAATCACGCCAGCGGGTGAAACAGCTGCATCGATCAGTGGGTTGACGATGGCGATTGCCATCGCCTGGCCCAAGGCCGCGAATGGATTTTTGCTTGCATCCTCCCTGGCCATCTCTTTGCCAATGACGGCCATAACTTGGCCCTTGAGGTTTTCACGAAGGGAGGGGAAGTCTACATGTTCTGACACAGCGTCCGCATCTTGGCTTTGGATAGCGGAATGGATTCGATGCAGTTCCCAATAAGGGCTGGCAAAGATCGATGCTGCGAAAAGAGCAGCGGCGACACCGCCGGCGATGAGTGGTCGGTTAGGCTTCATTTGGGTCTCATGATGGATCGGGACACCATCATAACGAGTTCGTGATGGCCCGAATCTCACCAATTGTTTCCCATTCAGCAATAGGAGAGCTGCGAAGGAAGTTTTCGATCTGATCGGCCCGGATACCAGGATCAAGTGCAGCCCCGAGAAGCGCGACCGGGAGCGGAACAAAAAGGGCGTCACATGCACTTATACGGCTCAGTTGAACGACCCGAAGGACTACCACTACCGCTGCTGGATCGGGATCAATCTGCGCACTGGTGATGGCGACGTGCGTGTCTCCTGCTAATTTTGCATTTGCGACGGTGGCACTGGCAGCAGGAGATCTCTTTCGGAGCGCTCGCGCGCCTTATTGGGCGACCTGCCTGCCAATTGCGGTTAAGCGTCTGCTCCGGTTCCGCCGCCGGTAGTCGGCGAACACCAATTGGTATTGCAAGGGCGGGGTGTACGTCAGCAGATTTCGGGCGTTGTTGTTTTCTTGATCATTCTACTGTTACTGTTGGTAGCTTTTCTTATTTGAAAGGAAGGGGCACGATTTGAATATGTAGGATTTCTCTTACAGGAGGTCAGGCATGTTCCAAATCTCGGTAGTCAACCGCAGCCACACAGTTTCGGACGCGGAGTTGCACCGCGTCGTTCGCGCCATCAACCGCCAGATCAAGGAAGACTTCGAGCCCTATTGGGGGTTTGGCGGGACACTCCGGGTAGAGGGGCCGGCGCGGGGGCCTATCGATATCAGGGCATTGACCGAATTACGCGGCGACGCAATCCTGTACATCGTTGACTCCGGCACGTCCGACGACATGCTGGGCTACCACGAACGTAACCTGTGCGGCATTCCCTATGGTTTCGTCTATCTCGACCTGTGTGCCGAGCTCGGCGACCCCTGGTCGGCTACCCTGTCCCATGAGGCCCTCGAGCTGCTGGGCGATCCGCAAGCCAACCTGCTGGTACTGGGACCGAACCCGGCGGGCAGCAAGCCGGCCAAGGTTTATCACTGGTTTGAAATGTGCGACGCGGTGCAGGCCCAGTTCTACCAGATCGACGAGGTCACCGTCTCCAACTTTGTCCTGCCCAGCTACTTCTCGCCCAACGACGGCGGCGGGCGCACGAATTTCAGCGGCACGCCGCTGGAGCCGTTCAAGGCCGCTCCCGGGGGCTATATCGGTTTCTTCAAGCCAGGGAGAGAAGCCGCGCAGCAGTTTTTTGGCGACAGGATTGCCGAGCAGCGTTACGAGCTCAAGAAAGAAGCCTTGCTGCCGGTGGGCGATCAGCCGTGTGGCCGGAGCGCACGTCGCCAGGAAACCGGGATCAAGCCAGACGTGGATTCGCCGGCTCGGGAAGTCAACGGGAAAGACCCGATCCGTCACGTTGTCGTACTGATGCTCGAGAACCGCTCCTTCGATCATGTGCTCGGCGGCCTGCAAGGTGCCATTCCGGGGCTCGATGGCGTCGATCCAAAGGAGCCGGGCGTGAACGTCGACGCGAAGACCGGCAAGGCATATGAGCAGCTACCGATCGCCAGGGACTGGGTGTCGCATTCGTTTAAGGTGCCCCACGAATTCGACGACGTCACTGAACAACTTCAGGACCATGGCGCGCACTTCGTCAACAGCTTCGTCAGGAACCGACCGAACTCCACCCCTGAGGAACGGCAGCAGGTAATGGCGTACTTCAAAGACGGCGATCTTCCCGTGACGCATGCGCTCGCAAAAAAATACCTGGTCTGCAACCGCTGGTTCTCGTCGTTGCCCGGGCCGACCTGGCCAAACCGCTTTTTCGTACACAGCGGCACCTCACTTGGAAACGTCGTGATGCCGAGCCTGAGTGATCCCACCTCATTGGGGCAGTATTGGGGCAAGTTCAGCCAGCCCACCATCTATGATCGACTCGATGAGGCACGGGTGAACGGTAAGCCGGTGTCGTGGCGCATCTATCACGATGGTTTTCCTCAGTCGATCATTCTCGACCGGCTCAAGAGACCTTTCCTCACCGGGCGCTATTCGCCTATTGAAAATTTCGTCGAGGATGCCAAGGACGAAAAGAATTTTCCGGACTATGTGTTCATCGAGCCGCGCTTCCTGGGCGGGTTTTTCAGCAAGGAGAACGATCAGCATCCGCCCGTCGGCATGCTCGATGGCGAACGGTTGCTTGCGACGGTCTATAACGCGATCCGCAGCAACAAGGACTTGTGGCACTCCACGTTGCTGGTGTTGACCTATGACGAGCACGGCGGCTTTTATGACCATGTCGTGCCGCCGGCAGCCATCGCGCCGGACAACAGCGCTTCGAAATTTGCCTTCAACCAGCTCGGCGTGCGCGTGCCGGCCATCTTGATCTCGCCTTGGCTGCCCGCCGGCTGTGACGACACGGTCTACGACCACACGAGTATCCTGAGCTACCTTCTGGAAAAGTATGCCTTGCCGCCGCTGGGCGAGCGCACCCAGCCGCTGGCGCCTACTGGTTTTGCATCGCGTTTCCTGCAAAAGCCGCGCGAGGACGGCGACACATTGGCGCCGTTCGGGCTGGACGGGACAAGCCGGCGTGGCGCAATGGCGGGGCGTGAACCTGCCGAGCCGGACGAGGGACAGCTCCTTTTGCTGGCGATGGCCGAACAGCTCCGGCGGCACGACAAGGCGAAGGAACGCGGTGCGGCGCTGCCATCGGTTCCCTCGGACTTGCCATCCTTGATCCCGTCCGACGCGTACCGCTTTGCGCGGCACGTCGACACTCTTGACGAGTGGCTGCAGACGCGCGACAACGGCGGCGCGCGGCCACACGCTCCCCGGAAGGCTGGTTCGCGCACCCGCGCCAGCGCGGGCGCGTGGGGCATGGGCACTGGTCCGGTCGCGCAACATCCCGGATTGAAGGGCATCGATGTGTGGGCGGGCACCGGCAAGATCGAATGGGAGCAGGTCAAGGCATCCGGAATCGATTTTGTGTATGTGAGAGCGGCCTATGGTACCCATCCAGACAAGTTCGCCCTGGCCAATATCAACGGCGCGAAGGACGCTGGCTTGGCATGCGGCGTATATCATTTCCTCCGGACCAGTGAGGACTATCGGAAGCAGATCGATCTCATGTTGAAACAGCTCGATCTACTCGGGGTCGGGAAGGGCGATTTGCCACCGGCACTGGATGTGGAAGACAACCCTCAGTTCGATGGTCCGTGGAATGCGGCGAACAATGACGCCTATCTGACCGCGCTGAGATACTGGATCGATGACGTACGCAAGAAGACCGGCGATGCGGCACCCGTGCTGTACACCCGCGCAAGTTTTTGGCAGCAGTTGGGCAATCCGGATGGATACAACGACTGCCCGCTCTGGATTGCCCACTACACCGAAAAGAACCCGCGCTTGCCCCGGGGATGGCAAGACTATAAGTTGTGGCAATACAGCGAGAGCGGTCGAGTTCCCGGCATTGCGGTGCCGGTCGACCTCAATAGTTTCCCAGGGACGATGGCCGAGCTAAGGGCGCTGATGTTGAAGTAGCCTGCGTGCCGCAACGAGGCGTCGACAACGGGGTGGGTCGACGCCTTCGGAAAATGTCAGTGCTTCACCCCGGACGCCGGCATTACCGCATCGGCGGTAGTGCTCGTGGCGAACAGCTGCGCGCAGTCGACCTGGTCGAACGCGTAGTGCTTGCCGCAGAAGTCGCAGTTGATCGCCAGCGTGCCAAGATCGGCCAGCGCGGACTCGACTTCCTTCTGGCCCAGCATCTTGAGCATGTTGCCGACCTTTTCGCGAGTGCAGCTGCAGAAAAAGCTGGGGTGCGCCGGATCGAAAACACGCAGCGTCTCTTCCCAGAACAGGCGTGTGAGCAGCGTCTGCATGTCAGTGGAAAGCAGCTCTTCCCGCTTGACCGTATTGCCCAGCATAACCGCGCGGTTCCAGGTTTCGAGGTCTTCCTCCTCGCTGGCCTGCTTGACCTGGCCTTCGGCGGCGCTGTTGCGCGGCAGCTTTTGCAGCAGCAGGCCGCGCACGATATGGTCGTCGGCGGCGAGCCACAGCCGGGTGTCCATCTGTTCCGAGCGCAGCATGTAGTGCTCGATCACGGTCGCGATATCCTCGCCGTCGAGCGGCACCACGCCCTGGTAGGGCTGTTGGCCGGGCACCTTGTCGAGCGGGTCGAGCGTGATCACGAAGCGGCCCTTGCCGTGTACGTTCAGCAGCTGGGCCAGCGTGGCGTCGTCGGGGATCGTGCTGCCAGGGGCCAGCTTGGCGGTCGCGCGCAGGCGCAGGTCGGCGTCGCACTCGACCACCAGCAGCCTGATCGGGCCGTCGCCGTGAATCTGCATCACCATCGCGCCGTTGAATTTGAGGTTGGCCGACAGCAGTGCCGCCGCGCCGACCATTTCGCCCAACAAGGCGCGCACCGCCTTCGGGTAGTCGTGCCGTGCCTGGATTTCTTGCCAGGCCTCGGAAATCTCGACCAGTTCGCCGCGCACGGCGGCATTGTCGAAGATGAATCGTTGCAGGGTGTCCTTGTTGGTGTCTGTCGTCATTGTCTATCCAATTTTCTTGAGCTGCGCCTTGAATAGCTGGCCGCGTGCCACGTAGCTGGCGGCACTGCCTGCAAGGCGCTGCAGGTCGTCTTCCGTGAGCGTGCGCACCACCTTGGCGGGCGAACCGAGGATCAGCGAGTGGTCCGGGAACTCCTTGCCTTCGGTAACCAGCGCGCCAGCGCCGACCAGGCAGCCTTTGCCGATCTTCGCGCCGTTGAGCACTACCGCGCCGATACCGATCAGCGAACCGTCGCCGATGGTGCAGCCGTGCAGCATGGCCATGTGGCCGATGGTGACGTTGCTGCCGAGCGTGAGCGGAAAGCCCATGTCCGTGTGCATCACCGTATTTTCCTGCACGTTGCTGTTGTCGCCGATCGTGATGCGCTCGTTGTCGCCGCGGATCGTCACCCCGGACCACACCGAGGCGTTGGCCTGAACCGTCACCTTGCCGATCAGGTTGGCCGACTCGGCCACGTAGGCCGACGCGTCGATCTCGGGCGCATGCTCGCCCAGCTGGTATATCGCCATGGGATATGCTCGCGGAAGGGTTGAAATTGTCGCTATTTTACGCTCTTGGGCCTGCCATCGTCGGGTTGAGGGCAGATTGGGCTGTCTGACGGAAATTCAACGCCTCGCGTATAATCGTACGATCGTACTTTTATTGGCGTGCCAGCAATGCAGAAACCGTCCCGATCCGAATTCCTCTCCGTACGCGGCCTGTCCACCCACGTGCGCCACTGGGGCCGCGAAGGCGCGCCCAAAATCTTCATGCTGCATGGCTGGATGGACGTGGCCGCTTCATTCCAGTTCGTCGTCGATGCGCTTGAGAAAGACTGGCATGTGATCGCGCACGACTGGCGTGGCTTTGGCCTGACTGACCGGGCCAAAGCCGACACGTACTGGTTCCCCGATTATATGGGCGACCTGGAGGCGATCCTGGATCACTACGCGCCGGGCGAGGCGGTCAATCTGCTGGGGCACAGCATGGGCGGCAACATCGCCTGCCTGTACGCGGGCGTGCGGCCGGCGCGCATCGGCAAGCTGATCAATTTGGAGGGCTTCGGCCTGCCGGTAACCAATCCGGAGCAGGCGCCGGGCCGCTTTGCGCAATGGCTCGACGCCTTGACGCAGCCGCCGGCCATGCGCGGCTACGCCAGCCTGGATGAGGTGGCGGCGCGGCTGCAGAAGACCAATCCGCGCTTGTCAAACGAGAAGGCGGCCTTCCTTGCCGCGCACTGGTCGGCACCCAACGAGGCTGGCGAGTGGATGATCCTGGGCGATCCGGCGCACAAGATGACCAGCCCGCTGCTTTACCATTCGGAAGAGGTGCTGGCCTGCTGGCGCCGCATCACCGCACCGGTGCTGTGGGTCGAGGCCGAGGACACCAACATGTGGCGCTGGATGGGGCCGAAGGAGCAGGCGCGCGCCGAGATCGACCGCCGGCTCGGGCACCTGGCGCGTGTGACGCCGAAAATGATGCCGGATGCCGGCCACATGCTGCACCATGACCAGCCGGAATTGCTGGCGCAGATGATCGAGGATTTTCTCGGCGAACCGTAAGGCCGTTGCAAACAGTGGTCATCGGCAGGCCAAGTTAGTTGCTTTTGGGCAATGGATTGTGCTACAGTCCGTTGCCTTTGTATCTCGCGCGGCGGGTGCGGCAACTTGGAAAAATACAGATGAGAAGACAATTGCTTGGCCGTGCGGTCGCGCCTTGCACGGCAGCACTGCTCTTGGCGGGCTGTGCATTCCCCTATAGTCCTGCTCCGGTCGTCACGAACTTTCGCACGATTCATCAGGAGAAGGTGCTGGCGGCGGCCCACTGGAAGGCCATCTCGGCCCATATCGAACAGCAATTGAGTCCGGCGTTGCGGAACGCTCCGCGTCTGCCGCTGTATGTCCAGCCGGTACAGGCGACGCCGTTCAATCAGGCGCTCGCCAGCCAGATGATCACCTCGCTGGTCAACGATGGCTTCGTCGTCTCCAAGATGCCGGAAGGAGCGCTGCTGGTCGAGATCGATACCCAGGCCGTCGAGTTTTCGAGGAACCGGCCGCAATACAAGACCACCGGCGAGCACTCGGCACTGGCGGCCGGGCTGTGGGTGCTTACTGACATCCAGTCGCACACGCCGCAGTGGTTCGCGACCGCGGCGATCTTCACCCAGGACGCGTATAAGTGGTTCCAATCGCAATTCGCGACAGGTGAAACGCCGAAGACCGAGATCTTGATCAGCGTCGGTGTTTCGAGCGAGCAGCGCTACTATGCGCGCTCCACCTCGGTCTACTACACCAGCGACAGCGACCGCACGTTGTATCAGGTGGAGCCGCCCAAGGTCCAGCTCGTCAAATCCTTCGCTGTGAAAGGGGAGGGGCGGCAATGAGGGCGCGTGACAAACTGGCCAGCGCCATGCTCGCTTGCCCGCTGTTCTTGGCCGGGTGCTCGTTCGGCCCCCAACCCGACGCGCCGAGCTATGCGTCGGTTACGTCCAATACCTTTGTCGCGGCCAACTACCGGGCAGCGGATGAGCTGCTCAAGCAGCTGAGCGGCAAGATCGTGGACGGTCAGCCGCTCATCATGGCCACCATCGTCAACATCGACGCGCTCGACGAATCCTCGACGCTGGGGCGGGTGGTGTCCGAACAGGTTTCGACCCGGCTGGCGCAGGGCGGCTTGAAGATGCTCGAGATGAAGTTGCGCAGCAATGTGTACCTGAAGCGCAACCAGGGCGAGCTGATGCTGACCCGCGAGATCGGCGAGGTGGCGCATAACCACAACGCCCAGGCGGTCGTGGTCGGATCGTATGCGGAGACCAGCGAAGCAGTGTTCGTGAACATCAAGGTGATCCAGCCAACGAACAATTTCGTGCTGGCTGGCCACGACTTCGTGCTGGCGAAAGATCCGACGATCCGCTCGATGCTCAAGCGCTACTAGAATCAAGCCAAGCGCACGCCACAACAATAGTTAACCCCAAAATCGTCGTCCCCGCGCAGGCGGGGACCCATGCTGAGCGTCATTTCATGCGGCCTATGGGTTCCCGCCTGCGCGGGAACGACGTGCTTTACGTTGGTGATTCACGTTACGCCTCGGTAAGCCTCCAGGCTAGTCACAGGTGCCGGATCTCGCTTGGTGCCGTGGCCCAGTTGTCGTTGCGACCGTCGAGCACGCGCACTGGCGCGCCCATCAGTTCGTCGACCGGCAGGTCATCGAGGCAGGCGACGAAGACCGCGTAAAACGGTCCCATGCGCGGCGAGTCGCCGGTCGAAAACGTGTGGATGCCGCACCGCTTGCAGAAGAAATGGCCGTCGCGCATGCTGTGGTAGCGGTATTCGCCAAGTTCCTCTTTGCCTTCCAGGAGCCGGAACGCATCCGGTCCCACTTGCGCGCCCCAGAAGCGCATCTTGGTGCAGATCGTGCAGTTGCACTTGATCGTGCCCAGGCTCATGTCGATATCCGCTTCGAAACGCACCGCGCCGCAATGGCAGCTGCCGTGGTAGGTCTTCATGTTGTCCCGTCGTTATAGTTTTCTCCGGCGACACTCTAACATCAGCTCAGCGCAAGGCAAGCCGCCGTTCCTGGGAGCCCGGGGCCAATGCAGCGTACAATGGATGCATCAATGTACTTGCACGGAACTGTCGCATTCATGCTGAAAGTCGATCTCCATTGCCATTCTAATGTTTCCGACGGCGTGCTCGCGCCCGCCGCTGTGGCGGCGTACGCGCGCAAGGCTGGCGTCGATGCCTGGGCGCTGACCGACCATGACGAAATCGGTGGCATCAAGGCCGCGCGCGCCGCTGCGGCGGATGCGGGCATGCGCTTTGTGGCGGGCGTCGAGATCTCGATCACCTGGGCCGGCGAGACCGTGCACATCGTCGGCTTGCAGATCGACGAGGACAACCCGGCCCTGGTGCAGGGCCTGCACGATACGCGCAGCGGGCGCGACCGGCGCGGGCGCGAGATCGCCGCGCAGCTGGAGCAGGCCGGCATTCCCGGCGCCTTCGAGGGCGCGCTCAAGTACGTGGGCAATCCGGACCTGATGTCGCGTACGCACTTCGCGCGTTACCTGGTCGAGGTCGGCGCTTGCGATTCGACTGCGGAAGTGTTTCGAAAGTACCTGACCGAGGGCAAGCCAGGTTATGTGCCGCACCGCTGGGCAACATTGGAGCAGGCGGTCGGCTGGATTCGCGGCGCGGGCGGCATTGCGGTGATTGCGCACCCGGGTCGCTACAAGTTCACACCGATGATGGAAGGTGCGTTGTTCGACGAGTTCAGGCAACTGGGCGGCAGCGCGATCGAGGTCGTGACGGGCAGCCACACGCCGGACCAGTATCCGGTATATGCGGAGCTGGCGCGGCGCTATGGCTTTTTGGCGTCGCGCGGAACGGACTTCCACGCACCCGGCGAGTCGCGCATCGAGTTTGCGCAGCTGCCGGCGTTGCCGGCCGGAGTGACACCGATTTGGCATGACTGGTTCTGACGGCGTATGCCGGCCCATTGTGCATCAGTCGGGACGGCTTAAGTGATCAGAACCATGGGGCCTCCGGAAGGTTGGGAAGGTGGACGTACGCGAATATGCCGTGCCATCGGCCCTATCGTTTTAGCACGGGATATTGTATTTACAAACCGGCAGAACAGCTAGGTTGGAAAGCTGTTCGCCAAGTGGGACGGCTTTTAAGCAAGCGCTAAGGCAGAGCACTTGTATTTCCAAACAGGCACCCCTATCTTATGCCTGTTTATTCACTCGGCCGGGAGGCTAGACCACAATGAAGCGCATTTTCCTGTTCCTCGCTACCAACCTTGCGGTAGTGCTGGTACTTACCATCGTCATCAACGTGCTGGGGGTTGGCCGTGCCGTAACCGGCGCCGGCATCAACGTCGGGGCACTGGCGGTGTTCTCGCTCGTGGTCGGTTTTACCGGCGCGATCATCTCGCTTTTGATCAGCAAGCCAATGGCCAAGTGGTCCACCGGCGCGCGCGTGATCGAGCAGCCGGCCAACACGACCGAGGCGTGGTTGGTCAACACGGTTCAGAACCTGGCCCAGCGCGCCAACATCGGCATGCCGGAAGTGGCGGTGTACGAGGGCGAGGCGAATGCGTTCGCCACCGGCGCCTTCAAGAACTCGGCGCTGGTCGCGGTCTCGACGGGCCTGTTGGCCAACATGAACCGCGAAGAGGTGGAGGCGGTGCTCGGCCATGAAATCGCTCACGTGGCCAACGGCGACATGATCACCCTGACCCTGATCCAGGGCGTGGTCAACACCTTCGTCGTGTTCCTCTCGCGCGTGGTCGGCTTTTTCGTCGACCAGATGCTCCAGGGGAACAGCAATGAACGCCGTGGCCCGGGCATCGGCTACATGGTCACCGTGTTCGTGTGCCAGATCGTGTTCGGCATCCTGGCGTCGATGATCGTCGCCTGGTTCTCGCGCCAGCGTGAATTCCGCGCCGACGCCGGCTCCGCTCGCCTGCTGGGCAACACCTTGCCGATGCAGCATGCGCTGATGCGCCTGGGCGGCATCGAACCGGGCGCGCTGCCGCAGTCGATGGCCGCTTCCGGCATCTCGGGCGGCGGCAGCGGCTGGGGCGCGCTGTTCTCCAGCCACCCGCCGATCGAAGAGCGCATCGCCGCGCTGCAGCACCTGCGCTGACACCTCGCGTGTCCATGCCATGAGCCAGTACTTCCAGGTCCATCCCGTCAACCCGCAGCCGCGGCTGATCAGGCAGGCGGCGCAGATCATCGAGGGAGGCGGGATCGTCGCGGTGCCGACCGATTCCGCCTATGCGCTGGTGTGCCGGCTCGACGACAAGGCGGCCGCCGACCGCCTGCGCCACATCCGCGGCGTGGACGAGAAGCACCACCTGACGCTGTTGTGCCGCGACCTGTCCGAGATCGCGCTGTACGCGCGCGTGGACAACCAGCAGTACCGGCTGCTCAAGGCCACCACCCCTGGCCCGTACACGGTGATCCTGGAAGCCACGCGCGAAGTGCCGCGCCGGCTGTCGCACCCGTCGCGCAAGACGATCGGCCTGCGCGTGCCGGAAAACCGGATCATGCTGGCGCTGCTCGACGAATTGAAAGCGCCGCTGATCGGCACCACCCTGCAGGTCGCCGGGGACGAGCTCATGCTGTCCGACCCCGAGGTGGTGCAGGAGCGCCTGGGCAAGCAGATCGACCTGGTCATCGACGGCGGCGCCGGCACGCTCGAGCCGACCACCATCGTCGACCTGACCGGCCCCGAGCCAGCCCTGCTGCGGCAGGGCCGGGGCGACCCCGCCGCCTTCGGCTTGTAAGCGAGCCCATATCATCTTCCTGCGCTGCCACCGACTGGCTGCCCCTGGCCAGCAATTGCCCGGACTGCCTGACTCCGGGCTCTGATAGAATTCCCGCTTATGGATCCTGAACTCATACGTAACATCACAGTCTACGCACTGCCCGTCATTTTCGGCATTACCCTGCACGAAGCCGCCCATGCTTATGTCGCCAAGTACTTCGGCGATAACACGGCCTATGCCGCGGGGCGCATGACCATGAACCCGCTGGTCCACATCGACCTGTTCGGAACGATCATCATCCCGGCGTTGCTGTACCTGACGACCGGATTCGTGTTCGGCTACGCCAAGCCGGTGCCGATCGATTTTTCGCGCCTGAGGAAGCCCAAGCGCGACATGGCCTGGGTGGCGCTGGCCGGCCCTGGCGCCAATTTCGTGATGGCGCTGCTGTGGCTGGTGATGGCGGCACTGCTGGCCTTCTTCCAGGTGCAGGAGGCGTTCCCGAACGAGGTCGCCCGGGCCGGCGTGCTGACCAACCTGCTGCTGTTTGCGTTTAACCTGGTGCCGATTCCGCCGCTCGACGGCGGCCGGGTGCTCACCTCGATCCTGCCGAACCGGGCGGCTTACAAGTTTGCGCAGATCGAGCCGTACGGTTTTTTCATCGTGCTCGCCCTGATCTGGCTGAAGCTGCTCGGGTTCTGGGTCATCCCGGTGATGACCGTCGCCAATTACGTGCTGCACCTGATCGCATCTCCCCTGACTTTACTTTTGAGCTAACAGACTATGTACCCAGACCGTGTCGTCTCCGGTATGCGCCCGACCGGCGCCATGCACCTTGGCCACTACCATGGCGCCCTGAAAAACTGGATCAGGATGCAGTCCGAGCAGCCCTGCCTGTTCTTCGTCGCCGACTGGCATGCGCTGACCACCCACTACGACGACCCGTCGATCATCGTCAAGAGCACCTGGGACATGGTGATCGACTGGCTGGCGGCCGGCATCGATCCGTCCCAGGCCACGATCTTTATCCAGTCCAAGGTGCCCGAGCACGCCGAACTGCACCTGCTGCTGTCGATGGCCACGCCGCTTGGCTGGCTCGAGCGGGTGCCGACCTACAAGGACCAGATCGAGAACCTGTCCAACCGCGACCTGGCGACCTACGGCTTCCTCGGCTACCCGCTGCTGCAGGCGGCCGACGTGCTGATCTACCGCGCCAGCCAGGTGCCGGTGGGCGAAGACCAGATCCCGCACATCGAAATGATGCGCGAGATTGCGCGCCGCTTTAACCACCTGTACGGCAAGGAGCCGGGCTTCGAGGAAAAGGCGCTGGAAGCGGTCAAGAAGCTGGGCAGCAAGCGCGCCAAGCTGTACGCCGAACTGCGCACCGCCTTCCAGCAGGAGGGCGAGGAAGAGGCGCTGCAGCAGGCGCGCGCGATGCTGGACGATGCCGGCAGCCTGTCGAACATCGACCGCGAGCGCCTGTTCGGCTACCTCGAGGGCAGCCGCAAGATCATCCTGGTCGAGCCGCAGGTCAAGCTGACCGAGGCGTCGCGCCTGCCGGGCCTGGACGGCCGCAAAATGTCCAAGAGCTACGGCAACGCGATCACGCTGCGCGAAGACCGCGACTCGGTGACCAAGAAGATCCGCACCATGCCCACCGACCCGGCGCGCGTGCGCCGCAGCGATGCGGGCGATCCGAACAAGTGCCCGGTGTTCCAGCTGCACCAGGTCTATTCAGACAGCGAGACCAAGAACTGGGTCGTGAAGGGCTGCACCAGCGCCGGCATCGGTTGCCTGGAATGCAAGCAGCCGGTGGTGGACGCCGTGCTGGCCGAGCAGGAGCCGATGCGCGAACGCGCACAGCAGTACCTGGACGATCCTTCGCTGGTGCGCGCGATCGTCGCCGACGGCTGCGACAAGGCGCGCAAGCTGGCCCAGGAAACCATGCGCGACGTGCGCGAAGCGATGGGCCTGGACTACAGCTGATGGGCGACGGCTTCCACGGTACTGGCGCACCATCGCCATGGGTCCAGCGCTTCGCGCGCCTGGTCCCGCAAGGCGAGGTGCTCGACCTGGCCTGCGGCGGCGGGCGCCATGCGCGCCTGTTCGCAAGCCTGGGCCATCCCGTGCTGGCGCTCGATCGCGATCGAGAGGCGCTGGCGCTGGCTGCCGGCCCCGGCATCCGGACCATGGAGCATGACCTGGAGGTTGAAGGCGCCGTCTGGCCGTTCGAGCCCGGCCGCTTTGCCGGCATCGTGGTCACCAACTACCTGTACCGGCCCTTGCTGGCCAGCCTGGTCAAGTCGCTGGCGCCGAATGGCGTGCTGCTGTACGAGACCTTCGCAGTCGGCAACGAGGCATTCGGCAAGCCGTCCAATCCCGCTTTCCTGCTGGCGCCCGGCGAGTTGCTGGACATGGCGACGCGCGGCGGCCTGCGCGTGGTCGCGTACGAACATGGCGTCGTCAGCCAGCCGAAGAGCGCGCTGGTGCAGCGCCTGTGCGCCTGCGGTCCGCTGCTGCCAAGACTAGAGACCGGGCTCGACCATTTATCTCGGCAGGAATGAACCATAAGCGCGGGCTATCCGCTACAATCAGACTTTTATTTACGGCACAGTCCAAGAATTATGATTAAGGGCAGCATAGTAGCAATCGTCACGCCGATGTTTGACGACGGCAGTCTGGACAAGGACGGCCTGCGCAAGCTGATCGATTGGCACATTGCCGAAGGCACCGATGCGATGGTGATCGTCGGCACCACTGGCGAATCCGCCACCGTTTCTCCCGAAGAACACTGCGAACTGGTCAAACTGGCCGTCGAGCACACCGCCGGGCGCATTCCGGTCATCGCCGGCACGGGCGGCAACTCGACCGCCGAGGCGATCGCGCTGACCCGGCACGCCAAGGAAGTCGGCGCCGACGCTTCGCTGCAGGTGGTGCCGTACTACAACCGCCCGACCCAGGAAGGCATGTACCGCCACTTCAAGGCGATTGCCGAAGCGGTCGACCTGCCGGTAATCCTGTACAACGTGCCCGGCCGTACCGTCGCCGACATGAGCAACGACACCGTGGTGCGCCTGGCGCCGATCGAGAACATCGTCGGCATCAAGGACGCGACCGGAAATATCGCGCGCGGCATCGAACTGATCAAAGCGGTGCCGAGCGATTTTGCGGTTTACTCTGGCGACGACGCGACCGCGATGGCGCTGATGTTCTGCGGCGGCGCGGGCAACATTTCGGTCACCGCCAACGTGGCGCCGCGCGCGATGCATGAGCTGTGCGAGGCGGCGATGGCCGGCGATATCCGCCGCGCAATCGCGATCAACAACCGCGTGCTGGGGCTGCACAGCAAGCTGTTTATCGAGCCGAACCCGGTGCCGGTCAAGTGGGCACTGGCGGAAATGGGCATGATGCCGGCGGGCCTGCGCCTGCCGCTGGCGCCGTTGTCCGAGCAATTCCACGAAACCGTGCGCGCCGCGCTGCGCGAAGCGGACGTGTACCCGAAGGCCTGAACCGTCGCGCGGTTCGGAATACAGACCTGAAACGTAACGATATGACTATTCGCAACAAACAAACCCTGGGCGCCGTGGCGCTGACCGCTGTCGCACTCGGCCTGGCTGGTTGCTCGACCTTGTTCCCGTCGGATAAAGTGGATTACCGTGGCGCCTCCAAGGCCCCGCCGCTGGACGTGCCGCCGGACCTGACCCAGCTCCAGAAGGACAATCGTTACGCGATTCCAGACGGCCGCGGCGTTGCCACGGCTTCCAGCTTCCAGACCGTCGCCGGCACGCCGGTGGTGGCTGCCGCTCCGGGCGAGCGCATCGGCCCGGCCTCGAGCGAGGGCATGCGCGTCGAACGCGCCGGCAACCAGCGCTGGCTGGTGGTCAAGCAGACCCCGGAACAGCTGTGGCCGCAGCTCAAGGACTTCTGGCACGACGCCGGCTTTACGGTCGAATCGGAGTCGACCGCGGCCGGCACCATGGAAACCAACTGGGTCGAGAACCGCGCGAAGATCCCGCAGGACTTCATCCGCCGCACGCTCGGCAAAGTGTTTGACGGCGCCTATTCAACCGGCACGCGCGACAAGTTCCGTACGCGCCTTGAGCGCCTGCCGGACGGCTCGACCGAGATCTATGTCAGCCACCGCGGCGTCGAGGAAGTGCTGACCGGTGCGAACAAGGAAACGACGGCCTGGACCGCACGTCCGAACGACCCGGAGCTGGAAGCTGAGTTCCTGGGCCGCCTGATGGCCCGCCTGAGCGGCGCGCCGACCACCAAGGTAGCAGCGCAAACGGTGGCCAACGCACCGGAAGCGCCGCAGCACGCCAAGCTGGTGGGCGACAAGGTCGAAATGGACGAGGGATTCGACCGCGCATGGCGCCGCGTCGGCCTGGCGCTGGACCGCGTCGGCTTTACGGTGGAAGACCGCGACCGCGTGCAGGGTATCTATTTTGTGCGCTACATCGATCCGGATGCTCCCGAGCAGGGCTTCTTGAACAAGCTGCTGTCCTTCGGCAAGGATTCGGAGAAGGCCAAGGAAGCGCAGCGCTACCGTGTGCTGGTCAAGGCCGAGCAGGGCGCGAGCGTGTCCGAACTGACGGTGCAGTCGAAGGACGGCAAGCCGGAGACGTCGCCGACCGGGGCCAAGATCCTCAAGCTGTTGACCGACGAGCTGAAATAATTTCCCGAGGTGTCACGAAAAAAAACCGGCCTGCGCGGCCGGTTTTTTTTGGGGCTATCTCACCATAAAGTGTGGAGCCCTTGTGCGGCTTATCGGAGGCGTAGGGTGCGCACCTGTGCGCACGCGGTCACAGCATACTGACTTGCGGCTGCCGCTTGCCTGAGCAACGTTCGCGAACCGCGTGCGCACAGGTGCGCACCCTACAATGTCCAGCGGCTACGGGCTTCGGCGGCACTTAGCTGTGAAATAGCCTTTTGTTTTGCTCATGTCACGCGGCCGCCGGCGGGACGACATGCGTCGCCGCTATTTGGCATGAAGCTGGGGAGCTGGCTCCGCCTCCTTTCCATGCTCGGCCAACTGCGCACCAAACTTGTGGACCGCTGCCACCATCTGCTTGTCCTTGCTGCGATACTGCAGCTCCGCTCCGCCGACCACGTCGCGGTACTCGATCGCAAGTATCCCCGGCTTGGCGTTCTTCAGTTGCTCGAGCCCCGGCATCTGCTCGCCATGCACGCTCTCCGGCATTGAAAAATCCCCGGCACGGAACTGCTTGGCAATCTCGCGCAGGTGCTCCCGTACCTGCATCACCTGATGCAGGTCGCGCCGGTCCTTGGCGAGTACGCGCTGAACGCCGCCGTCGGGTAATTTGGTAAATTCATGGGGAGCCCCGGCCAGGTGGATTGGTGCGGCTTCTACGCTGCGCTCGGCCACCGGGTCCTGGTGCGCCACGCGCTCTTCATGCATGTGTTCGCCGTGCTGCGCAAAGGCGGGCAGGACGGCGAGCAGGGCGAGGGCGGGAAAGTACTGTTTCATCGTTGGTTTCTCCTTGTTGAACCAGCGAGATTATTGTCCTGTCCAGCCTGCTGCTCCATGATGGCAGTCAGTGTCGCGCTACTGCCGGGTATGCTAGGGACGAAAAAAAACCGGCCCGAAGGCCGGTTTTCAATCGCACGAAGCTGATTACTTCGAGGAAGCCGGAGCAGCAGCAGCCGGAGCAGCAGCAGCGTCAGCAGCCGAAGTAGCCGAGGTAGCAGCAGCAGCGTCAGCAGCCGGAGCAGCGGCAGCGTCAGCAGCCGGAGCAGCAGCGGTGTCAGCAGCCGGAGCCGGAGCAGCTTCAACTACCGGTGCCGGAGCAGCAGGCTCTTCTTTTTTGCTGCAAGCAGCCAGAGCAACAGCCATCAGGGAGACGATCAGCAGGGATTTTTTCATGATTTTCCTTAATTAATCCAAAAGTAAAGATACTACTTGTTGCGATGAATAATTACCGGTAATTATCGCTCGTCAGGAAAGGCTCGTAGACTTTCATACTGGTAACAGTGTCTGATAGACAACGGAACGTTCCTAACCCGATATTATAGCCAAATTTACTGAATCGCAATAGGAAAGGAATGTCAATTTGTAAGGGATTTGTTTCCCAGCAACATGTATTTTGTTACAAGATGATACGCGGGGAACGGACCGTTTCCTCACAGGCCGGTGGTGGTCGGCGCCAGGCCGGGACGGGACGCCTCCCAGATCGCGGCAAAGCGCTCGCGTGGCACTTCGGTTGCGGCCGGCGCGTCCAGTGCCGCTTCTCCACGCATGTGGTCGCTGTGAAAACGGCGCACGATATGCACGCCGTCGCCGATGCAGAACGAATCGGTCAGACCGGCCAGGCTGCGGTCGGTCGTCCGGCACTCGATCCGGTGGCCATAGTCGCGCAACAGGCGCAAAAAACGCGGGTAGTGGCGCTCGATGTGAGCGCTAGCATGCATCGCCAGGCGCAGCTCGCCGCCGCGCTCCAGGAAGGCGCGCAGCAGGGCATCGACGTCGCTGGCGCCCAGCGGATAGACCGCAAAATCAGGATCGAACATCTCCAGCCGCGCATGCGACGCGGCCAGACAGGCCCGGAAGGCCGCCTCGCAGTCGGCCCGGGTGTCGAAACGCGTCACTTGCGGCTCGGTCATCGTGCGCCTTCAGGAGAGTTCGATCCAGCCGTCCTGGTACCAGGTGTACAGGGCCTCGAGCACGTCGTCCGACGCCTGGGCCAGCAGCGCCCCGTCGAGCCGGCGCTGGTCGGCCAGCACATCGAGCACCACCTTATCCAGGCGGCTCACGGCGAACGATTCGCCGTTGATGAAAACATGCTTGCCGCGATAGAGCATCAAGGTCTTGGGCGAGAGCTTGAGCCCGCGCTTGGCTGCGGTTTCGTTGAAGCGGCCCACCGTCAGCGGCCGGGCCGGGCCGGTGAAGAATACGTTGTGCTTCGGCTCGGACAGGTGTTCGCCTAGGAAGACCGTCACGTCTTCCTCGTCCCAGCGCACCTTGTTCAATTCCTCCAGCACGGTGGTGAGCATGTCGCGCGGGATCTCGGCCGGGTTCTTGGCCGGCTGCAGATCCGGGTCGGCGTAGCGGCCCGGCAGGTCGATTGAGTCGGCCATGAACTGCAGGAAGTTTTCGCCCAGTTCCTGGAAGGCCGGCGCGCGAAAGCCGATCGAGTAGGTCATGCATTCGCCCTCGGCCACGCCGTCATGCGCGTAGTGCGGCGGCAGGTACAGCATGTCGCCCGGTTCGAGCACGAATTCCTGTTCCGGCTCGAAGTTGGCGAGGATCTTGAGCGGCAGGCCCTCGACCAGGGTCAGGTCCTGCTGGGCGCTGATGCGCCAGCGGCGCTTGCCGTGCGCCTGCAGCAGGAACACGTCATACGAATCGAAATGCGGGCCGACCCCGCCGCCATCGGTCGCATAGCTGATCATCAGGTCGTCCAGCCGGGCGTCTGCGATGAAGCGGAACTGGCGCAGCAGCTCGTCCGCGCGTTCGTCGTACAGGTTCACGCCCTGGACCAGCATCGTCCATTCGCGCTGGGTGCGCGGTGGCAGGGTGGTCAGCGGGCCGTGCTGCAGATCCCATTGGCCGTCATTCATCGTGATCAGGCGCGATTCGACGTAGTTCTGGGACGCAAGCGCAGCCAGCTTGTCGAACTTGAGCAGCGGCTTGAAATTGGGAATTGCCTGGCGGATCAGCAGCGGTTGTTTGTGCCAATAATTGCGCAGAAATGTTGCGGGGGTAAGATTGCCGAGGAGCTGTAATTTTTTCATGCGTCATTATAACCAACCGGACAACGGGATAGCGCAGGGCAGGGGGTATAATCCGCACCTTACAACGAAAGGAATCGCGATGAAGATTGCCCAGAACACGGTCGTGACGGTTAACTACAAGCTGTCGGACGCCCAGAACAACCTGATCGAGGAAGGCGTGCAGCCGATGGTGTACCTGCACGGCGGCTATGAGAATACGCTGCCGAAGATCGAGGAGGAGCTCGACGGCAAGGAACCGGGCTACAGCTCGATGATCCAGATCGAACCGGAAGACGCGTTCGGCGATTACGATCCTTCGCTGGTCAAGGTCGAACCGAAGAACCGCCTGCCGCAGCCGGTCGAAGTCGGCATGCAGTTCGAAGGAATGGCCGAAGGCGCCGACGCCGACGAAGAGCCGACCATCTTCACCGTGACCGAGATCGCGGACGACAAGGTGGTGCTTGATGGTAACCACCCGCTGGCTGGCATGGCGCTGCGCTTCGAGCTGTCGGTGGTGGACGTGCGCGCGGCCACGCCGGAAGAGATCACGCACGGGCACGTGCATGGCCCGCACGGACATCATCACGGCGAAGAGGATGAAGGCCTGCCAGACAGCGAGCCGGGGGATCATTTCCGTAGCCATCCGCTGCAGTAAATTCTTACGCATGCGGCATCAAGCCGCGTGTGTGAACCTGTTGGCCGCCGCCTTCCCGCGAAAGACGCCGAAGTTCGTAGGGTGCGCACCTGTGCGCACGCGGTCACGGCTTGAATCTCGGCGGCGCTGGCTTGTTGTGCACACGTGGACGGGTCAGGCATTTGTGGCATGGATGCGTACCGCGTGCGCACAGGTGCGCACCCTACGGTGGTCCGCTCGCGGCGACTTAGTCT
>NZ_SPUM01000140.1 GCF_004614195.1 Massilia horti | reverse complement strand
CGCGCCTGGCGCTGGCGCTGACCAACCGCTTCGGCCCGCGCCCGGTCGCGGTGGGCGGCCGCGCCGCCGCGCTGCATCCGATGATCATGGGCGCGATGCGCGCCGCGCTGCCGTCGCAGCTGGTACTGATCCAGGCCGAGGGCCAGGCCCACCACGCCGCCGCGCAGCTGGCCGCCAATCGGCGCGCCTCGCCGCATACCTGACATTTGATAACCGGGACAATCCGATGAAAAAACTGACCGTCACTCTTTTGACCTTGCTTCTCGCAGGCTGCGCCACCGGGCCGCGCATCGACCATTCGTACACGGCCCAGGGCCAGTCGCCGCGGGTCCGGTTCATTGTGCTGCACTACACGGTCGCCGACCGCCCGTCGTCGCTCAAGATCCTGACCGAGCAGCAGGTCAGCGCGCACTACCTGGTCACCGATGATGCCACGCCGACCATCTACAACCTGGTGCCCGAGAGCCAGTCCGCCTGGCACGCCGGCGTCTCGAGCTGGAAGGGCTACACCCAGCTGAACAACAGCTCGGTGGGCATCGAGATCGTCAACCCGGGCTGGAAAGATACGCCGCAGGGCCGGGTCTACTTCCCGTTCCCGAAGGCGCAGATGGATGCCGTGATCCCGCTGGTCAAGGACATCGCCACCCGCTACCACGTCGCGCCGGAGAACATCGTCGGCCACAACGAAATCGCGCCGACCCGCAAGCAGGACCCGGGTCCGATGTTCCCGTGGTACCGCCTGGCGCAGGAAGGCCTGATCGTTTGGCCTGATGCGACGCGCGTGGCCGCGGTGCGTCCAGTGTTCGAGACGCAGCTGCCGCCGGTGGCCTGGTTCCAGCAAAAGCTGGCGGCGCACGGTTACGGTATCGCCCAGACCGGCGAGCTGGACGAGGCGACCAAGAATACCCTCTCCGCATTCCAGTCCAAGTTCCGCCCGGCGAACATCGACGGCAACCCGGATGCCGAGACCGCGGCCATGCTGGAAGTCCTGACCACGCCGCCCGGCACGCCGTTGCCGGTTATCCCGCCGGCGCCGCCAGTGCAGCCGGAACAGCCGGCGCAGCCGCTGCCGCCACTGCAGCCGGCCCCGCCAGCACAGCCAGCCGCGCCGGCGCCGACTGTTGCTAAGTGATCAGTTCCATCGCGGCAAGGTGGTTTTTCCGATATGCTTTGACAAGTCCGCGCTCCGAGCGCGGGCTTGTCTTTGAAGGATAGAAGAGCATGCGCCTGCGCCACATCGAAGTTTTCCACGCCATCATGCAAGTTGGCACCATCAGTGGCGCCGCCCAGGTTCTCCACATTTCGCAACCGGCGGTCACCAAAGTGCTCCAGCACGCCGAGCTGCAGCTGGGGATGCCCCTGTTCGAGCGCGTGCGCGGCAAGCTCTATCCCAAGCCCGAAGCGCACCGCCTGTTCGCCGAGACCGAAAAGCTCAACCGCGACCTGCAGGGCATCCGCCGTCTGGCCGCGAGCCTGAAGGGCCGCGCGATGGAGACGGTGCGCCTGGTGTCGACCCCGACCATCGCGGTCAGCGTGCTGCCCACCGCCTTGACGCATTGGCGCCGCGACTTCCCGCAGACCCGCTGCGAACTGGCGACCTACCACACGAGCGAGATCGTCAACGCGCTGCGCCTGGGCGAAGCGGACCTGGCGCTGTCGCTGCAGGATCCGCGCCACCCCGGCATCGTGGCCGAGCCGATCGCGCAGGGCCTGCTCACCGTGCTGGCCCCCAGCGGCACCTGGAGCGAGGCCGAATGCGCCGAGCCGATCACGGCGAACGGCCTGTCTGGTGAGCTGATCGGCCTTGCCGATCGCGACCCGCTGGGCGAAATGGTGGTGGCCGCGTGCGAGGCGCAAGGCGTGCACCCGGTGTTCCAGACCGTGGTGCAGACCTACCAGATTGCGCGCGCGCTGGTCGAGGCGGGTGCCGGCACCGCCATCCTCGACCCGTTTACCGCGGCATCCTCCGTCTGCGGCAAGGTGCAGCGCCGCACATGGGCGCCGGAGCTGCCGGTGCACCTGTACCTGCTCACGGCCAGCCACGCGCCGCTGTCGCACGGTGCGCGCGAGCTGGTCAACTGTATCGGTGCGACTGCGCGCGCCCTGCTTGAAAAAGGATGTCAATGAGCCTCACCCTGGCCAGCGAAGAAATCGCTGGCAGCCCCGAATTCCGCCACCTGTCCACCATTGGCGGCATTGCCGTCGACCTGCGTTACGCCAGCCCGAACAACTTCGTCGGACGCGACCTGTACTCGCCGTTCGACTGCGCCTGGCTGCACCGCGACGCCGCCGCCGCATTGGAACGGGTCGTGGGCTGGCTGCGCGCGAACCGGCCCGACTGCACGCCGCTGGTGCTGGACGCGCTGCGCCCGCAGCGGGTGCAGCAGCAGCTGTGGGATTCGCTGGCGGACACCGGCTTGCAGATGTACCTGGCCAGCCCGCAGCGCGGCTCGATCCACTCGTACGGCATGGCGCTGGACATCACGCTGCTGGACGCGCATGGCCGCGAGCTCGACATGGGCACCCGCTTTGACGACATGACCGACCTTTCCCACCCGGCGCTCGAGGAGGACTTTCTCGCCGCCGGCACACTGACCGGACAGCAGGTCGCGAACCGCCGCCTGCTGCGCGAAGCCATGCTCCAGGCCGGCTTTTTCGGCATCCGCACCGAATGGTGGCACTTCGATTGCGGCGACCGCGAACTGGTGCGCCAGACCTTCCGCCGCGTGCTCTGAACCGCGCTGTCGCGCACCGCTGACGCTGCCCCCACACAGTTGAGCATTCTCAGGCTTTGCTGCGGTTCGGCCCGACACAATCGGGGACGTACTGCAGAGAAGCTAAGGCTGCCGCTCGATCTGGCGGCAAGCTTCCTCTCGCACAACAAGAACGATGTCCAATTTCCTACTGAGAGGTGCGTGATGAAAAGCTCGATGATGGCGGTCGCTGTCGCCGTGGCGCTGGCGGGATGCAGCACTGGCGACGGCAACATGTTCGCATCCAGGGACAAGAAGGTCGAGTATTTCCGGGTATTCGATATCAAGACCGGCGCGGCGGGTCCGGAGGTCGCCAAGGCCGCCACCGAAGGCATCAACCGCAACGTGGCCAACGCGACCATGGCCTCTCCGGAGGCGCAGGTGCAGGAACAGCCGGGACGCTTCAAGCTCTCCGCCACTGCGCCCGGCGCCGCGCCTGGCGCGGTGGCCGCCACGCCCACCCCGGTCTGTGAAGGCGCGAGCTGGACCGCCAAGGCGAACCCGCGTGTGAACGGTGGTGACAACATGAACATGATCGCCTGCCTGTTCCCGTACAAGGGCGGCTACCACCTCGACATGTACGCGGTGTTCAGCAAGAAGGAAGGCGGCTGGCTCGAATGGCCGCGGCGCCTGACGGGCAGGTTCATGGGCACGCCCGAAGGCTGGACCGACAAGGCGATGAACGACGTGATCCGCACGATCCGCGAGAGCACCGGCGCCGAGGTCTTGCTGGTCGAGGCCAAGCCGGAAGTGGTGGGCACGCCGTGGATGGAAGCGAGCGGCGGCGTGGGTGGTTCGGGCGGGGCGAAGACGTCGAAGTGA
The DNA here is from genome assembly GCF_004614195.1 of Massilia horti. Taxonomy (GTDB): domain Bacteria; phylum Pseudomonadota; class Gammaproteobacteria; order Burkholderiales; family Burkholderiaceae_D; genus Telluria; species Telluria horti. Next base: position 117,032 of record NZ_SPUM01000140.1, on the reverse strand, counting down.
GAAGATCGATCTCAATTGACCAGGGAGAGGTCAGCTGACTTGCTGGCCTTTTTTCGGATCGTGCAGCGCTACCGGCCTACGTTGAGGCCGGCCGCGGTACCCCCAACATCTTACCTGCGCAATGCTCTGCTCATTTCGTCCAGCGGCATCGCCACGATGGAATTGAGGAGTCGCGCTTCGCCTGCATCCGGGTTGACTGTTGCCGCGTCGCGAGCCACTGGACATCGTAGATGAATGACCAGGTGCCGTTCTCATCTTGCAGGACGCCCACCCGAAGGCGGTTTGCGAATGCGACAAGAGCCCTAGCTGCCATAGCTTGTTCGCCGGCGATTCATTGCCTTTTGGGCCGTTTTTTCCGAGATGTGGACCGCAGACTGTGCATGCAAGGAGATGCCCAGTTCGGTGAGAAGGTGGAGTACCTTGCCAAACTGGGCGGTGGGCTTTCCGGCCTCGACATGTGAGATAAATTTGGGAGACAAGCCGGTCGCGCTCGCCAGCTCATCCCGAGTCAGGCCTTGGGCTAGCCGGGACGCTCGAACGAGGTTGGCCAACGCCATCATTTCGCCAACGAACACATCTTTACCCATGGTCGCACCCTTTGATTCGTATCCGCTCGTATGCATGATGCCATGGCAAACGCGGAGAAAGTCTCTTTCGTACCCGATAGGGAACGAATTCGTGAGCATTGGTGCAGGATGCGCATGAACGTAACCGATCGGATACGAATCCTGGCCAAAACCAGTGGCAGATGTTATTCGTTCCCGCTCGGGTACGTCGATTAACGCTTTCTTGGACAGGAAATAAACCGCGGAAATACGCCATCATATTTCCGGCGGATTTCACCGTATTTTCTTTCTCAATCTTAAACTTCAAACCGATCCAGGACGGTGCCACCTGCTCTTCTTGAGCGTGGCGTACCGTTTAGTTGGCTTGTGGAGCTTGCGTCACTTGCACGGTCGGTGCCGGCGCATCCAGTCGCGCCACCCAGTCCACCAGCGCATCGAGCGCCTTGCGGCCCCGGCCATTACTGATCTGCTCGCTGTTGATCATCGCCACCACGACGCACTGACGGCCGCTGGCGTCCGGCACGTAGCCGGCAATCGCGGTAACGTCCCTGAGGCTGCCGGTCTTCAGGCGCGCCACGCTCGCGGCCGGGCTGTCGTGCAGGCGCTTGCGCATCGTGCCATCCACGGCGACGATCGGCATGCTGGCCATGAATTCCGGCGCCCACTTGCTGCGCAGGCCGGCCTGCAGCAGGCCACCCATCTGCAGCGCGCTGATGCGCTCGATGCGCGACAGGCCGGAGCCGTTCTCCAGCACCAGCCCGGCGTCGTCGATGCGGTGCTCGCGCATCCAGTTGCGCACCGCCTGGTCGGCACGCGCGAAGGTGGTGTCCGGGCTGCCCGGCAGCGGGCGGCTGCCCAGCAGCGGGTCGGCCTCCAGGCTGCCCAGGCTCAGGAACACGGTGCGTGCCAGCGTGTTGTCCGACGGTTTGTTAATGTCGCGTACGATTTCCGGTAACGCGCGCGATACGTGCTGGGCCAGCAATTTGGCGTCCGACGGCGTGGTGCCCGCCATGGTCTTGCCATGGAAGCTGCCGCCGACCTGCTTCCACTTCAGGCGGAACAGGCGGTCGAGGTAATCGTCGCGGTCGACCACGTTGATGCTGTTGGCCGCGGTGCAGTGCTTCGGGAAAGTGCCGCGCAACATCACCTTGATGCTGCCATCCTTCTGGCGCACCACTTCCGGCAGCTTCCAGCCATCCTCCCATTTGGCGCAGTCGACGTCGATCAGCTTCATGCTTGACGCCACCGTCACGCGGTCGAGCGCGGGTTGCATTTCGAGCTGCAGCTTGTTGCCAGTCGAGCGCATGTCGATCTGCAGCATGTTCTTGTTGACCATCAGGGCGTCGGGGATGACGTTGTAATACGCATCCGGATACTCGTCGAATGGCGGCAGCCCCACGTCGCCGCGCGCCGGATTCCACAGCGCGCGGTCGAACACCAGGTTGCCCGCGATCTTGCGGATGCCCTGGTAGCGCAGCGCGCGCAGCATGTTTTCCAGCGCCTCGCCCGAGAAATCGGCGTCGGCGCCGCCGCGCACGATCAGGTCTCCCTGCAGCACGCCGTTCTTCACCTCGCCAACGGTACGCAGCTCGGTGCGGCCGCGAAACACCGGCCCGAGCTGTTCAAGGCCGACCAGGGTCGTCACCAGTTTCATGGTCGAGGCCGGCGTACGCGGCTGCTGCGCGTGGTGCGCGGCCACCACCGTGTCGCCGCGCACCACCAGCACGCTCATCGCGTCCTCGGGAATGTTGGCTTCACTGAGCAGTTGCGCCACCGGCGGCGGCAACTGGGCGTGGGCGGTTGGCAGGCAGGCAGAGAAAAGGGCGGCAATGGCGATGCGACGGAGCATGGTAGTCCTCAACCGAAGAACAGGTAGGCAATGAAAATGGCACCGACCACGCCCGCGAAGTCGGCAATCAGCCCCGCGGGAATAGCGTAGCGCGTGTTGCGGATACCGACCGAGCCGAAGTACAGGGCCACGATATAGAACGTGGTGTCGGCCGAGCCCTGGAAGATGCAGGCCAGGCGGCCGACGAAGGAATCCGGGCCGTAGGTCTTCATGGCGTCAATCATCATCGCCCGCGACCCGCTGCCCGAGAGCGGCTTCATCAGCGCGGTCGGCAGCGCCGGCACGAAGTCGGTGTTGATGCCCAAGCGAACGAACACCCAGTTCAGGCCGTCGACGACAAAGCCCAGCACGCCCGAGTTGCGCACGACGGAAATGGCCACCAGCATGCCGACCAGGTAGGGAATGATCGTGATCGAGGTCTGGATGCCGCCCTTGGCGCCTTCGATGAAGGCGTCGTAGACGTTGACGCGTTTCCTCATCGCGCCGCCGATGAAGGCGACGATAATGCTCAGCAGCAGGAGGTTGCTGGCAACCTTGGAGACCAGCTCGATTTCCGGCTTGCTCAGGTAATGGGTCATGCACCACACCATCACGCCGAGCGCGGCAGTGATGCCGCCCAGCCAGCCGACCACCACGCGGTCGAACAGGTTAATGCGCTGCCAGAACGAGACCGCGATGATGCCGGCGACCGCCGAGATGTAGGTGCCGATCATGCACGGGATGAAAATATCGGACGGGTCCGCGGCGCCCAGGATGGCGCGCTGCGCCATGATCGCCAGCGGAATCAGGGTCAGGCCCGAGGTGTGCAGCACCAGGAACATGATCTGCGGATTGCTGGCAGTGTCCTTGTCCGTGTTCAGGCTTTGCAGGCTTTCCATCGCCTTCAGGCCGAACGGCGTGGCGGCATTGTCCAGGCCCAGCAGGTTGGCCGAAAAGTTCATCACCATGTGGCCGGTGGCCGGGTGATCCTTCGGCACCTCCGGGAAGATGCGGGAAAAGAAAGGCGAGATGATTTTCGCCAAAAAGCCGACCGCCCCCGCCTTTTCGCCCACGTTCATCAGGCCCAGCCACAAGGTCATCACGCCGGCCAGCGGCAGTGCGATGTCCATCACGGCGACCTTGGCCGAGTCGAAGGTGCCGTCAATGATCTTTTTGAAAATCTCGGTGTCGCCGAGGAACAGCCACTGCGCCACCGCCGCGATGAAGCCTATTAGAAAGAAGCCAGACCAGATGTAATTTAACGCCATGAATATATCCGCTGTGATTCGCACGATTGTGCAGCGGACAGTATAGGCGCAGAGCAAGCTTCATTGATGAAAGAATGCACCCGCGCCATGCTAAAAAGTTATGATGCCGCGCCCGGAGCGTTGCCTGTATTAAAGCGCCGGCCTATCATAGGCAAGGGCCGCGAGGCCAAATCACCTGGACCATATTGATGAAATTTCGCAAGACTGCTGCCGCTGCCCTGATCCTCGCTGCACTGTGCAGCCCGGCTGGCGCCGACCCGGCCACATCCGGCGCCGGCCAGAAGGTCTTGCATATGTTCCTGACCACCAGCGAAACCGGGCTCGACCCGGCGGTGGCGTCCAACATCGAGACCTTGTCGCTGCTGGAAAACCTGTTCGATCCGCTGCTGCGCTACGACTATCTTGCGCGCCCGGTCAAGCTGCAAGGTAATACGGCGACCGACATGCCGGTCGTGACCGACGATGGGCGCACCTATACCTTCCACATCCGCCCCGGCATCTATTTCACGCCGGACCCGGCATTCAAGGGCAAGCGGCGCGAGGTGACGGCGGCGGATTACGTCTACAGCCTCAAGCGCCTGTATGACCCGACGCTCAAGTCGCCCTGGTCGTTCATGTTCGAAGGGAAGATCGCTGGCGATGCCGCGCTCAGGAACAATTTCAGCTACGACACCGACATCGACGGCCTGCAGGCGACGGACCGCTACACGCTGCGCATCCGCCTGAACGAGCCGGACAATAACTTTCCGTTTTATATGGCCACGCCGGCAACGGGCGTGGTCGCGCGCGAAGTGATCGAGGCCCACCCCGGTCAGGCCGGAAACTATCCGGTCGGCACTGGCCCCTTCATGGTGGGTGACTGGAAGCGCAGCGACCGCATCGTCCTGCTGCGCAACCCGGACTCGACCGCGGTGTTCCATGCGACGCCCGGCATTGACCCGGTGGACAAGGCGATCAGCGCCGAACTCGAAGGCAAGCGCCTGCCGCGCGTGGACCGGGTCGAGGTCAAGATCGCTGAAGAATTCCAGGCGCGCATGCTGGGCTTCTTGAACGGCGAGTACGACTACATCGAGCAGGTGCCCGAATCGATGACCGACATGGTGATCGAGGGTGGCAAGCTCAAGCCGGAGCTGGCCGCGCGTGGCATGCAGCTGTACCGTTTTCCGGTGCTGCAGACCTACTACATGTGGATGAACATGGAAGACCCGGTGCTGGGCGGCTACAGCAAGGAGAAGGTGGCGCTGCGCCGGGCGATCTCGATGTCCTATAACAATGCCGAGGACATCGCGTTGCTCAAGAAAGGGTTTGCGGTCAAGGCCGAGTCGCCGCTGCCGCGCAACGTGCTCGGCTACGATCCCAACTACCGCAGCCCGGTGCCGTACGACCCGGCGCTGGCCAATGCCTTGCTCGACCGCTTCGGCTACGACAAGCGCGACCCGGACGGCTTTCGCCGCCAGCCGAATGGCCAGCCGCTGACGCTCACGATGTATAGCGAGGCGACGGTCAGCGGCCGCCTGCGCGACGAAATGTGGCGCAAGTGCTTGAATTCGATCGGCCTGCGCGTGGCGTTCAAGTCCGACAAGAAAACCGAGATCATCAAGGCCTCGCGTCTGGGCAAGGTCCAGATGTTCGAGAGTAACTGGATTGCCGATTTCCCCGACGGCGACAACTTCTACCAACTCCTGTACGGCCCCAACGCGGGCCGCGCGAACTACGCGCGCTTTAATCTTCCCGCCTACAACCAACGCTACGAACAGGCGCGGCTTCTCAGCGACGGGCCCCAGCGCCAGACGCTGTATTTCGAGATGAACCAGCTGATTCACGCGTACAACCCGTGGGTGCCGCTGACCCAGGTCATCTCGGCAGATATCCGTCAACCGTGGCTGAAAAACTACAAGCGTCACCCCGTTGAATTCACGTCCTGGCGCTATCTCGACGTCGATGTTGCGCAAAGAGCACGGACGACGCGGGGCGCGCGTTAGATTTCGTTAGATTTCACTCAACTCGTTATTCCTCGAAGTTATACTGCCAGCCGGATATTTCATTGGATACGGCGCGTGGGCTGCGCTTACCCTCAAGGTATGACTTAGTGTAATGCCAATACATTACCAGCAAGATTTCAAGCTTGTTCGTGCAAGCGCGACCGAAAACCAAAAACAAAGTCACCTTAGGAGAGACGCGTGAAGTTAAAGAAGCTGGCACATTTGATTACCCTGATCGGAGTGGTGGCCCCGGCTGTCGCACAGGAGGTGCAGACTCAGGGGCCGATCCAGCGGGTCGAGATTACCGGTAGTAGCATCAAGCGCATCGCCAAGGAAGGCGCGCTGCCGGTCGAGATCATTTCACGCAAGCAGCTCGAGCAACAAGGCATCGTCACCGCCGAGCAATTGATCTCTACCCTGAATGTTAACGGCACCGGCTCGGACAACCTGGCCTCGAACTCCGACGTGACTTCGGGCGCGCAGCGTGGCAACAACGGCGCTTCGTCGGCCAACCTGCGCGGCCAGGGCGCGGACAGCACGCTGGTGCTGCTCAACGGCCGCCGCATCGCCACCCACGGCATGAAAGGCTCGGCGGTCGACCTGAACTCGATCCCTATGGCAGCCGTCGAGCGCGTCGAAGTGCTCAAGGACGGCGCATCGTCGATCTACGGCACCGATGCGATCGGCGGCGTGATCAATTTCATCACGCGCAAGGACTACAGCGGCCTGGAAGCCCAAGTCTTCGACGACAAGACCCAGCACGGCGGCGCGAACATCGCCCGCCTGTCGGTGACCGGCGGCTGGGGCGACCTCGACACGCAGGGTTTCAACCTGCTGGTCGCCGGCTCCCACAGCGACAACAAGTCGCTGCGCGGCAACCAGCGCGACTTCGTTAACACCTTCCAGCCGGACCGCGGCGTGTCGGTCGACACCCGCGGCGCGCCATTCGCCAACATCTTCGCCACCACCGTGGGACCGAGCCTGCTGTCCAAGACCGGCACCGGCCCGACCCTGCCTGGCGGCACCCAGCAATTCAGCGGTATCAGCCTGCTGAACCTGCCGGGCGGCAAGGGTTGCGACAGCATCGACGGCATGGGTCCGTACGACGCAAAACTGTGGGACACGCCGTCGGCGGCCTACGGTTGCGCCTGGGATACCGGCCGTGCCGCCGTGCTGCAGCAGCCGGTCAAGAATGACAACGGCCTGGCGCGCGCGACCTTCAAGGCCGGCGAGCACCACCTGTTCGCGGAACTGGTCGGCTCCAGGGTCAAGGTGATGAAGAGCTTCTCGCCGAACCAGATTTCGCCGGGCGCCTCGACCTTCCCCGCCAGCTCGTTCTACCCGAGCACCGGCGCCGCCTACAACACCGTGTACAACGCCCTGGTCAAGGTCTTCCCGAGCATTGCCGACAACTACGGCCTGCCGATCGCCTACCGCTGGCGCTGCATGGAGTGCGGCAACCGCGAGATCGAGACCGAAACCAAGGCCAGCCGCGTGCTGGTCGGCGCCGACGGCCCGGTCACGCTCGGTTCGCTGGGCACCTTCGACTACCGCGTCGGCCTGTCGCGCGCCCAGTCGGAATCGCAATCGATCCTGGGCAACGGCTATAACTACACCGCGCCGCTGGCTGCGGCCCTGGGCTCCGGCAAGATCAACCCGTTCCTGATGCCGGGCGAAAAGCAGACCCAGGAAGCGCTCGACCTGATCGCCAGCACCTCCGCCAAGGGCGTGGTGCTGTATGGCGGCAAGACCATCATGACCGAGCTCGACGCCGCGCTGTCGGGCGAAGTCTACAAGCTGCCGGCCGGCGCAGTCATGGCCGCGGTCGGTACCGACCTGCGCCGCGAGGAATACAAGTTCAACGGCGACATGCGCAACCTGACGGATCGCCGCGCGATCCTGAACGCGCCGTTCGACGACGTCAACGCACTGGAAAAAGTGCACCGCGACATCCGCGCGGTGTACTTCGAAGTGCTGGTGCCGGTGATCAAGGACCTGGAAGTGACCATTGCCGGCCGCCAGGACCACTACTCGGGCTTTGGCAACACCTTCAACCCGAAAATCTCGTTCCGTTACCAGCCGATCCCGTCGCTGATGTTCCGCGGCTCGTACAACACCAGCTTCCGCGCGCCGTCGTTCAACCAGCTGTTTAACGGCATCACCGAGTCGCCGTACGTCGGCAAGGACCTGGTCGATCCGTCCAAGTGCCCGACCCTGAAGGTTGACAGCACCAAGGCGGGCTGCGAATCGATCACGCCGAACTACATCACCGGCGGCAAGCCGAACCTGGGCCCGGAAACGGCCAAGCAGGCCAACCTGGGCGTGGTGTGGGAGCCGAACAACCGCTTCTCGGCCAACGCCGACCTGTGGGAAATCCGCAAGGAAGACACGATCGACTCGTTCAACCTGGCGACGATGCTGGCCAACTACAACCTGTTCAAGGACAGCTTCCAGCGTGACTCGCTGGGCAACCTGGTCGTCATCGACCAGCGCTGGATCAACGCCGGCGAGCGCATCACCCGCGGGCTGGAGCTGGGCGCACGCACCAACGGCAAGCTTGGCGAGGGCACCTGGACCGCTGGCATCGACGGTTCGCGCATGCTGGAGAAAAAGTCGCGCGCGACCAAGAACGCGCCGTTCGGTCCGAGCGAAATTGGTCAATTCGTGTTCACCGGCGACCTGGGCCTGAAGTGGAAGCACACCGCCTATGTGACCTACAAGCAGGGTGACTGGACCGGCTTGCTGCAGAACATCTACCGTTCGGGCTACAAGGACCAGGTGCTGCCGGGTGTGGCCAGCGGACTGGTGAAGCCGGCCAACTACAATCCGGACGTGAAGGCATATTCGATCTTCAACGCGAGCGTGAGCTACACCGGCATCAAGAACATTACGCTGACCGGCGGCATCAAGAACCTGTTCGACACCAACCCGCCGTTTGCGGTCACCTATGACAGCAACACCGGCGCGGGCAGCAGCTGGGAGCCACGTGTAGCCGATCCGCGCGGCCGCTCGTTCACGCTCACCGCGAACTACAAGTTCTTCTGACAGCCATGAGTTGACGGCCCGCATGGCGGAAGGCAAGCCTTCCGCCGTCCGGGCCGTTTTTCCGTTTTATCGAGAGGCACGATGCCGGGTAACAGCAAGATCAGCAGGAGAAGCTTCGGCGCCATGATCGCAACATGCGCCTTGCTGCCCGGCTTGCCGGCAATTGCCGCGCGCCGCCACCCGTCCCCTTCCCGCACCATGAAACACCTGATCAAACCCCCGCGCCTGCGCCAGGGCGACCTGATCGGCCTGATCGCGCCGGCCGGCCACGTCAGCGACGCCGCCATCGAAAAATCGGTCCGGCACATCGAGTCGCTCGGCTTTCGCGCCAAGGAAGGCCGCTACCTGCGCGAGGTGTACGGCAACTACGCCGGGTCCGCCGAGATGCGGCTGGCCGACCTGCATGCGATGTTCCTCGACCCCGAGGTCAAGGCGATCTGGTGCATCCGCGGCGGCTCGGGCGCGATCTCGCTGCTCAAGCGGGTCGATTACGCGCTGATCCGCAACCACCCCAAGATCCTGCTCGGCTATTCGGACATCACCGCGCTGCACCTGGCGATCCGCCGCCATTGCGGTTTGGTCACCTTCCACGGCCCGGTCGCCATGTCCACGCCGAGCGACTATTCGCACGAGCACATGCTGGCCGTGCTGACCGATCCGCAGCCGGCCTATACGATTCCCATGTCGCAGGAGAACAGCCTGCGCGCGCAGGAGGAGCCGCATTATGCGATCCGCACCGTGCATGGCGGCGTGGCGACCGGCCCGCTCATCGGCGGCAACCTGTCCCTGGTCAGCGCGCTGGCCGGCACCGATTACGCGGCCGACTTCCGGGGCGGCATCCTGTTCCTGGAAGAGGTCAACGAAGAGCCGTACCGGATCGACCGCTGGATGACCCAGCTCGACCTGGCGGTCGGCTTGGACAAGGCGGCGGCGGTCATGATCGGCATCTGCGACAAGTGCGGCCCGGAGCCCGATTCGGTTTCGCTGACGCTCGACCAGACCTTCGACATCCACCTGCAGCCATTGAAGATTCCGGCGGTGACGGGCTATTCGTTTGGCCACATCCGCAACCAGTTCACGCTGCCCGTGGGCGTGATGGCGCGGCTGGACACCGAGCGCCAGACCGTGACGCTGCTGGAGCCGGCGGTAAGTTAATGACAGCGCCGCAGTTCGTAGGGGGCGCGGGGCCGCCGAGGACCGTGCGCACGCTGTACGGTTGATCTGACGTTAGCGCCTCGTGCATTCAAAGCTGCGGTAAACTCTGCTCAACCGTACCGCGTGCGCACAGGTGCGCACCCTACGCCTCCTTTAAGCCGTACGGCTACGCCATCCAGAAGAACACCGCCGTCAAGCGCTTATCCGCGTGCTCGAAGCCGAAGTACCCGCACGCCGAATGCACCATGTCGGCGCGGTACAGCACGATGCGGTTGAAGCGGTTCTCGATGCGCACATCCTCGACCCAGGCCTCCGGCGGCAGCGCCTTGACGCCGAGCGCCTCGCGCAGGTTCGCGTGCGGCGGCCCGCACAAATTCCCGCCCAGCGCGCCATCCGGGTAGCGCAGCCGGTAGAACGCGGTGCCGGCATCCGGGTCCGGCTGCGGGGTCAGGTAGATCACCGCGGCGAAGCGGCACAGCAGGCGCGAATCGGTATGCGGCCGCGCGCCCGATTCGTCCATCCCGACCAGTTGCGCGTAATTGTGGTTGAGCGTCTTGCCGTCCGGCGCGCGCTCGATCCACAGGCGCCGGGCGCCGGTGACCTCGCGCACCCATGCGTCCACTCGCTCCAGTTCGTCCGGCAGCAAGGCCTGCGGCGCGCGCCGCCCCGGCCAGGGCATCGGCGCGTGCGGGGCGCCCAGCTCCCACTCGGTACGCGCGTAGCAGCGCCGTGACACTTGCTCGGCGTTGGGCAGGAAGTCGTCCTGCACCCAGTAATCGCGCCCCGGTTGCGGGTGGCGGTAGGTCAGCCTCGAGCGGGTGGCCATGCTTGTTCTCCCATTTGTTCTTATAGAAATTTAGCCGAAATATTGCCGCTGGCGATTGTTGCGCTTGGGGCTTTTGATCCAAATCAATAGATAACGCTGCTAGCGGTGCCGCGCTGTATCCGCGCGGGGACGGCGCCCGTCATCTGGCCGCCTGGCCTGGAAATGTAACAGGGCGTATGGGGCGATCCCGCAAGGCGCATGGGGCGAGACCTCGCAAATTGCCTGCTGTTGAGTTTGTCACAACATAAGGCCCCAGCCGGCCTCTTGCATATGTTGGGGGTGGAACACGATGGAGTACAGGACTGACAACATCAGCTTGCTCTCGCTCAACCGATCTCAATCGCGGCGGGCTCCACCGATAGCCAGGTTCAATTACCAACATGGAGATGACATGAACTTACGTAAGACAATTCTTGCAGCTTCCATCGCCGCCTTGCCCCTGGTGGTGAGCAGTCAACTCGAGGCCGCCACGATCAAGACTCCCATTCCGCTTGCCGGACTGAGGATGGCCGCTCCCGTCGCGCCATCCGCGCAGAAAGCGGCCGTGCTGGAGGCCAAGCTCAACGCGCTGCGCCCGAAATACGGGCTGGACCAGGACCATGGCCTGAAGCTGGCCGCCCAGCATCCGGGCGCGATCGGTACCCATATCAGCCGTTTCGCCCACACCTACAAGGGCGTGCGCATCTTCCAATCCGAATCGGTGGTGGTGACCGACGATGCCGGCAACATCGTGAGCGAATCGTTAGCGGACCGGCGCAGCGGCCTGGGAAAGGGGGAATCCTCGGCCGCGCTCGGCGGGCGCTTCGCCAACTTCGATGTCACGCCATCGATCTCGCCCAACGCCGCCATCGACCTGGCGGTCAAGACGATCGTGAAGCAGGCCACGCATGCCGTGCCGCCGAGTGCCGAACTGGTCATCTATCCGGTCATGCGGCGCGTGCGCGTGCCGGAAGCGGCCAACAAGATCGAATCGGAGCTCAATGCGGTGGACCTGGTCGACGAGGTCACCGGTTATGAGCTGGCCTACCTGGTGCAGACCCGGCTGGTCAGCGGCAGCCGCCCGGTCTACCGCGACACCATCGTCAGCGCCAGGGACGGCCGCGTGCTCGCGCAGTGGAATTCGCTGATGACCGATGTCGGCGTGGGCAACAGCCAGTACAACGGCCAGGTGCCGATCACCACCACGAAGGACAGCAGCGGCTTCACCATGCGCGACCCGCTGCGCGGCACCGGCGGGCGTTTCGGGGGCAATGCCATCACCAACGCCAACCATCTCAGCACCCCTGGCCCGATCTACAGCAACAGCACCAACACGTGGGGCGACGGCGCGCAGTACAACGGAGGCTCGACCACCAGCGTCAATGGCCAGACCGCGGCCGTGAACGCGGCGTGGGGCCTGATGAACACCTACGACACCCTCAAGAACGTGCTCGGCTGGCACTCGCTCGACGGCCAGAACACGGCCACCTACATCAACGCCCATGTCTTCACCAACTACGACAACGCGTATTACGATGACAGCTGCAAGTGCATGTACATCGGCGACGGCGGCAGCTACTTCTACAGCCTCGGCTCGATCGATGTGATCGGCCACGAGATGGGCCATGGTGTCACCGCCGCCACGTCCAACCTCACCTATGCCGGCGAATCGGGCGGCCTGAACGAATCGGCGTCCGACATCAACGGCGAGATGACCGAGGCCTATGCGCGCAACGGCGGCACCGGCGACGTCGTCCCGGCCTCCGGCAACGACTGGATGATGGGCAAAGAGATCAGCAAGAGCGGCTCGCCGCTGCGCTGGTTGTACAAGCCGAGCAAGGACGGCATGAGTCCGGATGCGTGGAGCAGCAACATCGGCAATCTCGACGTCCACTACAGCAGCGGCCCGAACAACCGCATGTTCTACTTCCTGTCGCAGGGTTCGAGCGCCGATTCGGGCAGCGATTACTACAGCCGCTTCCTGACCAAGTCGCCGGCGGCCATGACGGGCATCGGCAACGACAAGGCCTACCGCATCTGGTTCCGGGCGCTCACCACCAAGTTCACCTCGTCGACCAATTACGCCGACGCGCGCGCCAAGGTGCTGCAGGCGGCCCAGGAACTGTACGGCGCCGACTCGAAGGAAGCGATCGCGGTCCAGCGTGCGTATGCGGCGATCAACGTCGGCGCCGACGTGGACGAGACCCCGGCGCCTAGCGGCCCGGTGTCGATCGGCACTCATCCGCAAAGCGCCACGGTGCAGGCCGGCGCGACCGCCACGTTCTCGGTCAAGGCCGCCGGCGGCACGCCGCCGTACAGTTACCAGTGGATGCGTAACGGCGCCGACATTGGGGCCGCCACCTCGGCCAGCTACAGCCTGACGGCGCAGGAGAGCGACAACGGTGCACGATTCTCGGTCAAGGTCGGCGATTCAGCCAGCCCGCCGACCAGCGCGACCAGCAACGAGGCGACGCTGACCGTATCCTCCAGCACGCCGACCCCGACCCCCACCGACGTCGTGAGCAACGGCAGTTTCGAGTACGGCGTGACCGGCTGGCACGGCACCACCGGCGTGATCGGCAGCTGGAAGGGCTTCCCCCAGGTGGCGTTTGACGGCACCTATTTCGCCTACATGGGCGGGAACGGAAGGAGGGTCACCGAGACGCTGACCCAGCAGGTAACGATCCCGGCGGCGGCCTTGTCGGCCCAGTTGAGCTTTGCGCTGCACATCGACACTGCCGAGACCAGCCGGATCACGGCCTACGACAGGCTGACGGTGGCGGTCAAGAATTCGTCCGGCACGGTGCTGCGCACGCTGGCGACCTACAGCAACCTGAACGCGGCCAGCGGCTACCAGATCCGCACGTTCGACTTGTCGCAGTTCAGGGGCCAGAGCGTGGTGCTGTCCTTCGCGATGACCGAGGACGTGTCGCTGCAGACCACGTTCGCCGTGGACCAGGTCGTCCTGCTGACGAAATAAGAGCGCTGCCCGGCGCGGGTGATATCGGCACCCGCGCGGGGCTAAGCGCCTATCCCGGTAGGTGGGGGGAAGGTCATGGCGAGCGTGAGCAACGCAGCGCACGCTTGCCAGGCGCGACTCCCAGCTACCGGGATAGGCGCTAAAGCGCCAGCGCCATCAGGGTATAGTCCAGGGTGGCGCCATCGATTCGGAACATCTGGCGATATTCGCCAATCTTGCCAAACCCGTGGCGCAGGTACAGCGCAACCGCCGGCTCATTGGCGGAGAGGACCTCCAGGTCGATCCAGCCGAGCCCCGCCTCCGTTCGTCCCCATGCGATGGCCGTCTCGATCAGCCGCGAACCGACTCCCTGCCGGCGCCAGTCGCGATGCACGCCCATGCCCAGCAGCGCGCGGTGGGCAGCAGCAGCTTCAGGGCGCGCGCGCAGGTCGACGTGGCCCGCGATCGAACCTGCGGCGTCCAGCGCGATCCAGACGCGGCGCCAGCCGGGCCGGTCAAGAGGAGTTGCCAGCCCCAGGCTGAACGCGGCGCGTTTATCCTCGGGCAGCCGCGAATCGCTGCGCGACATCGGCTGGAACAGCGCAGTGCCGTTCCTGCCATTGTCGCGCAGGTGATCGTCCAGGTACGCGAAGAAGGACGCCAGCTCGCCCGGTTCGATTGCACGGATCGTCAGCGCGCTGCCGTTCACAGCGAGCGCGCGATCAGGATCTTCTGGATGTCGCTGGTGCCCTCGTAGATCTGGCACACGCGCACATCGCGGTAGATGCGCTCCACGGGGAAGTCGCTCACATAACCGTATCCGCCGAAGACCTGCATCGCGTCCGACACCACCCGCTCGGCCATTTCGGAGGCGAACAGCTTGGCCATCGCGGCCTCCTTCAGGCAGGGCTGGCCGGCATCCTTCATCGACGCCGCGTGCAGGATCAACTGGCGCGCGGCCTCGATCTTCATCGCCATCTCGGCCAGCTTGAACTGCACCGACTGGTGCTCGAAGATCGGCTTGCCGAAGCTGGTCCGCTCCTTCGCGTACGCCAGCGCGGCCTCGAACGCGGCGCGCGCCATGCCCACCGACTGCGAGGCGATGCCGATCCGACCGCCCTCCAGGCCCGACAGCGCGATCTTGTAGCCCATGCCTTCCTCGCCGATCAGGTTCTCGGCGGGGATGCGGCAGTTCTCGAACAGGATCTGCGCCGTGTCCGACGAGTGCTGGCCCATCTTCTGCTCGATGCCGGCCACGATATAACCCGGCGTATCGGTCGGCACCCAGAACGCGCTGATGCCCTTCTTGCCGGCGGCCTTGTCGGTCACCGCCATCACGATCGCCACGTCGCCGTGCTTGCCGCTGGTGATGAACTGCTTGGCGCCGTTGATCACGTATTCGTCGCCATCGCGCACGGCGGTGGTGCGCAGGGCGGCGGCGTCGCTGCCGGTATGCGGCTCGGTGAGCGCAAAGGCGCCGAGCAGATCGCCCTGCGCCAGCGGGCGCAGCCAGCGCTGCTTCTGCTCCTCGTTCGCGTACATCATGGCGATGCTGCAAACGGGGCAGTTGTTGACCGAGATGATGGTCGAGGTGCCGCCGTCGCCGGCCGCGATCTCTTCCAGCACCAGCGCCAGCGACACGTAGTCCAGGCCCGCGCCGCCGTATTCTTCGGGCACCGCCACACCGAACGCGCCGAGCTGCGCGAGCTCCTTCAGTTCGGCTTTGGGGAAATGGTGCTCGCGGTCCCAGCGCGCGGCATTCGGCGCAAGCCGCTCCTGGGAAAAGCTCCTCAGGGCGTCGCGGATCATCTGGTGTTCTTCGGTCAGAATCATATGTCTCGTATCGTTGTTATGGGCTTACCAGGGAATTGGCGTGCCGTCGTAGTTAATGAAGCTGCCATTGGCCGACTGGGGGAGGCCAGCCAGGGTAGCGCGCAGATAGCGTACGCTTTCTTCGGGCGTGAGATTGGCGGTCTCGTTGCCCATGTCGGTCTTGACCCAGCCGGGGTGGAACGCGACGCAGGTCACGCCCTTGCTGCCATAGGTGATTGCGGCGTCGCGCAGCACCGAGTTCAGCGCGGCCTTGCTGGCACGGTAGGTCGAGCCGAAGGTGCTGTGTCTCGCCTCCAGCGAGCCCATCTTGGAGGAGATCACCGCCAGCTTGCCATTGGTGGACGCCACCAGCGGGGCGACGATCGGCAGCAGGCGCATCGGGGCCAGGACGTTGGTGTGCATGACTTCGTCGAATTCATGCTGGGTCGGAAAGCTGTCGTGGCGCGGGCCAAACACACCGGCGCTCAGCCACGCGGCGTCGATCTTGTCGTCGTCCAGCTTCCAGCCAAGGGCGGCGATGGAATCGGCGTTTCTCACGTCGAGCTGATGTGCCTCGGCGCCCAGCCGGGCCAGGTCTTCGAGGTGTTCGGGTTTGCGCGCGGTGGCGATCACGCGCCAGCCGTCGGCCTTGTACTGGCGCGCCAGTTCGTGGCCGATGCCGCGCGAGGCGCCGATGATAAGTGCAGTGGACATGGTGTAGCTCCGGTTGAGGGTGGTACCGCGTGCGCACGGCGTGCGCATCCTACAAAAGCCGACAGACTACCGTAGGGTGGGCACCTGTGCCCACGCGGTGCGGCGCGTGAATGCCACGCGCCGCCTCAACCGCCGGACCGCTTCAAGCCATCTCGATCGCCATCGCGGTCGCTTCACCGCCGCCGATACACAGCGAAGCGACGCCGCGCTTGCCGCCGGTGCGCTTGAGCGCGCCCAGCAGCGTGACGATGATGCGCGCGCCAGAGGCGCCGATCGGGTGGCCCAGCGCGCAGGCACCGCCGTGGACGTTGACCTTGTCGTGTGCGATGTCCAGGTCGTGCATCGCCGCCATCGGCACCGCCGCGAATGCTTCGTTAATCTCGAACAGGTCCACGTCCTTGGCCGTCCAGCCGGTCTTGTCGAACAGCTTCTTCATCGCGCCGACGGGCGCGGTGGTGAACCAGTCCGGTTCCTGCGCATGGGTGGCGTGGCCGACGATGCGCGCGATCGGGGCCAGGCCCAGCTGCTTTGCGGTCGATTCGCGCATCATCACCAGCGCCGCGGCGCCGTCGTTGATCGACGAGGACGACGCGGCGGTCACGCTGCCGTCCTTCTTGAATGCGGGCTTGAGCGAAGGGATCTTGTCGACCTTGGCCTTGGCCGGGCCTTCGTCCTTGCTGATAACCGTTTCGCCCTGGCGGCTGGCCACGGTTACCGGTGCGATCTCCCAGTCGAACCAGCCTTCTTCGCCGGCGGTCTGGGCGCGCTTGACCGACGCGATCGCGAACGCATCCTGCTGTTCGCGGGTGAACCCGTACTTGGCCACGCACTCTTCGGCAAAGGTGCCCATCGAGCGGCCTTCGCCGGTCTTCTCGTTGCGCGAGTAGGCGTCTTCCAGGCCGTCGAGCATCATGTGGTCGAACATGACGCCGTGACCGATGCGGTAGCCGCCGCGCGCCTTCGGGATCAGGTAGGGCGCGTTGGTCATCGATTCCATGCCACCCGCGACCACGACGTCGGCGCTGCCGGCCTTGAGCACGTCATGCGCGAAGATCGCGGCCTGCATCGCCGAACCGCACATCTTGGACAGCGTGACGGCGCCGGTCGACAGCGGCAGGCCGGCCTTGAGCAGGGCCTGGCGTGCCGGGGCCTGGCCCTGGCCCGCCATCAGGCAGTTGCCGAAGTAGACGTGTTCCACCGTCTCCGGCGCGAGGCCGGCGCGCTCGACCGCGGCCTTGATCGCCACGGCGCCGAGGTCGCTCGCGTTTTTCGAGGAAAAATCGCCCTGGAACGCGCCCATCGGGGTACGTGCTGCGCCAACGATAACGATCGGATCATTCATTGTGGTAGTTCTCCAAATAAGGTGGGGTATAAACCGCCGGGGTGGTTGTCGTCTGGTTGCAGAACCGGATGTGCTGCGGATAGGGGAACACGTCTTCCACTTCGCCCGCCTGTATCCGTTCCTTGTGCGATTGCCAGTAGGCGCGGGTCAACAGTTCCGCATGGTGCTTCATGAAGTAGTGCCGGATTTTCTCGTTGCCGAGCAAGAACTTGTCGAACTGCTCGGGGAACACGTCATGTTTCCCGATCGGGTACCAGGGCTCGGCCGCCATCTCGTCTTCCTCGTTGCGCGCCTGCGGAATGTCACGGAAGTTGCAGTCGGTGATGTACTCGATCTCGTCGTAGTCGTAGAACACCACCCGGCCCTGGCGCGTCACACCGAAGTTCTTGTACAGCATGTCGCCGGGGAAGATATTGGCCGCGATCAGGTCCTTGATCGCGTTGCCGTATTCGATGATGCCGTGCTCGATCATCGCCTCGTTGCCCGCGGCCTGGGCATTGGCGAGGAAAATGTTGAGCGGCACCATCCGGCGCTCGATGTACAGGTGGCGCACGATCAGGCGGTCGTCTTCGATGTCGACCTGCGACCGGCAATCCTGCAGCAGCTCGGCCACCAGCTCCTCCGAAAAGCGAGCCAGCGGAAACGCGACGTTCGAGTATTCAAGCGTATCGGCCATGCGCCCGACGCGGTCGTGGTGCTTGACCAGCATGTACTTTTCCTTGATCTGGGCGCGCGTGGTTTCCTTCGGCGGCGGGAAGAAATCCTTGATCACCTTGAACACGTAGGGGAAGGAGGGCAGCTCGAACACCAGCATCACCAGGCCGCGGATGCCGGGCGAGATCTGGAAGTAGTCCGAACTGTGCTTCAGGTGCTGCAGGTAGTCGCGGTAGAACGCCGTCTTGCCCTGCTTTTGCAGGCCGAGGATGGTGTAGATCTCGCTGCGCGGCTTGCGCGGCATCAGGCTGCGCAGGAATTGCACATAGGCCGACGGCACTTCCATGTCGACCAGGAAGTAGGCGCGCGTGAACGAGAAGAGCAGGGTGATCTGGTCCGGATCGGTCAGCACGGTGTCGAGCACGAGCTGGCCGCGCCGGTTGTGCAGGATCGGGATCACGAACGGGTATTCGCGCGCGCCGTTGATGGCCCTGCCGACGATGTAGGCGCCCTTGTTCCGGAAGAACAGACTCGACAGCACCTGCAACTGCTGGTTCGATTCCAGCTTCGACAGGCCAAAGAATTCCTCCATGCGCGCCTGGACCTGGCCGATGTCCCGGTCGAGGTTGGCGAAATGGGCGTCGAGCTGGAAATTGGTGACGATGCGCCTGAGCGAAAAGCGCAGGCCGTCCGCGGCCGGGTAGTAGGCGCGGTAGGTCGGCACCAGCTCTTCGGTTTCCAGGTACTCGGTGGAGACCACGGGGCGCACGAACAGGTGCGCGTTGTTGTAGTGCGTGCGGTGCAGGATCTGGCAGCTGACCGAGTTGAAGAAGGTCTCCGCCAGTTCCGGCTGCTTGTGGTTCGAGAGCAGGCCGATGTAGTGCAGCTTGACCTCGCGCCAGACCGAGTCGGTCAGCTCTTCCGGCGTGTATTCGTCCTCGAGGATGTGGACGCGCTCCTGCACCCGCTGGTCATAGTAGCCGATGCGCTCGCGCGCGGCCTGCTGGGCGGTCGGCCAGGCGCCGAGCTCGAAATGGCGCTTGGCGGTCTTGCTGGAATGGCGGAACAGGCGGTAGTGCTTGTCGAACCCATCGAGCATACTGCGGGCGATGTCGAACGCAATCTGCGAGGACAGCAGCTTGGGGAACGGAACTCGTGTGGTCATCGTTCGTCTCGCCCTGAAATAGGCCGTAGGTCCGTAGGGTGCGCACCTGTGCGCACGCGGATGCAAACTTTGCTCAGCCGTACAGCGTGCGCACAGGTGCGCACCCTACGCACCGTTCATTTCGCCTGGAATAGCCGGTTGAGCGGACATTCTATGCCATAGAGAATCCGCCCGGCCGCCTTCTCACATTGTCTCGCCGAACAGCTCGCGTCCGATCAGCATACGCCGAATTTCGCTGGTGCCAGCGCCAATTTCGTAGAGCTTGGCATCGCGCCACAGGCGGCCGACCGGGTACTCGTTGATGTAGCCGTTGCCGCCCAGCGTCTGGATCGCCTCGCCCGCCATCCAGGTCGCCTTCTCGGCGCTGTATAGGATGGCGCCGGCGGCGTCCTTGCGCAGCGCGCGCACCTGTTCCGCCGTAACGGCGCGGTCGCACGCCTGGCCGACCGCGTACACGTAGGCGCGGCAGGCCATCATGGTCGAATACATGTCGGCCAGCTTGCCCTGCATGAGCTGGAATTCACCGATCGCCTGGCCGAACTGCTTGCGCTCGTGGACATACGGCACCACCACGTCCATGCAGGCGCTCATGATCCCCAGCGGGCCGCCGGACAGCACGGTACGCTCGAAATCCAGGCCCGACATCAGCACGTTCACGCCCTTGCCCACGCCGCCCAGCACGTTTTCGACCGGCACTTCGCAGTCCTGGAACACCAGCTCGCCCGTGTGCGAGCCGCGCATGCCCAGCTTGTCGAGCTTTTGCGCAATGGAAAAGCCCGGGAAGCCCTTTTCGATCAGGAAGGCGGTCATGCCGCGCGGGCCGGCTTCGATGTCGGTCTTGGCGTAGACGACCAGGGTGTCGGCGTCCGGACCATTGGTGATCCACATCTTGGTGCCGTTCAGGACGTAGCGGTCGCCCTTGAGCTCGGCGCGCAGCTTCATGCTGACCACGTCGGAGCCGGCGTTCGGTTCGGACATCGCCAGTGCGCCCACGTGTTCGCCGGAAATCAGCTTGGGCAGGTACTTGCGCTTCTGTTCTTCGGTGCCGTTGCGCTTGATCTGGTTGACGCACAGGTTCGAGTGCGCGCCGTAGGACAGGCCCACCGAGGCCGAGGCGCGCGAGATTTCCTCCATCGCCACGATGTGCGCCAGATAGCCCATGCCGGTGCCGCCGTATTCCTCGCTCACGGTGATGCCGAGCAGGCCCAGCTCGCCCATCTTTTTCCACAGGTCCATCGGGAACTGGTCGGTGCGGTCGATCTCCGCAGCGCGCGGGGCGATTTCGGCCGCGGCGAACTGTTGGACTGCTTCGCGCAGCGCGGCGATGTCCTCGCCATGATCAAAGGTCAAGCCTGGGAGATGCAGCATGTCGTCCTCTCGATGAGCGGGTGTTTGCGTAAATGGCCAGCTTGCATGATAGCGCGGAGTGACGTTAACGTAAACGTCAAGTGATTGATGTCAAACAGCGCAAAAAGCCGCACCGGCCGTTGCCGGCGCCTTATGCCGCGTCGCTTTCCTTGAGCGGCTCGTCTTGTGCCAGCAGACGCCGGCATTCTTCTTCGTGGACGGTGATCTCGGCCAGCGACATCTCGATGTCGGTCCGCTGCTGTTCCAGCGTGGCGCGCTGATGGTTCAGCACCGTGAGGAAACGTTCGATCTGCGCCACCGTGTCTTTCGGCGTCTCGTACATGTCGACGATGCTCTTGATCTCCGACAGGGTCAGGCCGAGCCGCTTGCCGCGCAAGGTCAGCTTCAGGCGCGTCCTGTCGCGCGGGGTGTAGACGCGATTGCGTCCGCCCAGGCCCTCGCGTGATGGGCTAAGCAGCCCCTGGTCTTCGTAGAAGCGGATCGCGCGCGCGGTCACGTCGAATTCGCGCGCCAGTTCGGCAATGGTATAAGTCGTGGCCATGTGGTGTACGGCGGTTAAAGGAAGCAAATTGCGGAATCGCTTAGAATCCCGGCTGTTGGCCAGGGTGCCATGCATTCCGTTTACGTCAACGTCAAGCGCATTGTAGCGCGCCCTTACCTTCACGAACACGAAAGATTGTCAGCATGAACCCGCTCGAGTCCCAGCTTGTCTATCCCTTCGGCGATATCCTGCCCGCCCCTGGCCGGCTGCAAGAAGTCGCGCCAGACGTGTTCTGGGTCCGCATGCCGCTGCCATTTGCGCTGGACCACATCAACCTGTGGCTGCTGCGCGACGAGGTCGACGGCCGCCAGGGCTGGAGCGTCATCGATTCTGGCGTGGCGACCGACGCGACCAAGGCCGCGTGGGAGCAATTGTTTGCCGGTGAACTGGCGGGCCAGCCCTTGCTGCGCGTGTTTGCCACCCACTGCCATCCCGACCACGTGGGCCTGGCCGACTGGCTGTGCGAACGTTTCGGCGCGCCGTTCTGGATCACCACGGGCGAGTTCGGCTTTGCGCGCATGATGGCGGCCGCGCTGCCGGGCGCCGACGGCCCCGCCGCGATTACCCATTTCGAGCGCCACGGCCTGCTTGATCCGGACATGCTCGAGCAGATGCGCAGCCGGCGCAATTACTATCCATCGCTGGTGCCGGCCGTGCCCCAGGCGTACGTGCGCTTGCAGGACGGGCAGGAGGTGCGCATCGGCAAGGCAAACTGGCGGGTGATCACCGGCTTCGGCCATTCGCCCGAGCATGCGGCGCTGTATTGCGACGAAAAACATCTGTTAGTTTCGGGTGACATGGTCTTGCCGCGCATTTCCACCAACGTGTCCGTTTTCGCGGTCGAACCCGAGGGCAATCCTTTACAGTTGTACCTCGATTCGCTGGGCAAGTTCGCCGGCTTGCCCGAAGATACGCTGGTGCTGCCGTCACACGGCAAACCCTTCCGCGGGCTGCACACCCGCATCGCCCAGCTGCGCGCGCACCACGTGGAACGCCTGGCCGAAGTCGTTGTCGCGTGCGCCGAGCCGCGCTCGGCGGTCGACATCGTGCCGCTGATGTTCCGGCGCAAACTCGACGCCCACCAGCTCAGCTTCGCTCTTGGCGAAGCGCTGGCCCACCTGCATAAATTGTGGGCCGACGGCATCCTGCGCCGCGTCCCGGGCCTGGATGGCATCATCCGATTCCATCGGGCCTGACCCATTGTTTGGTTTCCTTTGGGCAACCGATACCCCTTGGTTATAGCTGGCCTGCGCCATTCGTGTGGCGCAGATTGACTATTTCTGCCAAGATGCGTTTTCAAATTGATACATTTCCTCACTAAAACATTGTGACGCGCAGGCCAAACCCGGCTAAAATCTATTCAAAACTCACATTTTTGTTACACAGAAACTGCGTAAACTGTCACGATAGTTGTTAACGCATCAAATGTAACGGTATCCCGAGGCATCAGACAGCACCATTCATGAATTCAACAAACGAAAGGGAAGGCTTCAGCGAGCGTTTGCAGCAAGCGTTGAAGAGTGCCCACTACTCCCCGGATAGTCCCACCCGCCTGGCACGCGAATTTAACATTCGTTTCGAAGGCCGCCCCATCACCGTCCATGCCGCCCGCAAGTGGCTGGTGGGCGAAGCCATCCCGACCCAGGAAAAACTGCGCATGATCGCCCAGTGGCTGGGCGTGCCGGCTGACTGGCTGCGCTTTGGCAGCAATGATAAAGAGGCGCCGAACGGCGACGGTACCAACGGCTCCGCCCGTTTCGAATCCGCCGACGTGAAGCTGATCTCCGACCTGCAGCGCCTGGACGATCATCACAAGCAACTGGCACGCGAGTTCATCCGCATGCTGGTGCGCATGAATCACCAGAAGTGAGCGGCCTGACTGCCCTCCGGAAAATTTTCTTTCGAGAGGGCAGCACAAACGCCGAATAGTGGCTCATAATCAAGAGAGGTAGTGGCATGCCCGCCATCTGTGTTACCCGGTCAGCTTCGAGGACACCGCCGCTCATGAAAAGCAACTACAGCAACACCGCCACCCTCAAGACATTGATGACAGCGCCGCCGATGTCGGCGGCCAAGCACGCCGAAGTGATGCGCAAGCGCATCGCCCAGCGTCGCATGGTCGAGGAAGCAAGAGAAATGAAGAAAGCCGAAAGCCAGCTGCTCGAATTCGAACGGCGCGAGTAGGCGTCAAGCCTCGGTCGTCGGCTTCATGCCCGGCCACTCGGGCGCGAGCGCGTGCGCGATGTCGAACAGGTCGAGCACGCGGGCGATCGTGTGGTCGACCATTTCGTCGATGCTCGCCGGATGCTGGTACAGGCCAGGCACCGGCGGAAAGATGATGCCACCCATTTCGGTGACTGCGGTCATGTTGCGCAAGTGCGCCAGGTTGAACGGGGTTTCCCGCACCATCAGCACCAGGCGCCGGCGCTCCTTGAGCACCACGTCGGCCGCGCGCGCGATCAGGTTATCCGACAAGCCATGCGCCACTGCGGCCAGCGTTTTCATCGAGCACGGCGCGATCACCATGCCGTCGCTGCGGAAAGAACCGCTGGCGATCGAGGCCCCGATTTCCCGGTTCCTGTGAACTACGTGCGCCAGCGCTTCGACCTCGCGCCGCTGCAGGCCAACTTCCTGGTGCAGGGTGAGGCAGGCGGCGTCGGACAGCACCAGGTGCGTTTCGACGCCGGGCGTGGCGGCCAGGCGCTGCAATAGGCGCACGCCATAGATTGCACCGGTCGCGCCGGTAATGGCGACGATCAGCCGACGGCCGCCGCTCCGGCGCACCGGGCTGTCAGTCATTCTTCTTCAGCAGGGCTTGCAGTTCGCCGGACTCATACATCTCGTTCATGATGTCCGAACCGCCGACGAACTCGCCATTCACGTACAGCTGCGGAATGGTCGGCCAGTTCGAGAATTCCTTGATGCCCTGACGCACTTCCGGATCGTCCAGCACGTTAACGGTGGCGATGTTATCGACGCCGCAAGCCTTCAGGATTTGCACGGCACGGCCCGAAAAGCCGCACTGCGGGAACTGCGCGGTGCCCTTCATGAACAGCACGACAGGCGTGGTGGTCACGGTTTCTTTGATCCAGGTTTGTACGTCGCTCATGTCTGTCTGCCTTTGGGGAAAAAGTTGTAGATGAATGACGTCATTTTATAAGAAAACGGGCAGGGGGGTGACCCCGGGCCGGGCGGTGCGGGAGGCCACGTAGGGGGCGCGCGGCCGGCGAGGACCCGTGCGCACGCGGTTCGCGAACGCAGCGTATCAAAGCGGCAGCCGCAAGTCAGCATACGGTGACCGCGTGCGCAAAGTTTCGCACCCTACGATTTGTCGAAGCCCGCGACGTAGCAGGTAGGGTGGGCGGCTATGCCACGTTCACGAACCGCGTGCGCACATAGTGCGCACCCTACAATACTGTTCGGGGCCCCGGCGAGCTTACTTCTTCAGCTTCGCAAACGCCGCCGCCATCGCGCCACCCGCCGGTGGAGCCGCGCGCTCCTGCCGCTGGTGCTGCGCCAGCCGCTTGCCGTCGTTACGGTCCCCGCGCTGCTCCGGCCGCGAACCCGCCTTCGGCGCGCTGTCGGTCAAACGCATGGTCAAGGCGATGCGCTTGCGCTTGACGTCCACTTCGAGCACCTTGACCTTCACCACCTGACCGGCCTTGACCACCGTATGCGGGTCCTTCACGAAGCTGTTCGACAGTGCCGAAATATGCACCAGCCCATCCTGGTGCACGCCGATGTCCACGAACGCGCCGAAGGCCGCCACGTTGGTCACCACGCCTTCCAGGATCATGTCGGCCTTCAGGTCGCCGATCTCCTCCACCCCTTCCTTGAAGGTCGCGGTGGCGAACTCGGGACGCGGGTCGCGCCCGGGCTTTTCCAGCTCCTTCAGGATGTCCGTCACGGTCGGCACGCCGAACTTCTCGTCCGCGTACCTGCCCGGGTTAAGGGTGCCGAGCAGCTTGCCGTCGCCGATCACGGCCTTGATGTCGCGCTTGATGTCGGCCAGGATCTTCTCGACCACCGGATAGGATTCCGGGTGCACCGCCGACGCATCGAGCGGGTTCTCGCCGTTCATGATGCGCAGGAAGCCGGCCGCCTGTTCAAAGGTCTTCTCGCCCAGCCGCGGCACTTTTCGTAGCGCGGTGCGCGACGTGAACGCGCCATTCATGTCGCGGTAGGAGACGATGCCCTGCGCCACGCTGGAGGACAGGCCGGAAACGCGCGCCAGGAGCGGCGCCGACGCGGTGTTCACATCCACGCCAACCGCGTTCACGCAGTCCTCCACCACCGCGTCGAGCGAGCGTGCGAGCTGGGTCTGCGAGACGTCGTGCTGGTACTGGCCGACGCCGATCGACTTCGGATCGATCTTCACCAGCTCGGCCAGCGGATCCTGCAGCCGCCGCGCGATCGAGACCGCGCCGCGCAGCGACACGTCCAGCTCCGGCAGCTCGCGCGAGGCGAATTCGGAGGCCGAGTAGACTGAGGCGCCGGCTTCCGACACCACGATCTTGGTGAGCTTGAGCTCAGGATGGTTGCGGATCAGTTCCTGCGCCAGCTTGTCGGTCTCGCGCGAGGCGGTGCCGTTGCCGATCGAGACCAGCGAGACCGCGTGCTTCTCGGCCAGCCGGGCCAGCGTGTGCAGCGCGCCATCCCAGTCGTTTCGCGGCTGGTGCGGGTAGATGGTCGCGGTGTCGACCACCTTGCCGGTCGCATCGACCACGGCCACCTTCACGCCGGTGCGCAGGCCCGGGTCCAGGCCCATGGTCGCGCGCGGGCCGGCCGGGGCGGCCAGCAGCAGCGACTTGAGGTTGCGCGCGAAGACGTCGATCGCTTCCTGCTCGGCGCGTTCGCGCAGGGCGCCCATCAGTTCTGTCTCCAGGTGCATGAAGCTCTTCACGCGCCAGGTCCAGCGCACGGTGTCGAGCAGCCATTTGTCGGCCGGACGGCCCGCGTCCTTGATGCCGAAATGCCCGGCGATGCGGCCTTCGCACGGATTGTGCGGCGCGTCCCACTTCGGCTTGTCAAGCTCGGTATCGAGCCGCAGCGTGACGTCGAGCGCGCCCTCGCGGCGGCCGCGCATCAGGGCCAGCGCGCGGTGCGAAGGCACGGTGGCCAGCGGCTCGGAGTAGGCGAAATAATCGGCGAACTTCTCGCCCTCGTCCTCCTTGCCCGCGACGACCTTCGATTCGACCACGCCGTGCTCCTGCACATACTCGCGCAGCGACTGCAGCAGGGTCGCGTCCTCGGCGAAGCGCTCCATCAGGATCTGGCGCGCGCCATCGAGCGCGGCCTTGGCGTCTAGCACGCCTGGGTTGTTCGCCCCGTCAGCCGTGGTGAAGGCTTCGCGCAGGTACTTGGCCGCTTCAAGCTCGGGCGCCAGGCCCGGGTCGGCCAGCAGGCTTTCCGCCAGCGGCGCCAGGCCCGCTTCGATCGCGATCTGGGCCTTGGTGCGGCGCTTTTGCTTGTACGGCAGGTACAGGTCTTCCAGCCTGGTCTTGTCTTGCGCGTGCGTGATTGCGTCCAGCAGCTCGGGCGTCATCTTGCCCTGTTCGGTGACCGAGGCGATGATCGCGGCGCGCCGCTCCTCGAGCTCGCGCAGGTAGCGCAGGCGCTCTTCGAGCAGGCGCAGCTGGGTGTCGTCCAGGCCGCCGGTGGCTTCCTTGCGGTAGCGGGCGATGAAAGGCACCGTCGCGCCTTCGTCGAGCAGGGCGATGGCGGCGGCGACCTGGGCCGGTTTGGCGGACAGTTCTTGGGCGAGGCGTTGTTCGATGGAAGGCAGCATGGGTGCGTTTTGTCGGTGAGTCAAGCGGGCAATGATACGCAAATGCGACGGATGCGCCAGTCTTGACAATAGTGATCGACCAAATCTCGACAGTTCGGGTCCGGTCAGGTTCGTGACAGCCGGGCCGGGGCAAAATTTATCCGACCCGGGACCAGCACGCCTTGATTCCGGGGCAAGCACCCTCATTTGCCGCGCTTGCTCTGCCCGACACCAACCCAGGAAAAAGGCCGGGCTGGCTCCTTCTATTGAGCAATCTTTCGAACAGTAAAGATTTCTTCACAAAGTGCGATCCCGAACAAAACTCAAGCGCTGGGATGAGGGATAATAGCGTTTGTTGCTGTTTTTTATACAGACTCCAGAGACCCATGCACACAGTTGATTTTCAACGCGATGAAGCCAACGGCGCTCCGGCTGCGCGTGCCCCCGCACGTTCCCCGGCCTTGCCCGCGCCTGTGGCCAGCTGGCTGCAACGGGTCGAGGCGGCCGCGCATCCGCAGCCCAAGCTGACCGCCGAAGTGACGGACCCGAAGGCTGTCCAGTACAAGTTCGTGTACGTGATGGCGCCCACCAGCGGCGGCCGCCACGTGGCGCTGTGCCTGTGCAAGGCGCGCCTGCGGCCCAACGGCGAGGTGGCCGCCGCCAGCCCGGTCAGCGAAGTGTTCTCGCTGCTGTCGGCCCCCCCCAGCTACCTGGAGGGCGATGACGAAGACCTGGTGCGCTTTTTCATCGCCATGCGCAGCGGCTCCAACCAGAGCACCAGCGCCACCGAGCCCAAGGGCAAGGTCGGCGCGATCCTGCTGCACATGCTGCTGGAGCAGGAAAAGCTGCTGTGGGCGAACTCATGGTCGGACATGAGCAGCGGCCTGGTCTATCCGCTGCAAGCGGGGCCGGTGCGCCAGGCCAACCTGGCCTGGCGTGACGAAGGCCGGATCGCCAAGCTCGGCTGGTCGGTCGAGCCGGCCAAGGGCGCCAACCACCCGGGCGCGGACCAGATCGACTACATGCTGCCGACCGACCCGCCGTGGTACATCGACAACCTGTCGTGCGGGCCGCTGGACCTGAACCGCGGCGGCGTCGAGATTTCGCTCTCGGAACTGCAGGCGCTGGTGGCGCAGGCCCCGGCGCTGGCCGGCACCGACAAAAAACGGGTGTCGCAGCTGCTGCTCGCGCACGGCCTGCAACAGCTCATGCCGCTGCCGCAGCCGCTGCAGCAGCGCCTGCGCACCGACGTCAAGCCGCAGCCGTTCCTGCTGCTCGATTCGGTGGCGCTGGCCGACAACGGCATCCAGCGCTGGCACGACTTCGCGGTGCTGTCGTTCGATTACGACGGCCAGCGCATCTCGTTCGACCCGTCCCAACGCGTGGTGCGCCAGGTCGGCGACATCACCGAGGTCATCGCGCGCGACGAAGCGGCCGAGGCCGAGGCGCTCGCGGCCCTGGGCGAGCTGGGTTTTCGCAAGCCGGCCACGGCGCCGCTCAACGCCGTCTCCGGCGCGCTGCAGCTCGACAGCCAGGCCGCCTGGCTGCGCTTCGCCGAGAACGACCTGGACGCGCTGTCCGATCGCGGCTGGCACCTGCAAAAGTCGCCCAAGTACCGCTACGACGTGGTGCCCGTCGACGACTGGTACGCCGAAATCGACGAGCCGGAGGAAGCCGGCAACGCCTGGTTCGAGCTGGAGCTGGGCATCGTGGTGCATGGCCGGCGGGTGCCGCTGCTGCCGGTGCTGGTGCAGCTGATCCGCAATGCGCCAATGGACTTCGATCCCTCGGTGCTGGCCGCGCACGCCGAGGCCGACCAGATGCTGGCGCAACTGCCGGACGGCCTGCGCGTCGCGCTGCCATGGGGCCGCGTCAAGCCGATCCTGTCCACGCTGGGCGAGCTGTACTTCAACGACAAGGTCAAGGACAAGGTGCGCCTGTCGACGCTGGACGCGGCGCGCCTGGACGAACTGTCGCGCGGCAGCATGCTTCGCTGGACCGGCGGCGAGCAGCTGCGCGAGACTGGCCGCAAGCTGAACCAGTTCGGCTCGATCAAAAAGGTGCCGGCCCCCGGCGGACTGCGCGCGACCCTGCGCGACTACCAGCTCGACGGCCTGGCATGGATGCAGTTCCTGCGCGAGTACGACCTGGGCGGCATCCTGGCCGACGACATGGGTCTGGGCAAGACCGTGCAGACGCTGGCCCACATCCTGACCGAGAAAGAGGCAGGGCGCCTGACCTGCCCGGCCCTGGTCATCGCCCCCACCAGCCTGATGACCAACTGGGTCGAGGAAGCGAACCGCTTCGCGCCCGGGCTGAAGGTGCTGCTGTTGCAGGGCAAGGAGCGCATCGAGCTGTTCGACCGGATCGACGAAGCCGACCTGGTGCTGACCACCTACGCGCTGCTGCCACGCGACGAAGAAAAGCTGCGCGAGCACGAGTACCACCTGGTGATCCTCGACGAATCGCACTACATCAAGAACACGCGCTCGAAGGCGGCGCAGACGGCCGGCATGCTGCGCGCGCGCCACCGCCTGTGCCTGACCGGCACCCCGCTCGAGAACCACCTGGGCGAGCTGTGGTCGCAGTTCCACTTCCTGCTGCCTGGCCTGCTGGGCGACGAAAAGACCTTCAACAGCCAGTTCCGGCACCCGATCGAGCGCCAGGACGACCTGGTGCGCCGCACGCTGCTCAACCGCCGCATCAAGCCGTTCCTGCTGCGCCGCACGAAGGACAACGTGGCCAAGGAACTGCCGGAAAAGACCGAGGTTGTGCGCCGCATCGAGATCAGCGGCCCGCAGCGCGACCTGTACGAAACCGTGCGGCTGGCGATGGACAAGAAGGTGCGCGAAGAGATCGACCGCAAGGGCGTGGCGCGCAGCCAGATCGTCATCCTCGAGGCGCTGCTCAAGCTGCGCCAGGTCTGCTGCGACCCGCGCCTGGTCAAGGCGCTGCCGGCCAAGAAGAACCAGGCCAGCGTCTCGGCCAAGCTGATGGACCTGATGCAGATGATCGACGACCTGCTGGAAGAAGGCCGCAAGATCCTCGTGTTCTCGCAGTTCACCAGCATGCTGGGCCTGATCGAAGAAGAGCTCGAGGCGCGCAACATCCCGTACGCGATCCTCACCGGCGAAACGCGCGACCGCGCCGCCCAGGTGGCCGCGTTCCAGCAGGGCGCGGTGCCGATCTTCCTGATCAGCCTGAAGGCCGGCGGCGTCGGCCTGAACCTGACCGCGGCCGACACCGTGATCCACTACGACCCGTGGTGGAACCCGGCGGCCGAGAACCAGGCCACCGACCGTGCCTGGCGCATCGGCCAGGACAAGCCGGTGTTCGTCTACAAACTGATCGCCAAGGGCACGCTGGAAGAGAAGATCCAGCAGCTGCAGCAGAAGAAGTCGGAACTGGCGCAGTCGATCCTGGCCGAAGGCGAATCGCAAAAGCTCGCGCTCACGCAGGAAGACTTGCAGGCGATCTTCGCACCGCTGGACGAATAAGAGGTCGCTCAGTAGCGCGCCTGCCACCCGGCCTGCATAAAGGCCGCAGGGGGCGCGGGGCCGCCGAGGACCCCCGGCACCTGGCGGGACATAGCCTTTTGAAACGACCGTTAAGCCTGCGCGAGCACCCGGCAGAAAAACGCCCCGCGCCATTGGCCGGGGCATTTCTTTCGTTTGAACATTACAAAGTGTTCAAAATCTATACAACCGTGACCCCGGGCCTTATACTTGGCCGCTGTTGCTCTCATATTTAACCTTGCGAAGGTGCCTCGATGAACCGCAGTGTTCCTGCCAGCAGTGCCGCTCCCGGAATGGGCGCTGACCAGGTCATGGGGGAGCACTTTCGCGTCATTGCAGAAATCGGCGGCGACATCGCGTTTTCGATCGATTGCGCAACTGGCCAACTGCGCTACATCAGCCCAGCGGTCGAGCAACTGCTCGGTTACGGGCCAGCCGCGTTTTCCGATCACCTCTCGGGCCAGCACCCGCAGCCGGCATTGGCCGTGCTGTGCGGCGGCCTGGGCGAACGGTTACGGCGCTACGCGCTCGGCGATCGCACCCGGCTGCGCGTGGTGCGCGATTTCGAAGTACGCCACCGGATCGGCCAACTGGTTCCGGTCGAGGTGATCTCGACGCTGGTGACAGACGGTGACGGCGCGCCGCTGGCGCTGGTCGGATCGATGCGCGACCTGTCCGCGCGGCGCGCGCGCGAAGCGGAGCAAAAGCGCTTTGCCAGCATGCTCAACCACGAATTCCGCACCCCGTTGTCGACCATCGACGGCGCCATCCAGCGGCTGGAAGCGACCAGCCACGGGGCCGACGAATCGGCGCGCCAGCGCTACCGCAAGATCGCGACCGCGGTCGAGCAGCTGATTGGCATGCTTGACGATTACCTGTCGCCGGAGCGGATGGCGATGATCGGCGGGCAGCGCCGGACGAACGCGATCGCGCCGCGCCGGCTGCTCGACGAAGCCGCCGACCAAGCGCGCGCGGCTGGACGGCGGGTGGTGCTCGAAGCAAGAGAACTGCCGGCCACGCTGCGCTGCGATCCGGAAGGACTGCGGCTCGCGCTCAAGGTATTGCTCGATAACGCAATCCGCTACGCGCCCGAAGACAGCCCGATCACGCTGACAGGGCGCATTGGCGCCGGGGGCATCGAACTGACGGTGCGCGACTGCGGTCCGGGCGTCGAGGAAAAGGACGCTGCCCGCATCTTCGACAAGTTCTATCGCGGAAGCTGCGCCGCCGGCCGGCCGGGCAGTGGGCTGGGGCTCTATATGGCGCGTTCCGTCATTGAAGTGCAGGGCGGCACGCTCGAATTGGTACAGGCAGCGCGCGGCGGAGCGGAATTTAGGATCTGGCTGCCGGCGGCGGGCGGCGGAAAAAAAGTTGCAGCTGCCGTCACCAATCCTGATAATTGATGGATGAGAAACTAGGGTAGAGTCAAGGCAACCCGCGGGTGAAACAAAATGACAAAAACGGTCAACCCATGACGCAGATACTGATTGTTGAAGACAACGGCGCATATGCCGGCGACATGGCCGACTTCCTGCGGGAACTCAACCACGAAGTAACGATAGCCACCACGGCCAGCGAAATGTGGGCCGCGCTCACGCGCACGCCGGCGGCGGTGGTCGTGCTCGACCTGGGGCTGCCCGACGAAGACGGCTTCAACGTCATCCCGCGCATGCGCCAGCTCTACCCCGAAATCGGGCTGCTGGTGCTGACGGGACGGGTAGCCTTCGACAACCGCATTCTGGGGCTGCGCCTGGGCGCCGACCATTACCTGACCAAACCGATCAAGTTCCCCGAACTGGCCGCGCACATCGAAGCGCTCGACCGCCGCGTACGGCCGCAAGAACCGGCGCCGGTACCGAGCAAATGGACGCTGCGCGTGAGCGCGCGCCAGCTTGAACTGATGGGCAAGGTGATCGACCTCACCGAAAAGGAATGCAACTTCCTGCACCTACTGACCATCAACACCCGGCCAGTTCCACGGCAAGTGATCGTGGCGGGCATGGGCGGCGACGACCCTGATGCCAGCCGGCGAGTCGACATGCTGGTATACCGGCTGCGCAAGAAAGCGCGCGCCGGCCTGGGCCAGGATCTGCCGCTACGCAGCGCTTACGGCGAAGGCTACAGCCTCTCCGCCGGCTTCACCCTCGCCTGAAGTGGGGTCAGAGTCAAATTATTCAGCAACTAGTTGCTCAATAATGAGGGTCTGACCCCCGTTTCTATTTCTCATGGCGCCGTTTCCACACCGCAAGTGGGGTCAGACCCTAATTGCGGGGTAATAGTTGCCTAAAAACTAGCCGCAGGGTCAGAGTCAAATTATTGGGAAATTAGTTGCTTGATAATGGGGGTCTGACCCCACGTTTAAATGGGGACAGAGTCAAGCCGGTTTGCGCGATGTTTGAGATTAATTGGGGACAGAGTGGTATTTGTGCGCTAGAATCTCCGCTTAAACTCTTTCCTAGCATCTATGGCCCGCCATCCCCGTCTCGTCCTGCCTCACCAGCCGCACCATATCATTCAGCGAGGTAATGACCGCCGGGTGATCTTCCGCGACGAGGAGGACTATCAGCGTTTCCTCGCTTGGCTAAAGGAAAGCTCGCGTTTTTACAGCGTGGCGATCCATGCCTATGTGCTGATGCCGAACCATCTGCATCTGCTGGCCACGCCCAGCGACGATGAAGGGCTGGCGCAGATGATGCAAAAGCTCGGGCGCTTCTATGTGCCCTGGTTTAATAGCAAGTACGAGCGCACCGGGGGCTTGTTCCAGGGGCGCTTCCGGACGTCGTTGGTCGATTCGGAGCGATATTTCCTTACGTGCAGCCGCTATATCGAGCTCAATCCGGTGCGCGCTCAGCTCGTTGCCAGCCCGCTTGACTATCCCTGGTCGAGTTACGCCCACCACGCCGGGGGGCGCGTCGATCCGCTGGTGACCGACCATCTGTTGTATTGGTCGCTCGGCAACACCCCGTTCCAGCGCGAGGCGGCCTACATGGATCTGGTGCAGCAGGGACTGTCCAGCGAGGAACTTGATGCGATCAACAAGGCCGTGCTGAAGGGCCAGCCACTCGGCAGCCACAGCTTCAAGGCCGAACTCGAGCGCAAGACCCAGCGCCAGGTGCTGCCAGCCAAGCGCGGCAGGCCGTTCAAGGTGCCCCAAGCGGCCTGATTGGCGAAAACGCAACAGGGAGAGGCAGCGGCCACTGGGCCGGCTGCCTCTTTTTTTATCTCCAGCAACGCGCGCCCCCTGTGGTTTTATCCGCCATCTACCTGGCACGCATAGCCGAATTGACTCTGTCCCCAATTATTTGACTGAACAAAAAGTTGCCAAATAATTCGACTCTGACCCTAATTATTTCTGTTGAACTTTCTGTTGCGTTGCACTATTCTCGGCCTCCGACCCCCGAAAAAGCTGTGGAGAGCACCTGATGATTGCCCAAGGTTTGTACGATCCCGCCAATGAACATGACGCCTGCGGCGTCGGCTTCATCGCCCATATCAAGGGCAACAAGAGTCATTCCATCATCGAGCAGGGCCTGCTGATCCTGAAGAACCTGGATCACCGGGGCGCCGTCGGCGCCGACCCGCTGATGGGCGATGGCGCAGGTATCCTGATCCAGATTCCGGATCAGTATTTCCGCGACGAAATGGCCAAGCAGGGCGTCGAGCTGCCCCCGCCGGGCGAGTACGGCGTGGGCATGGTGTTCTTGCCGAAGGAGAATGCCTCGCGCATTGCCTGCGAGCAGGAGATCGAGCGCGCCGTGCGCGCCGAGGGCCAGGTGGTGCTCGGCTGGCGCAATGTGCCGGTCGACGAGACCATGCCGATGTCGCCGACCGTCAAGGCCAAGGAGCCGGTGATCCGCCAGATCTTCATCGGCCGCGGCCCGGACGTGATGGTCACCGACGCCCTCGAGCGCAAGCTGTACGTGATCCGCAAGTCGTCCGGCCACGCGATCCAGGCTTTGAAGCTCATCCACGGCAAGGAGTTCTTCGTGCCGTCGATGTCGGCCCGTACCATCGTGTACAAGGGCCTGCTGCTGGCCGACCAGGTGGGCGTCTATTACAAGGACCTGCAGGATCCGCGCTGCATTTCGGCGCTGGCGCTGGTGCACCAGCGCTTCTCCACCAACACCTTCCCCGAGTGGCCGCTGGCCCACCCGTACCGCCTGATCGCGCACAACGGCGAGATCAACACCGTCAAGGGCAACTTCAACTGGACCCGCGCGCGCGAAGGCGTGATGAAGTCGGCGGTGCTGGGCGATGACCTGTCCAAGCTGTTCCCGCTGATTTACGAAGGCCAGTCCGACACCGCCTGCTTCGACAACGCGCTCGAGCTGCTGCTGATGGCCGGCTACCCGATCGCGCAGGCGATGATGATGATGATTCCGGAGGCGTGGGAGAACCACACGTCGATGGACGACAACCGCCGCGCCTTCTACGAATACCACGCCGCGATGATGGAGCCGTGGGACGGCCCGGCCGCGATGGCCTTCACCGACGGCCGCCACATCGGCGGCACCCTCGACCGCAATGGCCTGCGCCCGGCGCGCTATGTGATCACCGAGGACGACCTGGTCGTGATGGCGTCCGAATCGGGCGTGCTGCCGATCCCGGAGTCGAAGATCGTCAAGAAGTGGCGCCTGCAGCCCGGGAAGATGTTCCTGATCGACCTGGAAGCCGGCCGCATCATCGACGACAAGGAGCTCAAGGACACCTACGCCAACGCCAAGCCGTACAAGGCCTGGATCAAGTCGGTGCGCATCAAGCTGAACGAACTGAAGCTGCCCGACAGCCAGGCCAAGAGCGGCCCGGCGCAGGGCGAAAAGCCGGCGGTGCCCCTGATCGACCGCCAGCAGGCGTTCGGCTACACCCAGGAGGACCTGAAGTTCCTGATGGCGCCGATGGCCGTGCTGGGCGAGGAGGCCGTGGGCTCGATGGGTAACGACTCGCCGCTGGCGGTGATGTCGAACAAGCTCAAGCCGCTGTATAACTACTTCAAGCAGCTGTTCGCGCAGGTGACCAACCCGCCGATCGACCCGATCCGCGAAGCGATGGTGATGTCGTTGGTGTCGTTCATCGGCCCCAAGCCGAACCTGCTCGACACGAACAACGTGAACCCGCCGATGCGCCTCGAAGTGTCGCAGCCGATCCTGGGTTTTGACGACATGGCGCGCCTGCGCGGCATCAGCGGCCACACCGGCGGCAAGTTCAAGTCGTATGAGCTGAACATCTGCTATCCGGTCGCTTGGGGCAAGGAAGGCATCGAGGCATCGCTCGCGTCGCTGGCCGCGGAAGCGGTGGACGCGGTCAAGTCCGGCCACAACATCCTGATCCTGTCGGACCGTAATTTGAACGCCGACCAGGTCGCGATTCCCGCGCTCCTGGCCACCTCGACCATCCACCAGCACCTGGTGCAGCGCGGCCTGCGCGCTTCCACTGGCCTGGTGGTCGAAACCGGTTCGGCGCGCGAGACCCATCACTTCGCCCTCCTGGCCGGCTACGGCGCGGAAGGCGTGCACCCGTACCTGGCGCTGGAGACGCTGGTCGAGCTGGCGCACAACCTGCCGCACGAAATGTCGTCCGAGAAGGCGATCGCCAACTACATCAAGGCGGTCGGCAAGGGCCTGATGAAGGTGATGTCGAAGATGGGCATCTCCACCTACATGTCGTACTGCGGCGCGCAGATTTTCGAAGCGGTCGGCCTGAACAAGTCGCTGGTCGACAAGTACTTCCGCGGCACCTCGTCGACGGTGGAAGGCATCGGCCTGTTCGAAGTGGCCGAGGAGGCGCTGCGCCTGCACCATCTGGCGTTCGGCGACGATCCGGTGCTGGCCGGTGCGCTCGATGCGGGCGGCGAATACGCGTACCGCGTGCGCGGCGAGGACCACGTGTGGACGCCGGACGCGATCGCCAAGCTGCAGCACTCGACCCGCGCCAACAACTTCTCGACCTACAAGGAGTACGCGCAGATCATCAACGACCAGAGCCGCCGCCACCTGACGCTGCGCGGCCTGTTCGAGTTCAGGATCGATCCAATGAAGGCGATCCCGATCGACGAGGTCGAACCGGCCAAGGAGATCGTCAAGCGCTTCGCCACCGGCGCGATGTCGATGGGCTCGATCTCGACCGAGGCGCACACCACGCTGGCCGTGGCGATGAACCGCATCGGCGGCAAGAGCAACACCGGCGAAGGCGGCGAGGATCCGGTGCGCTACCAGAACGAGTTCAAGGGCATCAAGATCACCAAGGGCGAGACCCTGGCCTCGGTGCTGGGCAAGGACCGCGTGGTGACCGACTTCCCGCTGCAGGAAGGCGACTCGCTGCGCTCGAAGATCAAGCAGGTCGCGTCGGGCCGCTTCGGCGTCACCGCCGAGTACCTGAACTCGGCCGACCAGATCCAGATCAAGATGGCGCAGGGCGCCAAGCCGGGCGAGGGCGGCCAGCTGCCGGGCCATAAGGTCTCGGAATACATCGCGTCGCTGCGCTTCTCGGTGCCGGGCGTGGGCCTGATCTCGCCGCCGCCGCACCACGACATCTATTCGATCGAGGACCTGGCGCAGCTGATCCACGACCTCAAGAACGTGAACCCGAGCGCGTCGATCTCGGTCAAGCTGGTGTCGGAAGTGGGCATCGGCACCGTGGCTGCGGGCGTTTCCAAGGCCAAGGCCGACCACGTGGTGGTGGCCGGCACCGATGGCGGCACCGGCGCCTCGCCGCTGTCGTCGGTCAAGCACGCCGGCACGCCGTGGGAGCTGGGCCTGGCCGAAACCCAGCAGACGCTGGTGCTCAACGGTCTGCGCAGCCGCATCCGGGTGCAGGCCGACGGCCAGATGAAGACTGGCCGCGACGTCGTGATCGCGGCCATGCTGGGCGCCGATGAAATCGGCTTCGCCACCGCGCCGCTGGTGGTCGAGGGCTGCATCATGATGCGCAAGTGCCACCTGAACACCTGCCCGGTGGGCGTGGCGACCCAGGACCCGGTCCTGCGCGCCAAATTCCAGGGCAAGCCCGAACACGTGGTCAACTACTTCTTCTTCGTCGCGGAAGAGGCGCGTCAGATCATGGCGCAGCTGGGCATCCGCACCTATGACGAGTTGATCGGCCGCTCGGACCTGCTCGACAAGTCCCGCGCGGTTCGGCACTGGAAGGCACAGGGCCTGGACTTTTCGGCCATCTTCTACCAGCCGAAGACCGACGCGCCGCACCAGATCTACCACAGCGACGCCCAGGACCACGGCCTGGACAAGGCGCTCGATCATAAGCTGATCGCGCAGGCCAAGGCCGCGCTGGAGAAGGGCGACCGCGTGTCGTTCATCTCGCCGGTCAAGAACGTCAACCGCACGGTCGGCGCCATGCTGTCGGGCGAAGTGGCCAAGCGCTACGGCCATGCCGGCCTGCCGAACGATACGATCCACATCCAGTTGCAGGGCACCGCGGGCCAATCGGCCGGCGCGTTCCTCGCACATGGCATCACGATCGACCTGGTCGGAGAAGGCAACGACTACGTCGGCAAGGGCATGTCGGGCGGGCGCATCATCGTGCGCCCGAACACCGAGTTCCGCGGCTGGGCGGTGGACAACATCATCGTCGGCAACACCGTGCTGTACGGCGCGATTGCGGGCGAAGCCTTCATCAACGGCGTGGCCGGCGAGCGCTTCGCCGTGCGCAACTCGGGCGCGACGGCCGTTGTCGAGGGCCTGGGCGACCACGGTTGCGAATACATGACCGGCGGCACCGTGGTGGTGCTGGGCGATACCGGCCGCAACTTCGCGGCGGGCATGTCGGGCGGCGTGGCGTATGTCTACGACCCGAAGGGCGACTTCGAGAAGAGGTGCAACACGTCGATGGTCAACTTGGAGCCGGTGCTGGCCCAGCACGAGCAGACCGACGTTTCGGCCTGGCACGCCC
This sequence comes from Massilia horti, assembly GCF_004614195.1. Classification (GTDB taxonomy): domain Bacteria; phylum Pseudomonadota; class Gammaproteobacteria; order Burkholderiales; family Burkholderiaceae_D; genus Telluria; species Telluria horti. Next base: position 78,644 of record NZ_SPUM01000140.1, on the reverse strand, counting down.
AAAGCCGTGGCGCCGAGCGCGAGTCGGACGAGGCGATCCTGAAGCGGCTGATCGAGCGCCACTTCAAGCACACCGGCAGCACCCGCGCCCGCAACCTGCTCGACGACTGGGCCAACAGCCGCAGCAAGTTCGTCAAGGTGTTCCCGACGGACTACAAGCGTGCGCTGGAGGAAATGCACAACAGCAGCATGGAAGAAGCCAACGACAAGATCGAGCTGGCGGCTTAAACCAAAAGCAAGCGGACAGCAGCAAGCGTTTGCACGTTTAAATAGCGTTAGAACGTCATCCCCGCGCAGGCGGGGATCCATGCAGAGGCTCAGAAATCACAAAGGCAGCCTGACAGCAAACTCAGCATGGGCTCCCGCCTTCGCGGGAGCGACGGTTCACCGCAGCAGGCCCAATCTTGAGCCGCCGCGGAATCGACAAAAAGGACCAAACACGTGGGTAAAATCACTGGCTTCATGGAATTTCAACGGCAGGAAGAGGACCATCTCGATCCTGCCCAGCGTGTCAAGAACTACAAGGAATTCACGCTGACCCTCTCGGACGCCCAGGCCAAGCTGCAGGGCGCGCGCTGCATGGATTGCGGCATCCCGTTCTGCAACACGGGCTGCCCAGTGAACAACCAGATCCCCGACTGGAACGATCTGGTTTATCACGGCAACTACCGTGCCGCGATCGACAACCTGCACTCGACCAACAACTTCCCGGAGTTCACCGGCCGCATCTGCCCAGCTCCATGCGAGGCGGCGTGCACGCTGAACATCAACAGCGAAGCGGTCGGCATCAAATCGATCGAGCGCAAGATCATCGACGCCGCCTGGGAACACGGCTGGGTCGTGCCGCAACCGGCGGCCGTCAAGACCGGCAAGAAGGTCGCGATCATCGGCTCCGGGCCCGCGGGACTGGCGGCAGCCCAGCAGCTCGCGCGCGCCGGCCACGACGTGACGGTGTTCGAAAAGAGCGACCGCATCGGCGGCCTGCTGCGCTACGGCATCCCCGACTTCAAGATGGAAAAGGTCCACATCGACCGCCGCATCGAGCAGATGCAGGCCGAGGGCGTCACGTTCCGCACCAGCGTGCTGATCGGCAAGGACTTCCCGGCCAGCGTCAGCAACATGGCACGCGAGACGATCTTCCCAGAAGACCTGAACGGCGAATTCGACGCGATCGTGCTGGCCGGCGGCGCCGAGCAGCCGCGCGACCTGCCCGTCCCGGGCCGCGAGCTCAAGGGCGTGCATTTCGCGATGGACTTCTTGCCGCAGCAAAACCGCGCCAACGCCGGCGACAAGGTCAAGGAGCAGATCAAGGCCACCGGCAAGAACGTGGTCGTGATCGGCGGCGGCGACACCGGTTCGGACTGCGTGGGTACCTCCAACCGCCACGGCGCTGCCTCGATCACCCAGTTCGAGCTGATGCCGCAGCCTCCCGGCGAGGAGAACAAGCCGCTGGTCTGGCCGTACTGGCCGACCCGCCTGCGCACCTCGTCCTCGCATGAGGAAGGCTGCGAGCGCGACTGGGCGGTGGCCACCAAGCGCTTCGAAGGCAAGAACGGCAAGGTCGAGAAGCTGATCGCCTGCCGCGTTGAGTGGAAGGACGGCAAGATGGCGGAAGTGCCGGGCTCGGAATTCGAGATGAAGGCCGACCTGGTGCTGCTGGCGATGGGCTTCGTGTCTCCGGTGCAGCAGGTGCTGGACGCGTTCGGCGTGCAAAAGGATGCGCGCGGCAACGCCCGCGCCGCCACCGACGGCGAGCATGCGTACCAGACCTCGGCGCCGAAGGTGTTCGCCGCAGGCGACATACGCCGCGGCCAGTCATTGGTCGTGTGGGCGATCCGCGAAGGCCGCCAATGCGCACGGGCAGTGGACGAATTCCTGATGGGTTCCTCGGTACTGCCGCGCTGATCACGCGCCTTGACGAAAAAAAACGCAGCGGCACGCAAGACCGCTGCGTTTTTTTTGTGCCGTCGTAGGGTGCGCACCTGTGCGCACGCGGTTCGCGAACGGCGCGGAGTGGAGCGGCAGCCGCAAGTCAGCATGCGGTGACCGCGTGCGCAAAGGTGCGCACCCTACGCTCGGAAATTCGCGAACGCCGCGAAGTGGAGCGGCAGCCGCAAGTCAGCATGCGGTGACCGCGTGCGCACAGGTGCGCACCCTACTTGGGCAAGTACTCAGTACACCAGCCCCAGCCCGCCGTTTGCATGCAGCGGGCGCGCCGGCTTGTTCGCCCGCCGCGCCATGCTGTGCAGGTCGAGCGGCCGCGTCAGCCGGTAGCGCGCCAGCGCGGCACCGCCAACGGCCACCGCGTCCGCGCCGAAGTGCGAGGTGCGGATCGCTGGCGCCGCCAGCAGCGCCGCCTCCGCGTACTCGCCCAGCACCCGCCGTGCCGGTTCGATCAAGATCCCGCCCAGCCGCAGCGCGGGGCCGCCGATGACGATCGCCATCGGGTCGAAGCCGGCCCACAGGTTGTTGAGCAAAACCCCAAGCTGGCGCCCCGCCGCCTCCACGGCCGTGCAGGTCACGTCTTCCCCCGCGGCGACCCGCGCGAACAGCCGCTCCAGCGCCGCATGGCTGGGGCCTTCATTTCCCAGCAGCGAACCCAGCCCGATCAGCGCGTCGGCGCAGCCGCGTCGCCCGCATGAGCACAACGGCCCGCCAGCCTGCAGGATCGTGTGGCCGACTTCGCCGGCGAAGCCGTTCAGGCCGGTCAGCAGGCTGTCGCTGACGATCACGCCCGCGCCCACGCCGTAGCCGATCGAGAGGTAGACCAGCGGGTCGGTGCCCGACTGGCCGGTGAATTCGAATTCGGCCAGCGCGGCCACGTTCGCCTCGTTCTGCATGTACAGCGGCAGTCCGTCCAGCGGCGAGCCGGCCAGGTGGGCCTGCATCTGGCCGGCGACGTCGACGTTGCGCCAGCCCAGGTGCGGCGCGTAGCTCAGTACCCCCAGCGTCTCGTCGACCCCGCCATGCAGGCCGACGCCCACGCCCAGCACCTGGCGCGCGCCGTCTTCGCCCGTGGCCCGCGCCAGCCGGCGCGCGAGGCGGATCAGCGCCACCGCCACCAGCCGGATGCAGGATGCCGGGTCGTGCACGTCGTCGTAGGTGACCACGCGCGTGTCGAGCACCTCGCCCAACAGGTTGGTGGCGACCACGCGCGCTTCGTCCACGCCCACGTCGGCGCCGAGCAGGGCCAGCCGGTCCGGGTCCAGGTGCAGCGGGGTGGCGCGCCGGCCTACCTCGCCGGTGGTGATCAGTTCGCTTTCGGCGAGCCAGCCTTCGTCCATCAGTTCGCGCACCAGCAGGCTGACCGTGGACTTGGTCAGCCCCAGCACCTCGGCCAGCGCGGCGCGCGAGGACCCGGGCTGGTTGCTGACTTGACGCACCAGCGCCATCCGATTGAGTTGCTTGAGGAGTTGCTGGTCACCGGTGACAGGCATGATCGGACGAATGGGGTGAAATTGTGATTATTATGCAACGCCAACCGTCGGTTGCAACATATGCGATGCGCTTATTTTGTTGGCCGATCGAACGGTGAAGCTTCCAGTATATCCACTCCTTTCTTCAAGCGCGAACCCGCGCAAGCCTGCCGCGAAGTCCTTGGTGGCGTGACCATCCTCTTCAACACCACCAGAGCGCGGACCTGATGGGCGACGCTGAATTGCCCGCGTTCCTGAGCAGTATCAGCAGCTCGGTCGAGCAGACGGCGCGCCGCCTGCCATCGTACCGGGACTACGTACGGAAGTACTGCGCCGCCTGACGGCAGCTGATCCGCCTGCTAGCCGTCATCCCCGGCCTCGGCGGCAGCCCGGCGCGGTATGGGGCCGCGCCTGCGGGGCGCCTTCGCGGGAACGACGTGCTGGCGCGCGCAAAAGCTCATTTTTCCCCGTCATTTTGCAGTGCCGCATAAGTGCCGTTACACTCCAGCCATACATGAATGTATGTTTTTTGCGGTACAATAGGCAAAATTAGGAAACATGCATATCTGAACAAAAACAAGTACTTACGAACAGAAATATCTGACCCACTGTTCATTAATGTTGTATTATCACGGCGGTTACGCCGGACAGATTGGGCCGCCGCAAGCGGGGATTGATGTTTCTGCACTACAATATGGGATTCCCTCAATCCGAACATCACTGTGTCTAATCTTGTCGAAATCCGCGATGTGTATTTCGCGTACGCAGAGCGTCCCATCCTGTCGAACCTGCGCATGGACTTTCCGCGCGGCAAGCTTGTGGCTGTCATGGGTGGCTCGGGCTCCGGCAAGACCACGGTGCTGCGCCTGATCGGCGGCCAGATCCGCGCCCAGCGCGGCACGGTCAAGGTGAACGGTGAGGAAGTCAACAGCCTGGACATCCACGGCCTGTACCGCCTGCGCCGCAAGATGGGCATGCTGTTCCAATTCGGCGCCCTGTTCACCGACCTGTCGGTGTTTGATAATGTCGCTTTTCCGCTGCGCGAGCACACCGACCTGCCGGAAGAGGTGATCCGCGACCTGGTGCTGCTCAAGCTCAACGCGGTCGGCCTGCGCAACGCGCACAAACTCAAGCCCGCCGAGATTTCCGGCGGCATGGCGCGCCGGGTGGCGCTGGCGCGCGCGGTCGCACTCGACCCCGAACTGATCATGTACGACGAACCGTTTGCCGGGCTGGACCCGATTTCGATGGGCGTGACCGCCAACCTGATCCGCAACCTGAACGATGCGCTGGGCTCGACCTCGATCGTGGTCTCGCACGACGTCAACGAAACCTTCGCGATCGCCGACTACGTTTATTTCCTGTCCGCCGGCAAGATCGTGGCCGAGGGCACGCCGGCCGAAATGCGCGCCTCGCAAGACCCGTATGTGAAGCAGTTCGTGCACGCCGCCCCCGATGGCCCGGTGCCGTTCCACTATCCGGGCAAGTCGCTGGCCGACGACCTGGGCCTGGGAGGCCGCGCATGATCCTGCGTTTCCTGGAAGCGATCGGCCGCCTCGTCCGCGAAAGCATCGCGCGCCTGGGCTACGCAACCCGCGCGTTTTTCGAACTGCTGGGCCTGTCGCCCGGCGCGCTGCGGCGGCCGGCCCTGATTTCGGAACAGGTCCATTTTATCGGCAACTATTCGCTGCTCATCATCGCCATTTCCGGACTGATGGTCGGCGCCGTGCTCGGCCTGCAGGGCTATTACACGCTGTCGACCTATGGCGCCGAGCAAAAGCTCGGCACGGTGGTAGCGCTGTCGCTGGTGCGCGAGCTGGGCCCGGTGGTGACCGCGCTGCTGTACGCCGGCCGCGCCGGCACCTCGCTCACCGCCGAGGTCGGATTGATGAAGGCGGGCGAGCAGCTGGCCGCCATGGAAATGATGGCAATCAACCCCGTGCAGCGCGTGCTGGCGCCGCGCTTTTGGGCCGGCGTGATCGCCATGCCGGTGCTGGCGGCCGTGTTTTCGGCGGTCGGCGTGCTGGGCGGCTACATCGTCGGCGTGCAACTGATCGGGGTCGACGAGGGCGCGTTCTGGTCGCAGATGCAGTCGGGTGTCGACGTGCGCGCGGACATTCTTAACGGCATGATCAAGTCCTTCGTGTTCGGCGTGCTGGTCACCTTCACGGCGTTGTTCCAAGGCTACGAGGCCGAGCCCACGCCGGCCGACGTGGCGCGCGCAACGACGCGCACGGTGGTGATTTCGTCGCTGATCATATGGGGCATGGACTTCATCCTGACGGCCCTGATGTTCAACAAATAATTCGAAAAGAGTCAGGCTGCGCCCGGCGCGCCGCCAAAATCAAGGAAAGCTTATGCATCGCAAAACCATTGACATCTGGGTCGGCCTGTTCGTGCTGCTGGGACTGGCCTCGCTGCTGTTCCTGGCCCTCAAGGCCGGCAACATGAGCGCGGTCTCGTTTACCAAAACCTATTCCGTGAGCGCCAGGTTCGACAACATCGGCGGCCTCAAGCAGCAGGCGCCGGTCAAGAGCGCCGGCGTGGTGGTTGGCCGCGTGGGCAACATCAGTTTTGACGACAAGAATTTCCAGGCAAGCGTGCGCCTCGATCTGGAGGAGCGTTATAAATTCCCCAAAGACAGTTCGCTAAAGATTTTGACTTCGGGCTTGCTGGGCGAGCAATACGTCGGCATCGAACCGGGCGGTGACACCCAGAACCTGGTCGATGGCGATCGTATTACCCAGACACAATCGGCCACCGTGCTGGAAGATCTGATCAATCGCTTCATCTACAGCAAAGCGGCCGAGGGTGGAAAGGATAGCTCGCAATGACAGGAAGTATCACGAAGGCTGCGCGACGTGGGCGCGGCCTGGCTGTGGCCGTTGCTGCCGGCCTGCTGCTGGCAGGCTGCGCGACGCCGCAGAACCCGAAGGACCCGTTCGAACCGTTTAACCGCACGGTATTTACCTTTAACGACAATGTCGACCGTGTGGCGCTCAAGCCCGTGGCCACCGCCTACAAGGACCACGTGCCGGGGTTCATGCAGACTGGCGTCAACAACTTTTTCGGCAACCTGAACGATCTGTGGAGCGCCGCTAACAATTTCATGCAGCTCAAAGGGCAGGCGGGCATGAACGACCTGACGCGGTTCGGCCTGAACTCGACCTTTGGCATGCTGGGCCTGCTGGACATCGCCAGCCCGGCCGGCTTGAGCAAGCACAACGAGGACTTCGGCCAGACCCTGGGTTATTGGGGAATGCCAAGCGGGCCCTACTTGATGTTGCCAATTCTGGGGCCATCTACCGTGCGTGATACCGCGGCTCTGCCGGCTGACCTGTGGGCCGACCCGTGGAGCGAGGCGAATCCGACGCGGCTGCGCAACACCGGGATCGGCGTGCGTGCGGTCGACCAGCGCGCCACGATCCTGGACGCTTCGAACCTGCTGGAGGAAGCGGCGCTCGACCGTTACGAGTTCATCCGCGACGGCTACCTGCAGCGGCGCGAGAGCAAGGTGTACGACGACGACAGGTCGAAGCGGCGCAAGCCCAAGTCGAAATATGACGCCGATGCCGACGACGATGACCAGGACATGGCACAGCAGCAACCGGAGACGCCGGCGTCAGCCGAAACGCCCTCGAAGTAGTTAACCCGGGTCGAGCCGACGCCCGTCATCGCGGCGGCGACCCACCAACGAACAGAAAGAGAGCATATGAAACCGATCGCACAACTCGTCTTTGCCACTGCCGCCACCATCGCCTTCTCGACCAGCGTGCTGGCCGCGCCGGCGCCGGCCGCCAGCGAGGCGCCGGACGTGCTGGTCAAGCGCATCAGCACCGAAGTGATCGACGCGGTCAAGGCCGACAAGGACATCCAGGCCGGCAACCGCAACAAGATCATGGACCTGGTCAACGCCAAGATCCTGCCGTACGTCGATTCCGAAAAAATGACCTCGATGGCGGCAGGGCGCTTCTGGCGCCAGGCCACCCCGGAGCAGCAAAAGCAGCTGTCGGACGAATTCCGCACCCTGCTGGTGTATACCTATTCGGGCGCGCTGGCGCAGATCCGTAACGAGACCGTCGAATTCAAGCCGTTCCGCGCCGACCCGGCGGACACCGAAGTGGAAGTGCGCTCGCAGGTCAACATGACGCGCGGCGAGCCGATCACGCTGAACTACCGCCTGACCAAGACCCCGAACGGCTGGAAGATCTTCGACATCAACGTGATGGGCGCCTGGCTGGTCGAAACCTACAAGGGCACCTTCGCGTCCGAGATCAGCAAGGGCGGGATCGACGGCCTGATCAAGCGCCTGCACGAGCGCAACCAGCAATTGGCCAGCAAGCCGCTGGTCACCCCGAAGCGCTGAGCATGAGCGAGGCGAATCCGATGCTCTCGCTCGACGCCCTGACCTTCCACACCGCGACCGCGGCGCTGGAGCAGGGCTGCGTCGCGCTGGCCGCCGGCGCGACCGAGTTCGACCTGGCCGGCGTGAAGGCCGCCGATTCGGCCGGCGTGGCGGTGATGGTGGCGTGGGAGCGCCGCGCCCGCCAGCTGGGCCGCAACATCACCTACAAGAACGTACCACCCGGCCTGCATACGCTGGTCCACCTGTACGGGCTGGACGCACTGCTGCCGCAGGACTGAGCACCTTACGATCCTGAACATACCCGTAGGGTGCGCACCTGTGCGCACGCGGTCATCGTGTGCCGGCTTGCGGCTACTGTTCAAATACGCTGCGATTGCGAACCGCGTGCGCACTGGTCCTCGGCGGCCCCGCGCCCCCTACGATCCCCATCACTTGCCGTATTCCTACCACCGAACTCTTCCAAATCCGATTTCCCCTATAATCGGTAGTTTCACCGCAAGGCCCGCTGCTGCCCGGCCGCATCTGAACAAGAATGACAGCGATCCAGATTAACAACGTCGAAAAAAGCTACGGGCGCTTCAAGGCGCTCAAGGGCGTTTCCCTGACCATTGAAGAGGGCGAGTTCTTCGGCCTGCTCGGCCCGAACGGCGCCGGCAAGACCACCCTGATCTCCACCATCGCCGGCCTGATACGCGCCGACGCCGGATCCGTGCAGGTCATGGGCCATGACGTGGTGACCGACTTCCGCGAGGCCCGGCGCCGCCTGGGCGTGGTGCCGCAGGAGCTGGTGTTCGACCCGTTCTTCACCGTGCGCGAGACGCTGCGCCTGCAGTCGGGCTACTTCGGCATCAAGAACAACGACAAGTGGATCGACGAGGTCATGGAAAACCTTGACCTGACCAACAAGGCCGACGTCAACATGCGCGCCCTGTCCGGCGGCATGAAGCGGCGCGTGCTGGTCGCCCAGGCGCTGGTGCACAAGCCGCCGGTGATCGTGCTCGACGAGCCGACCGCGGGCGTGGACGTGGAGCTGCGCCAGACCCTGTGGAAGTTCATCTCGCGCCTGAACCGCGAAGGCCACACGGTGGTGCTGACCACCCACTACCTCGAGGAGGCCGAGGCCATGTGCCAGCGGGTGGCTATGCTCAAGCTGGGCAAGGTGGTGGCGCTCGATTCCATGCAAGGGCTGCTGCGCCGGGTCTCCGGCTCGCAGCTGATCGTGCACCTGGGGAGCGGCAAGCTGCCCGATAGCCTGCGCCACCTGGTCTCGCACGACGAGCATAGCAACGGCAACCGCTACTGCCTGCGCGTCAATGCGCCGGGCGAGGTCGAAAGCATCCTGGCGCGCCTGCGCGAAGCCGGCGCCGTCGTCGACGAGATGCAGCTGCAACAGGCCGACCTGGAAGACATCTTCCTGCAGGTGATGGAAGGGGAAGCACAATGAGTTTCGCATCCGTGGGTTTCCGCACACTGTTCTACAAAGAGATGCTGCGCTTCTGGAAGGTCGCCACCCAGACCGTCGCCGCGCCGATCCTGACCGCCATGCTGTACCTGCTGATCTTCGGCCATGTGCTGGGCGGGCGCGAAGTCTATCCGGGCGTCTCGTACACCGCGTTCCTGATCCCGGGCCTGGTGATGATGAGCGTGCTGCAGAACGCCTTCGCCAATTCGTCGTCCTCGCTGATCCAGTCCAAGATTACCGGCAACCTGGTGTTCATCCTGCTGCCGCCGCTGTCGCACTGGGAGATCATCTCGGCCTACGTGCTCGCTTCGGTGGTGCGCGGCCTGGCGGTGGGCGCCGGCGTGTTCGTCATTACCGCCTGGTTCGCGCACCTGTCGTTCGCGCAGCCGCTGTGGATCCTGGCGTTTGCGCTCCTGGGCGCGGCGATCCTGGGCACGCTGGGCGTCATCGCCGGCATGTGGGCCGACAAGTTCGACCAGCTCGCCGCTTTCCAGAACTTCCTGATCATGCCGGCCACCTTCCTGGCGGGAGTGTTCTATTCCATCCACTCGCTGCCCCCGTTCTGGCTGACGGTCTCGCATTTCAACCCGTTCTTTTATATGATTGACGGGTTCCGTCACGGCTTCTTCGGCCAGTCCGACATTTCGCCCTGGACCAGCCTTGCCATCGTAGCGGCATTCTTCGTGGTGCTGGCGGCGATTGCGATCAACCTGCTCAAGCGCGGCTACAAGCTGCGCCATTAGTTGCCAACATTAGTTACCAAGGAATTATCGTGGCTACCACCCCCGAACTGATCCACGGCTATATCAGCAAAGGCCTGGAGTGCACCCACCTCGAAGTGGAGGGCGACGGCCAGCACTTCACCGCCGTGATCGTATCCCCGGCGTTTGGCGGCAAGAGCCGCATCCAGCGCCACCAGCTGGTGTACGGCGCGCTCGGCGAGCGCATGCGCGAGGAAATCCACGCGCTGTCGATGAAGACCCTGACCCCGGACGAATACCAAGGATAAGCATGGACAAGCTCCAGATTGTGGGCGGCAAGCGCCTGGATGGTGAAATCGTGATCTCCGGCGCCAAGAACGCGGCGCTGCCAATCCTGTGCGCCGGCATCCTGACTTCAGGCGACGTCGAGCTGTCCAACGTGCCGCGCCTGCAGGACGTGAAGACCATGCTCAAGATCCTGGCCGGGACCGGCCTGACGGTCACCCAGGACGACGAGCGCGTGACGCTCAATGGCGCCAACATCGACACCCTGGTCGCTCCCTACGAGCTGGTCAAGACCATGCGCGCCTCGATCCTGGTGCTCGGCCCGCTGCTGGCGCGCTTCGGCGAAGCCAAGGTGTCGCTGCCGGGCGGCTGCGCGATCGGTTCGCGCCCGGTCGACCAGCACATCAAGGGCCTGCGCCAGATGGGCGCCGAGATCACCATCGAAGGCGGCTACATCCATGCCAAGTGCGCCAGGCTCAAGGGCGCGCGCATCCACACCGACATGATCACCGTGACCGGCACCGAGAACCTGCTGATGGCCGCCACCCTGGCCGAAGGCGAGACGGTGCTGGAAAACGCCGCGCGCGAGCCGGAGGTGACCGACCTGGCCAACCTCCTGGTGTCGATGGGCGCGAAGATCGAAGGCATCGGCACCGACCGCCTGGTGATCCAGGGCGTGAACGCACTGCACGGCGCCAGCCACGCGGTCATTTCCGACCGCATCGAGGCAGCGACTTTCCTGTGCGCGGTGGCCGCGACCGGCGGCGACATCACGATTTCGCGCACCCGCACCGACATCTTCGACGCGGCGCTGGACAAGCTGCGCGAAATGGGCGTGGAGCTGACCGTGGGCGAATCGACGATCCGCGCCCGCATGAACCGCCGCCCGTCCCCGGTGTCGTTCCGCACCACCGAATACCCGGGCTTCCCGACCGACATGCAGGCCCAGTTCATGGCGGTGAACACGATCGCTTCCGGCACCAGCCGCGTGACCGAGACCATTTTCGAAAACCGCTTTATGCACGTGCAGGAGATGAACCGTTTGGGCGCGCAGATCGCCATCGACGGCAACACCTCCTTCATCACAGGCGTGGAGCGCCTGGTCGGCGCGCCGGTGATGGCGACCGACCTGCGCGCCTCGGCCTCGCTGGTCATCGCCGGCATGGCGGCCGAGGGCACCACCGTGGTCGACCGCATCTACCACCTGGACCGCGGCTACGACCGCATGGAAGCCAAACTGCAAAGGGTCGGCGCCGACGTCGTGCGCATCAAATAAGAACATCTTCATGAACACTCGCAACCAAGGCGACCAGCTGATCCTGGCGCTCTCGAAAGGCCGCATTTTCGAGGACACCCTGCCGCTGCTCGCGGCAGCCGGCATCACAGTGCTGGAGAATCCTGAAACCTCGCGCAAGCTGATCTTGCCGACCAACGATCCGGCTGTGCGCGTGCTGATCGTGCGCGCCACCGACGTGCCCACCTACGTGCAGCACGGCGCCGCCGATTTCGGCGTGGCGGGCAAGGACGTGCTGCTCGAGCACGGCGGCGAAGGGCTGTACCAGCCGGTCGATCTGAACATCGCGTGCTGCCGCATGTCGGTGGCGGTCAACGCCGGCTTCGACTACGACAACGCGGTGCGCCAGGGCGCGCGCCTGCGCGTGGCGACCAAGTTCGTGCACACAGCGCGCGAGCACTTTGCGCGCAAGGGCGTGCACGTCGACCTGATCAAGCTGTACGGCTCGATGGAGCTGGCGCCATTGGTCGGCCTGTCGGACGCGATCGTCGACGTGGTCTCGACCGGCGGCACGCTGCGCGCCAACAACCTGGTCGAAGTCGAAAAGATCATGGATATTTCCTCGCGCCTGGTGGTGAACCAGGCCGCGCTCAAGCTCAAGCGCGAGCGCCTGCAACCCATCATCGAGGCGTTCCAGAACGCGTCGAAACAGCAAGGCTGATCATGGCAGTTCAAATCCGCAAACTCGATTCCACCGACGCCGACTTCCAGCAGCGCCTGTCAAGCCTGCTCGCCTTCGAAGCCGCGACCGATGACGCGATCGAATCCGCGGTGGCGCAAATTTTGGCCGACGTGAAGGCGCGCGGCGACGCCGCCGTGCTCGAATACACCAACCGCTTCGACCGTATTCCCGGCGGCGCCGCCAGCATGGCCGCGTTCGACATCGGGCAGGAAGAACTGGACGCCGCGCTGGCCGCGCTGCCGCAAGCGCAGCGCGCCGCGCTGCAGGCAGCAAGCGATCGCATCCGGGCGTTCCACGAGCGCCAGAAGCAGGAATTGAAAGGCTTCACCTACACCGAGCCGGACGGCACAGTGCTGGGCCAGCGCGTCACGCCGCTGGACCGCGTGGGCATCTACGTCCCCGGTGGCAAGGCGGCCTATCCGTCGTCGGTGCTGATGAACGCTATTCCCGCCCAGGTGGCGGGGGTGAAGGAAATCGTGATGGTGGTGCCGACCCCGGACGGCATCAAGAACCGCATGGTGCTGGCGGCGGCCGCGATCGCGGGCGTGACGCGCGTGATCACCATCGGCGGCGCCCAGGCGGTCGGCGCGCTGGCGTACGGTACCGAGACCATCGCCCCGGTGGACAAGATCGTCGGCCCCGGCAACGCCTACGTGGCGGCGGCCAAGCGCCGCGTGTTCGGCCTGGTGGGCATCGACATGATCGCGGGCCCTTCGGAGATCCTGGTGCTGTGCGACGGCACCACCGATCCGGACTGGGTGGCGATGGACCTGTTCTCGCAGGCCGAGCACGACGAGCTGGCGCAGGCGATCTTGCTGTGCCCGAACGAGGAGTACATCGCACGCGTCGAGGCCAGCATCCACAAGCTGCTGCCTGGCATGCCGCGCAAGGAGACCATCGAAGCCTCGCTGTCCGGCCGCGGCGCGCTGGTCAAGGTGCGCGACATGATTGAAGCCTGCGAGATCGCCAACGCGATCGCCGCCGAGCACCTGGAAATCTCGGCCGAGAATCCGCAGCAGTGGGCGGACAAGATCCGCCACGCCGGCGCGATGTTCCTCGGCCGCTTTTCGTCCGAGTCGCTGGGCGACTACTGCTGCGGCCCGAACCACGTGCTGCCGACCTCGCGCACCGCGCGCTTCTCCTCGCCGCTGGGCGTGTACGACTTCCAGAAGCGCTCGTCGGTGATCCAGGTGAGCGAAGCGGGCGCCCAGACCCTGGGGCGCGTGGCCGCCGAACTGGCCTACGGCGAGGGCTTGCAGGCCCACGCCAGGAGCGCCGAACTGCGTTTGACGAAATCATGAACTCCTGGGTCAACCAGGTGTTCTGCGAGGATGCGCTGGAGGGACTGGCGCGCATCCCGGACGCAAGCATAGACCTGATCCTGACCGACCCGCCCTACAATCTCGGCAAGGACTACGGCAACGGCTCGGACCAGCAGAGCGTGCAAGACTACCTGGCCTGGACCGAGCAGTGGATCGACAAGGCGCTGCCCAAGCTCAAACCCAACGGCAGCCTGTACATCTTCCTGACCTGGCGCTTCGCCCCCGAGATTTTCGTCATGCTCAAACAGCGCATGACGATGATGAACGAGATTATCTGGGACCGGCGCGTCCCCTCGATGGGCGGCAGCGTGCGCAGCTTCTCGTCGGTGCACGACACGATCGGCTTTTTCGTCAACCGCAAGGACTACTACTTCGACCTCGATGCGGTACGCATACCGTACGACGCCGAGACCAAGAAGGCGCGCTCGCGCTCGATCTTCGTCGGCGCCAAGTGGCTCGAAGTCGGCTACAACCCCAAGGACCTGTGGAGCGTGTCGCGCCTGCACCGCGAGCATCCCGAGCGCGCCGACCACCCGACCCAGAAGCCGCTCGAGATCATCGAGCGCATGATCAAGGCCTCGTGCCCGCCGGGCGGGGTCGTGCTCGACCCGTTCATGGGCAGCGGCACCACCGCCGTGGCCGCGCGCCGGCTCGGGCGTCATTACGCCGGTTTCGAGCTGAACCCGGCGTATTGCGAGATCATCGAGGCGCGGCTGGCCGCGCCGGAGGTGCCGGTGGCATCGAAAAAGCGCAAGGCCGAGGCGAAAAGCGCCGCCGTGCGCACGCTTGACGTTCCGGAGCCAACACTCATTGCAGATAAAGCGCAAACCAAAGCCGCATAAGGACCGACCCATGTCATCCATCGATACCCTGATCGCCAACACCATCCGTCCGGACGTACAGCAGCTCGCCGGCTACCACGTGCCCGACGCGAGCGGCTACATCAAACTGGACGCCATGGAGAACCCGTATGAGCTGCCGTACGAGCTGCGCGAAGAACTGGGGCGGCGCCTGGCGGACGCGGTGATTAACCGCTACCCGGTCCCGTCCTATACCACCCTCAAACAGAAGGTGTGCGCCAGGCTCGGCGTGCCTGCCGGGTACGACGTCATCCTCGGCAATGGCTCGGACGAGCTGATCTCGATTATGGTCACCGCCTGCGCGCGCAAGGACCGCCGCGCCACCGTGCTGGCCCCGATTCCGGCGTTCGTGATGTTCTCGATGTCAGCCAGGCTGGCCGGCATGGACTTCGTCGGCGTGCCGCTGCGGCCCGACCTTAGCCTGGACAAGGAAGCGATGCTGGCCGCGATCGCCGAGCACAAGCCGGCCCTGGTGTTCCTCGCCTACCCGAACAACCCGACCGGCAACCTGTTCAACGCCGACGACATGGCCGAGATCATCCGCGCGATGAAAGACACCGGCATCGCGGTGGTCGACGAGGCCTACCACCCGTTCGCCAAGACCACCTTCATGGACCGCCTGCCCGAGTTCGGAAACCTGGTCGTGATGCGCACCCTGTCCAAGCTGGGCCTGGCCGGCATCCGCCTGGGCTACATGTCGGCTGACCCCGCGCTGCTGGCGCAGTTCGACAAGGTGCGCCCGCCCTACAACGTCAACGTGCTGACCCAGATCGCGGCCGAGTTCGCGCTCGACCACATGGACGTGCTCGACCGGCAGGCCGAGCTCCTGAACGCCGCGCGCGACGAGCTGGCCGCCGAACTGGCGTCCCTGCCGGGGGTCGAAGTGTTCCCGTCGGCCGCCAACTTCCTGATGGTGCAGGTGCCCGACGCCGATCAGGTATGTGCGAATATGCTTGCGAAAAAGGTGCTTATCAAAAATTTGGTTAAAATGCCAGTACTGGCCAATTGCATCCGTGTGACGGTCAGCACGCCGGAAGAGAATTCCGAATTCCTGAATGCCTTGAAGGCGTCCCTGGGCGGGACGACCTGATTCTACCCGAGCCGCTTTTTTCATGACCCGCACCGCAGAAATCACGCGCAACACGAGCGAAACCCAGATTCGTGTCGCGCTCAACCTGGACGGCACCGGCCGCCAGAAACTGAACACCGGGGTCCCGTTCCTCGACCATATGCTCGACCAGATCGCGCGCCATGGCCTGGTCGACCTGGAAGTGGAGGCGGTCGGCGACCTGCACATCGACGCCCACCACACGGTCGAGGACACCGGCATCACGCTGGGCATGGCGGTCGCCAAGGCGATCGGCGACAAGAAGGGCATTCGCCGCTACGGCCACGCCTACGTGCCGCTGGACGAGGCTCTCTCGCGCGTGGTGATCGACTTCTCCGGCCGTCCGGGCCTGGAAATGCACGTGCCGTTCACGCGCGCCATGATCGGCACTTTTGACGTCGACCTGACCACCGAATTCTTCCGTGGCTTCGTCAATCATGCCGGCGTCACCCTGCACATCGATAACCTGCGCGGCACCAACGCGCACCACCAGTGCGAGACCGTATTCAAGGCGTTCGGCCGCGCACTGCGCATGGCGGCAGAGCTGGACGAGCGCGCCGCCGGTACCATCCCCTCGACCAAGGGCAGCCTGTAAGGACGCTAGCGAAAACGTTATGAACAAGATTGTTGTGGTCGATTATGGCATGGGCAACCTGCGTTCGGTCGCGCAGGCGCTGCGTGCCGTCGCCCCCGAAGCTGACGTCCTGATCTCCGGCGCCGCGGCCGACATCGACGCGGCCGACCGCATCGTGCTGCCCGGCCAGGGCGCGATGCGCGACTGCATGGCGAGCCTGCGCGAATCGGGCGTCGAGGACGCGCTGCGCCGCGCCGCTGCATCCCGCCCGGTGATGGGCGTGTGCGTGGGCGAGCAGATGCTGTTCGACCGTTCCGAGGAAGGAGACACGCCGGGCCTGTCCCTGTTGCCGGGCAAGGTGGTGCGCTTCCAGCTGGACGGCCGGACGCAGGCCGACGGCTCGCGCTTCAAGGTTCCGCAGATGGGCTGGAACCGCGTGCAGCAGGTGCGCGCGCACCCGCTGTGGGAAGGCATCGAGAACGACAGCTATTTTTACTTCGTGCACAGCTACTATGCGGTGCCCGAGGACGCCGCGCACACGATCGGCGAAACCGATTACGGCGACGCCTTCTGCTGCGCGGTCGCCAGGGACAATATCGTCGCCACCCAGTTCCACCCTGAGAAGAGTGCCTCCGCCGGGCTGCGGCTGTATCGCAATTTCGTCCACTGGAACCCCTGATACACATTGAACTTCTACTGACAAAGACCATGCTGCTGATCCCCGCCATCGACCTGAAAGACGGTCACTGCGTTCGCCTGAAACAGGGCGATATGGACCTCGCCACCGTATTTTCCGAAGATCCCGCCGAGATGGCGCTGCACTGGCTCAAGAAGGGCGCGCGCCGCCTGCACCTGGTGGACCTGAACGGCGCGTTCGCCGGCAAGCCGAAGAACGAAGCGGCGATCAAGTCGATCCTGACGGTCGTGCAGGACTACGCCGAGGAGAATGACCTCGACGAGATTCCGGTGCAGCTGGGCGGTGGCATCCGCGACCTGGACACCATCGAGCGTTACCTGGACGACGGCATCACCTACATCATCGTCGGCACCGCCGCGGTCAAGAATCCGGGCTTCCTGCACGACGCCTGCGGCGCCTTCCCTGGCCACATCATCGTCGGCCTGGACGCCAAGGACGGCAAGGTCGCCACCGACGGCTGGAGCAAGATGTCCGGCCACGAGGTCATCGACCTGGCCAAGAAGTTCGAAGGCTACGGCGTCGAGTCGATCGTCTACACCGACATCGGCCGCGACGGCATGATGGCCGGGGTGAACATCGAAGCCACCGTCAAGCTGGCCAAGGCGGTCAGGGTGCCGATCATCGCTTCCGGCGGCGTGCACAACCTGGCCGACGTCGAAGCCCTGTGCGCGGTGCAGGACGAAGGCATCGAAGGCGTGATCTGCGGCCGCTCGATCTACGAGGGCACGCTCGACCTGGCCTCGGCCCAGCAGCGCGCCGACGAACTGACCGAGGGCGCCCAGGCTTAACCCATGCTCGCAAAACGCATCATCCCGTGCCTGGACGTGACCGGCGGTCGCGTCGTCAAGGGCGTCAACTTTACCGAGCTGCGCGACGCCGGCGACCCGGTCGAGATCGCGCGCCGCTACGACGAACAGGGCGCGGACGAAATCACCTTCCTCGACATCACCGCTTCCTCCGACGGCCGCGACCTGATCCTGCCGATCATCGAGGCGGTGGCGTCGACCGTGTTCATTCCGCTGACCGTTGGCGGCGGCGTGCGCAAGGTGGAGGACGTGCGGCGCCTGCTCAACGCGGGCGCCGACAAGGTCAGCATCAACACCTCGGCGGTGACCAACCCGCAGCTGGTGTACGAGGCCTCGCAAAAGCACGGCGCGCAGTGCATCGTGGTGGCGATCGACGCCAAGCAGGTCGCGCCCGGCAAGTGGGAAGTCTTCACGCATGGCGGCCGTAACCGTACTGGCCTGGATGCCGTCGAGTGGGCACGCAAAATGGAAAGCCTGGGCGCCGGCGAGCTGCTGCTCACCAGCATGGACCGCGACGGCACCCGAATCGGTTTCGACCTGGGCCTGACGCGCGCCGTGTCCGATGCGGTTGGCATTCCGGTGATCGCCTCCGGCGGCGTGGGCGGTCTGCAGGATCTGGCCAATGGCGTGCTCGAAGGCCGCGCCGACGCGGTGCTGGCCGCCAGCATTTTCCACTACGGGCAGCACACCGTGGGTGAAGCCAAGCGCTACATGGCCGAGCGCGGCATTCCCATGCGCCTTGTTTAAGGAATCTTCATGCCGACCGCAACAACGACGCCAGCGGCCAATGCCAAGTGGCTCAAGAAGGTCAAGTGGGACGAGCACGGCCTGGTGCCGGTGATCGCCCAGGAGGCGGCGACCGGCGACATTTTGATGTTCGCCTGGATGAACCGCGATGCGCTGGCCAGGACCGTGGAGCTGGGCGAGGCGGTGTATTGGAGCCGCTCGCGCAAGAAGCTGTGGCACAAGGGCGAGGAATCCGGCCATGTGCAAAAGGTGCTGGAAATCCGCCTGGACTGCGACGAGGACGTGGTGCTGCTCAAGGTCGAGCAGGCCGGCGGCATCGCCTGCCACACCGGGCGCCATTCATGCTTCTTCCAGAAGTTCGACGGCGCCGACTGGCAGTCCGTGGAGCCGGTGCTGCAGGACCCGGACGCGATCTACACCAAACCCAAGAAAAGCAAATGAGTATTAGCCTGGAGCGCCTTGCGCAAGTGATCGAGTCGCGCAAGCCCGAAAACGGCGGCGACCCCGAGACGTCATATGTGGCGCGCCTGTTCAAGAAGGGCGACGACGCGATCCTCAAAAAAATCGGCGAGGAAGCCACCGAAACCGTGATGGCGGCCAAGGACGCGCGCGCTTCCGGCGACGCATCCAAGGTATTGTATGAGTGCGCCGACCTGTGGTTCCACTCGATGGTGATGCTGGCCCAGTTCGGCCTCAAGCCGCAGCAGGTGATCGACGAGCTGGCGCGGCGCGAAGGCGTGTCGGGCCTGGAAGAAAAAGCGTCGCGCAAAGAATAGATCGGAGACAACATGGACAACTGCATCTTCTGCAAGATCGCCAACAAGCAAATCCCTTCGAGCATTGTCTACGAAGACGATAACTTGCTCGCGTTCAAGGACATCAACCCGGCCGCGCCCGTGCACCTGCTGGTGATTCCAAAGCAGCACGTGGCCACCTTGTCCGAATGCACGGAAGAACATGCGGAAGTGCTGGGCAAGATGCTGGCGCTGGTGCCGCGCCTTGCGGCCGAGCATGGCATCTCGGTAACGCGTGGCGCCGACGGCGAGCCCAGCGGCGGTTTCAAGACGCTGATCAATAGCGGACCGGATGGTGGCCAGGAGGTGTACCACCTGCACCTGCACTTGTACGGCGGACCACGTCCGTGGCGCGGCATGCGCACCTGAGCCACAAGAATCTGTAAGAATCTGTTCCAGATCCCAAAGATGGGGCCACGTGTGCCGCGCATCGCTTATACTGGCGGCTGCGGTTCCACGAATTCAGGCGCCTTGGCGCGCCTTGCAAGGAGAATATGATGGGTTCTATGAGTATCTGGCACTGGGTTATCGTACTGGTCGTGGTGATGCTGATTTTCGGCACCAAGAAGCTGGGCAACATCGGCTCCGACCTCGGCAAGGCTGTTAAAGGCTTCAAGGACGGGGTCAAGGGCGAGGAAGAAAAAGACGCCGCCGCGCCGGCCGCCACCGTGCAGCCGCCGCAACAAGTGGCCGACAAGTCGACCATCGACGTCGAGACCCGCGAGAAAACCCGTTCTTAATAGCAGCACCGTTCCATGATCGATCTTGGTCTTTCCAAGCTCGCCATCATTGGCGTGGTGGCGCTGGTCGTGATCGGCCCTGAAAAGCTGCCGAAGGTGGCGCGCATGGCTGGCACGCTGTACGGGCGTGCGCAGCGTTATCTGGCGGACGTCAAATCCGAAGTCAGCCGCGAGATCGAGCTTGACGAACTGCGCAACCTGCACAAGGAAATGGCCGAGAGCGCGCAGTCGATCAAGGAAGAGGTCGAGCACACCGTCGCCACCAACGTGGGCGAAGTCGAGGCCGCGTGGCGGGGCGATACCTATACAGCGCCAACCCCGTCGGCCACCGTCAGCGACATGGAGCGCAAGGCGCGCGATTTCCGCCGTAAAAAGCTGGTACGCAGCTCGAGCATTCCCGCCTGGTACAAGCAGCGCACCGGCATGAAGACGCACGTGATGTCGGGCGCGGCGCGTGTGCGCAAGTACCGTCCCGGCGTCAAATCCAACACATCCTTTTTCTAATGACCGACGAACTAGCTGGCGAAGAAACTTTCATTTCCCACCTGGTCGAGCTGCGTGACCGCCTGGTCAAGGCGTCAATCGGAATCGCCATCGCCTGCGGCGTGCTGATGCTCTGGCCGGGACCGGCGGAAATTTACGATCTGCTCGCCGCGCCGATGCTCGCCTCGCTGCCGGCCGGTTCGAGAATGATCGCGACCGGCGTCGTGGCGCCGTTCCTGGTGCCGATGAAGGTGACGCTGGCGATCGCCTTCATCGTCGCGCTGCCGTGGGTGTTCTACCAGCTCTGGGCCTTCGTGGCCCCGGGTTTGTACGCGCACGAAAAGCGGTTGGTGATGCCGCTGGTGATCTCGTCATCGGTCCTGTTCGTCCTCGGGGTGGCATTTTGCTACTTCTTCGTGTTCGGCCGCGTGTTCCACTTCATCGCCGCATTCGCGCCCTCATCGATCGCGGTCACGCCGGACATTGAGAATTACCTCGACTTCGTCATGTCGATGTGCCTGGCGTTCGGTGCCACGTTCGAGGTGCCGGTGGTGGTGGTGATCCTGGTGCGCATGGGGCTGGTGAGCATCGAAAAGCTCAAGTCGATCCGGCCATACGCAATCGTGGGCGCGTTCGTGATAGCTGCGATCGTCACGCCGCCGGACGTGGTCAGCCAGCTGGCGCTGGCGCTGCCGATGTGCCTGCTGTTCGAGCTGGGACTGTGGGTAGCGCCGATCTTCGAGCGCGCGACCCGGGCGCCTGAAGAAGCCGCCTGAGGCACGGCGCACGGGAGGCGTAGGGGGCGCGGGGCCGCCGAGGACCTGTGCGCACGCGGTCATCGCATGCGGGTTCGCGGCTTCGCTTTGGGCCGGAACCGCGTGCGCACAGGTGCGCACCCTACGGTATCAACTGGCTAACGCAATATCGACTTCCACGCCGCCGCTTAATTGGTTCTCAACAAGCCGCCATTGCCCAATCCGCCCGCAACGTCCTGGGCCTTGTAGGCGCGCACCGCCTTGACCATCTGGTTGTACGAATCCATGAACGACGCGGCCAGCACCTTGCCCTGCGGCGTATTCGAAAAGCCGTTCACCCCCGCCAGGTTGTTCTGGAAGAACCCGCCCATCAGTCCAAAATCCCAGTTCTTCGCGCTGCCCTCCGCGGCTGCGAGCTGGATGCCCGAGCGGTTGTCAGTCAGCAACAGGATAGTCGACGCCTCGTTCGACTTCATCGACCCGCCGAGCAGGGACGCGACCGCCCCGATCTTGCCGCCGAATAGCGCGCCGGCGCCACCCGTGCCCTGCTGGCTGAACGTGATCGACGGCGTCACCGTGTAATCCGCCGCGACCATCTGGCCTTTGCCCATTTTGCTGGTGCGCCGCAGCTCGCCGGACTGCATCAGCTCACGTTCGCCCTGCATCTGAGCCATCGCCTGGCCGCGCTCGACGACAACGAAGCAGTTCGACTGCTGGATGATCATGCGCAAGAGCGGCACTGTGCTTTGCATGCGGTATTCGACGGTGAACTGGTGCACCCACGGCTGGTTCGCGTCCTCGACAATGGTCAGGGTGCCGAGCGAGCGGTCGCAGCGTTCCAGCTGATCGTTGGCGCCCACGGCATTGGCGCCGCCCGCCGCGCCAGTGGCAACGGTCTTGGCGCTGGATGCACCCATGGAAGGGGTGGTGCCGGCACAGGCGGCCAGCGACAACAATAGCGGAAGCAGCGTCAGGGCAGGGTAGCGCGCAGCGTTCATCTTGATGTCCTTTTGCGATGGGGGTGGATGCCATGGCGGCAATCTGGCCATCGTAGTGGACTTACAGCAAGCGTTCGCTGCGTGGAATCAAGCTCTGGTGATCATCAGGACGAAAACTCCCCTAGCCCCTGTTGACCGCAATCATTTGCTGCGTTGATCCCTACCAATTTGAACGTTAGCAAGTCGAGCAACAATGGGCCGGTCTATACGCATGTGGCCAGCCGACGGCCAACGCGTTTGCCCAATGCCGAAACCAACAGGAGAATCTCATCATGGCAGTCGACGCATATCTGCAAATCGAAGGCATCAAAGGCGAGTCGATGGACGACAAGCACAAGGACTGGATCGAATGCTTGGACGTGGACTTCGGTGTGGAGCAGCCGCGCAGTCCCGTGGTTTCGACCAGCGGCGGTCATACGTCGGCGCGGGCCGAGTTCGATGAGGTCCTGGTGACCAAGTTCGCCGACCTATCCACCCCGATCCTGCTGCAACACTGCGCGATGGGCAAGACTATCCCGAAGGCAAAATTCGAGTTCTTTCGCGCAGATGGCAATGGCACCCGGGTCAAGTATTTCGAAATGGTGCTGGAAAACGTACTGATCGGATCCGTGAAGCCAGGCTTAAAGCCGGGCGGCGGTATGCAAGAGCACATGTGTTTGAAATTCGCCAAAGTGAAATGGACGTACACCCAGCAGAAGATTAGCGGTGGCGCTGGTGGCAGCACCATGGGCGGCTGGGATCTGTCGGCAAACAAGGTCATCGCGTAGGTGCTTGCATGGCCGCTGTCGACGTAAACAAATTTGCCACGCACTTGCGCACGCATGCCTTTCGGCACAGCGGAAGGATATGCGCGAAGAAGGTTCGCGAAGCCCTGGAAGCGGCAGGCGGTGATACCACTGGGCATCTCGGCGATGCCAAAACGTGGGGCACTACATTGCTAAGAATGGGGTTCCGTGAACTTCCAGTGGAGGACCCGGACCGGTACAAACCATTGAAGGGTGACGTTGTCGTTATTCAGCCCTACGAAGGTGGAAACCCGTCCGGGCATATAGCAGCTTTTGACGGCAAGAACTGGATTTCGGATTTCATCCAACGTGACTTCTGGTCCGGTGAAGGCTACCGAAAGAAAAAACCGCCCTATGTTTTCTACCGCCCTTAACCGAATTGCCGTTGGCAC
Source organism: Massilia horti (assembly GCF_004614195.1). Taxonomy (GTDB): domain Bacteria; phylum Pseudomonadota; class Gammaproteobacteria; order Burkholderiales; family Burkholderiaceae_D; genus Telluria; species Telluria horti. The sequence continues at coordinate 55,378 of NZ_SPUM01000140.1, read as the reverse complement.
CGTTCTGGCCTTGGCTAGCTATAACGGCTTGTCGGCCGAATACAAGCCGCGGGTTCTGCGCGAGCCTGTCCTTGGGCTTCGCTATGAATCCGCAAAAGTGAAGTTCGAATCTGTGCCGCTAAAGGTGCAAGCAAGTTGCGAGAGCTTGCGAGATAACGAGAACGGCAGGGGCGTGTGGTACGTGTACGCCCAAGCAAGCGATGCGTCGGGAAGGAGTTTTTACGTTATCGGCGGATACGAAATCCGGTACAACGAAACCGGCCGGCGTAACAAATACTCGACCGACGACTTCGGGGTGTTGCTGTACACAGAAGGCGACTCATGCACCGACGTCGACTCAGCACGGCAGGTCTTTGATGACCGGATTTTTGACTCAGTGCCACAGCCGATCCTATCGAAACTTGCAAGTGACTTGGCGAAGCGGCTTGTACGGGCCTATGGCGGCGCCGGCAGGCTTCGCGCCGAGTTACAGGCTCAGCACATAGACCCGGAAGAGCTTCCGGCCGAGCTGCATGATGCGATGAAGCCATATCTGTCGCGCTAGACCCATCGGTTGAATCCAGGACTATGTCATCTACCGTCCTTAACCAGGCCCTCGTTTGCGCATCGCTTGCTTTGGCCAGTACCGCCGTGCTGGCTAAGGATTCTCAGCCCGCACTTTCGTGTGAAACTGCAAAGGTCGAACGGGCTGCGCTGAGACAAGCGCCCAAGGGCACACATCGCGTGGGAAGGCATATGTTGGAGGTCACGACAAAAAAAGGGCCTCAGCGATTTGTCGACAAGCCTCCGCATGACGAGCGCGAAATGGATGGCCTGCACTGGCGCTACTGCGGTTTCAACGCCCAAGTACAGGCTCATCTGATCGAAAGGATGGATGAAAGCTCGTATTCCGGAGATCTCTTGCTCAATGAGAGCGGGAAGTTGCTGCACGCTGGGCACACTGTCTTGTTTTCGGCGAGTCGAAACGAGTTCTTGGCGATTAAACAGGTAGCCGGTGAAGATGGTGAGGAATGGGCCATCTACAACTTGGCCGGGAATACGATGTGGAAGGGCTACGCAGGGACACTCGCGAAAGTGGATGGTGCTGTCGTATCTACGTTCGAACGTCCCCAATGGAACAAGCAAGGCGAACTGACAGCGCGTTCTGTGTGCGCATCCTCGAAGGTTCAGGGAGTCGTAACACTAGCGCGGTCGCCGTCAGGCGAATGGAATTGGCGCGGCCATCCAAAATGTTCGTAACGGGTCCCGAGCACCCGCCGGACCCGCTCGCCCGCGCCCGAATCACCGCATCAACTCACCGATCATCTTGACCGGTGCATTGCCGAAGCTTAAGAACTGCTCGTTGAACTGCTTCAGGTTGAACTTGTCGCCCAGCTCCTGCTTGCGCCGCTCGCGCAGCTCCGAGATCTCGCTGTAGCCCGAGAAGTAACTGGTCAGCTGCACCGATGACAGCTGCGCGCGGCGCCATTTCTCGATCGCTTCCTGCGGGGTCTGGAATGCCTGGCGCACCAGCAGGTCGAGCGCCTGATCCTCTGTCATGCCCAGCACGTGCACGCTGTAGTCGAGAATGGTGTTGGTCACGCTGCGCAGGTTCCACTTGCACCACATGAGCCACATCTCTGGCGCGTTGTCGCCGTAGCCCGCTTCGAGCATCATGCGCTCGCTGTACACCGCCCAGCCCTCGACCATTGCGCCGTTCCCGAACAGCGATTTGACCAGCGACGGCGAGCGGTTCGCGTACGACAGCTGCGCGTAGTGGCCAGGGATCGCCTCGTGGATGTTCAGGATCTGCAGCATCCAGTCGTTGTACTCGCGCAGGCTCGATTCGGCCTGCTCGTTTGATAAGCCGTCGAGTGGCGTGACGTTGTAGTACGTGCGGTCCTTCGGCCGATACGGGCCCGGTGCGTCGACGCTGGCGCCAGCCACGCCGCGCTTGTAGGGCGGTGTCTCGCGGACTACCAGCGGCTTGCTGGGGTCGAGCGTGAGCAGGTCGTTCTTCGTCACGAAATCCTGCAGCAGCGGGATCTGGCGCTTAATCTCGGGGAAGAAGTTCTCGCGCGCGACGTGGTGTTCCGACAGCTTGGCGATCACCATGCCGATCTTCTGGTAGCGGTCCTGCGGCTTGGCCGCATTGCCCATGGTCGTCGGCCACAGCTGGTCGGCCAGGCCGTCCATTCGGGAGAGGAGTTCGTCGCGCGCCGCCAGCGCCTTGCGGTAGGTCTGCTCGGCGCTGCTGGCGGACTGGATCTCGAGCGCGAACTTCTGCTCGTACAGGTCCTTCCCGATGCGGAACGAACGCGCGCGCTGCATCTGCTGCTGCGACTTGTCCAGGTCCGAAAGGAAGTCGACCCAGTGGATGACCGCCGTGCCCGCGTTGGCCACCCGCACCTCGAAGATCGCCTTTTCCTGCGGTGACAGGATCGACTCCTGCGCGGCCTTGCCCAGGTCGGCCAGTACGGCCAGCGTGCCGGGCGCCTGCGCCAGCGCGAGCTGGGTGTGTTCGTGCGTGGGGTTGACGATCGATGCCTGCGCCGCCTGGTAGTAGGCTGGCACCTGGGCCAGTCGCTTGAGGATGGTGCGCAAACGCTGCGCCTTGGCGGCGTATTCGGTGGTTAGAATCAGGTCGAGTGGCTCGGCTACGTTGTAGACCGCCGGGTTCCACTCGAATTCGCGCAAGGTGGTCAGGCGCCAGCGGTCGTTTTCCAGCTTGTTGGTCAGGAGGGCCAGATCGGTGCGCTGGCTCGGCGACAGCTGGGATGCGTTGACCTTGTTGAACTTGTCGAGCCACTCATTGATGAAGGCAAGCCGCTTGGCGCGCGTGGCGGCGTCGGGAATAGTCAGGTTGGCGGCCACGTCGAATTTGCCGACTTCGATGCCGCCTTCCGGGTCCATGCGCCACAGCGCGGTCAGGAACTGCATCGACATCGCGTCCATCGCACGGTCCTGCCGGCGTTCGGCGAGGACCGGTTTCGGCGCCGGTACTGGCGCGGCCTTGGCGACCGCTTCCTTGTTCGATGCCTTGGTCTTGGATGGCGTCTTGGCCGTATTTACCTTGCCAGATTTGGCCTTGACCGGCTTGGCATGCCGGGCGGCGCTCGCGGGCGCCAGCGCAACGCATGCGAGCAGCGCGGCCAGCGCAATCTTCGTTTTCATCATCGTAATCGGCCTTCCAGATAAAGCACGGGGTGCCGGGCGCAGCACATGCACGGCGGGGCGCCAGATTAGCATCAATCAGGCGCTACGCACGACCCGGGTTTGTAACAAATGTTGAGCCCAATGCGGCCAGCGCCGCTTCGCGCGGCAGCGCACGTCCCGCAGCCGCAGCGTCGGGCGGCAGCCAGTCGGCGAACGCGGTTTCGACGTTGACATGGTGGCCGCGCGCCGTATGTTGCTGGTCGATGCGGGCCAGGCGCGAAGGGTCGATTTCCGCAGCCAGCCTTGCCAGCGCCGGCCACAGGCGCCGGTGGACCAGCGTGAGCTTGCCGTCCACCAGCCGGCACACCGCCACGTCCGGGTCCGCGCTGACATGCTGGAGCAGGTCGAAAATGCGTTTGCCCTGCGGGTGCGCCCACCAGCTACCCTTGATCGGTTCGCCGGCGATGGCTTGCGCGAGCGAGGGCACAGGACCTTTTGCCGATGCCAGCACCACGCCGTGCTCGCGTACGAAGTCGAGGGCGTCCCTGGCGTCCATCAGTTGATCATGCCGGCGCGGATCAGGTCCTTGAGCTTGGTGTTGAGGGTTGCGACCGCGTCCTTGCCGTTGGCGATATCGGTCAGCAGGATTTCGCTGTCCTTGGTAAAGCGATGCCCGACCCGGATTGTGTACGAGCGCGTGGCCCAGCTCCAGAAGCCGTTCACAAACGTGGCTTCGTCCATGTCGCGCCACTTCACGCCCTGCACGCCCTTCGCCCACGGCAGCACACCCGAGTAGGCCCAGACGCCGACGTCGTCAACGTAGAGCTGCACGCTGCGCACCAGCATGAAGCGGTAGCCGACCAGCAGCACCGACACCGCCAGCACCGCGATCGCGGCCAGGTGGTTCCACAGGAAGGCAAGTAGCGCCAGGCCGAGCAGCACGGCGGCAAGCGCCGCCACGCCGGCATAGGCGACCCAGGACTTGACGCCGATGACCTGCGCGTCGGCCGAGCGTGTCAGGGCGATTTCTTCTTCCATTCGTGATGTCCCTTTTGTAAAAGGCACATGATCACATGGATAAGACCGCCACGCCAGCCCCCGTTCCGGGCGGGTGCACGATCAGCGGGCCAGCCCCTGCTGCAGCATCATCAGCATATCTTCCGGCGACATGCGCGCCGCCAGGTCGCTGCCCTCTAACAGGCTGTCGGCCAGGTCGCGCTTGTGCCCGTGCAGTTCGACGATGCCTTCTTCGATCGTGTGTTGCGCCACCAGCCGGTAGATCGTCACCGGCCGCTGCTGGCCCATGCGGTGCGCGCGGTCCGATGCCTGGTCCTCCACCGCCGGGTTCCACCACGGGTCCATGTGGATCACGTAGTCGGCCGCGGTCAGGTTGATGCCGACGCCGCCCGCCTTCAGGCTGATCAGGAAGACGTCGCCGTCGCCGGCCTGGAACGCCTCGACGCGCTTTTTCCGCTCCTGCATCGGCGTTGCGCCATCGAGGTACTGGTAGCGGATGCCGCGTTCGTCCAGATGCTTGCGGATCAGCGCCAAGTGGTCGACGAACTGGCTGAACACCAGCACCTTGTGGCGGTTCTCCAGCAGGCCAGCGAGCAGGTGCGCGAAGGTGGCGAGCTTGCTGCTGGCGATGTTCAGCCCCGGCGCGACCAGCTCCGGGTTGCAGCAGGCGCGGCGCAGCTTCATCATCTCGGCCAGGATCTGGATCGCCTTCTGGTTCTGCGGCGCTTCGAGCGCGGCCAGCTTGTCGAGCGCTTCGCGGCGCAGCGATTCGTAAAGCGCGGTCTCTTCCTGCGTCAGTTCGACCGGCACCGTGATCTCGGTGCGCGGCGGCAGCTCGGACAGCACCTGGGCCTTGGTACGGCGCAGGATGAAGGGCTGGGTCAGGCGGCGCAGGCGCGCACGCGCCGCGCTCTCGGCGCGCTTGTCCTGCGCGCGCTCGATCGGACCGGCGAAGCGCAGGTTGAACTGGTCGCTGGTGCCGAGCAGGCCCGGGTTGATGAACCTGAACAGGTTCCACAGCTCGCCCAGGTGATTCTCCAGCGGGGTGCCGGTGGCGACCATGCGAAAGTCCCCTTGCAGCGCCATCACCGCTTGCGAGCGGCGCGTGTGCGCGTTCTTGATCGCCTGCGCTTCGTCGAGCACGATGGTGTGCCAGCGCGGTTTGGCAAACAGCGGCGCTTCCAGCTGCAGCAGGCCGTAGCTGGCGATCACCAGGTCGAATGGCTGCAGGTTGTCCAGCATCGCCGCGCGGTCGCCCGGACCGAACAGCTTGACGTTCAGGGTCGGCGCAAAGCGCGCGCTTTCCGCGATCCAGTTCATGCACACCGAAGTCGGCGCCACCACCAGTGTGGGGCCATTGGGTGCGCGCGACAGGATCAGGGCCAGCGCCTGCAGCGTCTTGCCCAGGCCCATGTCGTCCGCGAGGCAGGCGCCGACACCCCAATGCGCAAGGCGCGCCAGCCATTCGAAGCCTTCGCGCTGGTAGTCGCGCAGCTCGGCTTGCAGGGTGGACGGCAGCTGGGGCTCATAGTCTGTGCTGGCCTTCATGCGCGCCAGGTGTTCGCGCCAGGCCTTGTCCGCTTTGACCCCGCCGGCGTCGTGCGCCAGCTCTTCCAATGCGAAGCTGGCCAGCGGGTGCACGCGCACCGCGTCGCCTGCTTGCTCGCCGTAGGCCAACAGCTCGGTCAGGCGCCGGTGCAGTTCGTTCGACAACGCGAGGAACTGGTTCTCGCCCAGCGCCACGAAGCGTCCCTCGCTTTCGCGCAGGCGTTCAAGCAGCGTGCGCAGGTTCATCACCCTGTTTTCGTCGATCCGCACTTCGCCGTCGAGCGCGAACCAGTCCTTGTCGCGCTTAATGGTGAGGCGCACGGAGCTTGATTCCACCCGGCGGCTCACGCGGAACGGCTCGCCGTCCGGCCATGCCACCACGACCTTTGCCGGGTCCAGCGCCTGCAGTTCGGCCACCAGCTCCAGGCATTGCAGCGGCTGGCCAAGCAGCCACTCGCCGTGTTCCTGTTCCGCGTGTTCGAGCGCATGGCAGGCGCCGGCCAGCTCGCGCTCGGCCTCGCGTTCGCCGTTCAGGTTGCGGCGCGCTTCCAGCCGCACGCCATTCACCTCGCCGATCACGCGCTCGGCGCCGCTGCCCGGCTGGTAGTAGGCGCCGGCGTCGGGCAGGGGCCGCACCAGCACCTGCATGCGCAGGCCCTGCTGGTAGGGCAGCAGGTGCACGTGCAGGCGGCTGTCGGCCTCCACCTGCTCGATGTCGGCCGCGCTGCTGCCGATGTCCGACTGCACGGTGACCATGGTCGAGATTGCGCTGATCGCATCCAGCACCCTGCGTTCGGCGGAGAGCGGCACGGTGAGGCCGTCGCCGAGGATCGCCGCGATCCGGCGGTGCTCGTCGTTGATCCGGACCAGCCGCAGCCGGGTTGGCGTTTCGCGCACCACGGTCGAATCGCTGCGCTGGCCGGGCAGCGGCTGCAGCGTGATCGTGACCTTGTCGCCATTGGCCTTGACCAGCAATTCGGGCTCACCCGGCAGCAGTTCGATGCGCGTGCCTGGCGCATCGGAAAGGAACAGCAGCGGATGGCCGACCAGCGCATGGAGCGCCTTGTCGATGTTCAGTTCATAGCTGATGCCGCCGCTGTAGTACCTGCTGTAGGTCTCGATGGCGGTGGCAGCCTGCAGGTCCTGGGCTGTGAGAAAATCGATGACCGCGCCGTCCTCGTACAGACGTTTCAGGCCCATTACGCGTCCGCGGCTCCAACCGCCCTTGGCGTCGCGCTTCTGTTCGCGCGGCTCCAGTTCCGTCACTCCGTAGCGCGGGTCGAAGGCGATCTGCCAGACCAGCCGCGACTCCTTTACCACTTCCTTATTGACGGCGGGCTGCAGGTTGATCAGCGCGTTAAGCTGGCGTTCCCACGGTTCCTCGCGTTCGAACCACAGGGTCATGTCGGTGATGCGGTGCAGCCGGCGCAGTTCGCCGGCACGCTGTTCGTGCCCGACCGCGCCCAATCCGCCAAGGATCGCCGCCAGTTGGGCGGAGATGAAATCGAACCCCGCCTGTTCCGACTGCGCCAGCGCCTCTTCGATCCGCGCGCGCTGCTTGTCCAGTTGCGGCAGGCCGAGCCAGTAATGCAGCAGCGAGCGGAACATCACGGGTTGCAGCGCTGTTTCCCACGTGCGCGAGGGCAGCACCTCGACGTCGGTCGTGCCGCCCTGGATCGTCCGGAACATGCTGAGCTGGTAGAACACCGGGCTGGCCCCTGTTGGCCGCAGCGCCGCCTCCAGATAGGTCTCGGCCATTTGCTGGTGCTTGGCAATCTTTGATCGCAGCAGCGCCGTCACATACAGGAAGGCTCCGAAGCCGTTGAACACCGCCTTGCGCTTGCCCGTTTCGCGCCGCAATGCCTTGATGGCCTGCTCAAAGCCGGCCAGCGCCGCGTCGACCTCGTCACGCATCAGTTTCAGGGCGCTGTCCAGCAACAGGCGCGCCGAGTGGTCCAGTTCTTCCAGCAGGGCGGCGGCGTCAGTCAGGCGGCCGCACAACAGGTAGTGTTCGGCCAGCGCGGCGCGCAGCGCCATCGACGTGGTGCCGCGCGCGATGTGCTGCTCGGCGCAGGCACGCACCTGCGCGGCGATGGCTGGCTCGTGTTGTGCGTGGCTGACCAACTCGGCCAGCACCCGCGCGCGCAGGTCGGGGTGGATGCGATCGATCATGCGCGGCTCGAACGGCCGCGCGCAGATGTCGATCAGCGGGTGCAGGGTAGTGGCGTCGTAGCAGAGCAGGCACGCAGCCAGTATCGGGGGAACTCGCTCGGCATCCCCGCTCAGCAGTTCCGCCCGTAATATCGCGATGCCCTGGCGGTAGCTGCGCAGGATCGGCCGTCCATTCGCTTCGATAGCAAGCGGGTTGACCCGCAGGTAAGCCCAAAACAGCTTTTCCAGGGCGTCGTTGTCGAGGGCCGCTTCAAGCGCAGGCCATGCCGCCGCCGGACTGATCAACGAGCCTCTTCCCGTCACATCGGTGACGAGTCCACGCGCACGGAACATGGCCAGGTCTTCCGTCAGCGCCTCCTCCGTGAATGAGGCGTCGAACAGGGGCGCCAGGTATTCGCGCAAGCGCTTTTTGCCCACCGGCTCGCCGGCGAGCGCGAGCATCGCCAGCACCATTTTTTGCGCCAGATCGCACTCTTCGAGCCGGGCTCGCAAATCCAGTTCGCTCATGCCGGCAGGTTCTCGATCTCGACCGGAGCCAGTCCCGCGGGCAGGGGAATGCCGAACACGCGCAGGTAGAAGTAAAGCTCGGCCTCCAACGTGCGCACGACGCTCTCGGGCTTGCGAAAGCCGTGGCCTTCGCCTTCCAGCGTGATGTATGCCACCGGCACGCCGCGCGCACGCAGCGCGTCCACCATCGTTTCCGACTGCTGCGGCGGCACCACTTTGTCATCGAGCCCCTGGAAGAAGATCATCGGCCGGCGCAGCTTGTCGGTGTGGTTGATCGGCGAGCGTTGCGCATACAGCCTGTCGGCTTCGGGCTGCGGCGCGATCAGGTATTCGTTGTAGTGCGATTCGAACTTGTGCGAGTCCGCGTCCAGGCCCTTCAAATCCGACACGCCGTAATAGCTGGCGCCGGCCTTGAACACGTCATGGAAGGTCAGCGCGTTCAGCGTCGTCAGGCCGCCGGCGCTGCCGCCGCGGATCACCAGCCGCTCCGGGTCGACCAGGCCCTGTTCGGCAAGGTAGCGCGCGCCGGCCACGCAGTCCTCGACATCGATCACGCCCCACTGGCCGCGCAGCGCGTCGCGGTAGGCGCGGCCGAAGCCGGTGCTGCCGCGGTAGTTCACGTCCAGCACGGCGATGCCGCGGCTGGTCCAGAACTGGGTCGCCAGCTTGAGCGTGCTGCTCGCCATGCCGGTCGGCCCGCCATGGCCGATCACCATCAGCGGCGGTTTTTCGCCGGGAAGCGGTTCGAAATCGGCATTTTGCGGCGGGTAGTAGAAGGCATACGTCATGCCGCCGCTGGTGGGGTAGCTGATGCTTTGCGGGACCGACAGGTATCCGCTGTCGGGTAGCTGCTCGATCGAGCGCGCCAGTACCTCACGCGTCCCGTTGGCCAGGTCAAAGCGTGCCAGTTCGAGCGCAATGGTCGGGGCGCCGCCCAGCAGCACAGCGGTGTCGCCGTTCACCCGCAGCTCGCGGATCTCCTGGTAGGGATTGGCGATCTCTTGCAGCTTGCCGTCGCGCGTGGACAAGCGCGCCAGCCGGCTCACCCCGTCCTGGATATAAGTGCAGACGATCTCGTCATCCGAACGGAAGCCGTACAGCGAACCGCCGAAGGTCCAGTGCGGCCCGCCGAATTCGGCGGCGCGCTCGCACAGGGGGCGCACCACTCCATCGGCGAAGTGGTACAGGTTCCACCAGCCGCTGCGGTCGGATACGAAGTGCAGTACTCCGCCTGGCGACCATTCCGGCTGGGTGATCGATTCGTTCTCGCCGCCCGCCACCAGCCGGCCGTTGACCAGCGTGCCGTCGGCCGCGATATCGGCCAGCCACAGTTCGGTGCCCTGCCACGGCATGCGCGGATGGTTCCAGCTCAGCCACGCGAGATGGCGGCCGTCGGGCGACATGCGCGGCGCGGCGTAAAAGTCGGCGCCAATCACCAGCACCGTTTCAAAGCCGTCAAAGCCGATCGCGCATATCGTGTTGACCGGATAAGCCGCGCCGGTCGAATGGTCCTCGCGCACCACGATCAGGCGCTGGCGCTGGCCGTCAAGCGTGAAGTCGGCGTAGCGGCGTTCGCCGCCCGAGGTTACCGGGACCGGTTCGGCACCGTTCTCAACCCGGTAGATACGGTTGTCCGCGTAATGCGAGAACCATGCCGTGCGGTTCTTGACCAGGCAGGCCCCGCCGCCGTACTCGTGCACCCGGGTGCGCACATTGAACGGCGCCGGTGTCAGCTCCTCGACCTGGCCGCCGCGCTGGCGCAGCAGGGTGGTGCGGCCGGCTTCGCTGGCGCGGCCGGCCAGCCAGCAGACATCAAGCCCGTCCAGCATCACCTGCGATAGCGGAGCGGCGCCGGCGGCGACGACCGCGGCGCTGATCGGGGAAGTCCAGGTGCCGGCCGGGGCGGATTGTTTGCGGGATGAGGAGGTCATGGCAATTCCTGTTGCGTGGGCTCGACCCCGCATTATAAGTGCGCACCGGAGGATGCGATAATAAGGGTTTCCCTACGTCTTCTATTGCCCGCCATGCCACAATTTGCCCCGCTCCAGAACGACACTTTCCTGCGCGCGCTGCTGCGCCAGCCGACCGATTACACCCCTGTTTGGCTGATGCGGCAGGCGGGCCGCTACCTGCCGGAGTACCGCGCCACGCGGAAGCAGGCCGGCTCGTTCATGGGGCTGGCGAAGAGCCCGGATTTCTGCACCGAGGTGACGCTGCAGCCGATCGACCGCTATCCGCTGGACGCGGCGATCCTGTTCTCCGACATCCTGACCGTGCCCGACGCCATGGGCCTGGGCCTGTATTTCGCCGACGGCGAGGGTCCCAAGTTCGAGCGCGTGGTGCGCAGCGAGGCCGAGGTCAACGCGCTGCGGGTTCCGAGCATGGAATCGCTCGACTATGTGTTCAACGCGGTCACCCAGATCCGCACCGCCCTGAACGGACGGGTGCCGCTGATCGGTTTTTCGGGCAGCCCATGGACGCTGGCGTGCTACATGGTCGAAGGCGGCGGTTCGCGTGAATTCCACACGATTAAAAAGATGCTGTACGCGCGCCCGGACCTGATGCATCGCGTGCTGGACGTGAACGCGCAGGCGGTGACCCAGTACCTGAACGCGCAGATCGACGCCGGCGCACAGGCAGTGATGATCTTCGATTCATGGGGCGGGGCGCTGGCCGACGGCGCGTACCAGGAATTCTCACTGAAGTACATGCAGCAGATCGTGAGCGGCCTGCAGCGCGAAAAGGATGGCGTGCGCATCCCGGTGATCGTGTTCACCAAGGGCGGTGGCTTGTGGCTCGACGAGATGGCCGGCATCGGCGCTGACGCGCTTGGCCTGGATTGGACGGTGAACCTTGGCCGCGCGCGCGCCCTGGTTGGCGACCGGGTGGCGTTGCAGGGCAACCTGGACCCCGCGATCCTGTTCGCCGAGCCGGAGCAGATCCGCGCCGAAGTGGAGCGCTCGCTCACCGCCTACGGCAAGCCGGCGGCAGGGCATGGCCATGTGTTCAACCTCGGCCACGGCATTTCGCAGTTCACCCCGCCCGAATCGGTCAGCGCCATGGTCGAGGCTGTGCACAGCTTCAGCCGCCAGCAGCGGGCTGGCTGAATATGCGGGGGCTGCGCGCCGCAGCAAAATCACACTTATTCACACGTTGCGAAAGGCAGCAATTCTAGCCTGTGGAAATGTACAGGTATTGCGTTGTTTTTGTAACTGCTTGATTTTTCTAGGTTTTTACGTTTTTCCCCAGTGCTCCTCCCAGTGCCGGGAAAGACGCGGTGAGGCGAGGCGGGCAGGTTTCCAGTTCCTTGTTCACAAAGTTATCAACAGCCGGGAGGCATAAGTTGAAAAAGTCCAGCGTTTACCGGGACTTAGCGCAGGTTTTGTAAGATAAGACTAATGTTCCTGTTGCAACGCACGATGTTCTCAACAAAAACTTACGGACTTATGCACAGCGACTGCCAAGCGAAGCTGGTTGCGGCACTCTCTTCGGAGACTTTTGCAAGTCATTGAAAATAAACAGGAAAAAAATCTTGATTTCTCCTTGGAATGTGCGCTGTTTGACTTAACGTAAACTTTCACCTCGGTCAAGCCTTCCATTGTTCACAAAGTTTTCCACAGTAGCCAACCAGACCTGACAAGTGTCCCACTGCATCCTCCAAATCGCGCTCGACACACCGCTCGACAGCTGCTTCGACTACCGCTGGCCATGCGAGCCGGGGCACGAGCCGGCCGTCGGGCAGCTGGCGCTGGTCAGCTTCGGCCGGCGCGAGGTCGTGGGGCTGATCGTCGCGGTCAAGCAGGAAACGGACGTCCCGCCGGACAAGCTCAAGGATGCCCTGGCCGTGCGCAGCCAGCTGGCGCCGCTGCCCGAACGCTGGCTGGCGCTGGCCCGCTTTGCCGCCGACTATTACCAGCGGCCGCTGGGAGAGGTGGCGCTGCCGGCACTGCCCAAGAACCTGCGCGTGCCCAAGACCGTGGCGCTGGATCGCGCGCTCAAGAAGCTCTCCAATCAAGAGGCGCGCCACGACCCAACCCCGGCCGGCATGCCGGTACTGAACACCGCGCAGCAGCAGGCAGCGGATGCAATCGGCTCGGCCCAGGGCTTTACCCCAACGCTGCTGTACGGCGTGACCGGCAGCGGCAAGACCGAGGTCTACCTGCAGGCTTGCGCGCAGGTGCTGGCGCGCGAGATTGATGCGCAGATCCTGATCCTGGTCCCCGAGATCAACCTCACGCCGCAGCTGGAAGCGAACATCCGCGCGCGCTTTCCCGGCCTTGAACTGGCGACGCTGCACAGCAGCCTGTCGGAGGGCGAGCGCCTGCTGAACTGGCTCTCGGCGCACCAGGGCCGCGCGCGCATCATCCTGGGCACGCGGCTCGCGATCCTGGCCTCGCTGCCGAACCTGAAGCTGATCGTGATCGACGAGGAGCACGACCCCTCGTACAAGCAGCAGGAAGGCCTGCGCTACTCGGCGCGCGACCTTGCGGTGTGGCGCGCGCACCAGCTCGCGATTCCGATCGTGCTCGGTTCTGCCACGCCGTCGCTCGAGACCTGGCACCACGCGCGCACCAAACGCTATCGGATGCTGGAGCTGCGCGAACGCGCCGTGAAGGACGCGGTGCTGCCACGCGTGCGCCTGCTGGACATGGAACGCGACCGCCCGCGCGACGGGCTTACCAGCCAGCTGCTCGCCGCGCTGCGCCAGCGCCTGGAGCGCGGCGAACAGTCGCTGCTGTTCCTGAACCGGCGTGGTTACGCCCCCGTGATCTGCTGCGATGCCTGCGGCTGGATCAGCAACTGCACCCGCTGCACCTCGTTCATGGTGCTGCACAAGCCTGAACACCGCCTGCGCTGCCACCACTGCAGCCTGGAGCTGCGCATCCCGCGATCCTGCCCGACCTGCGGCAACGTCGACCTGCAGCCGCTGGGGCGCGGCACCCAGCGCGTCGAGGAAGGCCTGCAGCAGATGTTCCCCGAGGCGCGCATCTTGCGTATCGACGCCGACTCCACCAGGCGCAAAGGCAGCGCCCAGGCGGCGTTCGATACGGTGCACCGGGGCGAGGTCGACATCCTGGTCGGCACCCAGATGGTCGCAAAAGGGCACGACTTCAAGCGCCTGACCCTGGTGGGCATCCTCAACCCGGACACCGCGCTGTTCTCGCAGGACTACCGCGCCAGCGAGCGACTGTTCGCGCAACTGATGCAGGTCGCGGGCCGCGCAGGGCGCGCGGGCGGTGGCGAAAGCGAAGTGCTGGTTCAGACCCGGTACGCTAGCCATCCACTGTACGCGGCGGTGACGCGGCACGACTATGACCGCTTTGCATGTGGCCTGCTGGAGGAGCGCCGCCAGGCTGCGCTGCCGCCGTTCATGTACCAGGCGCTGCTGCGCGCCGAGGCGCGCGAGCTGGCCGACGCGATCGCTTTCCTCACGGCGGCGCGCGACTGCCTGGCCGCGGACGCCATAGTCATCAACGACCCGATCCCGATGACCATGACGCGCGTGCACAACGTGGAACGCGCCCAGTTGCTGGTCGAATCGGCTTCGCGCCCCGCGCTGCAGGCTTTCCTCAAGGCCTGGGTCGTGGAGCTGCGCGAGATGAAAACATCGCGCGTGCGCTGGTCGCTCGAGGTCGACCCTGTGGATATTTAAGAACGCAAAAAGCAAGAAACAATGAATCAGAAGTTCCGCATGAAAAAAGCACACTGGAGGCGGTGACTACGTGCTGCGCTTCATGCCCGGAATGGACCGCATCGAGCTCATGTCGGGCAATACCAAGGAATTCAAGCTCGAAGGCATCTTCAATCGCGACGTCAAGCTTGAGCGCAAATCGACCGGTACCTTCGTGGACAACCTCAAGCAGGTGTCGCAGCGCGCGCTGCAGCGCTACCCGAAGCCGGCAGGGATCGATCCGGCATGGGGGTTCGACATCACGTTCCGGTTCGTGATCGAATAGGCCCTCGATCAAATGCACGTCCTTCCCCGGTCGGGTCCGACCGGCGACACGCTTGAGAGCGCAAAGCGCGAAAAAGGCGTATCGTCCGGTCGGAGGCGTAGGGTGCGCACCTGTGCGCACGCGGTTCGCGAATGCCGCGTAGAGGAGCATCAGCCGCAAGTCAGTATGCCGTGACCGCGTGCGCACAGGTCCTCGCCGGCCGCGCGCCCCCTACGCCACCGGTCAGAGTCTACGCCACTCTTTTTGAAACGACCTCGGAGGCAACGTGAACAAGCTGAACGTCGATGTCGCCGTGATCGGCGCCGGCACCGCCGGCCTGTCGGCCTACCGCGCCGCCCGGGCCCAGGGTGCGCGCACCGTGCTCATCGAAAACGGCCCTTACGGCACCACCTGCGCCCGGGTCGGCTGCATGCCGAGCAAGCTCCTGATCGCGGCCAGTGAGGCGGCGCACATGCTGCATGCGGCCGCCGCCTTTGGCGTGCACGCCGGCACAATCCGCGTCGACGGCCGCGCGGTAATGGAGCGCGTGCAGCGCGAACGCGACCGTTTTGTCGGCTTTGTGCTGGACGGTATGGACGACATCCCGGCTGCCGACAAGCTGCGCGGCCGCGCGCGCTTCACGGGCCCGCAAGCGCTGCAGGTGGATGAGCATACGTTGATCGAGGCGGCACGGGTCGTGATCGCGACCGGCTCGTCGCCGGTTCGCCTGCCCGAGCTTGTGGGCGGCGGACCAGGAGTCATCACCAGTGACGATCTCTTCGACTTGACCGAGCTGCCGGAATCGGTGGCGGTGATCGGCACCGGCGTGATCGGGCTGGAACTGGGCCAGGCGCTGTCACGGCTCGGCGTACGCGTGACGCTGTTCGCGCGCGGCGGCAGCATGGCCCAGTTGACCGACCCCGCGGTGCTGCACACCGCCACCCGCCTGTTTGCGCGCGAGCTGGCCCTTGGCTTGCAGACCCGGATGGTGCGCGCCGCGCAGGAGGACGGGCAGGTGGCGCTGACCTGGGCCGATGCGCTGGGCAAGGAGTCCACCGAGCGCTTTCGCTACGTGCTGGTGGCGGCCGGGCGCACGCCGAACGTGGCGAACCTGGGCCTGGAGCACACCGGCCTTGCGCTTGGCGCGAACGGGGTGCCGCTGTTCGACAGCCGCACGATGCAGTGCGGCTCGAGCCATATCTTCATCGCGGGCGACGCCAGCGACGAGCGGCCGGTGCTGCCGGAGGCGGCCGACCAGGGCAAGATCGCGGGCGAGAATGCAGGCCGCTACCCGGACGTGCGCCCGGGCCTGCGCCGCACGCCGCTGACGATCGCCTTCACCGAGCCGAACATCGCCGTACTGGGCGAAGGCTACCGCGCGCTGTGCGCCTGCGGCATGCCGAAATTTGCGGTGGGCGCGGCCTCGTTCGAGAACCAGGGCCGCAGCCGGGTCATGCTGCAGAACCGCGGGCTGCTGCGCGTGTATGGGGAGTACGGAAGCGGGCGCTTCCTGGGGGCGGAAATGATTGCGCCACGTGCCGAGCACCTGGCGCACACGCTGGCATGGGCCTGCCAGGCGGGGATGTGCGTGCAGCAGATGCTGGCCATGCCGTTCTACCATCCGGTGGTCGAGGAGGGCGTGCGCACTGCCCTGCGCGACTTGGCGGCCAATCTGGTCAGGGGCGAGTCCGGGGTCGACGCGGCCGACTCGGAGCCGGGTACCTGACCCGGTCAGTGGTTTGCGTCGAGCTTTCCTTGCGCCGCCAGTTCGCGCAGGATGCGGATGGTGTCGATGTCAGCTTCCTGGTAGGCCGATTTCCTGAATTCGTCATACATCTCGTTGGCTGCATCGGCCAGCGCGTCATGCCCGTCGTCGTAGCAAAAGCGCACCAGCAGTGCGCCTTCGACCGGGGCCTCGATCGTCATGGTCAGCGTCGAGGCGCTGATCTCGCCCTGGGCCGGCACCTCGTAGCGCACCTGCTGCAGCGGCGTCAGGAATACCTTGTCGCGCACCACCAGGTCGCCAAAGTGCAGGCTGCGCGTGAAGCCGCTCTCGCTGCGCTCTTTGACCACGCAATCGTCCAGCTGCGGCATGAACGTGGTCGGCGACTCGGCGCGCAGCACCAGCCCGCGCCAGAGCTGTTCGCGCGTGATCGCCTCGATCAGGGGGTTCTTCGGGTCGTTAATTTCAATCAGGTGTTCGAATTTCATGGTGCGTACTCTCAAAACGGCGCGAAGCTGCGATGGTAACCGATTGCGCGCCTTGGGGACGCCAGCAGGATGCTGTATTACATTGATACAAAAATTTACGTAAAGAAATTTTCTTTTAAGGCAAACTATGCGAAACATTTGGTAACTTGAAAGTTTAACAATTATCACGTATGCAAATTGATCGCGTCCCCCCTCTGGTGCAAAGCGTCGTACAGGTGCGTAATTGGGTGGTCGAACACGTCCCCTGCACCGATTCGATGCTCGGCTACGACCTGTTCCTCAAATTGGGTAACGACCTGGCCTCCGGGCACGACCTTCCCTTCGACACGCTGGCAGGTGGCCTGCCGTATCCACCGGACCAGGTGCTTGCCCACGTGCGCCGCATGGCCGAGGCCGACCTGGTCGAGCTCGACGACAGCACCGCGGTGCGCCCCACCGGCCGCTTCGTCGCGTTGCTCGACCAGTACGGCCGCGAGTTCGAAAGCCGGTTCATCGTGCGCCAGAACCTGCGCAGCGAGCAGCTGCTGGTGGCCGCCAGCGATCCGGAGCTGGCCGCGTTCGCGCAGTCGTTGTACGACCGCGTCTACGACATGGGCTGGCTGTACCTGCATAACTTCGGCGCGGTTTGCTTCCTCATGGCCTCGCTTGTCGCACGACTGGCCGAGGCGCACGGGCATACCGCGCGCGTGGCCTCATGCTACGTCGAGATCACCCGTGACAAGCTGCGCTACCTGCTGGGCGGGCAGGGCTTGGCCTCGCCGGGCCAGATCGACGGCCACGCCGCCTGCATCATCGACGAGGCGGTCATTGTCGATTTTGGGCTGGGCAACGTGCGCCGGGGCTACCGGCGCGACTTTCACTGGGGCGTGGTGTGCGACTACCGGCGGGAGGAACACGTGCTGGGCGGGCTGGCGGTGCCGGGCGGCGAACGGGTCATGTGGAAGGACGACTGGCAGTCGCCGCACAGCGAGGCCGAGCTGGCCCGCTACGCGCCGCACCTGCCCGGCCTGCTCGACCAGTACCTGGCGCGCTTCGGCTGAGCCATTGCGGCGGCATTGGGAACAGTGCATGGCGGCTTTTTCACGCAGGCCGTTTTAGCGCGACAGCCCTGAATTCGTTAGAATGCAGGGCTACCCTCCACGAAATTTCCCATGTCCAACGCACCGAAGTTCGGCCTGAACGGGCCGCAAAGCGAAGCCGTGTTGTATCTCGACGGCCCCTGCCTGGTGCTGGCCGGCGCCGGCTCGGGCAAGACGCGCGTGATCACCCAGAAGATCGCGTACATGATCGAAGACCGCGGCTACGACCCGCGCACCATCGCCGCGCTCACGTTCACCAACAAGGCGGCGGTCGAGATGCAGGAGCGGATCGGCAAGCTGCTCAAGCAGCCCAAGCAGGCCAAGCAGCTGACGGTCTCGACCTTTCACTCGCTGGGGGTGAAGATCCTGCGCCAGGAAGCGGCCGGGGTGGGCCTGAAGGACAAGTTCTCGATCATGGACAGCGACGACTGCTACACCGTCGTCTCGGATTTGGCGATCACCACCGACAAGCAGGAGATCCGCCGCATCCAGACCGCGATCTCACTGTGGAAGAACGGCCTGGTCGACCCCGAGGTCGCGATCAGGAATGCCAAGGATGAGGACGAAGCCCAGGCCGCGCGCGTCTACCGCAGCTACCTGGCGACCCTGCAGGCTTACCAGGCGGTCGACTTCGACGACCTGATCCGCCTGCCGGTGGAGCTGTTTCGCAATAACGAACCGATCCGCGACCGCTGGCAGCGCCGCCTGCGCTACCTGTTGATGGACGAGTACCAGGACACCAACACCTGCCAGTACGAGCTGGTCAAGCTGCTGGTCACGGGCCTGGGCAAGAAGCCGATGTTCACCGCCGTGGGCGACGACGACCAGGCGATCTACGCCTGGCGCGGCGCGTCGGTGGAAAACCTCAAGACGCTGCAGACCGACTTTCCGGACCTGCAGGTGATCAAGCTCGAACAGAACTACCGCTCGACCACGCGCATCCTGCAGGCGGCCAACGCGGTGATCGGGAACAATCCCAAGCTGTTCGAAAAATCGCTGTGGTCCGAGCACGGCCTGGGCGAACCGATCCAGGTACTCGGCATGCAGAACGACGATCAGGAGGCCGACCAGGTGGCGATCATGATCTCGGCCGACCATTTCCAGCGCAAGAACAAGTGGTCCGATTTCGCGATCCTGTATCGCGGCAACCATCAGGCGCGCGTGATCGAACAGGCGCTGCGCAAGGAGCGCATCCCGTACACGATTTCGGGCGGGCAGAGCTTTTTCGACAAGGCCGAGATCAAGGACATCATCGCCTACCTGCGCCTGATCGCCAACCAGGACGACGACCCGGCCTTCATCCGCGCCATCACCACCCCCAAGCGCGGGGTCGGCATGACCACGCTGGAAAAGCTGGGCGAATTTTCCAAGCAGTGGAACTGTTCGCTGTTCGAGGCCGCCTTGAAGGGTGGTATCGAAGCCACGCTGCAGGACCGCCAGCTGATTCCGCTGCGCGAGTTCTGCCACTGGATCAATGCGCTGGAAGACCGCGCCACGCGCCCGGGACCGTCGGGCAGCGGCGACAACGCGGCCGAGTTGCTTGACGATATGATGAAAGAGATCAACTACGAGCACTACCTGTACGAAAGCTTCGACGACCGCGCCGCCCAGGGCAAGTGGCAGAACGTGCTCGAGTTCACCAACTGGCTCAAGGACCGCGGCCGCGGCGGCCGCGAGCGCGACGGCGAGGAAAAGAACCTGCTGGAACTGACGCAGATGGTGGCCCTGATGTCGATGCTGGAAGGCCAGGACGAGGAGCCCGACGCGGTGCGCATGTCGACCCTGCATGCATCCAAAGGCCTGGAGTATCCGCACGTGTACCTGGTCGGCTGCGAGGAAGGGATTCTGCCGCACAAGGGCGACCCCGACGCGTCGGTCGAGTCGATCGCCGCGCGCATTCAGGAAGAGCGGCGCCTGATGTACGTGGGCATCACGCGTGCCCAGCGCAGCCTGCATATCACCTGGTGCAAGCGCCGCAAGCGCGCAGGCGAACTGGTCAATTGCGAACCGTCGCGCTTCATCAAGGAGATGGCGCTGGACGAAGGCGACGCGCCGCCCAAGGAAACGGAAGTGCTGACGCCGAAGGAGCGCTTGGCCAACCTGAAGGCACTGCTTGCCACCCCCAAAGCCTAGCGCGCTAGCCGGAGCGGTTACAAATCCTGGTTGACTTTTGCCAAATAGCAAGAAATAATTCCCTCAAGAAATTATTTCAAAAAGGCAACTAGATGGCAACCGTTTCCGACGTCCGCACCCCGCCACTGTCCGGGCTCTGGTATATCGACGCCTTGCTCAGCAAGGGCCCCGGCTGGAATTACCAGACCGGTACCAACAATACCCTGTTCTACACCTTTTCGATCACCGCCGGGACCGAGGCCGGGACGGCCGGGCTGGAGGCGTTCAACGCCGCCCAACAGGCGTGCGTGATCACCGCACTGGACTACCTCACCCAAATCACCGGGATCCAGTTTGCCCTGACGGACAACGGAAACGCCGCGCAAATTCACTTTGCCTACAAGGATATCGCCGGACCGAAGACGGCCGGCGAGTGCAGCTGGAACGCCGGATACAGCTACAACAGAATCACCAACGAGCTCGGCACCTACCAGGCCAACGCCTACGTCTACCTGGACAACATGGAGTGGTACGCCTACAACAGCAACCTGACGCCGGGCGGCTTCGGCTACGAGACGTTGCTGCACGAACTGGGCCACGCGCTCGGCCTCAAGCATCCTTTCCTCGAGGCCGACGACCCGGCCGACACCCCGGTGCTGCCGAAGTTTTTGGACAACATCGACAACACGCTCATGTCGTACACCGTGTGGGGCGCCCCGCACACCACGTACAGCCAGTATGACATTGCGGCCCTGAACTGGTTGTATGGCGGCGACGGCCTGCGCGGCGCGGTCGGCATCAACTCGACCACCGGCGCTCGCTACTTCACGGGCACCAGCGGCGCCGACATCCTGATCGGCACACCATACGACGACATCCTCGAGGGCGACGGCGGCAACGACTTCATTGACGGCGGCGACGGCATCGACACGGTGGTTTTCCGTGGCCCGCGCAGCGACTACACCTTCAGCCAGTTTGCCAACGGCGACTTGCTGGTGCGAAGTGGAATCGACGGCATCGACATCTTGCGCTCGATCGAATTATTCCGCTTCAGCGATGGCACCTACCAGCTCGCCCAGGCGCTAAGCCCCGCCGCGCCGCCGGCGCCGCCCAAGCTCACGGTCAGCCTGAACGCGGCTGGCTATGCGAAGGGCAATGCACCGACGGTCAGCGGCGAGGCCCAGGCCAATGCCACCGTCACCGTCTATTATGGCGACAAGGTGGTGGCCACGACCAAGGCCGACGCCAGCGGCATCTGGCAGGTGGTCACGACGCCGTTCGCGGATGGCCTGAATTATTCCGTGTACGCCAAGGCCACCGACGCCGCCGGCTACACATCAAAGGCCAGCGCCAGCGTCGTCTTCAACATCGACGCGACCCCGCCCGCCATTCCGACCGCCAGCGTGGCCAGTACGGCCGGCAGCAACCAGCCGGTATTTTTCGGAACCGGTGAGGCAGGCGCCACCATCGAGCTGGTGCGCAGCAGCGACCACAAGGAAATCGGGCGCACGACGGTCGATGCGCACGGCAACTGGAAGCTGAGCCCGGCTCCGCTGCCTGATGGCGCCTATGACGTGCAGGTGCTCTCGGTCGACCTGGCGGACAACGCGACCAGCGCGACCGCGAACCTCGCGTTCTCGATCTCGAGCGCCCTGAACGGCAACGGCACCGACGGCAACGACGTGGTGTCGCTCGGTCCGGGCAGCCACGCCTACGACGGTGGCGTGGGGCTCGATACGGTCAATTACAGCGGCGCGCCCGCCAGCTACACGATTGCGCGCGACGCGCTCGGCGTGGTGGTGACCGACAACGCCGGCACACAGGACCGGCTGATCAACGTCGAACGCCTCCATTTCGGCGACGATACCTGGCTGGCGCTGGACATCGACGGCGCGGCCGGCCAGGCTTATCGCCTGTACCGCGCCGCGTTCGACCGCGCCCCGGACCTTGATGGCCTTGGATTCTGGATGCAAGCATTGGATAACGGCGTCACGCTCTATCATGTCGCCGAGTCCTTCCTGACCAGCCAGGAGTACCTTGACAAGTACGGGGCCGATCTTTCAGACGAAAACTTCCTCACCCAGCTGTACCATCACGTGCTGCACCGCGAGCCGGATGGTGAAGGTTTCCAGTGGTGGCTCGATGCTTTGCACAATGTGACCCGTGCCGAAGTGCTGGCTTCCTTCAGCGAAAGCCCGGAGAACCAGGCGCAGGTGATCGGCAGCATCCAGAACGGCATCAACTACATGCCGTACTTCGGCTAGCGGCCAGCCGTGCCGCGTGGACTGCTGGCATAATCGGGCTTTGTTGCCGAAAACAGGTCAAGCATGTCCACTGAAACCTACATGCGCGAGGCCATTGCCCTGGCCCGCGCCAATATCCAGGCTGGCGGGCGTCCCTTTGGCGCGGTGTTGGTGCGCGACGGCCAGGTGATCGCCCGCGCGGTCAACCAAATGCACGAGAGCGTGGACCCCACCGCGCATGCCGAAATCCAGGCCATTCGCCAGGCCAGCCAACAGCTCGGCAGCCTGCGCCTGGACGGTTGCGAGATCTACGCCAGCGGCCATCCGTGCCCCATGTGCCTGGCCGCCATGCACCTGACCGGGATAAAGGCCGCCTATTTCGCCTACTCCAATGACGACGGGGCTGCCTATGGCCTCACCACGGCACCGATCTACGCGGAAATGACCCATCCGCCCCAGGAGCAATCCCTGCCCTTGCGCCCCCTGCGCCCGGCTGACGAGCAGGGCCTGTATGACGAGTGGTCGCAACGACAAGCATAACGAAACGGAACCGCAATGAATCAAGAAGACCGTTTGGTCGATATCGAAATCAAGCTGGCGCAGCAGGAAGACCTGGTCGATAACCTGAACAAGACGATTTACCAGCAAAGCCGCCGCATCGACCAGCTCGAGGCCATGATCGAGAAGCTGGCCGAACGCGTGCGCACCCTGCAGGAATCCGGACAGGGGCCGCTGAACGAGAGGCCGCCGCATTACTGACCGCAGCGAAAGCCTGGAGAAAAGGCGCAGGTCACCGGCAGCATCCAGAACGGCATCAACTACACGCACCTGCCGGAGTTTCGGCTAGCGGCCAGCCGTCATTTCCCCTTATCGGGTCAGGTGTTGCCCCAACCGCTTGCCCAGGCAAAGCAGGGTAAGCGTGGGAGGCAGGCCCCATGGGCCGGGAATCACGGAGGCATCGCACACGAACAAACCCGGCGTGCTGGTTTGAAGTTCGCGGTCCACGCGCGCGCCGATCGCAAGCGAGCCGCCGGGATGCGCGGCAAAGTGCCAGCTCCTGAAAATGTGGCGCGCACCCGCCGCCGACAGGATGCGCTCCGCCAGTTCGCATCCCTGGCTGAACTTGCGGCGGTCGGCGCTGCCCAGTGTTTTGTCGACCCAGCGCGGGCCGATGCCGCCGCCAGGCTCGTCGCGGATCTTGACCATGATGGTGAGCGTGCGCCGGTGCACGAACAGGCGGTCCACGCGCCCGACCTGGGCGGCGAAGGCCTGGTACATCGGCTTGGGCAGGGTCAGGTCGGCCAGCGAGATGCCTTCGTCATGCAGGCTCATGCCGCCGGCCATCGGCACCTCGGCGCCGCCGTCGATGTCGTCGACGCTGCCCATCACGGCAATCACCGGATCGCTGAAGAACGGCGCCGAGCGCGGGGCCAGGCCTGAGCGATGCAGCAGGCGCGGGCTGCCGATGCCGCCCGCCGCGAGCACGACCGCCGGCGCGTGTACGCGCGTGCACTTGCCGTCCACGATGACTTCCACACCGGTCGTGCGGCCTTCCTGCACCAGCACGCGCGAAACGCGGGCGCGGTCGACCAACTGCGCACCGTGCCGGCATGCCTCGTCCACAAAATCGCGCGCGGTCCACTTGGCGCCGAACGGGCAGCCGTAGACACAGCGCCAGCACCCGGTACGGCAGGTCTGCTGCCGGATCATCTTGTCCAGCTTATGCCAGGGTAGCGCCAGCGAGCGCGCCGCATCGCCGATGCGCGCGGCCATTGGTCCGATCAGGCTGTCGGGCAGGGGCGCCATCGGCAGCTCGTCGCGCAAGGCGGCAAGGGCGGGGCTAAGGTCGATGCCGTGCGCGGCGAACAGCGCGTGCGGAGGCGGGGCGGCGGTGGCGAAGTTGACGGTCGAGGTGCCGCCGGTGGTGAGCGCGCGCACCAGCAGCGACGCGTCGCGATGGAAGAACGCGCCCTTGCCGGGCACCGCGGCCATGCCGGCCATCTGGGCCAGCGTGCCTTTGACGGGAGCCGCGCTGCCTTGTTCGAGCATCAGCACCCGCGCGCCGCCCAGCGCCAGCTCGCGTGCGACGCTGGCGCCGCCGGGACCGGTGCCGACCACGATGGCGTCGTAAGAAAGGCGAAAGGCAGGAGGCATGCTGGCTGCTTGCGGAAGGGAGATGGCGGGATGCTACCACCAATGCGTTGGCGTCGGGGCCGCGGGGTTTACCGAAGGCGTAGGGTGCGCACCCGTGCGCACGCGGTACGGTTGATTATTGTTGGCTCCGGTACATACACGCGCCCCGTACGCACGCGGACGCAAACTATGCGCAACCGTACCGCGTGCGCACGGGGTGCGCACCCTAACGGGCATTGCAAAGCGACGTGCCGCCCCGTAGGATGAATCACGCAAAACGCAGCGCAATTCACGGTTAGAGGCGCCAGCGGTGGCGCTTGGCCAACATTGCATCGCGTTTTGCGTTTCTTTATCGCATGTTTCGGCGAAGCATAGTCACGCCTTCGACATGCGGTTGATTCACGTTACGCCTCTTCACCGCCAACGAGACAAGTCCCGTAATTACGCACACTTGACACATCCCGCCATACATACCCGGCCGATATGACGGGCAGGCAATATCCCTGCTATGATCCTGCGCACACCGCCCTGCTGTCGGGTTCGTCCGGCAGTCCCGAGAAGAGAACGCGAGAGAGACCATGACACGTCCAAAACTGCTCTTCGTTGCCGCCGCTATCGCGCTGGCACACACAGTAGCGCAGGCGACCCCTGCCGCTGCTGGCCCCGCCCTCGATCCGTTGAACCCGTTTGCAAAAGTCAGCACGCTGCCGTTCCATTATCCCGCCTTCGACAAGATCAAGGACGAGCACTTCAAGCCCGCCTTCGAGGCCGGGATGCGCGAACAGCTGCGCGAAGTCGAGGCGATCGCCAACAACAAGGCTGCGCCGACCTTCGACAACACGATCGTCGCGATGGAGCGTTCGGGCCAGCTGCTGTATCGCGTGTCCACCACATTCTCGAACCTGCAGGGCGCGAACACCAACGACACGCTCGATGCGATCGACAGCGAAATGCAGCCCAGGCTGGCCGCGCACCAGGACACGATCTACCTGAACGACAAGCTGTACCAGCGCGTCAAGTCACTGTACGACAAACGCGACAAGCTCAAGCTGGACGCCGAGTCCAAACACCTGCTCGAGCGCTACCACCGCGACTTCGTGCGCGCCGGCGCCAGGTTATCAAGCGCCGACAAGGAAAAGCTCAAGGCCTACAACAGCGAGATCGCCGGCCTGATGTCGAAATTCGCGCAAAACACGCTCAAGGAAGCGAACGCCTCGGCACTGGTGGTCGATACCCGCGCCGAACTGGCCGGCTTGTCCGACGCGCAGATCGACGCCGCAGCCCTTGAGGCCAAAAAGCGCGGCCAGGACGGCAAGTTCGTGCTCACGATCGCCAACACCACCGGCCAGCCCGCGCTGGCCCAGCTGGCCAACCGCACCACCCGTGAACGCCTGATGGCAGCATCGCTGGCGCGCGGCAGCCGCGGCGGCGAATTCGACAACCGCGAAGTGGCGACGCGCATTGCCAAGCTGCGCGCCGAAAAGGCGACGCTGCTCGGCTACCCGAATTTCGCGGCCTACTGGTTGGAAGAATCCACGGCCAAGACGCCTGAAACCGTCAACAAGCTGCTGGCCGAACTGGCCGGGCCGGC
Organism: Massilia horti; assembly: GCF_004614195.1. Classification (GTDB taxonomy): domain Bacteria; phylum Pseudomonadota; class Gammaproteobacteria; order Burkholderiales; family Burkholderiaceae_D; genus Telluria; species Telluria horti. The sequence continues at coordinate 29,694 of NZ_SPUM01000140.1, read as the reverse complement.
GGTGAACAACGCCAGGAAGGAAGCCGCCGAGATTCAGAAGGTGATCGATGCCGAGAACGGCGGCTTTAAGGTCGCATCCTACGACTGGGCCTATTACACCGACAAGGTGCGCGCCGCCAAGTACAGTTTCGACGCGAGCCAGCTCAAGCCGTATTTTGAGCTGAACAACGTGATGCTCAATGGCGTGTTCTACGCCGCGAACAAGGAATACGGCATCAGCTTCAAGGAGCGTCACGACCTGCCGGTCTATAACCCGGACGTGCGCGTATTTGACGTGTTCGATGCGAACGGCAAGCAGCTCGCGATCTTTTTGATGGACCTGTACGCGCGCCCGAACAAGCAGGGCGGGGCGTGGATGAACGAATACGTGTCGCAGTCGGCCTTGTTGGGCAACCACCCGGTCGTCGCCAACCACCTGAACATTCCCAAGCCGCCGGCGGGCGAGCCGACCCTGCTCACGTGGGACGAAGTGCGCACGGCCTTCCACGAATTCGGCCACGCGCTGCACGGCATGTTCTCGAACGTGAAGTACCCGACCTTCGGCTCCGGCAACCTGCCGCGCGATTTTGTCGAGTATCCGTCGCAGGTCAACGAGATGTGGGCGAGCTGGCCGGAGGTGCTGGCCAACTACGCCAAGCACTACCAGACCGGCGCGCCGATGCCGAGGGAGCTGCTGGACAAGGTGCTGGCCACGAAGAAGTTCAACATGGGCTACATGACCACCGAGAACCTGGCCTCATTTCTGCTGGACCAGCGCTGGCACCAGCTCACGCCGAGCCAGATCCCGACCGACGTGCTGGCGTTTGAGGCAAAGGCGCTGCACGACGCCGGCCTGGACTTTGCGCCGGTGCCGCCACGCTACCGCACGACCTATTTCTTGCACGCGTTCCCGGCCGGATACTCGGCCGGCTGCTACGGCTACCTATGGAGCGAAAAACTGGACGCCGACACGGTCGAGTGGTTCAAGCAGAACGGCGGCCTGTCGCGCAAGAACGGCGACCACTTCCGCCAGACCCTGCTTTCGCGCGGCAGCTCCGCCGACGCGATGGACCTGTTCCGCAATTTCCGTGGCCGCGATGCAGACATCAAGCCGTTGCTGGAGCGCCGCGGTTTGACGGCCGAGTGATCACCTAACCCTGATCGACCGACAGCATGGGCATTGCCTGCTGCGTGACCAGTAGGGTGGGCGGCAGAGCCGCCCACCCTACATGATGCGCAGTGGCGCCTGCACCTTCACCCATAATAATCACTACGGAATCAAGAGATGAATCGTCCCCAACTTCTGTTAATCGCCGCCAGCGTCGCCCTGGCCAACCTCGCTTACGCTGCTCCCGCCTCGCTGCTGCCGGTATCGAACCCGTTTGCCAAAGTCAGTACGCTGCCGTTCCATTATCCCGCCTTCGACAAAATCAAGGACGAGCACTTCAAGCCCGCCTTCGAAGCCGGGATGCGCGAACACTTGCGTGAAGTCGAGGCGATCGCCAACAACAAGGCCGCGCCGACCTTCGACAACACGATCGTCGCGATGGAGCGTTCGGGCCAGCTGCTCAATCGCGTGTCCACCACGTTCTCGAACCTGCAGGGCGCGAACACCAACGACACGCTCGATGCGATCGACAGCGAAATGCAGCCCAAGCTGGCCGCGCACAACGACACGATCTACCTGAACGACAAGCTGTACCAGCGCGTCAAGTCACTGCACGACAAGCGCGACAAGCTCAAGCTGGACGCCGAGTCCAAACACCTGCTCGAGCGCTATCACCGCGACTTCGTGCGTGCGGGCGCCAAGTTATCAAGCGCCGACAAGGAAAAACTCAAGGCCTACAACAGCGAGATTGCCGGCCTGATGTCGAAATTCTCGCAGAACACGCTCAAGGAAGCGAACGCCTCCGCACTGGTGGTCGACACCCGCGCCGAGCTGGCCGGCTTGTCCGATACGCAGATCGACGCCGCAGCCCTTGAGGCCAAAAAGCGCGGCAAGGACGGCAAGTTCGTGCTCACGATCGCCAACACCACCGGCCAGGCCGCGCTGGGCGAGCTGACCAACCGCACCACCCGTGAGCGCCTGATGGCCGCGTCAACGGCGCGCGGCAGCCGCGGCGGCGAATTCGACAACCGCGAAGTGGCGACGCGCATTGCCAAGCTGCGCGCCGAAAAGGCGACGCTGCTCGGCTACCCGAATTTCGCGGCCTACTGGTTGGAAGAGGAAACCGCCAAGACGCCGGAAGCCGTCAACAAGCTGCTGGCCGAACTGGCTGGGCCGGCGGTGAACAACGCCAGGAAGGAAGCCGGCGAGATCCAGAAGGTGATCGATGCCGAGAACGGCGGCTTCCAGGTCGCGGCCCACGACTGGGACTATTACACCGGCAAGGTGCGCGCCGCCAAGTACAGCTTCGACGAGAGCCAGCTCAAGCCGTATTTTGAGCTGAACAACGTGATGCTCAATGGCGTGTTCTACGCCGCGAACAAGGAATACGGCATCAGCTTCAAGGAGCGTCACGACCTGCCGGTCTATAACCCGGACGTGCGCGTGTTCGACGTGTTCGACGCGAACGGCAAGCAGCTCGCGATCTTTTTGATGGACATGTACGCGCGTCCGAACAAGCAGGGCGGCGCGTGGATGAACGAATACGTGACGCAGTCGGCCTTGTTGGGCAACCACCCGGTCGTCGCCAACCACCTGAACATTCCCAAGCCGCCGGCTGGCGAGCCGACCCTGCTCACCTGGGACGAAGTGCGCACGGCCTTCCACGAATTCGGCCACGCGCTGCACGGCATGTTCTCGAATGTGAAGTACCCGACCTTCGGTGGCGCCAACACACCGCGCGACTTTGTCGAGTATCCGTCGCAGGTCAACGAGATGTGGGCGAGCTGGCCGGAGGTGCTGGCCAGCTACGCCAAGCACTACAAGACCGGCGCGCCGATGCCGCGGGAACTGCTGGACAAGGTGCTGGCCACGAAGAAGTTCAACATGGGCTTCGCGACCACCGAGTACCTGGCCGCATCGCTGCTGGACCAGCGCTGGCACCAGCTCACGCCGAGCCAGATCCCGACCGACGTGCTGGCGTTTGAGGCAAAGGCGCTGCACGACGCGGGCGTGGATTTTGCGCCCGTGCCTCCGCGCTACCGGACCACCTACTTCTCGCACGCGTTCCTGGGCGGGTATTCGGCTGGCTACTATGGCTACCTGTGGGCCGAAAAGCTGGATGCCGACACGGTCGAGTGGTTCAAGCAGAACGGCGGCCTCTCGCGCAAGAACGGCGACCACTTCCGCCAGACCCTGCTTTCGCGCGGCGGTTCAGCCGACGCGATGGACCTGTTCCGCAATTTCCGTGGCCGCGATGCGGAGATCAAGCCGCTGCTGGAGCGCCGCGGTTTGACGGCCGAGTGATCAGCTAACTCTGATCGAACGTCCGCGTGCGCACTGGTGCGCACCTGTGCGCACGCGGTTCACAATCAAAAATACCAACGAAATCAAGAGATGAATCGTCCCCAACTGCTGTTAATCGCCGCCAGCGTCGCCATGGCCAACCTCGCTTACGCCGCTCCCGCCTCGCTGCTGCCGGCATCGAACCCGTTCGCCAAGGAGAGCACCCTGCCGTTCGGCTATCCGGCCTTTGACAAGATCAAGAACGAAGACTACGCGCCCGCATTCGAGGAAGGCATGCGCCAGCACGCCTTTGAAATCGAGGCCATCGCCAACAACAAGGCCGCGCCGACCTTCGAGAACACCATCGTCGCGATGGAGCGCGCCGGCCGGCTGCTGAACCGCGTCCAGACCGTGTTCGGCAACCTGAACGGCACCAATACCAACGACACCATGCAGGCCCTGGACAAGGACCTGGCGCCCAAGATGGCCGCGCACAGCGACGCGATCCGCCTGAACGCCAAGCTGTACCAGCGCGTCACGACGCTGTACGACAAGCGCGACAAGCTGCACCTGGACGCCGAATCGAAGTACCTGCTCGAGCGCTACCACACCGACTTCGTGCGCGCCGGCGCCAAGCTCTCGAACGCTGACAAGGAAAAGCTGAAGGACTACAACGGCAAGATCGCCGCGCTGCAGACCCAGTTCAGCCAGAACGTGCTCAAGGAAGCCAACGCCTCGGCGCTGGTGGTCGACACCCGCGACGAACTGGCCGGCATGTCGGACAAGGCGATCGACGCCGCCGCGGTCGAAGCGAAGAAGCGCGGCCTGGAAGGCAAGTTCGTGATCCCGGTCGTGAACACCACCCAGCAGGCGCCGCTGTCGGTGCTGACCAACCGCGCCACCCGCGAAAAGCTGCTGGCGCTGTCGCTCGCGCGCGGCAGCCATGGCGGCGACTTCGACAACCGCAACGTCGTGCTGCAGCTGGCCAAGCTGCGTGCCGAGCGTGCGAAGCTGCTGGGCTACCCGAGCCACGCGGCCTACATGCTGGAAGACCAGACCGCGAAGACCACCGGTGCGGTCAACAAGCTGCTGGCCGAATTCGCCAAGCCGGCTGTGAACAACGCCAAGAAGGAAGCGGCCGAGATCCAGAACATGATCGACGCGGAGCAGGGCGGCTTCCAGGTCAGCGCACACGACTGGAACTACTACAGCGACAAGGTGCGCCAGGCGAAGTATGCGTTCGACCAGAACCAGCTGCGCCCCTACTTCGAGTACAACAACGTGCTGTTGAACGGTGTGTTCTTCGCCGCGCAGAAGGAATACGGCCTGACCTTCAAGGAGCGCCACGACCTGCCGGTCTACGATCCGAGCGTGCGCGTGTTCGACGTGTTCAACGAGGACGGCACCCAGCTGGCGATCTTCCTGCACGACCCGTATGCGCGCTCGAACAAGCGCGGCGGCGCCTGGATGAACGCCTACGTCAACCAGAACAAGCTGCTCGGTACCAAGCCGGTGATCGCGAACCACCTGAACATTCCCAAGCCGGCCGCCGGCGAGCCGACCCTGCTCACGTATGACGAAGTGCGCACGATGTTCCACGAGTTCGGCCACGCGCTGCACGGCATGTTCTCGAACGTGAAGTACCCGCGCTTCGGCGGCACCCGCGTGCCGCGCGATTACGTGGAGTTCCCGTCGCAGGTCAACGAGATGTGGATGGCATGGCCGGAAGTGCTGGCCAACTACGCCAAGCACTACCAGACCGGCGCGCCGATGCCCAAGGAACTGCTGGACAAGGTCCAGGCTTCGCAGAAGTTCAACGAAGGCTACCGCACGACCGAGTACCTGGCGGCGTCGATCCTGGACCAGAGCTGGCACCAGCTGGGCGCGGACCAGATCCCGACAGACGTGCTGGCCTTTGAAGCGGACACGCTGCGCAAGGCCGGTGTCGACCTGCCGATGGTGCCGCCGCGCTACCGCACGACCTACTTCTCGCACGTGTTCTCGGGCGGGTATTCGTCCGGCTACTACGGCTACCTGTGGGCCGAGAAGCTGGATGCGGACGCGGTCGAGTGGTTCAAGGAGAATGGCGGCCTGCTGCGCAAGAACGGCGACCGCTTCCGCCAGATGCTGCTGTCCAAGGGCGGCACGATGGACGCGATGGACATGTACCGCGCGTTCCGCGGGCGCGATGCGAAGATCGAGCCGCTGCTGGAGCGCCGCGGCCTGACGGGCGAGTGATCTTCTTTGCTTGAAACGAGGTAGCGACTGCTACCTCGCGCCGCGCAGGCGAAAACCCATGCCAAGGCCGCGATTTCCGCGGCCTTGGCATTTCTGTGTGCGCGCCTCAGCGCGCCTATCAAAACCTATGCTTGCCTTGATTGCAATATTCCTCCTACACTGAGCCTGGACTAACGTCCGCTGTCAGCCCAATACCGGTCATTGCACGGGGAAAGAACACCATATGAACTGGAGACTCTTATTTCAGGCAGTGATTGTTGGAACGGCCAGGAATGTTCTGTTTTGCTCGCTACTTCTGGCAGTGGGATACGCAACTCTGTCGTTGTTTGAGTGGCGCAATGCGGTCGATTGGACCAACGTCGCTGGCATGTTGTACGCCGTAGGCGCACTGTCGGGTGCTTGGGAAATGTGGAATTGCCGTGGCCGCCAACGCATGCGGTTCTTGACACTATCTACTCTACAAGCGGCAACTTTCGGTGCTGGGAATGCGGTTGCATGGACGCTCATTGCCGGGTTCTGTGGACATTGGGAATGGGGCAATATCGGAAGCGCGTCCTTTGGGATGGGGGCACTTGCATTTTTTCTTACCTGTTTTCCGTTGCAAAGAACCAATTAGTCTTGCATCGTCAATGTCCGGTTCGGGCCGAAAGCGCTTTCAGCAGAGGAGCCGCAATCGGTCACAAATTGGCGTTTACGACACATGTGAATCGAGACGAGTCATGGATGAATTGATTTACATCTCTACGTATGTCATCAACTTCTGCCTTTGTGCGATTGCATTTGCGGTCACCCGATCCACTATCGCAGCCGGCGGTGACCTCAAGGTCAGTATGAATCGCTTCGCGGCAGTAGCTGTCGCTGTCGGTCTGATCTCCGGAATTCCCCTCTTGTTCATCATCCTTTGGTTATTCGAAAGCGCAGGCCTTCATGTGAACGTAGGCCACGGTGAAGGCCTGGTTGCGACACCACTGTTTAATTTCGTGATGGGTTTGCTGTTAGCGGGGCTTGGAAGGATTCTGCTCGGCTGGCAGACAATCAGATGGTAGTTGCTTAAATGCAGAGCACGTCAGCTTCCGGTGGGCTCCGGGTGGCGCAAAATAATCATTAAACGTTCGCTTTGGGCTATTGCGTCTGGTAGTGAAGGCGCGAGATGCCCCATTCGACGAAAGAGTGTTCAATGAAATCTTGTATCCTCGGCCTGGCAATGCTCGTGCCCTTGTCCGGATTCGCGGCCGCCAAGAGCGAAGCCGTCGCCTTGCGCACCTATTTGCGCGATACCTATCCCTCGCTTGCCTATGTCGAGCGATACCGCGCTACCTATCCCGAAGAGGTGCAGGGCACAAATGCTCTTTGGTCGGACGCGCGCCTGCCACCTGCTTCCACAGCGGGCGATCTCGTATCCGCGCTGGCCGGCCTCGCGGATTATCATGTTTCCCTCAAGGGACGTGGCGCAGGAAAATCCGAGACCTTGGGCGTGCTGTTTCGTACGTCGAGCGATAATCAGATGGTCGTCTGGCGCGTGTTCGATACGATCGGTACTGCGGTCAAACCGGGTGACGTCGTGTTGTCCATCAATGACGTGCCGACTGCGACGTGGCTTGATCGCGTTCAAGCGAGCACCTTTGGCGGCAATCGTCGGTCAAGAGTGGCTCAGGGCGCATTCAATTTAGGCATGAACACGCGGGCGGTTCATCAGCTTCAGGGACTTGGCGATTCGGTGTCGCTGATGGTGCAAACCGGAGAAAATGCGCCCCGCAAAGTCACGCTCCACTACCAGCCCATGTCGGAGGAGCGCGCTGCAGCAGTGGTCGAGGCAGCGGGTCAACGCGACTTGCCGCGCATCTTTTCCGCGGCCGGGACACGCATTGGAACGATGCGCCTGGGCGTATTTGCTCCGCAATATGATGCCGCATTCAATGCGGCAAACGATCGTGCGGAAAAGGTGCCGGGCACCACCGAAGATCAGGCGATGGTTGCAGGCTTTTGCGCCGTCGTGCGCAACTTCATTGCCGAATTCGATGCGGTCGCAGATCAGGCCGATGTGATGGTGGTCGACCTGCGCGGCAACATGGGTGGCTTCCGCCGCGAAGCCAGCCTGCTAGTGGCAGCGATGACATCGTCGTTGCCTGCGACATATGATGCGTTCTCCTCCGGCAAGCCGGGGGTGCTGAAGCTGGTTGCGCAGCCGGATGATCCCCCCTGCGGACATGTCAAGAGCCATAAGCCCATCATCGCGATGACCGATGCCGGTACGCGATCATCGGGAGAATTTACGGCGGCGTGGATGTGGGCGGGAGGTGCGGCCATCGTTGGCGAACGCACGATTGGTGCGGGTGGCGGCCTTGAAGCCGGATCGAAAGGGTTTGCGTTGCCGAATTCAGATTTTAACGTTAGCGCGAGTGAAAGTTTCGCATTCTTCGATCCGCGCGGCGAACTAAAAGCTGGAGAAGCAAGCGAAACGGTGTTGATCGACAAGGTGGCAGCTGATCGCTTCGCGCCCAGCCGCGCGCGTCCGTTTGCGATTCAGGCGGTTGGCATGCGCCCGGATGTGGAGTGCAAAAGCACGCTTGCCGACTTGCGCGACGGCGGACAGGCACAGATCGTGCGCGCGATCAGCGTTCTTCGCGCGCGCGGGATGTTGAAGTAGGCAGAACCGGGGCCTGACCAGCGAGTAATCTTCCTTGTTTGAAACGAGGTAGCGACCTCTACCTCGCCCCGCGCAGGCGAAAACCCATGCTGAGGCCGCGATTTACGCGGCCTTAGCATTTCTGCGCGTGGGCCTGAGTGCTCCTATCAAAACCCATGCTTGCCTTGATTGCAATATTTCACCTACACTTAGCCTTGACTAACGCCACGGTTGTTCAGCAACACTCACACACATGGGAGATGCGATGCCGAAGCGAACAAGGTATTTGGATTGGCTGCTGTTCTGTCTGTGCTGTCAATTGGGCTGCTGCACATGGGCCCAATCAGCAGTCACGGAGTCTGTGCCGGCAGCCGTGCACACGCAGGAAGCTCTGCGCGCGGCACTCGCGTCAGGCAAGCCGACGCCACTGGACGCGCTGACGCCATACGGCAAGCGCGAGGCCATCCGGCGAATGGTATGGCGCGAGAACAAAATGGTCAGCTTCAGTTACGTGCCCTTGACCCGTGAGCTCGATCACGAGCAACTTGCAGCAGTGCTGCGCTTCCTCGATCTCGACTACTATCTGCCCATGCTGGACAATAGGCTGGTCGGCCCGCCACTGCGCCTGCCGGCGCCATCCGAACAGGTGGAGCAAGATTTGCACCTGCTCCGGCAATTTGAGGATGAGGACCACGCACGGCGCGCCGAAGCCACGGCGCCGGCGACCGAGATAGGCGCGCCAGCTGTCCTGCGGCGCTACCAGGAACTGTTCGGCGCGCGCTTGAACCCTGCAACGCTGACCGCCCAGCCCCTGGGCGATCTCTTGCCCCTGTTCGACGCCGCGGCCCTGGCCGCCAACGACAACCCGGCGTCGCCAGCCCTCGACGACATGCTGTGGGTGCACCGTGAATTGACCGCACGCGGTATCGATACCCGCCGCACGCTCGATTACGGCGTGCTATACGCCATGCTGGCCGCGCGCCGTTTCGAGCAGGCGCGCGCCTTTGCCGCAACCCGGCCGCACCTCGCGGATCTGCCGATCCCTCAGGTCGTGGATCCGCTCGGCTCAGGCTTCAAGGGCCGCAGCGCGTTCGCGTACGACGCGCAGAGCAATACCCTGACGCGACAGGCGTTGCCGTCTCCGTCCGGCACGGAACTCGTGATGGTCGTAGGCGCCGGCTGCCACAATTCCGATAACGCCCTGCAAGCCATACACGACGACGCCGCGCTCCAGGCCCGTTTGCGAGGCGCAAATCTCTTGCTTGTCTCCGCGCCGAACGCGCCCATCGAGACGCATCTGATCACCGAGTGGAATGCGGCCAATCCGGCGATGCCGATACGCGCGCCGTTCAGCGTGCAGGAATGGCAGGCCATCGAAGTGACCGGCATACCGTCCTTCTATCTGCTCAGGAACGGCAAGGTGGTCGACCAGCGCAAGGGCTGGCCGGACGAAGGCAAAGCGGAGCTCGTCAAGTTGATCGACGCGGCCGCCCAATAAGAGGGACTAACCCATTCGAGTTGCTGGCAAAGGATTCACATGCGTAAAACCTGCTTTTTCATACCGTTTTTGGTCGTCACGATGATCGCTTCCGCTGGGGAACGTCCGGTCGGGCCAGGTGAATCGAAAAACTGTGACGTCGGGCCAACGGAGAAAATGTTTGGAAAGACGAAATGGCTTCTCTACGGCTGTAACGATGCGCAGACAGCAGTAATTGTTGCTGCTGAGGGAAATCCAGCAGCGCCGTTCTACTTCCTCGTATTCCGCGAAGTTGACAGCTACAGGATTTATGGAGAGGGAGCCGGAGACAAAAAGGCGTCTGGCGCTGCAATGAAAGAATTGAAGGCGTTAAACGGCAAAGCGCTTGCCAATCTCGTCATTGAGGCCAACCGCTCTAGACATTAGCGTTTGGACTAACGTACAAAGTGGACGTTCAAGGCAGACGTGAATAATCGCGCGATGCCAAGGTCCGCAATGGGTTGCCGACGGAGACGTGCATTGCTCTGCGCTCTCGTCTGAGCCTTGGCGGTGGTCGCGGCCGCTGTCAGGACGCGTGCGGCCGGTTTTTGCCATCCTTCGTTATACTTTCTTCGTCGACAGCGAGGGTAAGAAAGCCATGGCAAACGAAAACGTTTCAATCGTGAAAGCCCACCTGAAAGCCTTGCACCGCGGCCTGGAGGAAACCGAGCACGTGGATGATGAGCTGGAGATTTTGCTGCGCCAGCTCGACGGGGATATCAAGCACGCCCTGGAACGGCAGGAAGAGCAAAATCAGGACGCCAACACCTATGGCCTGGCGTCGCGCACGCAGGAGCTCGCGGCACGTTTTGCGCTCAAGCACCCGCACCTGCAACTGACTCTGGTGGAGCTGGGAAATATCCTCAACACCATGGGTATCTGAGCCACAAGTCATTGATAGTTAAGTTGTTTTTGGTCCGGCGGGCGGATTGGCAACAGGTTTTCCGGTAAAATACCGGCCAATGAGCTCCCCGACCAATCTTTTCGCGAACGTCCCCAAGCGTTCCAGCCGCGCCCCTGCCGCCCCCTTCCTCCCTATGTCCCGCGCCGAAATGGACAAGCTGGGCTGGGATTCGTGCGACGTCATCCTCGTCACCGGCGACGCCTACATCGACCACCCGAGCTTCGGAATGGCGCTGATCGGCCGCCTGCTGGAAGCGCAGGGTTATCGCGTGGGCATCATCAGCCAGCCGGACTGGCACTCCGCCGAGCCGTTCCGCGCGCTCGGCAAGCCGAACCTCTATTTCGGCATTACAGCCGGCAACATGGACTCGATGGTGAACCGCTACACGGCGGACAAGAAGATCCGTTCGGAGGATGCCTATACCGCGAACGGCGAGCCCGACAAGCGCCCCGACCGCGCGCTGACCGTGTACGCACAGCGCGCGCGTGAAGCGTATCCGGACGTGCCGGTCGTGATCGGCTCGATCGAGGCTTCGCTGCGCCGCATCGCCCACTTCGACTACTGGTCGGACAAAGTGCGCCGTTCGGTGCTGCCCGATTCGAAGGCCGACATTCTCCTGTTCGGCAATGCCGAGCGCGCGCTGGTCGCGCTCACCCATCGGCTGGCGGCGGGCGAAAACATCAAGGACATCCGCGACCTGCGCGGCACCGCCTTCATGACGCCGCTCGGCTGGCTGCCGGACGAGGACTGGACCGTGCAGGCGTCGGCCGGGGTGGACGTGCCGGGCCGCGTCGACCCGATCCCGAATCCGTACCAGGAGATTCCGCAGGACCGTTCGTGCGCAACCGGCACCGATGCGCCCGAGGTCAAGCCGATCAAGATCATGAGCCGCGAGGAGCGCCTGGCGGCGGCCAAGGAAAAGAGCCGCAAGACCGTGTGCCGCCTGCCGGCCTACGACGTGGTCAAGGACGATCCGGTGATGTACGCGCACGCCTCGCGCGTGCTGCACCTGGAATCGAACCCGGGCAACGCGCGCGCGCTGGTGCAGGCGCACGGCGAGCGCGACGTGTGGATCAACCCGCCGCCGCTGCCGCTGGCGATGGACGAGATGGACAACGTGTACGACCTGCCGTACGCGCGCGCCCCGCACCCGAGCTACGGCAACGCCCGCATCCCGGCGTGGGAGATGATCCGCTTTTCGATCAACATCATGCGCGGCTGCTTCGGCGGCTGTACGTTCTGCTCGATCACCGAGCACGAAGGGCGCATCATCCAGAGCCGCTCGGAGCCATCGATCCTGCGCGAGATCGAGCACATTCGCGACAAGACCAAGGGTTTCACCGGCACGATTTCCGACCTGGGCGGACCGACCGCGAACATGTACCGGCTGGCGTGCAAGGACAAGAAGATCGAGGAGAGCTGCCGTCGCCTGTCGTGCGTGTTCCCGACCATCTGCTCCAACCTGGGCACCGACCATAGCAAGCTCATTTCGCTGTACCGCAAGGCGCGCGCCATTCCCGGCGTGAAGAAGATCCTGATCTCGTCCGGCCTGCGCTACGACCTGGCGGTGCGCTCGCCGGAATACGTGAAGGAGCTGGTCACGCACCACGTGGGTGGACTGCTCAAGATCGCGCCCGAGCACACCGAGGAAGGCACGCTGTCGAAGATGATGAAGCCGGGGATCGGCGCCTACGACGCGTTCAAGGAGCTGTTCGACAAGTACTCGAAGGAGGCGGGCAAGAAGCAGTACCTGATCCCGTACTTCATCGCGGCGCACCCGGGCTGCACGGACGAGGACATGCTGAACCTCGCACTGTGGCTGAAGAAGAACAACTTCCAGCTCGACCAGGTGCAGACCTTCACGCCTACGCCGATGGCGATGGCCACCACGATGTACCACACCCGCAAGAACCCGCTGCACAAGGTGTCGGAGGATTCGGAGGTGGTCGAGACCGCGAAGAACGGCAAGGTCCGCAAGCTGCACAAGGCGTTCTTGCGCTACTACGATCCGGAGAACTGGCCGATCCTGCGCGATGCCTTGAAGCGCATGGGGCGCACGGACCTGATCGGCAACGGCGAGCGGCACCTGGTGCCGCCGCCGCGTGGAGCTGAAGAAGCCCAGCCGAAGGTGGAAGGGCGCAGGCGCGTGCCGCAGCCGGTGAAGGGCCGCGGCGATCGCGCGGTGGTCACCACGGAGCGCGCGCCGGCAAGCACGCCGTTCATGGCGCCGCCGTCGAAGGTCAAGCCGTCGATTCTGTCGACAATCAAATCGAAACCGCGCGCCGGGCGAAAATAGTTACGGCCTACAGGAGGCGTAGGGTGCGCACCTGTGCGCACGCGGTTCGCGAACGTAGCGTAGTGGTGCGGCAGCCGCAAGTCAGCATGCGATGACCGCGTGCGCACAGGTGCGCACCCTACGATGTTCCACCGACCTATCTACACCGCCAGATCCCTGCTGGCCTGCTTGGCCCGCAGCGCCCGCGCATGGCGGTACCGCGCCCTGAGCCGCGGATTGGTCACCAGCCGCCCCAGCGTTTCGCCCACCACCATCACCACTCCCAGCAGCGGCAGCGCCAGCATCAGCCCCGGCACGCCCGCGATCTCGCCGCCGACGAAGATCATCAGCACCGCCACCAGCGGATGGATGCGCAGGCTCCGCCCGAGCGTGAGCGGCATGAACACGAAGTCGTCGAGCAGGCGCGCCAGTACGAACACGCCGATCGCGCCATAAGCCATCATCGGATTGTTCGGCGCGTCGGTCGAGGCCACGATCACCACCATCGTGCAGCCGACCACCGAGCCGACGAACGGCACCCAGGCCAGCACCGCCGAGATCAGCGCGAGCGTCAGCGGGGCCGAAACGCCGATCGACCACAGGCCGAGCCCAAGCACGATGGTGTCGAGCACGGTCAGTTTGATCAGACCTTCGAAGTAGCGGCTCGCAATCTGGTCGACCTGGTGCAGCAGGAACAGCGAACGCTCGAAATATGAATTGGGCACGCCGCGCGCGACGAATTTCTTGAAGCGCCAGCCGTCGCGCAGGAAGAAGAAGGCCAGGAACGGCGCCAGCAGCAGCGACGGCAGCCAGCCCGCCACCGTGACCAGGATCGTGCCCAGGTGCTGCTGCGCGAAGTTGTTGGTGAGCGCCTTGAAGCGGCGGTTCACGGTCGAGGTCAGGTGCATCTCGGCCAGGATCGGGAACTTCGCTTCGAGCAGGGTCATGGTGTTGTGCACGAAGGCGACGCCGCCGTCCAGGTACAGCATGATGGTCTTGCGCCATGGGCTGTCGGCGCTGCCTGTGCTCCATGAGAAGGCAACGGCGAGCGCGAGCAGCGAGAAGAACAGCGCACACACCGACATGGCCGAGACGGTGCGGCCAAAGCCGGCGCGCACCAGGCGCTGCATGGGCCCGAGCAGCAGGTAGTAGAGGACGATGCCGAAGATGAAGGGCAGCACCAGCCACAGCGCGCGCTCGAGCAGCACCAGCAGCAGGCAAGTGGTGGCGATGATGCCGGCCCAGACCACGGGGCCGGCGCGTTCGTCGGTGTTCACAGCGCCTCGATCTGCGGCCGGCTGCCGCTCATCCAGTCGCGCAGGCGCTGGCCGATGTGGCGCGCCAGCGCCAGTGCGATCTTGTAGCCGATGACGGCATCGGTTTCCATCAGGGCCAGGAAGTCGGCGCGGAAGAACACCGCCAGTTCGCACGCTTCGATCGCGCGCGCCTGGGCGCTGCGCGGCGAATTGTCGAGTAACGCGAGGTCGCCGAAAAAACTGCCCGGTTCCAGTTCCGCCACCACCTGCGGCCGCCGCTCGTGGGTGTGGCTGATGCGCACGCGCCCGGACATGACCACGTACAGCGCCTGGCCTTCCTCGCCTTCGTCGAACACGATCTCCTCGGGCAGGTAGCGCCGTTCGTGCATCAGGCCGTCGACGATCTTCAGTTCGAGCGGCGTCAGCGAGCCGAACAACGCCGTGTTCTTGAGGCGGTGCAGGCGCGGCGAGAGCGGCGGCGGTTTAAGGAAACCAAAAATCACGATGTCTCCGGCAGGTTTGTCATTTGATTATCCCTCAAGTGTTGCCAATCTGCAGCAAAAATGCGCGGAAAAGCGTGGTGAAAGTTTTTTCGAAAGATATTGAACGGAAGCCTAAAGGGTGTAATATGGTTCATTTAAGAAACTTTTGTTGGTTGAAATGCATGAGTCATTCTGCGGCGCTTCGGCCCCCTCAACCGACGGGTTCGCGGGCACTGCCCATTTTTCCAACGTCTCCTCTCCAAGGAACGGCCAATGATCGATCACCAGACCCTGCTGCTCACGCTTGGCCTGGGCAACGCCTGCTTTGCCGGTTTGATGAGCACCTACAACTGTGGGCGGAATCGGCATCCCGGGCTGTGCCTGTGGACGCTGGCACGCATCGTCATGGGCGCCAGCCAGTTGCTGTGCTGGGCCGCTGCCGAATGGCTGCCGGAAGTCGAGTCGACGGGATGGATAATCGGCATGGCGCTGGAGACGGCCGCCTACTGCACGGTTTTTGAGCTGCGCCGCTTGAAACGCATCCTGTGGCCGGTCACCGGCCTGCTGATGCTGTTGCTGGCCGCCGCCCGCGCGGGCGATGCCAACCCCGGCACCATGCGGGGATTGGTCTTGCTCATCGTTGCCCTGTATGGCGCGGCAATGGGCGTATTGCTGCTGAGGCCGTCGAATCGCGGCACGTCTGCATTGCAGAAGATCATTGGCGGCAACGATGTGGCCTTTGCTGTGGTACTGGCTTGCTGGGCGTGGACGCAGCGTGGCAACGTGGATGGTGCCGCAAGCATGCTGCAAAACGGTCAATTGCAGACGCTCGCCTTTCTCAGCGGCTATATGATCATGATCGTCAACGGTTTCGGTTTCCTGTTGATGTGCAAGCAGAATGACGACGCGAAGATGGCGCGGCTGGCCACCATCGACTTCCTCACCGGACTACTCAACCGCGGCGCGTTCTTCGAGCGTGCCGAGAGTGCGCGCATGCTCGCCGTGCGGCTGAAGAAGCCGATCGCCCTGATGATGCTCGACATCGACCACTTCAAAGAGATCAATGACCGGTTCGGCCATGCCAGCGGCGACCAGGCCCTGGTCGTGTTTGCCGACACGGTGCGCGGCGTGCTGCGCGACCACGACATCATGGGCCGGCTCGGAGGGGAAGAGTTCGCGCTGGCGCTGCCGGGCACCGATCTGGAAGGCGCACGGCAGGCCGCCGAGCGCCTGCGGATGGCGGTGAACGCGGCGAGCGTGAATATCGGCGGCAGCGACTACACGATGACGGTGAGCATAGGCGTGGTGTTGATCGACCCGGCCGAGGCGTTGACCAATGCGCTGGCCAGGGCCGACCATGCGTTGTATGCGGCCAAGAGCAGCGGACGCAACCGGGTCGAGGTCGCCGCGCCCAGGCAAAAAGAAGGGCTGTGTCACCGCTACGCGTGGGATATTTAGGCCGCGTCGTTCCCGCGGAGGCGGGAACAGCACCATTGGCGCTGTTCCCTCCATAGGCCGCGTGCTACACCGGCTCAGTATAGGCCCCCGCCAAGGGGGGCGCCGAGCCCGGGGGCGACGTAATTATGCAGCGGCGCAAAAAGAAAAAGGGTCCGACTATGCAGCGGCGCAAAAAGAAAAAGGGTCCGACGCATCGGACCCTTTCCTTGAAGCTGGCGGAGCGGACGGGGCTCGAACCCGCGACCCCCGGCGTGACAGGCCGGTATTCTAACCAACTGAACTACCGCTCCGTTTTAATCTGATCGTTACTTCGATCATTGAAAACCCCGTTTTTGGTGGGCGCTGAGAGGGTCGAACTCCCGACCTAATCCTTGTAAGGGATCCGCTCTACCAACTGAGCTAAGCGCCCGCTCACTTCTCTTTACGGGTTTTCATCTGACGCTTGTCATCGCGTCCGAAGAGGCCCGAATTATATAGGCTGGTTTCGCGGGTCCGCAAGGTTTTTTCCGAAAAAGATGAAAAAAACCTGCGGCCCACATTTCCTTACTCGGTGATGCCCCACTGCGACAGCATCCAGGCCGACTGGAACGCGGTCTCGCGCAGCGCATCGTAGCGGCCGGACGCGCCACCATGGCCGGCGCCCATGTTGATCTTCAGAAGCAGGGGATTGTTATCGGTCTTGTAGGTGCGCAACTTGGCCACGTACTTGGCCGGTTCCCAGTACATCACCTGGCTGTCGTTCAGGCCGGTAGTGACCAGCATCGCCGGGTAGGCCTTGCGCTCGATGTTGTCGTATGGCGAGTAGCTGCGCATGTAGTCGTAGGCCGCCTTCTCGTTCGGGTTGCCCCATTCCAGGTATTCGCCGGTGGTCAGCGGCAGGCTGGCGTCCATCATGGTGTTCATCACGTCCACAAAAGGCACGGCGGCATGCACCGCGTGGAACAGGTCGGGACGCATATTGGTCACCGCGCCCATCAGCAGACCACCGGCGCTGCCGCCCTGGATGATCAGGCGATTCGGGCTGGTCCATTTTTCGCGGATGAGGAATTCGGCGCTGTCGATGAAATCGGTGAAGGTGTTTTTCTTTTTCATCAGCATGCCGTCGTCGTGCCAGTGCTCGCCCATTTCGCTGCCGCCGCGGATGTGGGCCTGCACGTAGATCACGCCCCGGTCGAGCAGGCTCAGGCGTTGGAGCGAGAACGTCGGCTCGGTTGAGATGCCGTAGGAACCGTACGCGTACAGCAGCAGCGGAGCGCTGCCATCGAACTTGACGCCTTTCTTGAACACCGCCGACAGCGGCACCTGCACGCCATCGCGCGCGGTGGCCCACAGGCGGCGCGTCTCGTAGAGGCTCGGGTCGTAACCGCCCACGACTTCCTGGCGTTTGAGCACGGTGCGTTGGCCGCTGGCCATGTCCACGTCCAGCACGGTCGGTGGCGTCACCGGCGACTGGTAGGACAGGCGATAGCGGGTCGCCGTGAATTCGGGCGTGCCGTTGCCGCGCGCAGCATAGATAGGATCGTCGAACTGCACCGTCTTCCAGCCGCGCGACTTGAAGTCGTGGATGCGTACCCGGTTCAGTGCGCTCGCTTTTTCCTCCAGCACGAGGTAGTCGCGGAACACTTCCAGCCGCTGAATCAGCACGTCCTTGTCGTGCTTGACCAGTTCCTTCCAGTGGCGCGGGTCGGGCGTTGCCAGCGGTGCGCTTACCACGCGGAAGTTCTTCGCATCCTTGTTGGTGAGGATGTAGAGCTGGCCGTCGCGGTGTTCGACACTGTAGCGGTGGCCTTTTTCGCGGCCCAGCACCGAGCGGAATTGGCCGTCCGGGCGGTTCGCCGCCAGCAGCCGGGTTTCCGAGGTATCGGTCGAATGGAAGCTGACATCGATAAACTTGCGATCATGCGTGGTGCCGACCCGCATCGAGAATTGCTCCACCGGTTCATCCAGCACCTGCTGCGGCGCGCTGCCCAGTTTCATGCGGAACAGGCGATCCGAGCGCTTGGTGGTTGCGTCTTCCTGAACGAAGAACAGGGTTTTGTTGTCCGTCGCCCATGCCAACGACGTAACGCGCGGCGCACTAGCGGTGAGCAGCTTGCCGGTCTTGAGGTCCTTGACGTGCAGCGTGTACTGGCGAA
Organism: Massilia horti; assembly: GCF_004614195.1. GTDB lineage: Bacteria > Pseudomonadota > Gammaproteobacteria > Burkholderiales > Burkholderiaceae_D > Telluria > Telluria horti. The sequence continues at coordinate 11,434 of NZ_SPUM01000140.1, read as the reverse complement.
AGCCCGTTGTGTCGGTCGTGTAGGCCAGCAGCGAGTCGTCCGGGCTGACCGACAATCCATTCACCGAGAAGAACTTGTACTCGGCGGCTAACGCATTTTGGTCCAGCAGGATTTCTTCCGGCGCCTTGTCGTCGTATGCCAGGTCCTTGCCCGCGAGGCGTCGGCAATTGATCGGGTACTGCTTGCCGGCTTCGAACCGGTTGTAATAGTAGTAGCGTCCGCGCCGCACCGGAACCGACAGGTCGGTTTCCTGCATGCGTCCCTTGATCTCGGCGAACAGTTTGTCGCTCAGCGGCTTGATGTCCGCCGTTTCGGCATTGGTGTACGCGTTTTCCGCTTCCAGGTAGGCGATGACCTGGGGATCGGTTTTTTTCTGCAGCCAGCGGTAGTCGTCGGTGACGACTTCGCCGTGGCGTGTTTCCTGCCAGTTGGTCTTGGCTGCCACTGGCGCCGCCGCGCTGGCGGCCTGGGCCGAGCCGGCAACCAACGCCAGGCCGATGAGAACCGAAGAAAGATTTTGGGGGCGCACGAAGACTCCTTTCATTGTTATTAGTGTTCGGATGATAAACCTGTCTTCAGGAAAAGTTTCCTCAAATTTTTTAAGAACAAGGCAAGAAACCTTCGCAGCTTTTTCTTTTTCGATATTCCCTTTGTTATCAAGCACTTACGAAGGAAAAATATTCTGCCGAAAAAGGCCAGAAAACACTTCCACTTGACGCACGCAACGCATATCGGGGGTAGTCTCACGTTTTTCGTCGAACGACCAACCTGTCTTGAATAAGGAACAGCATGAAGCGGACGACCTTTCCGACATTGTTGAAGTGCGCCGTGGCTGCGCTCATCGCCGGCTCTTCGCTGGCCGCCTCTGCCGCCATGACGGCGCAAACCGATCGCCTGATCGTCAAGTACAAAGATTCCAACGCCTCGTCCATGAGCGCTCTGGCTGCTACCGGATTGAGCACTGGCCGCCAGGCCATCATCACCCGGGCCGGGCAGGAGTTTGGCCTGAACCTGAAGCACGTGCGCACGACCGCTCTCGGCGCGCACGTGCTCAAGCTCGACCGTGCGATGAATACTGGCGAGGTTGCCAAGGTCGCGGCCGAACTGGCCGCGCGCGATCCAATGGTCGAGTGCGCGGAGCCGGACCGCATCATGACCAGATTGACGACGCCGAACGACCCGCTATACACCAGTCAGTGGGACTACTTTGAAGCGGCCGGCGGCATGCGCCTGCCGCTGGCCTGGGACAAGTCGACCGGCGCCGGCGTCAACGTGGCGGTGATCGACACCGGCTACCGTCCGCATGCCGACCTGGCGGGCCAGATTTTGCCGGGCTACGACTTCATCGCCAACACCGCGTTCGCGGCTGATGGCGATGGCCGCGACAGCGACGCCAAGGACCCGGGCGATTCGGTCATCGCGGGCCAGTGCGGCGTGGGCATACCCGCACAGGACGAGCCGTCGAGCTGGCACGGCACCCACGTGGCCGGCACCATCGCCGCCAAGACCAACAATGGCGTGGGTGTGGCAGGCGTGGCGTTCGGCGCCAAGATCGTCCCGGCCCGCGTGCTCGGCAAGTGCGGGGGCTACACCTCGGACATCGCCGACGCGATCGTCTGGGCGTCCGGCGGCGCCGTCAGCGGCGTGCCGGCCAACGCCAACAAGGCGCGCGTGCTCAACCTGTCGCTGGGCAGCACCGGCACCTGCGACCTCACCACGCAAAACGCGATCAACAGCGCACGTTCGCGCGGCGCGGTGGTGGTGGTTGCGGCGGGCAATTCCAACATGGATGCGAGCACGGACAGCCCGGCCAACTGCAAGGGCGTGATCGCCGTGGCGGCGGTGGGCCGCAATGGCGGCAAGGCGTCGTACTCGAACTATGGCAGCGTGGTTGACGTGGCGGCACCGGGCGGCGACACGGACGCTGGCATCGTCTCGACCCTGAACGCCGGCACCACCACCCCGGGCGCCGACAGCTACGGGTCTTACATCGGCACCTCGATGGCGACCCCGCACGTGGCGGGCGTGGTCGCGCTGATGCTGTCGAAGAATCCGAAGCTGACGCCGGATGAAGTCGAAGCCAAGCTCAAATCGACGGCGCGCCGCTTCCCGTCTCCGTGCGCTGGTTGCGGCGCCGGCATCGTCGACGCCAATGCGGCGGTGGATGCGGCGATGAGCTCCACTAAAGTAACTGCGGCTGCGTCATCACAGTGACGCCACGCGCCCGGCGGCGGCGATCAGCAGGCCGCCCGCCAGCACGTTCAGGCTGTGCGTTGCCAGCGGCGACGACATGAAGCGCCGGGTGCGGTCGCCAAGCAGGCTGTAGCTGGTCAGCACCGGATATTCGAGCACGATGGCGCACAAGCCCAGCGCCAGCATCGGCAGTATCGCCGGCACGCCCGGCGGTACGAACTGCGGCAGCAGGGCGCAGAAGAACAAGACCGATTTGGGATTGGACAGTTGCAGGACCAGAGCCTGGCGGTAGAGCGCGAACGGCGTTGCGCGCGGCTGCTCGCTGGCGGGAACCAGCGCGGCGTTTGAATGCATCAGTGAGCGCAAGCCGATCCAGATCAGGTACAGCGCACCCACGCCCTTGACGACTGTGACCAGTATCGGCAAACGCACGAACAGCGTGCCCAGCCCGAGCGCCGAGAGCAGGCAGTATGTGGCGTTGCCCGACATGATGCCCAGCACGCTGAACTGGCTGCGGCGCCAGCCGTTGGCAAGCGAATGCCCCGTTACCAGCATGACCGCGGGACCGGGCGTCAGGCTCAGGATGAAGTTTGTCATCAAGAAAAATCCAAATGTGTGCCAGCTCAACATAAAATCCTCGCAAGAATTAATGAACTAAATTCTAGACTGTAGTCTAGTTTTGTGCAATGGCCTACAATAACGGCATGAGCAAGCGAGAAGACAACAAGCAGGCGGTGCGCGAACGCATCCTGACGGCGGCGATCCAGTGCTTTGGCGACAGGGACTACGCGAGCACGACCATTGATGACGTGGTGGCGGCGTCCGGGGTGGCCCGTGCGACCGTGTATGCGAACTTTGCGGGCAAGGACGAACTGGCCGCGGCCGCGGCGCGGCGACTCCTGGCCGGGTTGTTCGAGCACGCATCGGCGTCGCTGGCCGCCGAAACCGGTATCGGTCAGGCGCTGGCGCTGGTCGGCGAACAGAGCGCGGCGTGGCTGCGCGCCAACCGTGCGCTGGCGGGAAGGTTTTTTGCTTATATTGCGCAGCAGAACGACTTGTCGGGCGTGCCGGCCGAGCGGCCGTCGATCCGCGAGGCGTTGGCACAGGCGTTCGCGCTGGCGCAGGCGCGCGGCGAATTGCGCGCCGACCATTCGGCCGGCGATTTGGCCGAGATGTTTGCCTACCTGTGGTTCAAGGCGTGCGCGCGCTGGACCAGTGACCCGGACCGGTTCGACATCGAGGGATCGCTGCGGCGCACGGTCGATGTGTTTTTGAACGGAGCCAGGGCGGGCTGAACCTGCGTGGGGTTGCATCTGTTTAAATAATCGGCAATACTGTATGCAATTACAGTAGTTGCCAGGCCAGGTGAACACTCCCGTCCGCAAGATCATTCACTGCGATTGCGATTGTTTCTACGCGTCGGTCGAGATGCGGGACAACCCGTCCCTGCGCGGCCGGCCGCTGGCCGTCGGTGGCAGGCCCGACCAGCGCGGCGTGATCGCCACCTGCAACTACGAGGCGCGCGCCTATGGCATCCATTCGGCCATGCCGAGCTCGCAGGCGGTCAAGCTCTGCCCCGACCTGCTCTTGATCCCGCCCGCCATGGAAAAGTATCGCGTGGCGTCGCGCCAGATCATGGAGATCTACCGCGACTACACCGAGCTGGTCGAGCCGTTGTCGCTCGACGAGGCCTATCTGGACGTGTCCGCGTCGACCCGCTGCAAGGGCAGCGCGACGCTGATCGCGCAGGAAATCCGCCGCCGCATTTTTGAGACTGTCGGCATCACCGCTTCCGCTGGCGTGGCGCCGAACAAGTTCGTGGCCAAGATCGCCAGCGACTGGAACAAGCCGGACGGATTGTTCCTGGTGCGCCCGGAAGAGGTCGACGCCTTCGTCGCCGCGCTGCCCGTCAAGAAGCTGTTTGGCGTGGGCAAGGTCACCGCCGCCAAGCTCAACAAATTAGGCGCGCAGACCTGCGCCGACCTGCGCGGCTGGACGATGCAGGAACTGCAGCATCACTTCGGCAGCTTCGGCGCGCGCCTGCATGACTTGTGCCGTGGCATCGACCAGCGCGAGGTGAGCCCGTCGCGCGAGCGCAAGTCGGTCAGCACTGAGGAAACGTACACGCCCGACGTGCCGGATTTGCCGGCCTGCCTGGCGCTGCTGCCGGACCTGTACGGGCAACTGCTTGGCCGCATCAAGCGTGCCGGCGCGGAAAGGCTGGTCAACAAGCTGTTCGTGAAGATCAAGTTTTCGGATTTTCAGCAGACGACGGTCGAGTGCGTGGGCTATGCGCCCAACCTGGCGTCCTATGCGCGGCTGATGGAAACCGGTTGGCTGCGCGCCAGCCGTCCGGTGCGCCTGCTGGGCGTGGGCGTACGTTTGGGCGACACAGAGACGGTCGAGCAGCTCAGCCTGTTCGCTCAGGACAGTGAAACCCCGATCGCGGCGCCAGTGCCATAAGTCACGCCGGCCGCGGCGGCGCCGATCAGAATCTGCCGCAACACCGAGTAGAGCGGCCCGCGTCCGCTGAAGAGCGAGGTTGCAAGACCGATGGCCCCCAGCGCAAGCGCGCTTAAGCCCGCGCTCCACGCAATGCCCGCCGCGCCGCTGGCAAAAAAGAAGGGCAGGACCGGCACCAGGGCACCCACGGCAAACAGCAGAAAGGAAAAACCGGCCGCGCTCCACGGATTGCCGCCCAGCTCGCCGGGATCGATGCCCAGTTCTTCGCGCGCCAGCGTATCCAGCGCCGCTGTCTTGTCTCGCATCAGCTCGCGTGCCACGCGCTGCGCCTCATCGCGCGACAGGCCCTTGGCCTGGAAGATCAGCGCGAGTTCCTTGCATTCGGCCGCCGGTGTTGTTTCGATTTCATCCAGTTCTTGCGCGATCTGGGTGCGCGCGAATTCGCGCGCATTGGTCACCGACAGCCATTCCCCCAACGCCATCGACAGGGCACCGGCGATCAGCCCGGCCAGTCCGGTCAGCAAAATAGTGCGCCCTGGCGATCCCGCTCCGGCAATACCGGTCACCAGGCACAGGTTGGATACCAGCCCGTCATTGGCGCCCAGCACTGCCGCGCGCAACTCATTGCCCGAGCCGCGCCGGTGCCAGCGCTCGGCCTTGGCGATCTGTGCGCCCGTCATGCCGCCGGACCGGCCCGCGACCGCTTTTAACACGGCAGCATGCGACCGTTCGTCGCCGGACAGGGTCGCGGCATCCGGCTGGCCGGCGTACTTGCTCAAGTCCGAAAACTCGGTTGCGGCCTGGGCCGGCAACACGAAGCGCGGGCCAAAATGCCTGGCCAGCTTGATCAGCACGCGGGTGCGCAGGCTGGGTGTGAAGCGCGCGGGGGCAACGCCGGCCGCTTCCAGCTTGGCGCGCCACAGTGCGGCGTGTTCGGCCTCGGCTTGCGACAGTTGCAGGAACAGATCCTTGCGTACCGGATCGGTTTCGGCGCGCGCCAGCCCGGCATAGAGCGCCGATCCGTCGAGCTCGTCACGCAAGTTGTTCTGGTAACGCTCGGTCTCGCTGTCCATCGATGATGCGCTGCGAAATGGCGGTATCCCATTGTAGCGATGCCGGTTTGCCGGCCGCGCAACATTGCGAGTGCCTGGTGCTCGACCGGCAAGCCGTAAAAAACGACAAGTGACGCCCTTGTCCGAAACCAGGACATCGCAAGGGCTTTTGTTGTTACTCAAGGCGCAATTTCCTCCCGGCAGCGACGATGCGGATGTGCCGCATTGGTCGCGGCCGGGAGAGCGCCATGCCGTTTGTGTACAAAGATGTCGATAAGCTGATTAACCAGCCGCTGGCCGGTAGCGGAACCTGCGTCGACATCATCAAAACCTACGTTCCTGGGCTGCAGGGAAAGCCAACTACCGTGTGGCGCGCCGGTGAGAATGTGATGGAAGCCGGCAGCCGGATCCGGAAGGGCACCGCGATCGCTACATTTGAGCACGGCCGTTATCCACGGCGGGACCACGATAACCATGCGGCGATTGTAGTCCGGGTGATGGGTTCCGGTATCTGGGTCGCTGACCAATGGGCTGGCGACGCGAAGCGTCAGTACATTGGGCTCCGACTTATCCGCGTCCCAGCACCGCATAATCAACGCAATGCGGACGGCTCCTTCAAGCGCCCGAGCGATAATGCGCTCGCTTTTTACGTGATCGAAAAATGAACTGGCGCCCCTTCCCCACGATGATCGCTATGGTATTGGCCGCCGGTGCGGTTTGGCTGGCGTGCGTGCCGCTCCACGCGCGCGGTGCGCCACCAGCTGCTGCGCCCTTCCATGCCACATGCCCAGCAACCCTTGCCGCCGCGGCCTTCAAGCCAGATCGTGTGCCGGATGGATGGGTTGGCGTGATGCCACAAGACACGCGCATTTCCGGCGCAGGTCTTTTGTGGGGGCCGCCCGACGAATCGGGCTATCTCAAGCCCGACGAGGCGAACACCGCAGGCTCATCAGGGCAGAAGGTGAATACCACCCGTTGGCGTCTGGACGTGCCTCACTCGTTTGAAACGTGGGTGTACTGCCAGTATGGCCCCTTGCAGCTGTCGAGGCGGATCCCGCGTGGTGCGGTGGAGTGCACCGCGTCCAGCAAGGTCGATCGCACGCGGTTAGAAGAAATCGTCTTCGTCTGCAAATAGCCGGCGCGCCGGCATCACTCGCGGGCAGGGCGAACCCATCAATACTGCTCGTGTCGATTTGCCATTCTTGGTCGGGGCAACATGCCTCCGCCCCGTCGAAATCGCCCTGTAGACCCGCTATTCCAGCAGCAGCTGCTGCTTGAGCCGTTGCCGGCGAAACTTGCGCCCGTTCGCTCATCCTGGCTACCACGGCCGGGAGTCGGTCAGGGTGTTGCACGCCCGGAAAATTTCATTCTCGGTCGATGGACTGAAAATTGCGCGCCGTCACGTGTAGAATGGCGTTCCGCTGAAATATTGAGACTATCGGATACAACTTATGTGGTTCAAGAATCTTCAGATTTATCGCCTGCCCGCGCCGTGGGCCTTCTCGCCCGAACAACTCGAAGAGGCCCTTAAGTCACAAAGTTTTACTCCGGCCAGCAGCAACGAGCTGCTGCGTCAGGGTTGGGATTCGCCGCGCGGCAATGAAAAGCTGGTCCATGTGGTCAACAAGCAGATGCTGCTGTTGCTCGGCACCGAAAAGAAGCTGCTGCCCAGCACCGTGATCAACCAGGTCGCAAAGGCCAAGGCGGCCGAGCTGGAAGAGCAGCAGGGTTTCCCGCCGGGTAAGAAGGCGATGAAGGAACTGAAGGAACGCGTGGCCGACGAACTGCTGCCGCGCGCGTTTTCGATCCGCAGCAATGTCTGGGTCTGGATCGACCCGGTCAACGGCTGGCTGGTGGTTGATGCCGCGAGCCCGGCCAAGGCCGACGACGTGATCAAGCTGCTGCTCAAGGCGGTCGACCGCATGCCGATCGAGAGCCTGCGCGTGCAGCGCTCGCCGGTGGCGGTGATGACCGGCTGGCTGGAATCGGACGAGGCGCCGTACGGCTTCACGATCGACCAGGACACCGAACTGCGCGCCACCGGCGAGAGCCGCGCCGCAGTGCGATATGTGAAGCACACGCTGGAACCGGACGACATCCGCCGTCACATCGCAGCCGGCAAGCAGTGCACGCGCCTGGCGATGACCTGGAACAGCCGCGTTTCGTTCGTGCTGACCGAGACGCTGGCGATCAAGGGCGTCAAGCCACTGGACGTGATCAAGGAAAACGAAACGATCACCTACAGCGATGACGAGCGTTTCGATAACGACATCATGCTGATGACGGGCGAGCTGGCCAAGCTGCTGGCCGATGTGGTCGACGCGCTGGGCGGGGAAGCGAAGGCCTGATCTACCGATAACAGCGGCAGTTACGTAGGGTGCGCACCTGTGCGCACGCGGTACGTGTGCGTACCGGAGTCAACGGCATTCGTGCGCACTGGTGCGCACCCTACGATCCTCGCCCGCCGCGCTCTTCGTTCTATTTGTTCGACGCCACTTCCTCCGACGTCGCCGGCTCGCCTTCCTCCAGCCTGCCATCGCTGTAGGTCGAGGCCGACCGCGCCTGGTGCGGCGCCGGCTGGCCCGGCAGCGGCGGCAGCGCCTTGGCCTTGTCCAGGTCGATGCCGGCAAACTGCGCCAGCCGGCGGCCGTAGTCCTCGTCGCAATGCCAGAAGTGCCACACCATCCGCAATTGGATCGGTTCCGGGCACTGCTTCAGGTCGTTTCCAATGTTGTTGATCAGGTCCTCGCGTTCCCAGTCCGCGAACGTGCGGTAGCGGTCGCCCGCCTGCTTGTAGTCGTCTGCCGTGCGCGAGGTGGCGTAACGGCCCAAATGGCCTTCCACATGCTGGTGGTATTCGTGCTCCGGCTTGGGCGCTTCCTGGTAGCCGCCGACCAGGCTCGGCTCGTAGTTGATGTGCGTGTTCTCGCCGTCGCCATCAACGTAGAACGCCATCTGGCCGTCGCGCTGGTTGGTGCGCGCCATCAGGTCCTGGTGTGGGGCGTTGACCGGTAGCTGCAGGTAGTTCGCCCCCAGCCGGTAGCGCTGGGTGTCCGAGTACGAGAGCGTGCGTCCCTGCAGCATCTTGTCATCGGAAAAGTCGATGCCCTCGACCAGCACGCCAGTGCCGAACGCGGACTGCTCGGTTTCGGCGAACACGTTGTCCGGATTTTTGTTGAGCACCATGCGGCCCACGGGCAGCAGCGGGAACTTGTCCTCCGGCCAGCGCTTGGTGTCGTCCAGCGGGTCGAAGTCGAGTTCGGGATGGTCGCCGTCGGCCATGATCTGCACCCGCAGTTCCCATTCGGGACAGTCGCCGCGCTTGATCGCGTCGTACAGGTCGCGCGTGGCGTGGCCGGTGTCATGCGCCTGGATCTCGGCGGCCTGCTGGCTGGTCAGGTTGCGCACGCCTTGCTTGGGTTCCCAGTGGAACTTGACGAGGTGGGCCACGCCCTGGTCGTTGACCAGCTTGTAGGTGTTCACGCCCGAGCCTTCCATTTCGCGGTAGTTGGCAGGGATGCCCCATGGGCTCTTGACCCAGGTGACCATGTGCAACGCTTCCGGCGTGTTGGCCACGAAGTCGTAGAAGCGCCAAGCTTCCTGCTGGTTGGTGACGGGATCGGGCTTGAAGGCGTGGATCATGTCCGGGAACTTGATCGCGTCGCGGATGAAGAAGATCTTCAGGTTGTTGCCGACGAGGTCCCAGTTGCCGTCCGCGGTCTTGAACTTGACCGCAAAGCCGCGCGGGTCGCGCGCCGTCTCCGGCGAGTCCTTGCTGCCGATCACTGTGGAAAAGCGCACGAACACGGGCGTTTGCACGCCGGTCTCGGTCAGCACCCTGGCTTTGGTGTACCTGGTGGCGGGGTCGTTGCCGATCTTGCCATAAGCTTCAAAGAAGCCGTGCGCACCGGTGCCGCGCGCATGTACCACGCGCTCCGGAATGCGTTCGCGGTCGAAATGGGTGATCTTTTCGATGAACTGGTAGTTCTCGAGTGTGGCCGGGCCGCGCTCGCCTACCGTGCGCATCGATTGGTTGTCGCGAATCGGGTGACCCTGGCGCGTGGTTAGCGTCGGGCGCTGCTCGTCTTTCATGTGCAGTCTCCTTCACCGTCAGTGAGGGAGGAGTATAGAAAGATCGATTTGCGGGCAGCGCCACGCTGAAAGTGCGAAATGCCGCAGCTGTTACAACTGCTGGAACACGCCCGCCGAGCGGTTTTTCGTCACGTTATCCCAAGGGAACACCTGGCCGTTCATCGCCACGTACACGCCGGGCGGCAGGGTCTGCGCGACGCCGCAGGCAAAGCCGAAATTGAACAGCGCGTCGGAGTTGGCGATTTCGTAGGGGATCATGGCGCCGGTCAGCACGATGGTCTGCGTCAGGCTCGCATTGCCGAGCACGGCTGCGGTCTGGGGCATGGTGTCGGTGCCGTGGATGATCACCACCGACTTCTCCGGCGCGGCTTCGCACGCGGCCAGCACGCGCGCACGGTCGGCGTCCTGCATGTCGAGCGAATCGAGCAGCGGCAGCACCTCGAGCTGCGCCGGGATCGTCATCCGGGTGCGTTTGATTACTTCAGGCAAGTGGCTTTCAGAAAAGCCGAGCACGCCGTTCAGTTCGTTGTAGTGTTTGTCGAAAGTGCCGCCGGTGGCGATGATTCGCAATGTCATGATCGTTTTGGAAAGACGGTGAAAAAAGGTGGTCAATGATAGCTGCAAACCGTAGTGTATTCGCATGTGACTGCGCTAGAATCGGCCGGATCGGTTGAGTCCCATGATCATTTTTCGGTAGTTGCCGCCTCAGCAATGAAAGCCTTAGCTCCAGGAACAGTCATTTTCCACCGCCACCGCGGCTATGGCGTCATCACGCACGTCAACCTGCTGACCGGATGGATTTCCGCGCGTTTCGGCAGCGAAACGCGCACGCTCGACCTCAATCTCAAGCAGGACGAAGTGCAATATGCGGACGGCGAACCGATCCTGTTCCGCCGCACGCCGCCGGACCGCATGCCGCACGCGCGGCTGATGGCGATGGTGCGCGAACTGCACAAGGCCGGTTACGAAAAGCTGTACCTGTATTCGTGGCCCAAGCCGTCGGGGCTGCACTGGCGCTGGCACCTGTTTACCGGACAGCGCAACTGGATGCAGCGGCCGTGGCGGGAAGGCTGGTACGGCTCGGGCGCGGACTACAACAACAATCCCGTCATGGGCTGGGGCGATTCGCCCGGCGCCAGCACCGATGAACTGATCCACGCGCTGGCCAAGTTCGACCCGCAGGGCCTGGCGGCGGCGCTGGGGCGCGACGAAGACCACACTGCGTGGTTCCGGGGTGTGTGCGACGTGCTGCTGCCTGGCTACATGTACAGCCTGGACATGGCGCGTGCGAATGGCAGTGGTTTGCAGGCGGCGCCACCGGTGCCAGTGGTGGCGGTACGCGCCGGAATGCCGTCCTATGCCGGGCCGGCGATCGGCTGGCCGCCGGGCTGGGCCGGGCTGTGGACGCGCACGCATGCGATGCCGATGCGGCGTATCAACCTGACTGGCGAGCCGGAATTGCGCTGAGCGGCAAGCACAAAAAACGCAAGCCGGTCGGCTTGCCTGAGGCGTAGGGTGCGCACCTGTGCGCACGCGTTCACCGTGTGCTGACTTGCGGCTGCCGCTTCACTGCGCTGCCTTCGCGAACCGCGTGCGCACAGGTGCGCACCCTAACGGTCATTGCAGAGCGTGCC
>NZ_SPUM01000107.1 GCF_004614195.1 Massilia horti | reverse complement strand
GCGCACGCGGTACCCATGCATACCGTTTGCGCATCGATATTAACCACGACCACAAAATAAAAGGGGCCGATCATTGTCGGCCCCTTTTTTTTATGCAGCGCTCGCTTCCTGCCTGCGCTGCAGCACGAAGATCGGCTGCGCCCACTGCTGGTCCTTCTTCTTCTTGCTCGTGATGAGCGTCAGTTCCGAAGGATCGTAGACGTCCGTATTGTGCGTCAGCGGCGTGGTCATCAGGTACTGCGCGTCGGTGTTCTTCAGGAATTCGCCCACCAGCTGGATGTTGCGGATGTCCAGGTGCGCGAACGGTTCGTCGATGAACACGAAGCCGCCCGAGCCTTCTTCTGACTTGAGCAGGCCGATCAGCAGCACCAGCGACTTCATCACCTGCTGGCCGCCCGAAGCCTCGCCGTCGTTCATGCCGATCTGGTCCTTGCCGTCGAACTTGAAGCGCACGTGCAGGCCGGCCTGCGCCAGCTGCACGTCGTCGTTCTCCAGCCGCACCGGGTCGGCCGTGACTTCGATGTTGGCCAGCTCGCCCAGCTCCTTGATGTTCTTGGAGTAGGTCTTGATCGTGTAGCGCAGGCGCTCGATGTACGCGCCGCGCGCGTTGGCGGTGGCCTCTATCGCTCGGTTGTTCTGGTAGCGGCGCTCTTCGGTTTCGCTCTGGCGGTTCGAGAGCTGGTCGTTCAGGCGCGCGTACTGGTCGATCACGGTCGCGTCCAGTTCCCAGTCGTCGCGCGCCAGCGCGTGCTGCAGCGAATTGACGCGCAGGTCGACCTGGTGCGCGTTCACGTGCTGCGTCACCAAGGCCGCTCGGCGCGCGGGGCGACGCCACTCCAGCGGCAGGTGGCGCCAGCTGCGGCGCATCTCGAGCAGCGCCTTGGCGTGCTCGGTACGCTGCTCGATCTGGCGGCGGTGGTTCAGGCGCAGGCCGGCTTCCGCCTCGGCCAGCGCCATGCGCGCATTCTGCCATACGGTGTCGGCGCGGGTGCGCGCCACGGTCGCGTTCTTGGTCAGGGTCTGCAGCTCGCCCAGTCGTGCGCCTACTTCCAGGCGTTCGGCCTTGAGCGGCTCGATCGCGCGCGTGGCTTCCTCAAATTCGGCCTGGCGCGCCGCCAGTTCCTTGGCCGCGTCCACACCGGCAATGCGCACCTTCAGCGCGCTCACTTCGGCGGCCAGCTTGCTGATCGCGAGCGTGAGCGTGTCTTCCTTCGCCTCCAGCGCCGGCAGCGACTTCTGGATCGCTTCCAGGCGCTGCGTCTTGCCGGCGGCGCCGAAGCGGTAGCGCGACGGCTCGACGAACAGCGAACGGCCACCGCGCCGTTCGCGGTGGTAGGCGTCCGGCGTGATCCACTCGTCCGAGTTGCTCTTGAAGCCGTCGTCGACCGAGTCCACGCGCTCAATGCGCTCGAGCTGTTCGATCAGCCAGCCCGGCGCCTTGGCCGAAAAGCGCACCACCGACAGCAGGCTGCTGTCCTTGACCACCGGCGCCTCGACGCAGTCGGGCACGATGAAGTGGCGGTAGCGCTCCTTCTCCGCCAGGCGATACGCGGCCGGCGCGTCCTTGGCGCGTTCCAGCAGCACCACCGACGCGTAACCGCCCAGCACGCCCTCGACCGCACCCTGCCACTTGGGATCGGTCACTTCAACGATATCGGACAGCATGGCGTGCGCGATGCCCTCGTCGCGCAGCGCGCGGCGCATCAGGCGCTGCGCCTCCGGTTCCGGCATCGCGCTCTTGCCCTGCAACGCAGAGATGGTGGACATCTCACCCGCGATTTTGGCCGCCAGCGCATCGCGCTCCTGCTTCTTGCGCGCCAGTTCGGCTTCCTTCTCGTCCAGCTGCTTGGCCACTTCCGCGATGTCCGCGCCGGCGTCCTCCGCCAGCTTGCGCAGGCGCTCCTTCTGCTCCAGCAGGCTCTCCAGCGGCTTGAGCTTGCTGTTGACCTGCGTGAGGCGGCCTGCCAGCACCGAGCCTTCCTGCTCCAGCAGCGTTTCCTGCTGCTGCGCCTCGGTCAGCGCGCGCTGCTGGCTTGCCAGCTGGTTGCGCTTTTCCGCCAATTGGGTATCGGCCTGCGCCATGGGCTTCCTGGCTTCGCGCAGCTGGCGGCTGATGCCCGCCGCCTTTTCGCGCGCCTCGTGGTACTGCAGGGTCGGCAGCACCTCTTCGAGCAGGGTGCGCTTTTCCTTGTGCAGGTCTTCCCACTGGTGATAGTTGGCCACGCGCAGGCGCAGGCCTTCCAGGTTGGTGCGCGAGGCTTCCAGCTCGGCTTCGAAGCGCTTCAGTTCCGTTTCGGTGTCGCGCTGGTGGCGCTTGGCTTCGTCGTAGGCGTCCAGCACCTCCTTGTCGCCGAACACCTGGAACACCAGGTCGAGCAGCTGGCGCGGGGCGTATTCGCACAGCTTGTCGGTTTCGCCCTGCTCCAGCGCCAGCACCTTGGCCATCGCCGGCGACAGGCCGGCCTGCGCCAGGCGCTTGCGGTAGTTCTCGACCCCGAGCCAGTCGTTGGCCTCGGTGACTTCTTCGACCTGGATATTCCCCGGTCGCATAAGGTACTGGCGCTTCCAGTCGCCGCCGTTCTTCTGCACCTGGCAGAACAGGGTCACTTCGTCGTCGCTGAAAAATCCGGAGTGGCGGAACGGCCGGTTCGACAGCTGGCGCCCGACCGGCTTGTTGTCGACCACCGCGCGCAGCCAGGCGGTCTGCTGGCCCGAGTGGCGCGCGTAGTGCTTGTAGGTGCGGCCCATCGAACAATCCAGGCCGAACAGCGTGCGCATCGCGTCGAGCAAGGTGGTCTTGCCCGAGCCGTTCTGGCCGGCGATCGTGATGATCTTGGCGTCGAGGGGAATGTTCTTGATCCGCTGCCAGTAATCCCAGTGGACCAGTTCGAGTGATTTGATATGGAACATGGATTAATCCCGGTTCGGAATGTCGTTGGCGTCGAGCGCGTCGCTGTCCACGTCGTTTGCGGCCTCGCGCCGCCCCGTGGCCACGGCCAGCGGCGCGCGCTTGAACACGTCGGCCAGCGCGCCGTTGATGATGCGCTCCTTGAGCAGGTCGGTATCCATCATCAGGTCCAGGAGCGGCCCCTCGAGGATCACGTCGCCGCGGCGCTCGATGAAGCCGAGCTTGGACAACAGGCCCAGGTTCATGTCCATGCGGGTCTTCTTGCCCAGCTTGTCGCCGAAGTCGGCCAGCAGCGCGGTGTACGAGATGCCGATCGACGCGTCTTCCGCGCGCGGGATCGGGCTGTCCTTGTCGAACAGGTCGGTCTGGTCGTCGGCCACCGTGTGGGTCTCCTGGCGTTCGCGCTTGGGCAGGATGATCTGCGCCCACAACACCACCAGCAGCGCCACGCCATCGCGCGTGAGGCCGAAGTTATTGTTCTGCCAGATGTCCTTGGCGCCGAAGATCTTGGGCTCGACGTTGCGGTGCAGCGCCAGCGTCACGTGGTCGGCATACACGTTGTCGAGCAGTTTCAGGCCGCATTCGAGCAGCCGCTTGTCCACTTCGGCGCGGAACTGGTCGTCGGACAGCGCGCGCTTGACCATCTTGTCGTCGCGGCGCAGGGTCTGGTGCGTCAGCAGGCGCGCAATCAGGATTTGTGAATCGTCATTCATCGGGCGTGCCGCTCTCTAGGTCTAGGGATAGGGTTGCAATGGAGATGGCCGCGATCTCGGGATCGTCGAGCTTGATCATTTCATCACGGGCTTCGAACTTCACCGGCAGGCGCGCCAGTTCGGCGGTCGGCCCCTGCAGGTTGGCCTCGGCCGGGTCGCCCAGCAGCGGCAGCAGCGACGCGCGGTAAGACGCGACCGCGAAGCTGGCCGGCAGCAGCGACTCCTGGATCGCGACCGCTTTCGGGCCGCTCTCGGAAAATTCGGGGAAGTTGCCGAGGTTGGCGAAGTCGGCCAGGCGCTTGATCCAGTCATCCAGCTCGGCCGCCATGGCCGGGTTGTCGTTGATGGTGAGCGGCGCGTCCTCGCCGCTCGGCAGCCCGGTCGGGCCGGCCGCGACCGGGCGCTGGGCCAGCAGTTCGGCTTCAGCCACGTCGATCATCTCGGCCGGGGTGCCGAACAGCGGCATCACCGGGCGGTCCATCGCGCCTTCGGCCAGGCTGGCCAGGTCTTCGTGCGCCAGCAGCCAGCGCTTGACGTCCGTGGTCGACAGGCCCGACTGGCCAAGGTGCACGCGCTGGCGCTCGATCTGGTTGAGCGCGCGCGAGAACATGCCCTGCATGTTGAGCAGCGCGCTCTGGGCGCGGCCGATCGCCTGCGCCGCCTTGTGGGTGGCGGCATCGGCGCGCTCGTCCGAGGTGATCTTGCGCAGGATCTCGGAGCCCTTCTCGACCCAGTCGCACGCCATGTGCCACTTGGCCTGGGAGGTACGCAGGCGGAATTCGGAACCGGAGGCGATCGCGTCGCGGAACTCCTCGGTCAGTTCGACCAGGCGGCCCAGCAGATGCTTGAGCTGCTGGACGGTGACGCCGCCGACAGCCTGGGCGCCAGCCACCTGCGACAGCAAGAAGCCCATCTCGGCCTCGTCGGCCTCGATCTGGCCGACGGACAGCAGCGTGTCAAGCGCAGCCAGCACGTTGCGCGCCATCGGCGTGATGCGGTAGACCGCGGCCGGCGCATCCCATGCCAGCAGGCCGTGCGTGCGCAGGCGGTTCAGCACCGTCTCCAGGCTTTCCGGAATCAGGTAGGCGAACTTCTGGTTGATGTCGGCGCGCGAAAAGCTTGATGCGGCGGTATCTGCCGCGAGCTCGCGCAGCACCAGCAGTCGCACCAGCACGCCGTCCTGGGTGCCATGGAACAGCGCAGTGAATGCGTGCAGCGTGGGCGCGGCGCGCTTCAAGTGGAACACCTGCTCGATCTCGTCCGGCGCAATCCCTTCATGGAAATGCGCCTGTAGCGGATCGGCTTCGTCCTGGGCTATGGAATATGGGTCGGCGGCGAGGGCCGCGCCTTCCTGTGGTTCGATCATCTTGGGATACCAGTTCTCGCGTGCGCGGCGGTGTGGACAAGCTGTCAAGACAAGCCCAGCCGTCGCGGGGGCGTCAGTATAGCAGTTCAGGCGGGGCTACTTTATGGAAAGGCGGGGTTAGCAACAGATCCGGTTGCTGCGGCAGGTGTAGGGTGGGCAGGTTCTCCTGCCCACGCGTTCAGCGATGGCCGGCACATCCGAACAGGTTGCGTGTTCGTTGAACGCTAAATCGGGCTGGAATAAGGTACAGCTTGCAGGAGGCGTAGGGGGCGCGGGGCCGCCGAGGACCTGTGCGCACGCGGTTCGCGAAAGCCGCATCGAGAAGCAGCAGCCGCAAGTCAGCATGCTATGACCGCGTGCGCACTGGTGCGCACCCTACGACGCCCATTCGGAAGCTATAGGTACAAACAGCTGTTCGTTACTTTCTGGTCAACTTCGACAGCGTCTGCTCGACGAAATCCTTGTCTTCGTCCGTAAACCGCAACTTGACCGGATACCACTCCAGCGACGGCGCGAGCCAGATGTCGAGCGTCTGGCCCCGGTTGGCGTCCGAGGGTTCGCGCGTCACGTGCACCGTGTCCAGTTCGCCCAGCCCGGTGCGCACCTTCTCGTACCGAACCACGCGGAACGTCCACGGGTCGGCGTCGCGCCGGCCGGCCACGAAAAACGGCCAGGTCGAGCCGGGCTTGAACTTGTCGCCGGCCGCACGTGCCAGCGCCACCAGTTGCCAGGTCACCGACGCACGGTCCTGCTCGCCGCCCTTGAGCGGGTAGCTGTCCTTGCCCTCGCTGAAGGTCAGGGTCTTGCTTTCACGGTTGAAGGTGGACGTGGTCGGGTCCTTGCGGAAGCGTTTTTCGTAGAATTCGGAGGGCGCCAGCCCAAAGCTGTCGATCGTTCCCTGGCTGCGGTTCTCGGTCAGTTTGCCCAGCAACGCAACGCGCGACTCGGCGCTGACCGAGTACCTGCCGTCGCTGGTGCGCCATCCAATCAGCGCCTGGCCGTTCAAAGCAAAGCCGCGCTGGTGGGCATTCAGGTCATACACCAGGTCGGCCGACGGGGCGAGGTTGAACGGGTGCTTGACCACCGGGTGCTCCTCTGCCGCGACGGTCCCGCCCATGGTTGCCGCCAGCAGCAGCGCTGCCCCCGCCTGTGTCAGAAAATCGCGTCGCATATCAGCTTCCTGTATCGGTCATTACTATTTTGTTCACGGTCTGCGTGGTCACGGCGCCGCTGGCTTCCGTGTTGCGGATTTGGACCGGATACCAACCGCGCCCCGGCGCCAGCCAGATGTCGAGCCGCGAGTTGTACGAGCCCGGCTTGGGCGGGCGCGATAAATGCCATGTCTGCAACTTGCCCATCCGCGTGTCGATCGTCTCCTGGCCCAGCACCACGAACCGGAAAACGCTGGCGTCCCGGTCTTCGCCGACCAGGATGTCGATGTCTCCCGCCAGCTGGTCCGGATCGCCGCGCGCGATGGCCGCGAGCTGGATCGGGATCGAGGCCTTGTCCTGCGCGCCGGCCACCAGCGGATAGGAATTCTGCGAGGCCGAGAACGTGATCGTACCGGCCTGGCGGTTGAAGTGGGTCGCCGTCAGCGAGCGCCCGCGCCGCTTTTCCGTCATTGTCAGAGGCGCCAGGCCAGCCTCGGTCACCGTTCCCTCGCTGCTCAAGGTCACCAGGTTCACGCGCGCGAACACGATCCGGATGCCGGCCTCGATGTTGATCTGGTAATTGTCGCCGCTGCGCTTCCAGGACAGCAGGGCCTCGCCACTCCAGCGCGTGCCGTCGGCGTCGACACGCGCCACGTCCAGCGTGATCTCGGCCGGCGGCGGCATGTCGGTCTTGTAACTGTGCGGCACGCGCGCTTCCGGTGCCGGCTCCGCCTGTGCCGATTCTACGCCAGCGGGCGCGGCAGCGGCGCCAGTGTGGAGGTCGGCATGTGTGCCGGAGGGCGCATCCACCGCGCCAGTTGCGGCATCCGCCGGCTGGGCAGTGGGCGCGACAGGTTCGGCAAGCGCCTCGGAGCGGACGTCCGGTGGCGGCGGCACCTGCGGCACCGGCACGCGCGCGAAATTCAGCCGAGGCGGCGGCACATCCGGCACCTTGGGTTGGGGCGCGGGCAGCTGCGCCAGCAGCGTCACCGCTTCCTGCTCCACGTGCCGCTCGCGCGGCGCTTCGACCTGCGCCCCCAGCCAGCGCAACACCAGCCAGTGCAGCAGCACGATGGCGGCGCCCAGCACCAGCGCACGGCCCGGTCGGGCGGATAACGGAACATCACTCATCCCCATAGTGTACCTGCCCGGCCGGCCTGGCGCAGTCCGGCCCGTGCACGCCAGTCTTTGAAGCGATGTTTGTATTCTGTTACGCTTAGGCGATCAACCAAGGAGAAGTGTCATGCTCAAACCTCCCATGCCCAATATCGCCGGGATGACGGATACGCTGGACTTCGTCAAAAATCTTTGGGGCAGCATGAGCGTGCCGGGCTTCACCGCCCCCACCCTCAACACCGATGAGCTGGACAAGCGGATTTCGGACCTGAAAGCCGTCGAAGCCTGGCTGAACATGAACATCACCATGCTGCGCGGCACGATCCAGGCGCTCGAGGTGCAGCGCGGCACCCTCGCCACGCTCAAGGCGATGAGCGCCAGCATGGCGCAAGCGATGGGCCAACCCGGCGCCGACGGCACGGCGGGAATGCCCGCCAATCCGTTCCAGGCGTTCTTCACGCCCCCGGCCGCGGCGCCCCAGCAGCCAAATGCCGAAGCGCCACAGCCGAGCGCCGCGCACGCGCCGCAGGCCGGCGCCGGCACGCAACAGCCCGAAGCGGGCCAGGGCGCTGCCGCGGCAACGCCCGATATGGGCGCGGCGATGCCGGCCGCGGTTGCGTGGTGGAACCTGTTGCAGGACCAGTTCCGGCAAGCCGTGGCGAGCACGATGTCGCCGGAAGCGATTGCCAACGCCTCGGCGATGGCGCAGGAGGCGGCGGCACGCATGGCTGCCGCAGCCCGTCCTCCTAGCATGCCAGCGGCGCCGACCGACAACGCCAGCGCACAGCCGGGCGTGGATGGGGGCCAAAGGCCGGGCAAGCCCAAGTCCGACAAAGACTAACTTTTCATTAATTTCTCAAGCCAACTCGCCCGTTGTTTGATTTGACGGGCATCAGACACCCCGCAACCGTGCTCAACTGTGTGCACGGCCCGGGGAATCGTCCCCTGCCCGCCACCCCGCGCCGCGCCACTATTTCCTGCATGGAGGCGCGCGTTGTACCAGATCGACTACACCTGCCTGACGACGGAACAGGTCGCGGACCTGAGGCGCAAGCTCGAGAGCGCGGGCTGCCACGTTCCGGGCGACGCCTGCACGCTCGACGATCTGGCCGGCGCCATCGCCGCGTTCCGGCGCCAGGCCGGCATCCACACCAGCGGCCCGCTCGACGAAAACACCTGGCAACGCCTGAACGCGCAGGCCGGCAGCGCCTTTTCCGAGGTGTTCCAGAACGAGCTCGACCTGCTGCGCCCGCGCGTGGGCGGCGGCGCCGGGCCGGAGCAGCTCACGCCGGCCTGCCGCAGCCAGGTCTTGCAGCGCGCGCATGACGCCAAGCTGGCGGGCCTGGCGCTGTCGGGCGGCGGCGTGCGCAGCGCCACCTTCAACCTGGGGGTGCTGCAGGCGCTGGGCGAACAGCAGCTGCTGCGCGACTTCGACTACCTGTCGACCGTGTCCGGCGGCGGCTTCATCGGCGGCTGGCTGTCCAAGTGCATCCGCGAAAAGCACGGCGACGTGAAAGCCGTCGAAGCGATGCTCACCCCCGGCGCCAAGGGCGACGCGGTGGCGGCCGAACCGGTCGAGATCCAGTTCCTGCGCCAGTACAGCAATTACCTCTCGCCCAAGAGCGGCATGTTCAGCGCCGACACCTGGACCCTGATCGGCACCTACGTGCGCAACACGGGCCTGAACCTGACCATGCTGGTGGCCTGGCTGTGCGCGCTGCTCACGCTGCCGCGCTTCGCGGTCTGGTGCGTCAACCGCATCGTCCGTCCGAACGGGCCATGGGCCAGCTGGTCCGACCCGGCGTGGATGCTCGGCACCCTGCTATTTTTGTGGGCGGTGTTCTGCATCGCGCTGTCCATCTCCAGCAAGCCGGAAGTCGGCTCGCGCGGCCAGCGCCGCTTCCCGCTCAGCCAGGTCGCGGTCCTGTGGCTCATCAACCTGCCGCTGCTGCTGTCCGGGTTCCTGGTCAGCATCGGCCTGTGGCGTCACGGCGGCGGCGCCCCCGAATTCTGGCAGGCGGCGCTGGAGGCCCGCCTGGAGTGGCGCCTTGGCTGGCTGTTCATGCCTGGCCTGGTCTACTTCATCGTCTGGGCCAGCGGCTGGTACCTGGCGCACGACCGCACCAGCCCCTACAGCCGCGCGGGCTACGTGCTGTGCGGCGCCGGCGCGGTGGCCGTTGCCGCGATCATGCTGGCCGGTACCCAGGAATTCGCCCCGGATGCGGTCGACTGGATCATGACGCCGGCGATCGCGCACAAGCTGGCGTGGTTCGGCGGCCCGGCGCTGATCGGCCTGCTGGTAGTGGCCGCGGTGGCGATAGGGCTGGTGCAGCGCCTGCGCCGGCACTATCCGAGTCCGGACCTGTCGCGCGCCGAATTCATCGAAGGCATATCGCATTTCGCCTGCGCCATGGCTGCGCTGACCATCGGCACGGTGCTGCTCATCGTCGGCCTGGCGGCGATGCCCGATCCGGCGCGCCACCCCGTACTCAACAACGCGATCGCACTGACCACGTTCGGCATGCCGCTGATGATGACGCTGTTTTCGGTCACGATGACCTTGATGATCGGCCTGGTCGGGCGCCTGTACAACGACGCCAGCCGCGAATGGTGGAGCCGCCAGGGCGCCTGGACCTTCATCTTCGCGCTGGTCTGGCTGATGATGTTCGGCGTCTCCTTCTTCTTCGCTCCGCTGCTGCACTGGGCATGGCTGACCTACCAGCCGGCCACCTATGCCGGCACCGCGATCGGCTGGCTGCTGATGACCTGGCTGGGCCTGAAGGCCGGCAGCGGCGGCGCCACCGGCCTCAAGGACGCCGCCAAAAGCCGGCTCGACGTGGTGGCGCGGCTGGCGCCCTACCTGTTCACGCTCGGAATCTTCGCGCTGCTGTCGGCGCTCGTGCAGCGCATCGTCAACTGGCCCACGATCACCTGCCCCAGCCCGGCAACGCTCGAATGCGTGTACCTCGCCCACACCCGCGCCACCCTGGCCAGCGACGGCACCCGGCTGGTGGTCGCCTTCGTCATCTTCCTCGCGTGCGCGCTGCTGCTGGGCTGGCGCGTGGACATCAACAAGTTCTCGCTCTACATGCTGTACCGGAACCGCGTGGTGCGCGCCTACTTCGGCGCCAGCAGCGCCCGGCGCAAGCCCCATCCCTTCACCGGCTTCGATCCCAACGACGACCCGCATTTCGCCGACCTGCAGGACCAGAAGCCCTACCACATCGTCAACACCTCGCTCAACCTGGTCAGCGGCGAGGAGCTGGCCTGGCAGACGCGCAAGGCGGCCTCGTTCGCGCTCACCCCGCGCTTTTGCGGTTTCGAGATGCCCCTGATGCCGGGCCAGGCCGCCAGCCTCGCCCTGCGCGACGCGCAGCGCGGCACCTACCGGCCGACGCGCCTGTACGCGTCGCGCTCTGCCCTGGCAGACGACGACGCCAAGGTCAAGCTCGGGATGGCGGTCTCGCTGTCTGGCGCGGCGGCCAGCCCGAACATGGGCTCGCACTCGTCGCCGCCGCTGAACTTCCTGATGACGATGTTTAACGTGCGCCTGGGGCGCTGGTGTCCGAACCCGCGCAAGAGCGTGTGGACCAACTCCTCGCCGCCGATCGGGCTGTTCTCGCTGATCGCCGAGCTGTTCGGCATGACCAACGCCGACGCCAACTACGTGTACCTGTCGGACGGCGGGCACTTCGAAAACCTCGGCATCTACGAACTGGTGCGGCGGCGCTGCCGCCTGATCATCGCGGTCGACGTGGCCAGCGACAAGCGGCTCGCGTTCGAGGACCTGGGCAACGCCATCCGCAAATGCGCGACCGACCTGCACGTGGGGATCGAGCTGTGCGTCTCGCGCATGGACCTGCTCAAGGACAGCGACTTGTGCGGCGCGAGCTGCGCCGCGGGCAAGATCTGCTACAGCCACGTGGACAAGGACGGCGTGGACGGGGTGCTCCTGTACGTCAAGCCGGCGATCGTCGGCACCGAAAATGCGGACGTGCTCAACTACCGCAAGGCGCACCCGGAATATCCGCACCAGAGCACGGCCGACCAGTGGTTCGACGAAGCGCAATTCGAAAGCTACCGCGCGCTCGGGTACCACATTGCGCGCTGCGCCTTGAGCGAAGCGGCAGAAACGGCGCGGCGCGGCGACGGCACGCATGACATCGAAGCGCTGTGCAAAGAGCTGATGCGCCGGCACTCGGGGCCGGTCAAGCCGGATGAGAATGCGCTGCCGGGCGAAGCGCCGCGCGATGTTGTTCGCTGTGCGTGCGGGCAGGCTGCGGCGGAGTGCAACTGCAACACCGGCGGTCGCGTGCGCGAGGGGGCGCTTCCCACGTAACGTTGTGTATGCGGACGCAAACTCTGCGGAACCGTACAGCGTGCGCACAGGTGCGCACCCTACGGTTGTTGGCTGTCGCAAATCGTAGGGTGCGCACCTGTGCGCACGCGGTCCGGCTTATGCGTCGTCCGCGACCTCGTTCTCTGTCTCGGCAGGCTCCGCTCCGGGCTTGAGCGCCGCCAGCTGCTCCATCAACTGCGCAAAGCGCTGCTGCCCCGGCAGCAGTTTGTCGACATGCAGCAGCACCTCGACCGCCTCCGCGGCCAGCGCCGGATCGTAGCCCTGCTGCTGCATGTGCGACACCAGGATCTGCGCCGCGTTGAACAGGATACGCTGGTTGTTGGGCACCGCACGGCGCGCGTTGCGCATCCATTCGACCGCCTCGGTGAGCTTCCCGGTCTTCCACAGCAGCACACCCTGGTTCATCAGGTCCGAGGCTTCCTTCTTCGACGCCCGGATCAGCTCCAGCCCCTCCTCGCCCATGCGCGCCTTTTCGAAAATCTGCTGCACCTCGTCCAGCAACAGCGGATTGTCGTGGTTATTGCGGATCACGTAGCACAGCAGGTCGGCCGGCGCATCCTTCACGCCCACCGCGAACAGCAAGGTCGCCAGCTC
Source organism: Massilia horti (assembly GCF_004614195.1). Classification (GTDB taxonomy): domain Bacteria; phylum Pseudomonadota; class Gammaproteobacteria; order Burkholderiales; family Burkholderiaceae_D; genus Telluria; species Telluria horti. The sequence goes on along the minus strand of NZ_SPUM01000107.1, from coordinate 112,172 downwards.
AATGCAGGTCTGGACGTCGGGGCGCTCGGCGGTCGTACCGAGCAGCTCCTCCAGTTCGTCGCCGGCTTTGCGCGCGCGGCGGTAGTCGCCGCTTTCGTGGTAGACCAGCCCTTCGGTGATCTTGGCGCGCAGGACGATGTCCGGATGCTCGGCGACGAAATCGCGCTGCGCCGCGAGCAGCAGTTGCAGCGCTTCCTTCGGGTCGTTCTTCAGTCCGCACACGCGCGCCAACCCCAGGTAGGCGTCCGGCGTCTTGCGGACCGAGTACTCGCCGATCGCAATGCACTTGCGGAAGGCCTTCTCCGCCAGGGCGATATTCCCCAGCTTCAGGCACACCTGCCCCAGCCTGCGCTGGCGCGGCACGGAGTTGGGCGAGAGCTTGGCCGCGCGCTCGAGGATGGCACCGGCCTCCTCCAGCTGGCCCATGGCCTGGTAGGTCGCGGCCAATTGGTCGTAGGCGTCGATGTAGTAGCGGTTCTCGGCAATCACGGCCTGGAACATCTGGCGTGCCTGCTCGAATTCGCCGTTGGCCATGCGGATCTTGGCCAGCGCCGCGCGCGCCCACTGGTATTCGCGCTGCGCCAGCACGCGCTCGTAGACCTCGCGCGCCTTGTCCGGCTCGCCGCTCTTTTCCATCAGCCTGGCCTTCATGCGCAGCAGTTCGATCTCGTGCGCAGGGTTCGCCGCCACCGCCTCGTCGCACAGGCGCGCCGCGCGCAGGTAGTCCTTTTCGACGTAGGCCTGGTCGATCATGCGGAACACCTGCTTCTTGTGCCATGCCCGGTTCAGGCGCGACAGCAGCACGCCCTCGGTGATCGGCTTGATCAGGTAGGCGTCCGGCTGGTGTTCGGCAGCGCCCATCACCGACTCGACGCTCTTTTCGGCCGAGACCATCAGGAACACCGAGGACGGCGTGAGGAAATTGCGGACGCGTGCTTCTTCCAGCACCTGCTGGCCGTTCTTGCCTTCGCCGAGGTTGTAGTCGCACAGGACCACGTCATAGCGGATGCGCGAGAGCATGCCGACCGCCTCGCCGCCGCTCGATGCCTGGTCGATGTTGCGCGCACCAAGGCTGCGCAGGCTTTCGCGCAGCAGTTGGCGCACGCCGACGAAGTCGTCGACCACGAGGTAGTTCTTGCCGGCCCAGTCGACCTGGTCCACAACGGTGGCCGGATTCACGCTCACGGCAACCTCAGGACAAAACAGCCGCCGCCATACGCGCCGCCGTTCTCCAGCCGCAGCTCGCCATGGCGCGCACGGTGGCGATGCATCTTCGCGACCTCGCTTGCAAAGTACAGGCCCAGGCCGGCGCTATTGGTGAGGAAGTTGACGCCGCTGGCGCGGCCGCGGGCCGCCGCCGCGCCGGCTTCGAGCATCGATTGTGGAAAGCCCACGCCATTGTCCTCGACCCGGATTTCGAGGTATTCGTCGACCGCGCGGATCGCCAGCCGCACCTTGTCGCGCGTGTAATGGGTCGCGTTGTTGATCGCGTGCGCCAGCACACCGATGATCAGGTCTTCGTCCAGGTGCCAGATCAAGCCGGTGTCAACGTCCAGTTCCAGGGCAATGCCACGCGAGTGCAGCAGCACGCGCTGCAGCCCGACGACCTGTTCGACCAGGTGCCCGATCTCCAGCTGCTGGATGTCGAGCGGGTAGTGCTGTGTGCCGACCTGCTTGTACAGCGCCAGCAGCTGCATCAGGCTGTCGTTCAGGCGCCGCGTCTGGTACAGCATCTGCGCCATCTGCTGATAGTCCGGGCCGCGATCGGCCGCGTCGCGCTGGGGTGAGGCGTCGTCCAGCAGCCGCTCCAGAGTACCCGAGAGCACGCTGATCGAATTCTTCATGTCGTGCGCGGTCGACGCCAAAAACAGCGACAGCTCAGCCGAATGGGATGTTTCGTCCATCCGTCCACTCCTCCGTTCGAGGGAAAGTTCCTTAACGTAAATTATATCCCGATTCGAAATTTGACATTCCGATAATTGCCATTATGCAATTAGGATCAATCCGTGTGCGTCACGCCGCGGCTGGTGCGACGCGCGCGCAACACGAAGCGTGCCGGGTCGAGCGCATCGACCAGGTTCGCGGCGAGCGGCAGCGGCTCGGCTTCGATCTGGGCTGCCAGCAGTTCGGCCGCCAGCGGCGCCCAGATCAGCCCGCGCGACGCATAGCCCAGCAGGCTGTACAGGCCAGGATGGCGCGGCACGTCGCGCAAGCGTTCGGTGGTGCCAGCGGACTCGAAGTCGGGCAGGCGTCCGACCAGCGGCAGCCGGTCCGGCGCCACGCAGCGAAAGCCGACACGGCCGGCAAGCGGCGCGCCAGCGGCGGTGGCCGGGTCGGAAACCAGCGCGCGCAGCTTGTCGATGTTTTCAAGCTGGCTGGATTCACGCAGTTCGCGCTCGCTGTCCAGGTCATAGGTCGCGCCGGCGCTGCGGATGCCGTGGCTTTCCGGCGTCAGGTAAGCCTCGCGGCACAGCACCAACGGCAGCGGCGGCAGCATGGCGGCCGGCAGGTGCGTGACCTGGCCGCGGATTGCGGTGAGCGGCAGGCGCGCCGCCTGCGCGAAGCGGGTCGCGCCAGCGCCCCCCGCCAGCACCACGTTCGGCGCACGTGCCAGTTCGGCGCCGGCCGCGTCGCGCACCAGCCATTCGTCGCCGACCCGCTCGAGCTGCACGTCGCCCACCCCGAAGCGCTGCTCAAGGCGTGCGCCGCAGGCGGCCAGCATCGCCTCGCACACGCTGCCCGGCCGCGCCCAGCCGCCCTGCCGGAACAGCCACGCGCCATCCGGCGCCGGCAAGCCGAGCAGCGCCTCGGCCGCGTCGCGCTCCAGCCATTCGGCGAACTCGCGCGGGAAATGCGCCTCGCGTGCGATCGCGCGCGACACCTGTGCGTGTTCCGCGTCACGCGCCAGTTGCAGCACACCGCACGCCGCGCCTTCGATCGCGTCGCCGATGCCGCCCAGCTGTTCCCAGTACCTGAGCGCGTACAGATAGGCCGCGCGAGTGAGCCGGGTGGGAATGCTGTCGTCGCGCGACAGCAGCGGCATGAAGATGCCGGCCAGGTTGCCCGACGCTTCCATCGCCGGGCGCGGGTGCCGTTCCACCAGCGTCACGTGCCAGCCGCGCGCGCACAGGCGCTCGCAAGCGGCCGAACCGGCAATTCCGGCACCGATGACGATCGCGCGCCGGCTGGGGCTTGGTGGCAGCGGCGGACGCGGCTTGCGGCTGGCAAAGCGTGCGCGCAGCGCACCAGTCTGGCGACTGGCTTCAAACGCGAAGCCCTGCCCTGTCAGAGCGCCGATCTGCTCAAGGGTAAGGCCTTCGGCATGGAGGATGGCGTCGCTTGAGGCGAGCCGCGCCAGCGCACGCGCAAAACCGGCGCCGGCATCCGCGATGCCATGCAGACGGATAAAGTCGATCCGCGCCAGCAGTTGGGCAAGCGCGCTTTCGAACGGATTGGCGAGCAGGTCCAATGTCACGTTCGGGTCTGCTTGCGGGATGCGGTGAAACCCCGGCAGCAGGCCGTCGGCCAGCGCCACGATGTGCAGCCGCTGCGGCCGCTCGGGGTCCTGCCGCCACGTGCCGATCAGCGCGCGTACCGCGCTGCCGTCGCCAAAGGCCGAATCGAACACCGTATAGCGTTCGCGTCCGCGCCAGTGCTCGCGATAGTCCATCAGCCCTTGGCGTGGCGGAAGCACGCGACATCGTGGTCATCGACCATGCCGATGCCCTGCATGTACGCATACACGATGGTCGAGCCCACGAACTTGAAGCCGCGCTTGCCAAGGTCCTTCGAAATACGGTCCGACAGTTCGGTCCTGGCCGGCCGCTCGCCCTTGGCCCAGCGGTTGACGATCGGCTTGCCGTCGACGAAAGCCCACAGGTACTGGTCCAGCGTCAGCCCCTGTTCGCGCAAAGCGAGATATGCCTTGGCATTGGAGATCGCGGCGGCGACCTTGAGCCGGTTGCGCACAATGCCGGGATTGGCCAGCAGTTCGGCAACCTTGGCTTCGTCGTAGCGCGCGATTTTTTCCGGGTCCCAGCCGTCGAACGCGGCGCGATAGTTCTCGCGCTTGTTCAGGATCGTTTCCCACGACAGGCCAGCCTGCGCGCCTTCGAGATTGAGCATCTCGAACAGGCGGTTCTCGTCATGGCAGGGGATGCCCCACTCATCGTCATGATAGTTGAGGTAGCGTGGATTGGCCGGATTGGCCCAGGCGCAGCGGATCAAAGTCATCGCCACAGTATAAAGCATGCGCCGGCCGATCTCCCGCACCAGCGTGTACCATTGGCTTTGACCCAAGGTGCTAAAGGACCAGGCATGAATGCATTCCCCGAATTCGTCGCGGCAGGCGAGGCGCTGACCGACATGATCGCCGATCCGGGCCAGCAGCGCTGGACCAGTCAGGCTGGCGGCTCGACCTGGAACGTGGCGCGGGCGATGGCGGCGCTCGATGTGCCGAGCGCATTTGCAGGCGCCATCAGCCGGGACGTGTTCGGCGACCAGCTATGGAGCGCCAGCGAGGCGGCGCGGCTGGACCTGCGCTTTTTGCAGCGCCTTGCAAAGTCGCCGCTGCTGGCGATCGTCCATCGGCTCGACCCGCCCAGCTACTTCTTCGTTGGCGACGACAGCGCGGACCTGCATTTCGACGCCGCCCTGCTGCCCGATGGCTGGCGCGCGCACTGCCGCTGGGTGCATTTCGGCGGCATCAGCCTGGCGCGCGAACCGCTGGCGCGCAGGCTGGTGGCGCTGGCCGAAGAACTCAAACGGGGCGGTGTGCGGATCAGTTATGACCCGAACTTCCGGTCGCTGATGGACGAGCGCTACGACCCGACACTGCGCCGCATGACGCAGCTTGCCGATGTGGTCAAGGTGTCGGAAGAGGATCTGGCGGGGCTGTTCCGGACAAGCGATGTGGAGGGGGCGTTTGCGGCATTGCGAGCGTTTAATCCGCGGGCGAGTTACCTGTACACGAAGGGGGCGCAAGGGGCTGCGCTGCATGTGGACGGTCAAGCCTGGCAGGTGGCTGCGCCGAAGGTCGATGTCGTGGATACGGTGGGTGCGGGCGACGCCAGCATCGCGGCGCTGGCGTGGAGCCTGTTGCGCGAGCCGGCGCGCACGCCGCTTGCGCATCTGCGGTTTGCGGTTTGCGCCGGGGCGGCGGCGTGTCTGGGAGCCGGTGCGAGTCCGCCGTCGCTGGCCCTGATCGAGTCGCTCATTCAGCGATCGTAGTGGGCGCTCGTTGAGCGCATGAGGCGCCAACGTCAGATCAGCCGTACCGCGTGCGCACTGGTGCGCACCCTACGATCTGCTGAAGCCGGAAGCCGTAGCCCTAGTAGGGTGCGCACCTGTGCGCACGCGCTCACCGCATCCTGGCTCGCGGCTGGCGCGCCAACACCCGAGCAAGCGCCAGCGCGCCCTCCTCGATCTGGGCGGGCGTCAGTGCGGAAAAGCCGAGCAGCAGGCCGGGCGCCACCGTGCATTCCGGACCCGCCGCAGGATTGGCGTAGTACGACAGCGGCCGCACATCTATCCCTTCTTCCGCGGCGTCCTGCACCACACGCGCCTGGTCGTGGCTGCGCCTGAAGTGCACGCACAGGTCCAGCCCGGCGTCGGACGGACCGCATGCCAGCTCGTCACTCAGGTGCGCATCGATCGCGCCGAGCAGTGCCGCGCGCCGCTGCGCGTAGGCCTCGCGGGTGCGCCGGATGTGGCGCGTGAAGTGGCCAGCGGCCATGAAGTCGGCCAGCGCCGCCTGCGGCACGATCGCACTGTGGCGGTCGACCAGGCCCCGGGCCTGCGCCAGCGCCGCCGCCAGCGCCGGTGGCGCCACCACATAACCGAGCCGCAGCCCAGGGAACAGCACCTTGGACAGCGTGCCGACGTAGATCACGCAACCGGAACGGTCCAGGCTTTGCAGCGAGGCGAGCGGCGGTCCGGTGTAGCGGTACTCGCTGTCGTAATCGTCCTCGATCACCCAGGCCTTGTGCGCCGCGGCCCAGCGCAGCAATTCGAGCCGGCGCGGCAGGCTCATGGTCACGCCCAGCGGCAGCTGGTGCGATGGCGTGGCAAACACCAGCTTCGCGTCCGGGCAAACTGCCGCGGCGTACGCGATATTCATCCCTTCCTGGTCGACCGGCACCGTGCATATGCGCGCTCCCGCCGCGACAAACGGTGCGCAGGCGCCCTGGTAACCGGGTGACTCGATCCAGACGCCATCGCCGGGAGCAAGCAGCAGCTGCGCCAGCAGGTACAGCGCCTGCTGCGAGCCGGAGGTGACGACGACCTGCTCGGGCGTGCAGTCGACGCCGCGCGATGTGCGCAGGTAGGCGCACAGCAGCTCGCGCAGCGGCAGCAGGCCCGCAGGATCGCCGTAGCCCAGGTCCGGGCCGGCGCGACGCAGGTAGCGCGCCTCGATCCGGCGCCAGACGTCGAACGGGAACAGGTCCAGCCCCGGCATGCTGGCGCGGAAAGCGCGCAGGCGGCCAGAGTGGAAGCGCACCGCGGACATGGCCTGCGCCATTGCCGTGCCCCGCGCGGACAAGGGCCGCAACAGCTCGCGCTCGGCGTTTGGCGCGGCGCGTGCCACGCTTGGGATCGAACCGCTGACGAAGGTGCCACGTCCAACCGTGCCGCTCAGGTAACCCTCGGCCATCAGCTGGTCATAGGCGGCGAGCACCGTCTGGCGTGATACGCCCAGCATGCGGCACAGCGTGCGCGTGGGCGGCAAACGGGCGCCCGCCGGCAGCGCGCCATTGAGGATGGATTCCTTCAGGTGGACGTAGAGCTGCCGGAACAGCGGGGTGGCGGCGGCACGATCGAGGGGCGCGGCGGCGAACTGGTCGTAGGCTGGCATTGGCTGGGAAAATTGGTACGGCCATATTCGTACTTATTGGATATTTGAGCAAGCCACTTTGCTGCCTAAGATGAGCTCCCAATCAAGAAACAGGAGCAGAGATGCAACAGTTTGAGGCGACCGTTGCCTGGCGACGCGGCACGCAGCCCTTCACCGACCAGCGTTACAGCCGTGCGCACACATGGAGCTTTGATGGCGGCATGAACGTGCCCGCGTCGTCGTCGCCGTTGTCAGTGCCGGTGCCGATGTCCGAACCGGCCAATATCGATCCGGAAGAAGCGCTGGTGGCGGCGGCGTCGAGCTGCCACATGCTGTTCTTCCTGTCGCTCGCTGCAAAGCAGGGCTTTGTCGTGGACGCATATCGCGATCACGCCGTCGGCAAGCTGGAACGCGATGCCGGCGGCCGCATGGCGATGACGGAAATCCGCCTGCGTCCGGCGATCGCGTTTGCCGATGCGCGGCAACCGAACGCCCAGGAACTGGCGGCGCTCCATCACGAGGCGCATGAGAAGTGCTACATCGCCAATTCCTTGAAGACTCACATCCTCGTCGAGGGCTGACCGTGTACCTGACTGCACGAACCGAAGAGAAGCGGCTGGAAATCCTGCACCGGCTGGTCGACGAATACCCGCTCGGCGCGCTGGTCCGCCATGCCGCCGCCGGGCTGGATGCCGACCACCTCCCGTTCGAGCTGATGCCGCCCACGCCGCAGGCGCCGCTGGGGGTGCTGCGCGCGCATGTGGCACGTGCCAACCCGGTGTGGAAAGAGGACGGAACAGCCGCAATGGTCGTGTTCCGCGGCCCGTCCGCCTACGTGTCGCCGCTCTGCCATCGACAGCAGGACCCCAACAGGAATGTGCCGACCTGGGACTATGAGGTGGTGCACGCGCACGGCACGCTGCGCACGGTCGACGATCCGGGGTGGGTGCGCGCCCTGCTCGAACGCATGACGGCGCGGCGCGAGGCCGGGCAGGCGCGCCCGTGGACCTTGCACGATGCGCCGCCCGCGGCCATCGATCGCATGCTCAAAGCCGTTGTCGGCATCGAGATCGTGATCGAACGCCTGGACGGCAAACGGAAAATCAGCTGATTCGAATGAAATAGCAAGCGGCGCGCCGGCTCCCTTGCCCGCGCGCCCGCACCGCGTCAACCGGCATTCACTTGCCCGCCGTGGCGCCGCCCTTGGACGCGCTGATCTGCTCTGCTGCCTTCAAGTGCTGCTCCACCACCGGCGTCATCTTGGTGGCGAGCCCCTTTACATCGGCATCCTTGGCATTCTTCTCGTCCCGCTGCAGTTGCGCCAGGACCATCCGGTGGTCATTTAAGCCGGCATTTTTCATGTAGGCCTTGTCGAAAGCCTCACCGCTCAGTTTTTCGAGCGACGCGACCGCCTTCTTGTGCTTGGCGTCCGGCCCGGTCGGCAGGGTCACGCCCTTTTCTTGTGCCACTTGCTGAGCTTCGTTGAGCGCCTTGGTGTGGTCGTCGATCATCTGCTGGGCAAACTTCTTGACCTCGTCATTCTGGCTCTTGGTCTGCGCCAGCTTGCCGGCCTCGATCTCGTCGATATTTGCCTGTGCCATACCCTTGAGGATTTTCTCGTCGGACTTGCTCAGCTTCGCGGCACCCGCGCTCGTTGCACCAGCAGCAGTGGCACTCGCCCCCTGGCTGGAACCGGACATCTGTTCCGAACTGGTGGTGCCGGTGCTGCCGCTCGTGCCGCTGCTGCCCTGCTGGCCCATGCTGGCACCCTGGCTTGCCGGGTCTTGCGCCGGGCTGCTGCCCGGCTGTCCCATGCTCGCGCCCTGGCCTGACTGGTCCGGCGCGGGGCTGCTGCCTTGCTGGCCCATGCTACCGCCCTGGCTTGCCGAACCCGGCGCGCTGCTGCCGGCTTGTTGGCCCGCATTGCCGCTTTGGCTTGCCGCATCGGGCGCGGTGCTGGTGGCGGTCTGCGCTTGCGCGCCGAATACGCTCATCATCGCCGCTACGGTGGAAATTGCCAGCAGTCCTTTCAACACATTCTTCGTCATGGTTTTTCTCCTGTTTCAGGTTGGAGGTTTTTGGCAGTCCGAAGTGTATCGCCTGATCCGTACATACAGCGCGCGTTAGCCGACAGGCAAATCCTGAACAAAAAAAGCCGGGCCCGATCTCCACGATCGGTGCCCGGCCTTGTACTGCTTGCGCGTGGCGTCAGCGGAACGCGAGCGTCCCGGTCAAGTCGCCCGGCCCACGCGCCCCGCGTGCCTCGAACGCCTTGTTTCGTTCGGCCAGCCCTTGCAGGAGCGGCAGGCCGTGCAGGCGCGTGATGAAGCGCAGGATCGAGGTGGTGTCATAGAAGTTGTGATCGACCGCGCCCCTCTTTGCATGCGGCGACACCACGATCGCCGGGATGCGCGAGCCCGGGCCCCAGCGGTCGCCCTTGGGCGGCGCCACATGGTCCCACCAGCCGCCGTTCTCGTCGAACGTGATCACCACCACCATGTCCTTCCACTGCGGCGACTTCTTCAGGTGCTCGATCACGTTGGCCACGTGCGCGTCGCCCGATTCGATGTCCGAATAGCCGGCGTGCAGGTTCAGGTTCCCCTGCGGCTTGTAGAACGCGACCGCCGGCAGCTTGCCGGCAATGGCGTCGGCGATGAATTTGTTCGAGATCGGGCTGTCGCCCAGGCCCCCATCGCGCAGGTGCTCCGCGCGGGCCCTGGTGCCCGGCGCGAACTGCTGGAAGTAGTTGAAAGGCTGGTGGTGAGACTGGAAGTTCGGCTTGCTGCCCTCGCCGCGCTTGTCCAGCGCCGCCTGCCAGGCGCCCGCGTACCAGGCCCAGCTCACGCCCTTGGCCGAGAGCAGGTCGCCGATCGTCTCGTAAGACTGCGGCGGGCACACCACCGGATCGAGCGGATCGGCCATCATCGGGTCGCCTTCCGGAGCCGGACGCACCCAGCTCGGCTGGTACGGCGGCGCCATGGTGTTGACCGTGTAGCCGTCGGGCGAGATCGCGCCGTCGTTGACGAACTTGGGTTTGCCTTCCAGCGCGGACTTGGGCGATTCCGGGTCGAGCTGGAGACGGTAGCCAGTCGGGCCGTCTTCAAGCACGGCGATCTTCTTGCTGGCCGGAGTGTCCGCGGCGTTGAAATATTCCGGAGTGCGGCCGCTGATCAGGAACTGGTGGTTCAGGTAGGAGCCGCCGAATGCGGCCATGAAGAAGTTGTCGCACAGTGTGTATTCGCGCGCGATCTGCCACAGGCCAAGGTTCTTCTGCGTTTCGCCATAGTAGCCCATGACCATGCCGCCCGTATCGCCCCAAGCCGCAAAGCCGTCGTTCTTGCCGCCGTTGATCTGCATCTGGTTCTGATAAAACTTGTGCCACAAGTCGCGCGTGATCAGGTCTTCCGGCAGCGGGTTGCCTTCGGCGTCATGCAGCTTGAACGGCGCATTCGGCAAGCCCTGGATGGCGTCTTCCGCGATCAGATAATCCTTGCCGCCGAGGTTTTGGCGATTTGGCACCATGCCGCCCCATACCTTGGGCAGCTGCGGCAGCACCGAGCCGTCGCGGTCCTTCTGCGCGGTGGCGGCGGCCGGCAGCTCGGACAGTGGCTGCGCCACGCCCGGGAAGTTCGCGAACAGGTTGTTAAAGCTGCGGTTCTCAAGGTAGATCACGACCACGTTCTTGACGTGTGCCCTCAGCTTGGCGTCGAGCGAACCCTTGACCGCTTTCGACTGGGCCGGCGCCGCCTCGGCGACCGCTGGCAGCGCGCCGGCAAGACCGGCAGCGGCGGCGGCCTGGAAAATCCGGCGGCGTGAGGGTTTTTCGGGAAGGTCAGCCTGTGGCTGGTTTTGTTCTTGGTCTTGCACTCGCATCTCCTGTGAATCTCGGTCGAATCGGAGATGCGATTATCGGCGCTTTCATCCGTATGCAACAAGCATTAAAGATCGTCAAACGCCTGTCACATTCGATTGGCAGAATGCGACCTGCTCCTAGGGATAAGAGCGGACCTGGCAGCGCAAGCTGCCCTACCGGCGCCGGCGGTCGGGAAACATACCGGCACCAGTCTTCGCACGCTGCGTTAATTGCGCAGCGGGATCAGGATGTCATAGGCATTCTCGGGGCGCGCCGGATTGTCGACGCTGGGCGTGAAACGCCTGTCATAACGTTCGAGGCGCCAGCCGCTCGTGTCCTGGCGCAGCCCAAGCTGTTCCATTGCAGCAAACGCGGTCACGTAGGTCGCCTGCACCGCTGTCATGGGCCCGCGATGGGTGAACACGGCGTACCGGCGCTCCGGCAAGTGCAGGCCGATCATCTTGTCCGGAATCTCGTTCAAATCCAATACCCGGCCGGCGATGCACTCGATGAAAATCCCGCCCTGCTCCTGCAGGTTGACCCCGTAACGCACGCCGTCGTTGTTGCCGAGCTCGTTCTCCCGGCTCAGGAAAGTCTTCCAGATTCCTGGCATCTCGACTGTCAGGGCCGTGAGCGGGCCGGCAAACGGCAGGCCGGCAAGCCTCAGCGCGGGCAGCGTTTCGATAGTGATGTGCATGGTATCAACAACGCATTATTGAAGAATCAAAATTATATCTTTGATACCTGATGCATACGTTTTTCGATGCAATCGTGCGGGGGTCGGCGCCAGCGTCCCAGCGCGAATGAAACTGGTCATCGCTACTGAGTGAAGATGCCTTCGAAGACCACTTGCAGTTCCGGTTCAGTTCGTAGAAGTGCCGCCGACCGGGCGTGTGCCAGCTTGACTTTCGTCGCTTTCGCAACTTATGATGTTGCGAGATTTCCGGATAATGAAGTTGTATGCGAACAGATAGTAGATTGTCGGGCGTGCTCCACGTACTGCTGCACATGGCCGAACGTGACGGCCCCGTCACGTCCGAGGCCCTTGCCAGTGCCATGGGCACCAACCCGGTGGTGATCCGGCGGATCATGGCCGGGCTTCGGGACCAAGGATATGTCCGATCGGACAAGGGACATGGCGGCGGATGGACGCTGTCTTGTGACTTGGCGAAGGTGACGTTGTACGAAATTTATACCGCCCTTGGCAGCCCGTCTCTTCTGGCCATTGGCAACCGAACCGAGGAGCCTCGATGCCTCGTCGAACAGGCGGTCAATGGCGCCCTCGATCAGGCATTCCAAGACGCACAGGCGTTGCTGCTGGCGCGCTTACAGCAGGTTACGCTTTCCATGTTGAGCGCCGATTTTCATCAGCGCCTCATCGCACGTGGTAACAGACTAGAACCGGAGGACATACATGCGCTTTGATGCAATCATCGTTGGAGGAAGCTTTGCCGGACTCGCTGCAGCAACCTATATTGCGCGTGCCCGGCGATCGGTCTGCATTATCGATGCGGGATCTCCGCGCAACCGGTTCGCCTCGCATTCCCACGGCTTCTTTGCGCAGGATGGTAGTAATCCGCTAAAAATGCTCGCTACCGCGCGGTCACAGGTCGCAGCCTACCCGACAGCGAGCTTTGTAGAAGGGGCTGCCGTCGATGCGCAATTAGGCCCGAACGGGTTCTCGGTCACGCTGGCGGATGGCACAGTACTTGAGGGATCCAAGCTCGTGCTCGCATTTGGCCTTTCGGACGAACTGCCGGGCATTGCGGGGCTGGCCGAACGATGGGGGGATTCGGTGCTGCATTGTCCCTACTGTCATGGGTACGAGTTCAGCGGGCAGCGGCTCGGCGTTCTCTATACCTCGGAGGTGTCTTTTCATCAGGCGATGCTCATTCCAGACTGGGGCCCAACGACGCTCTTCCTCAATGGTGCCGAGCTTCCGGATGAACAGACGCTCGCCAATCTGCGGGCGCGAAATGTCTCCATCATTTCGGAGCCGGTGAAGGCCCTGCACGGAAATGCTCAGCAGCTTGCGGCGATTGAGCTGGCCAGCGGACGGATGGTCGAAACAGACGCCCTCTACCTTGCGCCTCGAACTCGCCTCAACAGCGATGTCGCGCAAAAGCTCGGGTGCGAAATGGAGGATGGCCCGACGGGACGTTTCATTCGAACCGATGCGCAAAAAACGACAACGATCCCTGGCGTCTATGCTGCCGGCGACATTACGCGAGGCGCGCACAACGTGACCTGGGCGTGTGCCGATGGCGTCACGGCTGGAATGGCGGTGCATCGCGCGCTGGTCTTCTAACCATCGCTCATCGACCCACCTTTACCGAGTACCCCAAAGCTGCGGTCGCTCGTCGCGGCTTTTCTCTGAAGCGCAGCCGTCAGTCGAACTTGGAAAAATCCGGCTTGCGCTTCTCAAAGAACGCGGTAAACGCTTCCTTCGCTTCAGGGCCTTGCAGCATCGCGGCGAAGAGCTCGCCCTCATAGGCCAGCGCGCTCTTGATCGCCTCCTGGCGCGGGCGCTTCATCAGCGCCTTGGTGGTGCGGATCGACGCAGCCGGCAGCGCCACCAGCTTGGCTGCCTGGTGCTGGGCGAACGGCAGCAATTCGGCAACCGGCAGCACCTTGGTCACCAGGCCCATCTCCAACGCTTCGCTGGCTGGGAAGGCTTCGCCCAGCAGCAGCTTTTCCGCGGCGCGCGGGTAGCCGGCCAGCTGCGGCAAGAGCAGCGACGAGGCAAATTCCGGGCACAGGCCAAGCTGCGCAAACGGGAGCGAGAACTTGGCGTTGTCGGCCGCGTAGACCAGGTCGCAGTGCATCAGCATGGTGGTGCCGATGCCGATCGCAGCGCCCGCCACCGCGGCGACTACCGGCTTGCTGCAGTTGCTCAAAGCGCGCATGAATTGGAATACGGGGCGGCTCTCGTCCGGAACACCTGGAATTGGCGCAGAGTTCTTGAGAAAGTCATCGAGGTCGTTCCCGGCGGTGAAGATTTCGGGCTTGCCGGTGATGAGGATGGCGCGCACATCGGGGGCCTCGCCTGCGTCAAGCAGGGCGCCGGCCATCGCCTCGTACATAGCGGAAGTGATCGCGTTCTTGCGCTCGGGGCGGTTGAATTCGATGGTCAGGATGCCGTTGGTTTTATTGAGCAGGATGTCCATTGAGGCTCCGTTTTTGCGTGTGTACCGCGTGCGCACGGGGTGCGCACCCTACGGTTATACCAGTTGCGGCAAAGGGTGGGCACCTTGTACCCACCCTTTCGGCTTGCGGTGTATGCCGATTTAAACGCGCTCGATGATGCCGGCGGCGCCCATGCCGGCGCCAACGCACATCGTCACCATGCCGTACTTGAGGTTGTTTCGGTGCAGGGCGTGCACGACGGTCGCGGCGCGGATCGCTCCGGTCGCGCCCAGCGGGTGGCCCAGCGCGATCGCGCCGCCCATCGGGTTGACCTTGGCAGGGTCCAGGCCCAGGTCGCGGATCACGGCCAGCGCCTGCGCGGCAAACGCTTCGTTCAGCTCAATCCAGTCCAGCTGGTCCTGGGTGATGCCGGCCGCGGCCAGCGCCACCGGTATCGCCACCTTCGGGCCGATGCCCATGATCTCCGGCGGCACGCCGCGTACGGCGAACGAGCAGAACCTGGCCAGCGGGGTCAGGTTGTGCTCCTTGAGGATCTTTTCGCTCACGACGATCAGCGCGCCGGCGCCATCGGACATCTGCGACGAGGTCGCGGCGGTCACCGTGCCCTTGGCCGCGAACACGGGCTTGAGCTTGGCCATCGACTCGATGCTGGCGTCGGCGCGCGGGCCTTCGTCCAGGTCCACGGTGCGGTGCGTGATCTTGATCTCTCCAGTGGCCAGGTCAGGCTTGCGGTTGACGATCTCGAACGGCGTGATCTCGTCCTTGAACCAGCCTGCCTGCTGGGCGGCGATGGCGCGGCGGTGCGATTCCAGGCCGAACGCGTCCTGCTCTTCGCGCGAAACCTTCCACTGCTGCGCGACCTTCTCGGCGGTCAGGCCCATGCCGTAGGCCAGGCCCACGTTTTCAATCTTGAACACATCCATGTTGATCGACGGGTGGTGACCCATCATCGGCACCATCGACATCGATTCGACGCCGCCGGCGATCATCACGTCCGCTTCGCCCACGCGAATGCGGTCGGCGGCCATCGCCAGTGCCGTCAAGCCCGATGCGCAGTAACGGTTGACGGTCACGCCGCCGACGGTGTTCGGCAGGCCGGCCAGGATCACCGAGTTGCGCGCGACGTTAAAGCCCTGCTCCGCTTCGGGGAACGAGCAGCCGACCACGGCGTCGGTGATCAGCTGAGGGTCCAGGTTCGGCGCCTGGGCCAGCGCACCCTTGATGGCGGCGATCAGCAGATCGTCCGGGCGGGTCTTGCTGAACATGCCGCGCGGCGCCTTGCCGATCGGGGTGCGGGTCGCGGCGACGATGTATGCGTCTTGAAGTTGTTTGCTCATGTCAGTTGTCCTTGTCAGCGGCATCAGTTGCGCACCGGTTTACCGTTCTGCATCATGCCCATGATGCGCTCTTGCGTCTTGGGATTGGCAAGCAGCGAGATGAAGGCGCGGCGCTCCATGTCGAGCAGCCACTGCTCGGTAACCAGGCTGCCCTGGTCGATGTCGCCGCCGCACACGATCTCGGCGATCGTGTCGCCCAGGTGGTAGTCGTAGGCCGAGATGAAGCCGCCGTCGCGCATGTTGACCAGCTGGCCGCGGATGGTGGCCCAGCCGTAGCGCCCGGTCACAGGGATCAGGCGCTGCAGCGGTGCGCGGTAGCCGGCGTCGAACATCGCGCGCGCCTGCACCTTGGCCACGTGCAGCAGCTCGTGCGAGTTGAACACGATGATGTCGTCGTCCTTCAGGTAGCCCATCGCCTTCGCTTCCAGTGCCGACTTGGACACGTTGGCCATGGCGGCGTTGGTAAAGCCGGTCTTGAGGAACTGCAGGATGTCGTTGCCCTTGGCTTCATTGGCGGCGCGCAGCGCGGCTTCTTTCAGGCCGCCGCCGGCCGGCACCAGGCCCACGCCCACTTCCACCAGGCCGATGTAGGACTCGAGCGCGGCCACGCGCCTCCCCGCATGCAGCGCCATCTCGCAGCCGCCGCCCAGCGCCAGGCCGGCCACCGCGGCGACCACCGGCACGTTCGAATACTTCATCTTCATGAAGGTGTCCTGCAGCTCGCGCACCATCGGCTCCATCGCCTTGGCGCCGCCCATCATGAAGGCCGGCAGGGCCGATTGCAGGTCGGCGCCGGCCGAGAACGCGCCGCCTTCGGCCGCGTCGGTGTTCCAGATCACCAGGCCCTTGAAGTTCTTCTCGGCCTCGAGCAGGCCGCGCTGGATGCCCCTCACCACGCCTTCGCCGATCACGTGCATCTTGGTCTTGAGCGAGATGACCAGCACCTCGTCGCCGCTGTGCCACAGGCGCACCGAGTCGTCCTCGAACACGGTGATGCCCGCGGTCCTGGGGTCAGGCCCGAAGGCGCCCAGCACCGGCGCGCGGAATTCCTGGCGCTGGTAGACCGGCAGGTCCGACCGTGGCACGAAGACCTTGCGGCTTGGCGAGTACGAGCCTTCCGGCGTGTGCACGCCGTTATCGAGCACCGGCGCTTCGAATACCCATGCCGGCAGCGGTGCGCTGGTCAGCGCCTTGCCCGCTTCGATGTCTTCCTTGACCCAGTTGGCGATCGTGGTCCAGCCAGCGGCCTGCCAGCTTTCGAACGGGCCGGTGGTCCAGCCGAAGCCCCAGCGCATCGCAAAGTCAACGTCGCGCGCATTGTCGGCGATGGTCTCGAGGTGATAGGCAATGTAGTGGAAGGCGTCGCGGAAGATCGCCCACAGGAACTGCGCCTGCGGATTGCTCGACTCGCGCATTGCCTTGAACTTCTTGACCGGGTCCTTCTCCTTGAGGATGCGGCCGACGATGTCGGCAGCCTTTTCGCCGGACGGCACGTACTCGCCGGTGGCGAAGTCCAGGCGCAGGATGTCCTTGCCGACCTTCTTGTAGAAGCCGGCGCCGGTCTTCTGGCCCAGCGCGCCCTTCTCGATCAGCTTGTCCAGAACCGCCGGGGTCTGGTACACGCCGAAGAACGGGTCGTCCTGCAGGGTCTCCTGCATGGTCCTGATCACGTGGCCCATCGTGTCCAGGCCCACCACGTCCGCAGTGCGGAAGGTGCCCGACTTGGCGCGGCCGAGCTTGGCGCCGGTCAGGTCGTCGACCACGTCCACCGTCAGGCCGAATTTTTCGGCTTCGTGGATGGTGGCCAGCATGCCGAAGATGCCCACCCGGTTGGCGATGAAGTTCGGGGTGTCCCGGGCGCGCACCACGCCTTTTCCTAAGGTCGAAGTCAGGAAGGTCTCGAGCTGGTCCAGGATTTCGGGACGGGTGGCCGCGGTCGGAATCAGCTCGGCCAGGTGCATGTAGCGCGGCGGGTTAAAGAAGTGCACGCCGCAAAAGCGCGACTTGAGGTCGGCTTCGAAGCCTTCGGACAGTGTGCTGATCGACAGGCCGGAGGTGTTCGAGGCGAAGATCGTGTTCGGGCCGATGTGCGGCGCGACCTTCTTGTACAGGTCGTGCTTCCAGTCCATGCGCTCGGCAATGGCCTCGATGATCAGGTCGCAGCCGGCCAGCAGCTCGAGGTTGTCCTCGTAGTTGGCGGCCTGGATCAGGTCGGCGTCATCCTTGTTGCCGAGCGGGGCCGGGCTGAGCTTCTTCAGGTTCTCGATCGCGCGCAGCACGATGCCGTTCTTGTTGCCCTCCTTGGCGGGCAGGTCGAACAGCACCACGGGCACCCTGGCGTTGATGCAGTGTGCAGCGATCTGGGCGCCCATCACGCCGGCGCCCAGCACGGCGACTTTCTTGACGATGAAATTGGACATTCTGGATTCCTTTGTAAGGTCGCGTTAGAACAGGTCTGCGTCGAGGGCCAGCAGGTTGGCCGCGCCCGAACGCGCCTGGCGGATCAGCATCGCGGTTTCCGGGTACAGGCGGGCAAAGTAGAAGCGCGCCGTGGCCAGCTTCGCCTTGTAAAAGTCGTCGCCCGAATCCTGCTTGTCCGCCGCGATCTTGGCCATCTGCGCGAACATGTAGCTGTACACCAGATGGCCCACCACCCGCAGGTAAGGCACGGCGGCCGCGCCCACTTCGTCCGGGTTCTGGAAGGCCTTCATGCCGATTTCCATGGTCAGCTTGCTGACCTTCTCGCCCAGGTCGCCCAGCGGGGTGACGAATTCGGACAGCGATTCGTCCAGGCCGAATTCCTCGACGAAGCTACGGATCTTTTCGCCGAACTTGCGCAGCTTGGCGCCGTTATCCATCAGGATCTTACGGCCCAGGAGGTCCAGCGACTGCACGGTGTTGGTGCCTTCGTAGATCATGTTGATGCGGGCGTCGCGCACGTACTGCTCCATGCCCCATTCGGATACGTAGCCGTGGCCGCCGTACACCTGCAGGGCTTCGGAAGTCGCGATCCAGCCGTTGTCGGTGATGAAGGCCTTGACGATCGGGGTCAGCAGCGCCACTTCGTCGGCGGCCTCCTTGCGCACTTCCTCGTCAGGGTGGTGCAGTTCGCGGTCGATCTGCAAGGCCACGTACGAGGTGAAGGCGCGCGCGCCTTCGGCATACGCCTTGGCGGTAAGCAGCATGCGGCGCACGTCGGGATGCACGATGATCGGATCGGCCGGACGGTCCGGCGCCTTGGGGCCGGACAGGCTGCGCATCTGGATGCGGTCCTTGGCGTAGGTCAGCGCGTTCTGGTACGCCACTTCCGTCAGGCCCAGCGACTGCATGCCCACGCCCAGGCGCGCCGCGTTCATGAACACGAACATCGCCTGCAGGCCCTTGTTCGGCTGGCCGATGAGCCAGCCGAGCGCGCCGTCCAGGTTCATCTGGCAGGTGGCGTTGCCGTGGATGCCCATCTTTTCTTCGATCGCGCCGCAGAAGATGTTGTTGCGCTGGCCGGGCATACCGTGCGCGTCCGGCAGGAACTTGGGCACCAGGAACAGCGAAATGCCCTTCGAGCCTTCCGGCGCATCCGGCAGGCGCGCCAGCACCAGGTGGACGATGTTCTCGGACATGTCGTGCTCGCCGGCCGAGATGAAGATCTTGGAGCCGGTGATCTTGTACGAGCCGTCGCCCTGCGGCTCGGCCTTGGAGCGCAACATGCCCAGATCGGTGCCGCAGTGCGCCTCGGTCAGGCACATGGTGCCGGTCCACTCGCCCGAGGCCAGCTTGGGCAGGTAGACGCTCTTCTGTTCGTCGGTGCCGTGCTCCTTCAGGCACTCGTAGGCGCCATGCGACAGGCCCGGGTACATCGACCAGGCCTGGTTGGACGAGTTGAGCATCTCGTAGAACGAGTTGTTGAGCGAAACCGGCAGGCCCTGGCCGCCGTATTCCGGATCGCAGGCCAGCGCCGCCCAGCCGCCTTCGACGTACTGCTTGTACGCCTCCTTGAACCCCTTGGGCGTGGTGACGGTCTTGGTTTCCACGTCGTAATGGCAGCCCTCGCGGTCACCGCTGTGGTTCAGCGGGAACAGCACTTCCTGGGTGAACTTGGCCCCCTCTTCCAGCACCTGGTTGATGATGTCGGCGTCGATCTCCTGGTAACGCGGCAAGTTCTTGAACTCGTCGGTGACCTTGAGGAATTCGTGCAGCACAAACTGCATGTCCCGAAGTGGAGCGACGTACTGACCCATGTTTTTCTCCTGACGAAAAGAATTGGTGGAACAGGCGGGCGTGACCGCTGCTTAATTGCTTTGCTGGTAATTGGGGTTGCGATAATCCTCGATCAACCGCTGGAAGCCGCGGCGCGCGCGCTCGACCGCGCCGGGAATGCGCAAAAAGCGCGCGTCGTGGTGCACGGCCAGGATCAGGCCATACATCTCGTACACCAGCTGCTGGGCATCGGTGCCCGGCTTGAGGTCGCCGCAGTCGATCGCCTGCTGAGCGCAGCGGATCAGGGCGCCCTGCCAGGCGCGCACCATGGCGACCAGCTCCTCGCGGATCGGGCCCGGGCGGTCGTCGTACTCGACCGCGCCACTGATGTAGATGCAGCCGGAGGCGATCTCGACCGAAACGCGCGACAGCCAGCGCTCGAACATCGCGATCAGGCGCGGCAGGCCGCGCGGTTCCTTGACGCTCGGGTAGAACACTTCCTGTTCGAAGCGTTGGTGGTACAGCTTGAGCACCTCGATCTGCAGGTCCTCGCGTGAGCCGAAGTGGGCGAACACGCCGGATTTGCTCATGCTCATCCGTTCGGCGAGCACGCCGATGGTCAGGCCCTCGAGCCCTTCGCGGCTGGCCAGTTCGAGCGCGACATCGAGGATCGCGGCGCGCGTCTGCTCGCCCTTGCGCATGAATTTGGCGGAAGTAGAAATAGTGAGCCTCGCGGTAACGAAAAAAATCCGAACGCTCGTACTATTATCTACCAGACTTGAAATGTCAAACGGGAACTTAGAGGTGGGGTTCTATTGATGCAACACAAAGATGAGCGAGTTTCCGGTGCGCATCTTCGTAGGGTGCGCACCTGTGCGCACGCGGTTCGCAAACGCAGCGTAGAGAAGCTTTAGCCGCAAGTCCGCAGACGGTGACTGCGTGCGCACAGGTGCGCACCCTACGCCAACGCAACGGCATCGGGCCGCATACGCGGATCAGCCGCCCGCCCGGTCCAGCGCACGCCGGTCGCGCTTGGTCGGCCGGCCCTTGATCGTGGTGCCCGGCTCGGGATACAGCCGGCGCGCTTCCTTGTCGTGCTCGCGCCGCACCACGCTCGCTTCGGTTTCCTGGTACAGCAAACGCGCCACCGGCGCCGGCCCGCGCACGTCGGACACGCCCACCACCTCCACTTCCCAGCGATCCGACCCGTTGTCGATCGCCAGCTTGTCGCCCAGCTTGACCACGCGCGCCGGCTTGACCGGCTCGCCTCCGATCCGCACCCGGCCGCGGTCGACCGCTTCCGCCGCCAGCGAGCGCGTCTTGAAAAACCGTGCGGCCCACAGCCACTTGTCGATACGTACGTTTTCTTTTTCCATCATCCTTGCCTGTCGCTTCACGCGTAGCCGATTGCAAACACGCGCATCGCAAGTTTATACAGAAGATAAGCCATTTCATAGCTGGCGCGCCGCATCCATCCCAGGTCGGCCAATTGCTGTCGTTCAACCTGTATCGCGTCCAGCAGGCCCGCCTCGATCCGCCCGCGCACGGTGGCCGCAAACTCCGCGTCCTTGACGACGACGTTTGCTTCCTGGTTGATGAACAGCGACAGCCCGTCGCAGTTGCTGGAACCGACCGTGGTCCAGTCGTCGTCGACCACCGCCACCTTGCCGTGCAGCTGGGTCTTGCGGTACTCGTAAATCTTGACTCCGGCTGCCAGCAGGCGCGGATAAAACGAGTGCGCCACCGCGTCCTGCAGGCGGAATTCGCCCACGCCGATCATGAGGCGCACGTCCACCCCGCGCCGCGCCGCCTGGGCGAGCGCCGTGCGCAGCTTGCGCCCGGGGGCGAAGTACGGCGTGGCGACCAGCACGCTCTTGCGCGCATGGCCGAGCGCTTGCAGGTAGGTGCGCTGGATCATGCGCCGGTTGCGCAGGTTGTCGCGCACCACGAAGCCAGCCTTCATCGGGCGTTCGCCTTCCGGCAGCGTTTGCTTGCGCATCTCGCGATACAGCTCGATGCGCCGGATCAGGTTCATGTGGCCGACGCGCGACCACTGTGCCTGCGCCTCGCGGTGGATTTCGGCCACCAGCGGCCCCCGCACCTGCACCGCGAAGTCCCAACGTGGCGCCGGCAGCGGCTCGTGCGGCTCGTAGTCGCACAACCAGTCGTCGTTGACGTTGATGCCGCCCACAAAAGCGACCTGGCGGTCGATCACCGCGATCTTGCGGTGCGTGCGCGTCACGCCGCGGCGGAACCACGGATTGAACACGCGGTAGTGGATCCCCGCCTCGGCAAACGCCTGCCCCAGCCTGGCGGCGATGCGCCGGCCCGTGCCGAACCAGTCGACCACCACCCGCACCTCGACGCCGCGGCGCGCGGCGGCGATCAGCGCGGCCTCGACCGCCGCAGCCGTGTTGTCCTCGGAAAAGATGTAGGTTTCGAACAGGATGTCGTACTTGGCCGCGTCGATAGCCGCCAACAGTGCGGGGAAAAAGGCGAGGCCGGTTTCGAGAAGGGTGACGTCGTTGTTGGCTACATACAGGACCGTGCGCATGCGCTTACGCCAGATCGAGGGTCGCGACGATGGGCGCGTGGTCGGACAGCCGGGCCCACAGCGGACCGTGCAGCACCTGGGCGTCCGTCACCTCGAGACCGCGCACATAGATGCGGTCGAGCCGGAACCAGGGCAGCGCGGCCGGGAAGGTACGGGCCGGGGCCAGGCGCGGCTTGCGCCCTGCCAGGTGGCGTACCAGTTCGCCCAGCGTGTTGCGCGTGCCGAGCTCGTCGAATACTTCCTTCACGCCCAGCGCAAGACGGAGCCGGTCCGACAGCGTGTTGCGCCAGTCGTTGAAGTCGCCGGCGATGAGCACCGGCTCATCGTTGCCCGCGCTGTGCTGGACCGCCTCGATCAAGGCGTCGGTCTGGCGTGTGCGGCCGCCTTCGAACAGGCCCAGGTGCACGACGAAGCAATGCACCTTGCCAGCCGGCGTGCCCAGTTCGCAGTGCAGGATGCCGCGCTGCTCGTAGGCATGGTCGGAGACGTCCTGGTTGTGCGAATTTACGATGGGAAAAGTCGACAACAGGGCGTTGCCGTGGTGACCGTGATCGTACACGGCGTTCATGCCATAGGCACAGTGATGCGATTCGCCGGCAAAGAACAGGTGCTGCCCCGTTTCCGGCCAGTGGCGCTTGCCGCCCTTCTGGTGCCCGTAGCGGGCCTGAAAACGGTCGTGGCGGCCCTGCACTTCTTGCAGAAAAACGACATTGGCGTCGAACTGGGCAATGGCCCGTTTCAACGCTACGACGCGGGGCATGCTACGCAAGGACGACACCCCTTTGTGAATGTTGTAAGTCGCAACACGAATCTTCATGGGAACATTCTAACCCCATCGGACTGTGCGGTCAGAACGCCCCTGCAATCGTGCGCAAACAACCGCCGCGCTTCAAGCTGGATGCTGTCCGATCAGGTGATCCAGGCTCATGGTCTCGTCCCAGTGGTTCGACGGTCCGGTTTCAACCAGGCGCGAGCAACCTGCGCTTTGGGCATTGTCCTTGATCGGGGCGGTGATCCGCATTCCATCGAATAAGTCGATGTGGAAATAGCCCTCAGTGAAAAAGGTATTCTTGATCCGGTTGCCGGCGTTGCTCAGGTTGTGCATCGGTTTTCCCCTTGTTGATCTATTGTGAACGTCAGACAAAAACTGACGCGCGTGTCAGACAATAGGAGAATGATTTCCGGCTGTCAAACAAAATATTGTATTGTGTTTTATAAATTTTGCAGAATTTTAATTTACAAAACCCAAATATTAGCGATTTGATCATGGGTCGGCACGGTTGAGCTAGTCCTCAAATTCAGGTCGTTTCCATGGTTGGCAAAAATACATTCCATGATTCTAACGGCCCGAGAATTCTGTTGCGAAAGATTTGTAACTAGTCGTTACGGACATGCCGCGGCAGCTGAAGAATCGCTTCCGCGTTGGACGACGAGAAGCAGCGGTCGGCCGCTTCGAGGTAAGGCAGCCAGGCGTAGCGCAGGTGCTCGCGCGGGCTGAGGATGACGGGAATGTCGCGCGGCACGCACACCGAAAACACGTGCTCGGTATTGTGGGTGACGCCGGGCGCGTAGCGGTGGCGCCACGTGGGATAAATTTCGTAGATGTTGGAAAGATGCCAGTCGACCAGGCGGATCCGCTCGCCGTCGGCGACGATACCGGTTTCCTCGAACAGTTCGCGTCTGGCGGTCTCGATCAGCGGTTCGTCGTGCGCATCGAGCGAGCCGGTCACCGACTGCCAGAAGCCGGGCTTGTCTGCCCGTTCGATCAACAGCACCTCAAGCTCGGCAGTGTGGATGACGACGAGGACGGATTCGGGAATCTTGTGCACGCTTGTTGGCTCCGTTCGGGTGCCTGCTAATGTGAAAAAGGGCCAGGCATGTTCGCCGACACCGGCGAACTGACCTGGCCCTTCAACTAGCGGTCAGCCTGGATCAGCTCAGGCCACCTTGGCTTCGTTGCGCAGGCGGATGTGCAGTTCGCGCAGCTGCTTCTCGTCCACTTCGGACGGCGCGTTGGTCAGCAGGCACTGGGCGCGCTGGGTCTTCGGGAAGGCGATCACGTCGCGGATCGACTCGGAGCCGGTCATCAGCGTGATCAGGCGGTCCAGGCCGAACGCCAGGCCACCGTGCGGCGGCGCGCCGTACTGCAGGGCGTCGAGCAGGAAGCCGAACTTGGCCTGCGCTTCCTCGGCGTTGATCTTGAGTGCGCGGAACACCTTGCTCTGCACTTCCTCGCGGTGGATACGGATCGAACCGCCGCCCAGCTCCCAGCCGTTCAGGACCATGTCGTAGGCCTTGGCCAGGCAGGCGCCCGGGTTGGTCTCGAGCATGTCTTCGTGGCTATCCTTCGGCGAGGTGAACGGGTGGTGGGTCGCGGTCCAGCGGTTGTCTTCCTCGTCGTACTCGAACATCGGGAAGTCCACCACCCACAGCGGTGCCCACACCTCGTCGAACAGGCCAGCCTTCTTGCCGAACTCGGAGTGGCCGATCTTCACGCGCAGCGCGCCGATCGCGTCGTTGACGACCTTGGCCTTGTCCGCGCCGAAGAAGATCAGGTCGCCGTCCTCGGCACCGGTCAGCTCGATCACCTGGGCCAGCGCTTCGTCCGACAGGTTCTTCACGATCGGCGACTGCAGGCCATCGCGGCCCTTGGCCTTCTCGTTGACCTTGATGTAGGCCAGGCCCTTGGCGCCGTAGATGGCGACGAACTGGGTGTAGGCGTCGATCTCCGAGCGCGGCATCGAACCGCCCTGCGGCACGCGCAGGCCGACCACGCGGCCGCCCGGCATGTTGGCCGCGCCGTTGAACACCTTGAACTCGACGGTCTTCATCACTTCGGTCAGTTCGGTGAACTGCAGCTTGACGCGCATGTCAGGCTTGTCCGAACCGTACTTGCCCATCGCGGTGGCGTAGTCCATCACCGGGAACGGGTTGGGCAGATCGATGCCGCGGGTGGTCTTGAAGACGTGGCGCATCATGTCTTCGAACAGGTCGCGGATCTCCTGCTCGGTCAGGAACGAGGTCTCGCAGTCGATCTGGGTGAATTCCGGCTGGCGGTCGGCGCGCAGGTCTTCGTCGCGGAAGCACTTGGTGATCTGGTAGTAGCGGTCGAAGCCCGACACCATCAGCAGCTGCTTGAACAGCTGCGGCGACTGCGGCAGCGCGAAGAAGTGGCCCGAATGCACGCGCGACGGCACCAGGTAGTCGCGCGCGCCTTCCGGCGTGGACTTGGTCAGCATCGGGGTCTCGATATCGACGAAACCGTGCGCGTCCAGGTAATTGCGCACGGCCATCGACACCTTGTAGCGCAGGCGCAGGTTGTCCTGCATCTGGGCGCGGCGCAGGTCCAGCACGCGGTGGGTCAGGCGGGTGGTTTCCGACAGATTGTCGTCGTCCAGCTGGAACGGCACCGGCACCGAGGCGTTGAGCACTTCCAGTTGGGCGGCGACGACTTCGATCTGGCCCGACTTCAGGTTCGGGTTGGCGGTGCCTTCCAGGCGCTTGTTGACGGTGCCGACGATGCGCAGGCAGTACTCGTTGCGTACGTGTTCCGCGGCCTTGAAGACTTCAGCGTTGTCAGGATGGCAGACGACCTGCACCAGGCCTTCGCGGTCGCGCAGGTCGATGAAGATCACCCCGCCGTGGTCGCGACGGCGATGCACCCAGCCGCACAGGCTGACGGTTTGGCCCAGTAGTTCTTCCGTGACAAGGCCGCAGTAAGTGGTACGCATGGAGGACATATTTTTCTCTATTCCAGGTTGGTGTATTGGTTGCCTGCCTGCGGGCAGGCGGATTCTTTGCTGCCTTTATTCTGTCGGCGCGTCGTCCGGAGCGACGACGCCCATCGAGACGATGTACTTGAGCGCGGCGTCGACCGTCATGTCGAGCTCGACGACCTTGCTGCGCTCCATCATGAGGAAGAAGCCGGAAGTCGGGTTCGGCGTGGTCGGCACGTACACGCTCACGTAGTCGCCGTAGAGGTGGTTCTTCACGTCGCCGCCCGGCACGCCGGTCAAAAAGCCGATCGTGTGCGAATGGGCGTGCGGATACGGCACCAGCACGGCCTTGCGAAACGCGTTGCCGGACGAAGAGAACAAGGTGTCCGATACCTGCTTGACACTGCCGTACAGCGAGCTGACCACGGGAATGCGGTTCAGCAGGCGCTCCCACTGGCGCACCACGAAGTTGCCGACCAGGTTGTTGGTCAACAGGCCCGTCAGGAACACGATCGCGAGGGTCAGGATGGCGCCAACGCCCGGAATATCAAAGCCGATGACGTTGCGCGGCTGCCAGCGGTCGGGCACGATCAGCAGCGACTGGTCGAGCGTGCCGATGATCAGGTTCAGGACCCAGGCCGTGATGGCCAGCGGAACCAGGATCAGCAATCCGGTGATGAAGTATTTGCGCATCGCGTTCTCTTGTTGTTGGGCCCGAAAGGCCGCGGATCAGGCAGTGCCGCTGTCGCTGGAGCTGCTGGCAGCCGGCGCAGGGGCTGGTGCGGCGGCCGGCGCGGCAGCAGGCGCTGCGGCCGGGCTGCTTGCGGTCCCGGTCGACGGCGCGCTACCGCCGCGAAAATCGGTCACGTACCAGCCAGTGCCCTTGAGCTGGAAGCCGGCGGCGGTCAGCTGCTTCTTGAACGTTGGCTTGGCGCACGACGGGCAGGTGGTCAGCACCGGGTCCGAAATTTTTTGCAGCACATCCTTGGCAAAACCGCATTCGTCGCAGCGGTAGGCATAAATCGGCATACGATACTCCGCAAAAATCTTCAAAACCCTGAATTATAAAGCTTTTATAGAAGATTTTCCCGGTTAACGGCCAAGGCCGGGTGCCCGCAAGCCTGCCCGGGCGACGGGTCGCAGACGTATGTGTTGTTTTTCGTCACTGCGAAAAGCAGGTTCCGTTTGCTATGGATCAACTGAAGTGATTAAATGTATTCCTTCAACAGCGCTGTTGGCGGCAGATCGGAACTGCCGCGAAGATTAAGAAACAGAAGCTTGCGCGATGTTCACATCGACGCTGTCGAACAAGAAAACTTATCTTGGGAAACCCGCTCATGCGGGTTTTTTTTCGTCCATCCGACTATCCTCCCTGCAGCGGAAAGCGCACAGGCTGCTGTAGTGGTAGCATCAGTCCCCACGAATCAAGGAAGGAAAACTGTGAGCTTTGTGTTTCGGCTGGTGCGCGACGACGAGGGCTTGCCCGCTCCCGCAGTCGTGTTCGAGGATTCGACCAATCCCGGGCTGGTGCCGCTGTGGGAGGCGGTGGGCGTGTATGACGCGCTGTACAATAGCGACGGCATGCGGGCGCGCGACGTCTCGCGCGCGATCGCGTACGGTGTCGACCGCGTGCTTGATGATGCCGCGCTCGGGCGGCTGGTGCCTGCCACGACCTCGCAAGGCGAAGCCATCCGGTTCCTCGAGAACGTGCACCGCGCCTGCACGCTTCATGCGTCAGCGCGAATCGAAACCAGATAGCCGTCGCGGCACCGGGTCAGCCGGATGCAAAGACGCGCTCAAGCGTCTTGGCCTCCAATACGGCAATGCTCCACGCTGTCAGCTCATCCAGGCTGGCATTGGCCAGACGCTTTTCCGCCGACGGCGGCAATTCGCCAAACCGGCGCCTGAGCAAATCACGCAGCATCTCCTGTTTGCCTTTAAGCCTGCCTTCGCGCAAGCCTTCTTCGCGCCCCTTGCGTTCAAACGATGAGATATACGGCAAGTTTCGTTCCCTCTCCAAGCTACAAATGTCCTGCATCCGTTGCCCCTGAAGTGGTGCCCTTCTTCAATACGCGTCAGTCAGGTTCAAATACTCGCTCGAGCGTCGTGGCAACAAGTACGGCCTCACTCCACGCGGTCAGCTCATCCTGGCTGGCGTTGGCCAGACGTTTTTCCGCCGATTGCGGCAGTTCGCCGAACCGGTGCTTGAGCAAGCCACGCAGCATCTCCTTCTTGCCTTCGAGCCGGCCTTCTTCGCGCCCCTTGCGTTCAAACGATGAGATATACGGCATATTTCGCTCCCTCTCCAAGGTGCTAATGTCCTGCATCAATTGAGCCTGTAGTGGCGGCGCAATCTCCATCATCCAGTCGATCACGTTAAACAGGTCGAGGACGCGTTGCCTGTCCCATTTGCGTTCGAACAGCATGCGCGCCAGCCGCCACTTCTCCGCATGTCGTTCGACATCCCGCCCCCTTGTTTGTTGCGTCAGCAAGTGCGCCGCCGTGACTACGGCAAAAGCGTTCTTCTCTTCCAGCAGTTCGTTGATCCGCCCGGCGTAGCCGTTCAGTTTGACGGACGGGAAACGAATGCCGACCTCGCACCCGAACAGCGCATATTCATACGCCGTCGGCTTCCACTTCGGACTCTCGTCGGCCAGCAGCACGAGGCTGGCCACCGGGCGCCGGTAACGGTCGTAGATCCGGTAGTTGTACTGGAAGATGCGCTCGGCGAAATGCCGGTCGTAGTTTCCCTGCACGTCGATATGGACAAAGACCCACTCCTCGCCGCCGCCGCTGCGGAACACCCGCACCAGCTTGTCCACCCGCCGCCTGCCGGACTGGCCGTCGCGCACGACCTGGGCCAATTCCTGTTCCAGAAAAGCGTGCGGACGCGACCAGTCAATCTGGCGATAGGCCTTGGGGAAGTAGAACGCCATGAACTCGGGAAAATACCGGGTCAGGGCATCTTTCCAAGGTGTGTCGTAATCGTCTGGAGTTGTCATCGGCTGTCCTAAAGGGAGAGGTCCCGTTAGACCAGCCACGGCAGAGATTGTTCAATATTCGGCGCGCTGCCACACTATCCAGCGCTCCTTGCCCGCGAAGACGGGAATCGAGTCCGCCACCGGGGCGTCCTCGATGCAGCTGAAATGCGGCGTGAGCAATTGGTCGAGCAGCTCCCGGGTGATGCCGAATGGCGGCCCGTGCGGCGCATCGTCAAAGAAGAAGAAGCCGGCCAGCAGCGCGCCGGGCGCCAGCAAGTCGGCCCAGCGCCGCGCCACCTGCGGCCACATCGCGCGTGGCAGCGCGCACAGGAACGCCCGCTCATAAATGAGCTCGAGCGGACGCGCCGGTTGGTAGCCGAAAAAATCCGCCTCCACCACCCGCTCGCCCATCGGCCCGAGCAGGGACTTGGCGCGGGCCACCGCGGCTGGCGCAAAGTCGATGGCGGTGGCATCCCAGCCGGCGCGCAGCAGGTACGCCAGTTCGTGCGCGGCACCGCAGCCGGGGATCAAGGTGACCAATGGACGCGCGGCGCCCGCCACGAAGCGCTGCAGATCGTGCGGCACCCCGCCCCGGTCCCAGGGCGTGAAACCGCGCTCGAAGCGTTCGTCCCAGAACGCCGGCTCGCGCGGGTCGCGGTGCGCGAACTGGTTCATGTCAAGCCAGCGCGTGAAAGTGCGTGTACAGGTGCAGCGCCACCATGCCGACCGCGAGCGCGCTGGTCACGCAGGCAACGAACACCAGCAGGCGGTTGGTGCGGCGCTGCTCGCTCACCAGCTTGCCCAGCAGTTCGTCGTCGCCCGGGCGGGCCTGGTGTTCCAGCACCTGGTGCATCAGGCGCGGCAGCTGCGGGAAGATGTGCGCGTAGCGCGGTGCTTCGGCGCGCAGCCGCTCGACCATGCCGCGCCAGCCCACCTGCTCCGCCATCCAGCGTTCGAGGTAGGGCTTGGCGGTCTTCCACAAGTCCAGGTCGGGATCGAGCTGGCGGCCCAGGCCCTCGATGTTGAGCATCGTCTTTTGCAGCAGCACCAGCTGCGGCTGCACCTCGACATTGAAGCGGCGCGAGGTCTGGAACAGGCGCAGCAGCACCTGGCCGAACGAGATGTCCTTCAGCGGCCGGTCGAAGATCGGTTCGCAGGTCGCGCGCACCGCCGACTCCAGCTCGTCGACCCGCGTGTCGCGCGGCGCCCAGCCCGATTCGATGTGCGCCTCGGCCACGCGCTTATAGTCGCGGCGGAAGAAGGCGAGGAAGTTTTGCGACAGGTAATCCTTGTCGTAGTCGTTCAGGGTGCCGACGATGCCGAAGTCGAGCGCGATGTAACGCCCGAAGGTGGTCGGATCGACCGAGACCAGGATATTCCCGGGGTGCATGTCAGCATGGAAGAAGCCGTCGCGGAACACCTGGGTGAAGAAGATCTCGACCCCGTCGCTCGATAGTTTCTTCAGGTCGACGCCGGCCGCGGCCAGCCGGTCGATCTGCGAGATCGGGATGCCGTTCATGCGCTCCATCACGATCACGCTGCTGGAGCAGTAATCCCAGAACATTTCCGGCACCAGCAGCAGGTCGGAGTCGGCAAAGTTGCGCCGCAGCTGGCTGGCGTTGGCCGCCTCGCGCATCAGGTCGAGCTCGTCGTGCAGGTACTTGTCGAATTCGGCCACCACTTCGCGCGGCTTCAGGCGCCGCGCGTCGGCCCAGACTTTCTCAAGCAGGCCAGCAGCCACGCGCATCAGGGCCAGGTCCTCGTCGATCGACTTGCGCATGCCGGGGCGCAGCACCTTGACCGCCACTTCGCGGCCGTCCTTCAATGTTGCGAAGTGCACTTGCGCGATCGAGGCGGAGGCCACCGGCGTGCGCTCGAAGCGGGCGAACAGTTCGTCCGGATGGGCGCCGAGCGCGCGCGTGATCTGGGCGATCGCGATTTCGGAACTGAACGGCGGAACGCGGTCCTGCAGCAGCGCCAGCTCGTCGGCTATATCGGGCGGCATCAGGTCGCGCCGGGTCGACAGCACCTGCCCGAACTTCACGAAGATCGGCCCCAGCTCCTCCAGCGCCTGGCGCAGGCGTACCGCGCGCGGCGTGGTGATCCGGCGCCAGAACAGCATGGCGTTGACCAGCCTTGCGGTACGCGGCGCCTGCAGTTGGGAGATGGCGATCTGGTCGAGACCGTAGCGGGTCGCGACCGTGAAGATTTTCAGCAGGCGCAGGAATTTCAATATCATCGGCTGTCCAGGGTGGGGTCCCCGCTCGGGCGGGTGGTCGCGGCCGCGTCGCGCTGCGCCAGCCGCTGCTCCAGTTTGGCGATGCGCTTGGCGCTGCGTTCGACGTCGTCGCGCAGGCGCGTCACCTCTTGCGCGAACTCGTCGACGATGGCGGGGCGCACCAGCACCGGGCGCTCTTCCAGCAGGAACTCGGCGACGTTCTCGGCCAGCCGGCGCCC
Source organism: Massilia horti (assembly GCF_004614195.1). GTDB lineage: Bacteria > Pseudomonadota > Gammaproteobacteria > Burkholderiales > Burkholderiaceae_D > Telluria > Telluria horti. Next base: position 81,101 of record NZ_SPUM01000107.1, on the reverse strand, counting down.
GGTAGCGGCCACGCCGCCAACCACATCGCGCGCGGCGCCGGCCACGCGCACCGCGCCCACTGGTCCCAGCCAGCGTTCCAGGTCATGCTCGGCGTCCCAGCGCAGGCCCTTGGACAGCTGCGAGATGGCGTTGGCAAATTCGGCGTCGCCCTCGATCTGCACATACGAGAAGGCGCGCTCGCGATTGGCCGCGATCAGCGGCAGGTCGGTGAGCTTGACGCGGATCGTGACGGTGGCCGGTTCCTCGGACAGCGAGGATTCGAGCATGCCGTCGCGGCCCACGCGCAGGCGCAGCTGCAAGTGGCCGGTATCGATGCACGCTTCCTTACCGGCATGCAGCGCCAGCGAATCGCGCGCCCAGGCTTCCTGGGCCAGCAAGTGGTTAAGCGCGGCAACCGCGGACGTGGTCAGCACGCGTTGCGGCGACAGGGTCGATGGATTCATGGTACGCATCACAAAACAAAACCGCCCGGGATGCGGGCGGTTTCGATCTTACCAGTTTGCCGGGCACAAACCCGGCAGCACGGGAAAATTGTTAAGAAATGATCAGGCGACCTGCTGGATACCCGCCAGCACCCAGCCGCCCGTGCCATGCTGCGGCTTGGACAAGTTCCACACTTCCACGAACGGTTCCGGCTGGGCGTTCGGCGCGCTCTTGATCATGCCGTTGAACTGCACGCTCGCCAGGTAGTCCTGTTCGGTCTTGTCGATGCCCAGCAACTGGGCGTCGATCGAGACCACGTCGGTGAAGTCGTTGCCGGTGCGCTCCATGATCTGCGTCTTGAGCTCGGCAAACACTTCCGGCGTGGTGAACTCGCGCAGGTCGGCCACGTCGCCGCGGTCCCAGGTCGCCTGCAGGCGGATGAACATCGACTTGGCCTGGCGCAGGAAGGCGTCAGTATCGAAGTCGGACGGCACGCCCCAGGCCACGTGCGGCGCGGCAGAGCTGCTTGGCGCCTGCGACTGGCCCTGGAAGGCGTTCGGCTGCGACTGGTAGCCCGACAGGCCGGAGCCGATTTCAGGGGTTGCGCTGGCCGATGCCGGCGTCAGGGTGCCCGGCACGCCCATTGGATACGACGGGTTGGCCGGCGTGTCCTTGCGGCGAAACATGCGGACGATAAACATGACGGCCAGCGCCAGCAGCACGATCATCAGGATCGACGACAGCATGCTGGCCATCGCGCCGCCGATGCCAAAGTGCGAGAGCAGCGCGCCCAGGCCCAGGCCGAGCAGCGCACCGCCCAGCATGCCCTTCCACATGCTGGGCTTTTGCTGCGGCATCGGGGCCGGTGCGGCCTGGCCAGGCGTGGCCTGGCGCTGCATTTGGGATTGCTGCTGCGCAGGCGCCGGTGCGGGTGCCGGCTTGCTCATCTGGCGTACGGACTGCGACTGGCGGCCGAACGAACGGCCGCCACCCATCGGACGGGCAATGGCCTCCGTAACCAGCGAAAGCGCCGTCACCGCAAGCATCATGCCGACCAAAAATTTTTTCATGCTGTCATCCTACAGTTTGATGCCGGTATGCAGTGCAGCCACGCCGGCGGTCAGGTTGAAGTATTGAACGCGTTCCAGTCCGACCTGTTCCATCATCGACTTGAGCGTGTCCTGGTCCGGGTGCATCCGGATCGATTCGGCCAGGTAGCGGTAGCTCTCGGCATCGCCGGCAATCTGCTGGCCCAGCCACGGCAGCACCGAGAACGAATACAGGTCGTACGGTTTTTGCAGCGGCGCGGCCACCTTCGAAAACTCCAGCACCAGCAACTTGCCGCCCGGCTTGAGCACGCGGCGCATTTCCGCCAGTGCCTGGTCCTTGTGCGTCATGTTGCGCAGGCCGAAAGCCACGCTGACCCGGTCGAAATAGTTATCTGGAAACGGCAGCTTTTCCGCGTCACAGAGCAATGTTGGGGTGACAAGGCCTTTATTCAAGAGCCGATCGCGGCCCACGCGCAGCATCGACTCATTGATGTCGGTGAGCCAGACTTCGCCGGTCGGCCCGGCCTGCTTGGCGAAGGCTTTGGACAGGTCGCCGGTGCCACCCGCGATGTCGAGCACCTTGAAGCCGGGACGCACGCCGGCCTGGGCAATGGTGAACGTCTTCCACAGCCGGTGCAGGCCGGCCGACATCAGGTCGTTCATCACGTCGTACTTCGACGCGACCGAGTGGAATACCTTGGCGACTTCGTGGACCTTCTCGTCTTCCGCGACGGTCTTGTAGCCGAAATGGGTGGTGTTGGTCATAACGCTTTGCCGGATTGATCTTGGCGCATTATACAAGCGCACCGCCGGCAGGCGTCGCAATGGTAGCGCGTGGCCGCAGGCCGGGGACCGTAGGGTGTGCAGCTTTGCTGCGCACGCGGTTCGCGAATGCAGCGCAGAGGAGCGGCAGCCGCGAGCCCGCATGCTGTGACCGCGTGCGCACAGGTGCGCACCCTACGCCGACCGTTCAGTGTGCGTGGCCGCATGCCCCGCCGCGCGGCGCGGCACCGGGCAGCACGGTGCCCGGCTCGCGGCCGGTATCGCCCGCGAACCCGGCGGCATACAGGCGCTGCAGGTAGTCCTGCCACAGCGTCTGCTGTTCGCTGCCGAGCTTGTACAGGTAGTCCCAGGTGTAGATGCCGGAAGCGTGTCCATCGGTGAACAGCGGCTTGATGCCGTAGTTGCCGACCGGCTCGACACCATTGATGCCGACGTCGCGCTTGCCGACCTGCAGCACTTCCTGCCCCGGCCCGTGCCCCTTCACTTCCGCCGACGGCGAATACACGCGCAGCAATTCGAACGGAATCGAAAATGCGGCCCCGTCGTCGAACGCGATGTCGAGCACGCGCGATTTCTGGTGGATCGTTAGTTCGGTTGGAGTTGGCATCGTGGTCCCATTGATATGTCAGCCCGAGCCTGTATTTTACCCGTTCGCCATGCGCCGCCCGATCGCGGCAGCCAGCTGCGGCAGCTGCGCACGGCGCGCCGCCAGGGTCTTTTCGTCGACGGCGCGCACGCTCGCCGCCCATACCGGGTTCGGGAAATGCGCGTCGTCCGCATAGCGCGGGATCACGTGCCAGTGCAGGTGCGGCACTACGTTGCCCAGGCTGGCCACGTTCACCTTGAGCGGGTTCATCACCTCGCGCACCGCCAGTTCAACGTTCAGCACCGCGTCGTTAAGAACCTGCCGCTCTTCACGCGACAGGTCGCTCATCTCCTTCACGTGAGCGTTCCAGATGACGCGCGCAAAGCCCGGATAGTTCGGATCGTCCACCAGGATCACCGCCAACCGCTCGTCGCGGTAGACGGTGGGCTCGGCCAGCTCGCACAGCTCGCACGGACGGGCCGTCATACCAGCACCCTTTCGATGCCGCCGCTGTTGGCGCGCGCCACGTAGTCCGGCAGCCAGTTCTCGCCCAGCAGGTGGCGGGCGATTTCGACCACGATGTAGTCGGCCTCGGTGCCGGCGTCGTCGTTATAGCGCGACAGCCCTTGCAGGCACGACGGGCAGCTGGTGAGCACCTTGACCTTGCCGTCAAAGCCGTCCTCGCGCAGTTTGGCCGCGCCCTTGTCGATCTCGACCTCCTTGCGCAAGCGCACCTGGGTCGCAATGTCGGGCCGCGAAACGCCGAAGGTGCCCGACTCGCCGCAGCAGCGGTCGTTCTTCTCGATCTTCACGTTGTCGGTTGTGGTCACCAGCGCGTTCACCGTCTTGACCGAGTCCTGCAGCTTCATCGGGTTGTGGCACGGCTCGTGGTACATGTAGCGCGTGCCGGTCACGCCTTCCAGCTTGACGCCTTTCTCCAGCAGGTATTCGTGGATATCCATGATGCGGCAGCCCGGGAAGATCTTCTCGAATTCGTAAGTCGCGAGCTGGTCGTAGCAGGTACCGCACGACACCAGCACGGTCTTGATATCGAGGTAGTTCAGGGTGTTGGCCATGCGGTGGAACAGCACCCGGTTATCCGTCATCATCTTGTCGGCCTTGTCGTACTGGCCAGCGCCGCGCTGCGGATAGCCGCAGCACAGGTAACCCGGCGGCAGCACGGTCTGCACCCCGACTTCCCACAGCATGGCCTGGGTCGCCAGGCCCACCTGCGAGAACAGGCGCTCCGACCCGCAGCCCGGGAAGTAGAACACGGCTTCGGTGTCGGCCGTGGTCACCTTGGGGTTGCGGATGATCGGGATGATCTTGTCGTCCTCGATGTCGAGCAGCGCGCGCGCAGTCTTCTTCGGCAGGTTGCCCGGCATCTTCTTGTTCACGAAGTGGATCACCTGCTCGCGGATCGGCGTCTTGCCGGTGGTCGGCGGCGGTGCCTTGGTCTGCTCGCGCGCCAAGCCCTTGAGCAGCGTGTTGCCCAGGCGCTGGGCCTTGAAGCCGATGTCGACCATCGCCTTGCGGGTGGCATTGATGGTGGTCGGGTCGGTCGCGTTCAGGAAGAACATGGCGGCGCGGCTGGCCGGCTTGAAGCTGCGCTTGTCCATCTTGCGCAGCAGGTTACGCATGTTCATCGAGACGTCGCCGAAGTCGATGTTGACCGGGCATGGCGTCACGCACTTGTGGCACACGGTGCAGTGGTCCGAGACGTCCTCGAATTCCTCCCAGTGGCGGATCGATACACCGCGCCGGGTCTGCTCCTCGTACAGGAAGGCCTCGATCAGCGCCGAGGTGGCGAGGATCTTGTCGCGCGGCGAGTACAGCAGGTTCGACTGCGGCACGTGGGTGGTGCACACCGGCTTGCACTTCCCGCAGCGCAGGCAGTCCTTGACGCTGGCCGCGATCTCGCCGATGTCGCTCTGCTGCATGATCAGCGACTCGTGCCCCATCAGACCGAACGACGGCGTGTAGGCGTTGCGCAGGTCGGCAAACGCGCCCTCGCGGTTGAGCAGCTTACCCTTGTTGAAGCGCCCTTCCGGATCGATGCGTTCCTTGTACGCGCGGAAGTCGCGGATCTCGTCATCAGTCAGGAACTCGAGCTTGGTGATGCCGATGCCGTGCTCGCCCGAGATCACGCCGTCCAGCGAACGCGCCAGCTTCATGATGCGCTCGACCGCCTTGTGCGCGTCCTGCAGCATCTCGTAGTCGTCCGAGTTCACCGGGATGTTGGTGTGCACGTTGCCGTCGCCCGCGTGCATGTGCAGCGCGACGAACACTCGCGAGCGCAGCACGCGCTTGTGGATCTCGGCGCACTCGTCGAGGATCGGCTTGTACGCCGCGCCGCCAAAGATCTGGCGCAGCGGCGCGCGCAGCTCCACTTTCCACGACACGCGTATCGTGTGGTCCTGCACCACGTCGAACAGAGTGGCATTGGGCTGCTGCACCAGGCGCGCCATGAGGGCCTGGCCGTGCTGCTCCAGGCCGTACCGTGCCAGCTCGCCGCCGATCTCGCCAAGGCGGGTATCCAGATTGGACAGGATGAAGCGCCAGCGCGCCGCCACGTTCGACAGCAGCTCGTCGGCCTGCTGCGGACGGTCGCCAAGGATCTCTTCGTAGGACACGCCCTCCAGGTTGGCGTCGTCGGCCTTGGTGATCGGCAGCACGCCGGCAGCGAACCAGGCATGCAGCTGGTCGGCCAGCTGCAGCTTGTTCTTGATCGACAGCTCGACGTTGATGCGCTCGATGCCGTCCGTGTACTCGCCCATCCGGTTCAGAGGAATGACCACATCCTCGTTGATCTTGAAGGCGTTGGTGTGCCGGGCGATGGCCGCGGTGCGGGCGCGGTCGAGCCAGAACTTCTTGCGCGCTTCCGGGCTCACGGCGATGAAGCCCTCGCCCACGCGGGTGTTCGCCAGCCGCACCACTTCGGAGGCGGCGATCGCCACCGCGTTTTCGTCATCGCCGACGATGTCGCCGAACAGCGCCATCTTGGGCAGCGTGCCGCGCTTGGACTTGGTGGCGTAGCCGACCGCGCGCAGGTAGCGCTCGTCCAGGTGCTCCAGGCCCGCCAGGCGCAGGCTCGCGAATTCCGGCTTGCCGCTGGCCGGCAGGCTGTCGAGGTAGTCCTTGATCTCGACGATCGAAGGAATCGCCTCGCGCGCCTGGCCGAAGAATTCGAGGGCCACGGTGCGCGTGTACTTGGGCATCTTGTGCAGGATCCAGCGCGCGGACGTGATCAGCCCGTCCGTGCCCTCCTTCTGGATGCCCGGCAGGCCGGCCAGGAACTTGTCGGTCACGTCCTTGCCCAGGCCCTCCTTGCGAAAGCGCCGGCCTTCGATGGTCAGGGTCTCGGTGCGGAATGGTTCGCCCTTCTGCGCGCCCTTGGGCGACGGATGAGTCCATTCGAGCTTGAACACGGCGGTGGGCGCATCGTGGATCTTGGACAGGTTGTGGCCGATCCGGGTCACTTCCAGCCAGTCGCCGTTCGGGTCGACCATGCGCCACGAGGCCAGGTTGTCCAGCGCCGTGCCCCATAGGACGGCCTTCTTGCCGCCCGCGTTCATCGCGACATTGCCGCCGATGCAGGAGGCATGCGCCGAAGTCGGGTCGACCGCGAACACGAAGCCGGCCTTTTCGGCCGCCTGCGACACGCGCTGGGTCACCACGCCGGCGCCGGTCCAGATGGTGGCGTAGTCGCGCTCAACGCCCGGCAGGCGGGTCATCTCGACGTCGCCCATCTGGATCAGCTTTTCGGTGTTGATCACGGCCGACATGGCGGTGAGCGGAATCGCGCCGCCGGTGTAGCCGGTGCCGCCGCCGCGCGGGATGATGGTCAGGCCCAGTTCGATGCAGCCCTTGACCAGGCCCGCCATCTCCTCTTCGGTATCCGGCAGCAGCACCAGGAACGGGTATTCGACGCGCCAGTCGGTGGCGTCGGTCACGTGCGAGACGCGGTGCATGCCGTCAAAGCGGATGTTGCGCTTGTCGGTGTAGCGGCCCAGCACCTTCTGCGCACGTTTGCGCAGGTCGTAGGTCTGCTGGAATTCGCGGCCGAAGTCGTCCACCGCGCGGCGCGCGGCCGCCAGCAGTTGCTCGACCGCTTCGCTCCTGGCACTGGCGGCAGCCGCGTCGCCGTCGCCGCCGGCATCGACCGACAGCCGTCGCTTGTCGATTTCGGCCAGGCGGTGGTGCAGCGCCTCGATCAGCTTTTCGCGGCGCTTGGGATTGTCGAGCAGGTCGTCCTGCAGATACGGATTGCGGCGCACCACCCAGATGTCGCCCAGCACCTCGTACAGCATGCGCGCGGAACGGCCGGTCTGGCGCGCGCCGCGCAGCTCGTCGAGCAGCTTCCACGAGGACTCGCCCAGGAGCCGGATCACGATTTCCCGATCCGAGAACGACGTATAGTTGTAGGGGATCTCGCGCAGGCGGGTCGGCGCGTTATCTTCGAGCAAAGCGTGGAGTTGTGCAGGTGCGTTCATGGAATGAAATCAGCGATCGGACTGCCCCGAAGGATGTTCATTCTAGCTTATTGCGATGCACCACGCTGGGCTGCGGCCAGTTTCCCGTTCGCCCCTAACGCTATGAAATTGCGGGAAATTGTTCCCCGTTCAAATTTTATTCACGCGAAGTAACATTGGCAGAATAAAAATACGGGGCACAGCAAGGACTGCCGAAGGCCATAGGGTTGGAAAGTTCCTGCAAATCAACCAAAAACTTGATTGAGCAGTTGGCCAAGGTGCTCCCACAACCCGTCTGGGATGAACAGCAGGAACACGGTCATCACGATGTAGCGCGCGAATTTGCCGATCGCCATGTAGATCACGCTCGGCCAGAACGGCAGGTGCAGCCAGCCCGCCAACGAGCACAGCGGGTCGCCGATCACCGGCAGCCATGCCAGCAGCATGGTCTTGGAACCGTAGCGCGCCAGCCAGCCGAACCAGCGGCTTTGGCGCTCCTTGGCAAACGCCACCTTGGCGCGGTAGCCGATCCAGTAGTTGAGCGCGCCGCCCAGCGTGTTGCCCACGGTGGCAACCAGGATCACCGGCCAGAACATCGCCTGGTTGGCTTTGATGACGGCAAACACGGCCGGCTCGGAACCGAGCGGCAACAAGGTGGCGGAAATGAAGCTGATGATGAAAACGGAGGTCAAACCGACTGTCGGCACCGCAAGGACATTCAGCAGCCAGAGAACAGCGTTTTCAATCATCGGCACAAGCAGCGGGGGTGGGAAGCGTCCATTATAATGAGGAAAAACCCTCGTAACGACACGATACGACGAGTCTGCCACCCAGCATCGTATCGCACTGCACGCCTCGGTCACCCGCCAAGAAGGACAGTCTCGCGTCGCTCCGGAATTCCAGGACACTGACCTCAAGAATACCTCGCCTCACGAATATGACTACCGATTACCTCAAGAAAATCCTGACCGCGCGCGTCTACGACGTCGCCCAAGAAACCCCGCTGGAACTGGCGCCGACGCTGTCGCAGCGTATCGACAACCACATCTACTTCAAGCGCGAGGACATGCAGAGCGTGTTCTCGTTCAAGCTGCGCGGCGCCTACAACAAGATGGCCAACCTGGCGCCCGAGGAATTGAAGCGCGGCGTGATCTGCGCCTCGGCCGGCAACCACGCGCAGGGCGTGGCGCTGTCGGCAGCGCGCCTGGGCTGCCGCGCGCTGATCGTGATGCCGACCACCACGCCGCAGGTCAAGATCGACGCGGTCAAGGCGCGCGGCGGCGCCAGCGTCGAAGTGGTGCTGCATGGCGAGTCGTACAGCGACGCGGCCCAGCACGCGCTGGCGTTGGAACGCGAACAGCGCCTGACCTTCGTGCACCCGTTCGACGACCCGTACGTGATCGCCGGCCAGGGCACGATCGGCATGGAGATCCTGCGCCAGCATTCTGGGCCGATCCACGCCGTGTTTGTCGCCATCGGCGGCGGCGGCCTGATCGCCGGGGTGGGCGCCTACATCAAGGCGGTGCGGCCAAGCATCAAGGTGATCGGCGTGCAGACCGTCGATTCGGACGCGATGGCCAAGAGCCTGAAGGCGGGCCAGCGCGTGGCGCTGCCGGACGTGGGCCTGTTCTCCGACGGCACCGCCGTCAAGCTGGTGGGCGAGGAGACCTTCCGCCTGGCCAAAGAGGTGGTCGACGACATCATCCTGGTCGACACGGACGCCATCTGCGCGGCGATCCAGGACGTGTTCCAGGACACGCGCAGCATCCTCGAGCCGGCCGGCGCGCTGGCGATCGCGGGCGCCAAGGCCTACGTCGAGCGTTCGCAGATGACGCGCCACCCGGTGCAGGGCCAGACCCTGGTGGCGATCGCCTGCGGTGCGAACATGAACTTCGACCGCCTGCGCTTCGTGGCCGAGCGGGCCGAAGTGGGCGAAGACCGCGAAGGCGTGTACGCCGTGACGATCCCCGAGCAGCGTGGCAGCTTCAAGCGCTTCTGCTCGCTGGTCGGCCAGCGCAACGTGACCGAATTTAACTACCGCGTCAGCGATGCGCGCGAAGCCCACGTGTTCGTCGGCGTGCAGGTCGGCAGCCGCGAGGAATCGGCGCGCCTGTTGCGCACGTTCGAAGACAACGATTTCCGCGCCCTCGACCTGACCCATGACGAGCTGGCCAAGCTGCACATCCGCCACTTGGTGGGCGGCAAAAGCGCGCTCGCGCATGATGAGTTACTCTATCGTTTCGAGTTCCCCGAACGGCCGGGCGCGCTGATGCGCTTCCTGGACAGCATGGCGCCGAACTGGAACATTTCGCTGTTCCACTATCGCAACCAGGGCGGCGACGTGGGCCGCATCCTGGTCGGCATCCAGGTGCCGCGCGAGGAAATGGACGAATTCCGCCGCTTCCTCGCCACGCTCGGCTACCGGCACTGGGACGAAAGCTCCAACCCCGTGTACAAACTATTTTTGGGGTGATTCATGCTTCAATCCGCGTGGCGCCACAAGCCCCACGCGGACCATTGATTCGCCCGCCTATTCACCATGACCTCCAATACCCCAGACCAATCCCCCCTCGGCAAGAGCTCCGCGTATCAGACCCAGTACGCGCCCGAACTGCTGTTCCCGATTCCGCGCCAACAAAAGCGCGACGAGATCGGCCTGCCCGCAGGCAAGACCCTGCCGTTCTTCGGCGTTGACATCTGGAATGCCTACGAGATTTCGTGGCTGAACATGCGCGGCAAGCCGCAGGTGGCGATCGCGACCTTCACGGTGCCGGCCGACTCGCCCAACATCGTCGAATCCAAGTCCTTCAAGCTGTACCTGAACTCGTTCAACCAGACGCGCCTGGCGGGTCCCGACGCCCTGCTCACCCTGCTGCGCGACGACTTATCAAACGCGTTCGGGAAGGCGGTGCACGTCAAGCTGGCGACGCCCGAGGACTTCGGCAGCGTGAAGATGGGCGAACTGGAAGGCCTGCTGCTCGACCGCCTCGACATCGAGGTCGACAGCTACTCGCCCTCCCCCGCGCTTCTAACCGCCAAACACGACGAGGCGGCGGTCGAGGAAACTTTTGTCTCGCACCTGCTCAAGTCGAACTGCCTGGTCACCGGACAGCCGGACTGGGCCACCGTGCAAATCCACTACGCCGGCCCGCAGATCGACCAGGAAGGCCTGCTCAAATACCTGATCGGCTTTCGCGAACACAACGAATTTCACGAGCAGTGCGTCGAACGCATCTTCATGGATATCCTGCACCAATGCAGGCCGAGCCAGCTGGCCGTGTACGCACGCTACACCCGCCGCGGCGGGCTCGACATCAACCCATGGCGCGCCAATTTCACCACCGGAAAGCCGCTGAACTTGCGCGCCGCCCGCCAGTAAGACCGGCCCTGTACCTTTTGGGCGACACCTGCGATGCGTTCGCACGCCGGTCAGCGCAAACGCAAGGCGGTCGCCCGCGCCTGCTCAAAAATGATGCATGAGCGAGCGAAAAGTGGGCGAAACGCGACTGGTGCCGCCGTTTAGCAAGGTGAATTCTGGTTTTCGCAATGGAAATTGCCGGTAATCTACGTCGGGAACCGGACCCCGGCCGGCGGGGTCTTCAGGGCAGCGCGGACAATGAGGCAAACCGATGCGAATTCGAATTACACAGCCTCAAAACAGGCCTATAATTCTGCCTCGCAAGGGCCTCCTTGTGCACTGCACAATTGAAGTGTGTTATGACAAACCTAAGCAAAATTCTATCGCTCGAAAACGTGCAGCTCGACATTGAAGTGTCGAGCAAGAAGCGCGCATTCGAGCAGGCCGGCCTGCTGTTCGAAAACAACTGCGGCATCGCGCGCTCGACCGTTTCGGACAACCTGTTCGCGCGCGAACGCCTCGGTTCGACCGGCCTGGGCCACGGGGTCGCCGTGCCGCACGGACGGATCAAGGGCAGCAAGAGCCTGAAGTCGCCGCTGGCCGCCTTCGTGCGCCTGCGCGACCCGATCCCGTTCGAGTCGCCCGACGGCCAGCCGGTCAAGCTGCTGTTCTTCCTCCTGATCCCGGATCACGTCACCCAGCAGCACCTGGAGATCCTGTCCGAAATCGCGGAACTGTTTTCCGACGAAGCGGTGCGCAACGCCCTGCTCACCGACCCGGACCCGCGCTCGGTCCACGAACGCATCATCAATTGGCAACCCAGCCTGCAAGCCTTGGGTTAAACTTTCCGCGGCGGCACGCCGCCGCGGTAACTTTACAAGGACGCCATGCTGCAAACTCCGCTGACCATCCAACGGCTGTACGACGACAATCGCGATAGTCTGCAACTGGGCTGGTTTGCCGGCTTTCCCGGCGGCGAACGCCTGATCTCGGGCGACGCGGTCTCCGCCGCCGACCAGGTCGGCCACCTGAACCTGATCCACCCCGGCCGCATCCAGGTGTTCGGGCACCAGGAACTGAATTACTACCAGCGCCTCAAGTCCGGCTCGCGCAGTCACGTGATCGGCGAACTGATCGCGGGCGGCCCGCCGGCGCTGATCATCGCCCAGGGGCTGGAAACGCCGCCGGACATCCTGGCCATCTGCGACGAGCAGAACATCCCGCTGTTCTCCACCCCGCTACCGGCCGCGCAGGTGATCGACTTCCTGCGCGTGTACCTGTCCAAGAAGCTGGCGCAGCGCGTGATCATGCACGGCGTGTTCATGGACGTGCTCGGCGTGGGCGTGCTGATCACGGGCGACTCCGGCCTTGGCAAGAGCGAGCTGGGGCTGGAACTGATCTCGCGCTCGCACGGGCTGGTGGCGGACGACGCCGTCGAATTCTCGCGCATCGCGCCCAACATGATCGAAGGCCGCTGCCCGCCGCTGCTGCAGAACCTGCTGGAAGTGCGCGGGCTGGGCCTGCTGGACATCAAGGCCATTTTTGGCGAGACCGCGGTCAGGCGCAAGATGCGGCTCAAGCTCATCGTCCACCTGGTCCGCCGCGGCGCGCTGGAGGAAGAAGTGGAGCGGCTGCCGTTCCACTTCCCGACCGAAGACGTGCTGGGCCTGCCAATCCGCAAGGTCGTGATCCCGGTCGCGGCCGGCCGCAACATCGCGGTGCTGCTCGAAGCCGCCGTGCGCAACACCATCCTGCAACTGCGCGGCATCGACACGCTGCAGGAGTTCATGGAGCGGCAGCGCCAGGCCATGAGCGGCGATTAGATCGTAGGGGGCGCGGGGCCGCCGAGCACCTGTGCGCACGCGGTACGTTCGAACCTCGTTTGCTCCTGCACGCGCCCGTACCGCGTGTGTACAGTACGTGCGTATGCAAGAGCCAACAGCACGCGAACGTACAGCGTGCGCACAGGTGCGCACCCTACGCCATTTCAACTGCCAACATCGATGACGAAGCCGCAGGCGCGCCACTCGCCTTAACCAATTACCAACAATGGTGCCGAAGCGACAAAAACGCTAACCGTTGGGGTATCATCCGTACATGCACATCGTACTTATCACCGGTATCTCGGGCTCGGGCAAGTCGGTTGCCCTGAACGTCCTCGAAGACGCGGGTTACTACTGCGTCGACAACCTGCCGCCGGCGCTGTTGCCTTCACTGGTCGGCACCGTCAACGCCGAAGGTACGGCCAAGCTGGCCGTCGCGGTGGATGCGCGCAGCTCCGAATCGCTGGCCGGGCTGCCGGCCGACGTGCGCAAACTCAAGAACGATGGGCACGACGTCACGGTGATGTTCCTGACCGCGAACACGCATTCGCTGGTCGCGCGCTTTTCCGAGACGCGCCGCAGCCATCCGCTGTCGCACGAACTGCGCCCGGGCGAGAATCCGGCCGCGCGCCGTACCCTGATCGAATGCATCGCCGAGGAGCGCGAACGGCTGTCGGCGATCGAACAGCTGGGGCACGTGATCGACACCTCGGAGCTGTCCGCCAGCAAGCTGCGCACCTGGATCAGGGAGCTGGCGCAGATCGATCACGCGCCGCTGACCCTGTTCTTCGAATCGTTCGCGTTCAAGCTGGGCGTGCCGCTCGATGCCGACTTCGTGTTCGACGTGCGCGCCATTCCCAACCCCTACTACGACCTGGAGCTGCGCCCGCTGACGGGCAAGGACGCGCCGGTGATCGCCTTCCTCGACGCGCAGCCGAGCGCGCGCGAGATGCTGGAGGATATCCGCAAGTTCGTCGAGAAGTGGCTGCCCTCGTTCAAGACGGACAACCGCAGCTACCTGACCGTGGCGCTGGGCTGCACCGGCGGTCAGCATCGCTCGGTGTACATGGCGGAGCGGCTGGCGGCCTACTTTGCGCCGACCGAGCGGGTGGTGTTGCGGCACCGCGAGCAGTCGTAGCCCGTAGCCGTAGCATATCGTAGGGTGCGCACGCGGTCTGAGCGTGCTGGCTCGCGGCTGTTGCTTCACTACGCTACGTCCACGAACCGCGTGGGCACAGGTGCCCACCCTACGCCTCCTGCAAATTGTACGACTACAAATCGCGCAGCGGATGCGCGTGATCCGGCCACACCGGCTCGAAGAAGTGCGCCACCATCTCCGGCGTCACTTGCGAGAGCTCGGGCGGATTCCACTTCGGCGCATTGTCCTTGTCGATAACCAGCGCACGCACGCCTTCGAGCACTTCGCCATGTTCGAACGTGCGCCGCACCAGCGAGCGCTCCATGCGCAGGCAATCGGCCACGTCCAGCTTCGCTCCACGCTCGAGCATCTCGCACGTCACGCACATCAACAACGGCGAGCGCTGGCGCATCGCGGCCAGCGCCTTCTGCGCGAACGGATCGTCATCCTGTGCCAGCGACTCCATGATCGCCGTCACAGAATGCGATGCGAAGTGGCGGTCGATGAGCGCGCGCTGCGCCTGCAGTTGGCTCACGCCGACATCAGCCGCAAAGCGCGCCGCGAACTCGCGAATCGCATCAGGCAGTTGCCGCCCCGGCGTCGTCGCGACCAGCTCCATCAACGCTGCATTCTCCCCGCCCGGCACGTACAGATCCGCCAGCCCCACATACAGCGCATCGGCCGCGCCGATGGTCAAGCCCGTCAAGCCCAGGTAATACCCGAGCCGCCCCGGCGCGCGCGAAAGAAAGTGGCTGCCGCCCACGTCCGGGAACAGCCCGATGTTCACCTCGGGCATGGCCATTTTCGTGCGCTCTGTGACGATGCGCAGGCCGCAGCCTGGCCCGCCTTGCGCGATGCCCATGCCGCCGCCCATCACCACGCCGTCCATCAAGGCGATGTAAGGCTTGGGATAGTAGTGGACCAGGTGGTTAAGCGCGTATTCCTCGGTGAAGAAATCCTCCAGCAGCGCGCTGCCGCCAAGCGGGGTCGCGCGCCCCGCCTCGTAGAAGAAGCGGATGTCGCCACCCGCGCACAGCGCCTTTTCGCTGGTGCTGGTGATGACCACCGCGTCCACCGCCGGGTCGGTGCGCCACGCGAGCAGTACTTCGGTGAGTTTTCTGACCATCTCTAGCGACAGCGAGTTCAGGGCTTTGGGACGGTCGAGGGTGATCACTCCGGTGCCGTTGGCAACGCGGGTCAGGACGGTTTCACTCATGGCATCATTGCGTAGTTGACTACACCCGCAATTCTACCGCCCCACGGTCAATTCGTCCGAGCCTGCGCATGCCCGACGCTGGCGGACCATCCCCGCGTTCGGGCACTTGCTACGCGCAGCTTATCGGTCGTCGCCGTCACGCCCCGCCGAGGCCGCGACCGGCGGCCGCACGTCGACCGCGCTGCCGGTCTGCACCCAGGCCCGCTGGCTGGGTGCGAAGCGCGGCGCGAGGAAGCCGTCATTGATCTCGCGGGTCACGGCAAACCGCCTGAACGAGGTGGCCGGCAGGTACAGGCGGGTGTTGTCGGGGAACCCGTCGCTGGCCGTGTCCGGGTCGCCCTCGACCGCCGAGATCACGCCGTCGCCGTTCGTATCCACGCGCTTGACCTCGGCCGCGTAGGCGTCGAACAGCCGCTGCGGGAACGGCACGCCGGGTTCGAACGAGGCCAGGCGCATGTAGGTGTCCAGGAAGATCTCATGCGCCAGCCCGCTCGGGATGAAGCGTTGCCGGTACTCCCGCTGGTTGTCGACGTCCGCATCGAACTTGTCGGGGTCACGCGGCCCCGATGCCCCCAACGGCGCGGCGTTGTTCGGGTTGTCGCCGTAGTTGATCGGGTTGTTCTTCACGCCCGACGGGCCGGAACCGGGAATCAGCGACGACAGGGCGCCGATCTTGCCCGCCTCATAGGTGCCGGGAATGCCGCCCGTGAACGGCAACTCGTAGAGCGGATGGATCCAGTTTGTGGTGTAGTTGAATTCCCAGTAGCCGTGGCAGTCGGACTGCTGCATGCAGTTCATCGCGCCCATGGAGAGCTGGATCGGCACCACGTTGGTCTGGCGGTCCGGGAAGTGGTCGTTGTTGCTGGGGAAATGCGGCGCGTTGCCGTCCATCGTAAAGATCGCGCCCGGCACGTTGTTGTGCGTGCCCATGGCCTTGAGCGCCGCGGCGTCGGCCGCGGTGATGGTGCCGAACTGGGGCCGCCCTCCCTGATGCGGTTGCGCCACATTGGGCACGTGCATGTCGTGGATCATCCAGCCCTCGTACCAGCCGCTTTCGTTGTTGATCACGAATAGGTAAGACAGATCGGTGAACACGTCGATGAATGCGCGGATATTGTTCGGATCGGTCGGCAGGCCGGGCTTGGGCTCGAGCGCCAGCCGCGCGGAGCCAATCGTCGGCAGGAAGCAGTTGGCGCCGGTTGCGGTGAGCATCGCCTTGTCGTTGATGCCGGGGAACCTTGCCGTGAACGGGTTGGGTTCGAAACCCTCGGTGGACAGCAGAAAGTACTGGAACAGCATGCTTGGCTTGTCGGCCTCGGCAAAGATCTGGAGCGGCAGATAGGAGTGCGGCCGGTCCGCCATCCGTACCAAAGTATTCTTCAACGGGCCCGGCACGTTTTTGACGTCGCCGCGGTTGGCCACTGCGGCGCGATCGGCAGCTGCGTTGGGATTGGGATGGCAAGGCGGAGGCGGCTGTTCCGCGAATGCCTGGGTGGACAACAGTCCGATGAACGCACCTGCCAGCAGGCGAACGAGACACTTCGGTTCCGTGATGCGGATTTGAGTTTTGCGTGTCATGAGTCTTCATCCTTAGAAAGTTGCCCCAATCGGGGAAAGATGTACCGCCCGCACAGGGGCCGGCACGCATGCCCGTTACCGGGATGGCTTCGCAAATCTCAGCAGTCTGGAGGTTTAGATGAGGTATCTCTGCCGCCGATCCCTTGGACCAGGCGAGTTCCCGCCAAAAGACCCGGGCAACTTGGTCTGGCTCGAACCCGGGGCACGAATTCGAGGCCGCAGGGCATCGTTCAGGCGCGAAGGCTGCAGGCTTATCGGAATCGGATAGGGGCAGCTTGCGTGAGCACACCTGTGCTACGCGCAAGAATGCGCCCAAGCTGGGCGCAAAAGCAAAAAGGGCGCTGACGCGCCCTTGCTTGATGGTTTATACCCTCAGGGTGTTTTTATGCGGTAGCTTCAGCTCCGCCTTCAGACATACGCTTGTGTGCCTGGTGATTATGATCCTGTAGCATGGTTTTGTACTTGACGACCTGGCGATCCAACCGGTCCATCAGCGTGTCGATTGCCGCATAAAGGTCTTGGGCGACGCTTTCGACGTGGAGAATCTTGCCCGATAGCTGGAGGTTGATCTCGGCTTTCTGCCTTTTTTCTTTTTCGGCGAGATTGTCGACGGCAACGATGACGTGAGTCGCGATTACTTGGTCAAAATGGCGGGTAATGCGCTCAAGTTTGCTTTGTACGTAATTACGAATGGAGGGAGTCACTTCGACATGATGTCCGCTGATTGTGAGATTCATACACACTCCTCTGAAGATGCGCGCCATTGCGTAGCGCCGATGCGCAGGCGAACAGCGCAATTACAAGGATTTGCGGAGGCTGACCGGGGGTATCTTGAGCGCTTCGCGGTACTTCGCGACCGTGCGGCGCGCAATGACCATTCCTTGTTCCCCGAGCATTTCCGCGATCTTGCTATCGGATAAAGGGTTCTTAGGGTCTTCTGCTCCTGTCAGTTGCG
Source organism: Massilia horti (assembly GCF_004614195.1). Taxonomy (GTDB): domain Bacteria; phylum Pseudomonadota; class Gammaproteobacteria; order Burkholderiales; family Burkholderiaceae_D; genus Telluria; species Telluria horti. The sequence goes on along the minus strand of NZ_SPUM01000107.1, from coordinate 63,719 downwards.
CTATGAGAGCCCGTATTGCCGTCGAGGAGGCTTCTCCCCCCGCTTCGGTGGCTACGTGGCTGCCGAAGAAATACTTCAACTCAAACATGCCGTGCGGGGTCAGCATGTATTTTTGAGTTGTGACCCGAGAGATTGTGCTCTCGTGTAGTCCTAGTGTATCAGCAATCTCGCGCAATACAAGGGGCCGCATGGCAACTGCCCCATGTGAAAAGAAATTGCGCTGGCGATCGACGATGGCTTGCGCGACGCGCAGGATGGTATCGAAGCGCTGCCGCATGTTCTTCACCAGCCACTTGGCTTCCTGCAGCTGTGCGCTCAACTGGCTCTCGCTTCTGCCCTGTTTGAGCAGCGCCGCATACAGGCTGTTCACGCGCAGGCGCGGCATCACCTCCTGGTTCAGCGCCACGCTCCAGCCGTTCTTCGCGCGGCGCACGATCACGTCCGGCACCACGTAATCCGACTGGCCCGGCGCAAACGCCGCGCCCGGATGCGGATGGCATTGGCGGATCACGGCCTGGGCTTCGCGCAGGTCTTCGTCGTCGCAGTCGAGCGCCTTTTTCAGCTTGGTGAACTCGCGCTGCGCGAACCAGGCCAGGTAGCCCTCGACGATCTTCAAGGCCATGCGGCGCGTCACCAGCGGCACGTGCGGCAATCGCCGGATCTGCAGCGCCAGGCACTCGCCCGCGCTGCGCGCGCCCACGCCCACCGGGTCCAGGCTTTGCACCAGCGCCAGCGCGGTGCGCAGTTCGTCCAGCTCGACCTCGAGTTCGGCCGGCAGGCGCGCGTGGATGTCGTCCAGCGGCTCTTCGAGGTAGCCGTTGTCGTCCAGCGCATCGACGATCAGTTCGGCCAGCGCGCGGTCGCGCACCGAAAGGCTGGTCACGCGCACCTGCTCCATCAGGTGTTCGCGCAGCGTGATGCCGCCCGCTTCCAGCTGCGGACGGCCGTCCTCGTCTTCAAGCCGCGGCGCGCCAAGCTCGCCCCAGTCGGCATCGCTCTCGCCCCCCGGCGCGTCGTCGGCCATGCCGCCGCCACTGTCCTCGGTCTCCCCAGCGCCCTGCCCCTCTTCGGCACCCGGCTGGGCCGACGCCTCGGCTTGGCCCTGCCCGCTGCTGATCGCGCCGTCCGCCAGCAGGCGCACCGAACGATCGAGCGGATCGTCAAGGCGTTCGAGCAGCGGATTGTCGGACAGGATCTGTTCGAGCTCCTGGTGCAGCTCGAGCGTGGACAACTGCAACAGGCGGATCGACTGCTGCAGTTGCGGGGTGAGGGCAAGATGCTGTGACGTCCGTAGTTGCAGTGACTGTTTCATGCTCTACATCCGGAAGTGTTCGCCCAGGTAGACGCGCCGCACCGATTCGTTCGCGATGATGTCGTCTGGCCGTCCGGACGCCAGCACCGCGCCCTGGTTGATGATGTAGGCGCGGTCGCAGATGCCCAGCGTTTCGCGCACGTTGTGGTCGGTGATCAGCACCCCGATGCCGCGCTCCTTCAGGAAGCGCACGATGCGCTGGATCTCGATCACCGCGATCGGGTCGACGCCGGCAAACGGTTCGTCCAGCAGCACGAAGCGCGGGTTGGTCGCCAGCGCACGCGCGATCTCGACCCGGCGCCGTTCGCCGCCGGACAGCGACAGCGCCGGACTTTCGCGCAGCTTCTCGATCTGCAGCTCCGACAGCAGCGCATCCAGGCGCTGGCCGATCTGTTCCTTCGACAGCGCCTTGCCGTCGACCTTCTGCAGTTCGAGCACGGCGCGGATGTTCTCCTCGACCGTCAGCTTGCGGAACACCGACGCTTCCTGCGGCAGGTAAGACAGGCCCAGCACCGCGCGGCGGTGGATCGGCAGGCTCGAGATGTCGACCCCGTTGATGTCGATCGAGCCGGCGTCCGACGGCACCAGGCCGACGATCATGTAGAACGAGGTGGTCTTGCCGGCCCCGTTCGGGCCGAGCAGGCCGACCACCTCGCCGCTGTCCACCTGCAGCGACACGTCGCGCACCACCAGCCGCTTGCCGTAGCTCTTTTGCAGTCCGCGCACGATCAGCGTGCTGCTGACCGTACTGATCTCCTCGACGCGCATTTCCATCACTGCTTCCCCGCCGCGGGTGCAGGCGCAGGCGCCGCGGCCGGCTGGCGGCGCGGCTGGAAGATCACCGTGGTGCGGCCGGCGCCCTGCTTCGTTTCGCCGCTCGCGTCGTTGCGCAGCGCCGCCACTTCCTTGCGGTTGTCGTAGGAGATGAACTCGCCGTTCATCTCGTTGGTCAGGCGGCCATTCTCGAGCTGCTTGACCACGGCGTTATTGAACAGCTTGACGATCTCGGTGCGCTCGTCGTACTCGATGCGCTGGGCATGGCCCTCCACCCACAGGTCGGCGCCGCCGTCGCGCTTCTGGCGGAAGGTCGCGAACTTGCCGGGGTCCGAGGTCAGGGTCACGGTCATGTAACCTTCCGGCGATTGGGAGACCACCGCCTTGTCGGACTTGATCAGCAGCGTGCCGCGCGTGATCACCACATCGCCGCTCGCGATGGTGTTGTTGGTCACAGTGTCAGCGTCGACCTTGACGGCTGTCACCGAGGCCTGCTTGAGCGAATCGGCCCGTTCGGCATGGGCCGCCAGCGCGATCAGGGAAAGCATGGCGGCGATAATTTTTTTCATGTTTGCTCGTCCTAAAGTGGGTTGGCCGTCAGCGCTTGTCGCGCGGCGGGAGCTCGATATGCGACTGGCTGTCCAGGTGCACCTGCTGGGTCGCGTTGTTGGCGACCATTCCGGTGCCGGAGACGCTCATGCCGCCAAGCGTGAGCGTGACGTGTTTGTCGGTCTTCATGATCTCGTCGTCCGGCAGCAAGGTCAGCTCCTCGGTGCGCATGCGCAGCGGCTTGTATTTCGGGGTCTCCGGGCGCACCACGTCGACATCGCCGATCAGGTCCACCTGGTCCTTCGCGTGCAGCACGCGCGCATGGTTGGCGGTCACCGTCATGGGTGGATGCTGAGTCGTCAGGCTGTGCATCACCGGCTTTTCGATCTCCGAGACGTCGTCGACCGGGCGGTGCGTCAGGCGCGCGCCGGACAGCACGTAGCGCGGCTGGCCGTGCTCGGACATGCGCACGAACGAGAAGTTGTCGATGATGTAATCCGGCTCGGTGCTGGCTACGCCGGCCTGCGTCTCTTCGCCGCCGCTCATGACCTGCAGCAGCCAGAAGCTGCCGAAGGCGCACAACAGGCCCATGAGCATCAGGGCCAGCAGCCGGCCACGGTGTGCAGTACGCTTGTTCACGTAGGTCGCCATGGCCTTTCAGCCGAAATAAGGCGCGAGCGCCTGCTCGTAGGTGCCCTGCGCCCGCATCACCATGTCGCACACCTCGCGCACGGCGCCGCGCCCGCCCGGGTTCTTGGTCACGTAGTGCGCGCGGTGCTGCACTTCCGGATGCCCGCTGGGCACCGTGACGGCCAGGCCGACGCGCGTGAACAGCGGCAGGTCGATCACGTCGTCGCCGATGTAGCCGCATTGCTCGGCGCTGACCCCGGTCTTTTCCAGCAGCGCGGCGAACGCCAGGCGTTTGTCGTGCTGGCCCTGGAACACATGGGTGATGCCCAGGTCGGCCGCGCGCTTGACCACGATCGGCGAATTGCGGGCGCTGATGATCGCGGTCTGCACGCCGGTCCTGTTCAGCAGCTGGATACCCAGGCCGTCGAGCACGTAAAAGGTCTTGGTGACCTCGCCTTCCGGCCCGTAGGTCAGGCTGCCGTCGGTCAGCACGCCGTCCACGTCGAAGATCATGACCTTCACGCGCGCGGCCCGCTGGATGTGTTCGAGCTGGGTCACCATCAGATCACCTTGGCGCGGGTCAGGTCGTGGATGTGCAGGGCGCCGACCAGCCGGTCGTCGGCGTCGACCACCAGCATCTGGTTGATGCGGAATTCTTCCATGATCGCGACCGCGTCCACCGCCAGCTGTTCCGGGCGCACCCGGCGCGGGTTCTCGTGCATCACGTCGCGGATGGTCAGCGTGGAAAAATCCTGCACGCGCTCGACCAGGCGGCGCAGGTCGCCGTCGGTGAACACCCCGATCGGGCGACGGTCTTGGTCAACCACGGCGGTCATGCCCATGCCCTTGTGGCTCACCTCCACCAGCGCGCGCGCCAGCGGCACATCCGGCGTCACGCTTGGCACCGCGTCGCCGCTGCGCATCACGTCGCGCACGTGGGTGAGCAGGCGCCGGCCCAGCGCGCCGCCCGGGTGCGAACGCGCGAAGTCGTCTTCCTTGAAGCCGCGCGCGTCCAAGAGCGCCACGGCCAGCGCGTCGCCCATCGCCAGGGTGACGGTGGTGCTGGCGGTCGGCGCCAGGTTCAGCGGGCAGGCCTCCTTGGCCACCGAAATATCCAGGTGCACGTCGGCCAGCTGCGCCAGGCGCGAGCCGGGGCGGCCGGTCATCGCGATCAGGGGCGTGCCCATGCGCTTGACCACCGGCAGGATTTCCATCAGCTCGGACGACTCCCCAGAATTGGAGATGGCGATAAACGCATCCTGGGCCGTGACCATGCCCAGGTCGCCATGGGCCGCCTCGGCAGGATGGACGAACATCGCCGGCGTGCCGGTCGAAGCCAGCGTGGCCGCGATCTTGCGGCCGATATGGCCGGATTTGCCGATGCCCGACACCACCACGCGCCCGGTGCAGGAAAACAGCACCGCGACCGCGCGCGCCACGCCGTCATCATCCCCGATGCGTTCATGCAACGCGCGGATCGCGTCGGCTTCGATCGCGAGCGTCTCGCGCGCCAGTTGCAGCGCGCGCTGGGCTTGGTTGTCGTCGAAACTTTTCAGCATTGTTTTTTCATGGGTTACACTCATGCCTGAAAGTATAAACGAATTGGGAAAGCAAAAAACTTGCCAGTCGTAACAAACATCGCATTAATCCACTCTCTTTCCCTATTCGAAGCGGGCGCATGGTCTCAGGACTTGAACTGACTCTCCTCCTGTTATTCAGCGCCGTACTGGGCGTGGTGGCATTCAGGATGCTGCACCTGCCGCCCATGCTCGGCTATCTTGCCGTGGGCGTGTTGATCGGCCCGCACGCGCTGGCCCTGGCCGAGAATGATACCGCCACCCACGCGCTCGCCGAATTCGGCGTCGTGTTCCTGATGTTCTCGATCGGCCTCGAGTTTTCTCTTGCACAATTGCGCGCGATGCGCCGCATCGTGTTCGGGCTCGGGCTGGCGCAGGTGGTGCTCACGATCGTCGCCACCATGGTCGTGAGCTGGCTGGTCGCGCGCTACCTGCCGCCGGCATGGCATGTCGGCTGGCAGGCCGCGTTCGCGCTGGGCGGTGCGCTGGCGATGTCCTCCACCGCGATCGTGTCCAAGCTGCTGACCGAGCGGCTGGAGCTCTCCAGCGACCATGGACGCCGCATCATCGGCATCCTGCTGTTCCAGGACCTCGCGGTGGTGCCGCTCTTGATCATGATCCCGTCGCTGGCCGAACCGCCGGAACAGCTCGCCGTCACGCTGGGCTGGGCCGCGCTCAAGGCGGCGCTGGTGCTGTTGCTGCTGCTGGTCGTTGGCCAGAAGCTGATGGGCCAGTGGTTCACCTCGGTGGTCAAGCGCCGCTCGCAGGAACTGTTCATGCTCAACGTGCTGCTGGTGACCCTGGGCGCGGCCTGGATCACCGAACGCGCCGGGCTGTCGATGGCGCTGGGCGCGTTCGTGGCCGGCATGCTGATCTCCGAGACCCCGTACAAGCACCAGGTGGAGGAAGACATCAAGCCGTTCCGCGACGTGCTGCTCGGGCTGTTCTTCATCACCATCGGCATGCTGCTCAACCTGAAGCTGGTGATCGCCAACTGGTGGCTGGTGCTGCTCCTCCTGGCGCTGCCGGTGCTGCTCAAGTTCGCGCTGATCGCGCTCCTGGCGCGCGCCTTCGGCTCCTCGCTCGGGGTGGCGCTGCGCACGGGCCTGGCGCTGGCGCAGGCCGGCGAATTCGGCTTCGTGCTGCTCAACCTGGCATCGGGCGCGCGCCTGGTCGAGCCGTTCCTGATGCAGGTGGTGCTGGCCTCGATGGTGCTGTCGATGCTGGTTGCGCCGTTCGTGATCGCCAATTCCGGCTGGATCGCGATGAAGATCGCCGCCAACGAATGGATGCTGCAATCGCTCCAGCTCACCCAGCTCGCCACGCGCACGATGGCGGCGCAAAAGCACGTGATCGTCGCCGGCTTCGGGCGCAGCGGGCAAAGCCTGGCCACGCTGCTGACCGAGGAGAAGCTGCCGTGGCACGCGCTCGACCTGGACCCCGAGCGCGTGCAGGAAGCGCAGGCGGCGGGCGCCAACGTCTCGTACGGCGACGCCGGCCGGCGCGAAGCCCTGGTCGCGGCCGGCATCAACCGCGCCAGCGCGCTGGTGATCAGCTTTGCCGATACGCGCGCCGCGCTCAAGGTGCTCAGCCTGGTGCACGAGCTGGCGCCGCGCCTGCCGGTGATCGTGCGGGCGCACGACGACACCGAACTGGACGTGCTCAAGAAGGCCGGCGCCACCGAGGTGGTGCCCGAAGCACTGGAGAGCAGCCTGATGCTGGCCTCGCATGCGCTGGTGGTGATGGGGGTGCCGTTGCGGCGCGTGGTGCACCGGGTGCAGGCCGCGCGCGACGAGCGCTACGCTTCGCTGCGCGGCCACTTCCTGGGCACCAGCGACATCCGCGACGACCACACCTACATCCGGCTGCACTCCGTGATGCTGCGCGACGACGCGAGCTCGATCGGGCATCGCCTGCTCGATCTGGAGCTGGACGACCTGGGAGCGGAAGTGACCACCATCAGGCGCGGCAACGAACGCATCGAACCCAAGCCCGAGATCGAGCTGCTGCTGGGCGACGTGGTGGTGCTGCGCGGGTCGGAGGACGCGGTCAACCGCGCCGAAGAGCGGCTGTTGTAGCAACAGGCAGGCCGGTGCAATGCCGGCCCTGCCGCTTCTCGTTCCAATCGCCGGATTGCGCCGCGTTTGGCATCCCGCACTTTGATTCCCACAAGCTTCGTTTTTCGGTGGACGAGATCGCTCCGCCATTGCCGGTCTTCACCAAACACCCGATTTTTTTGCGAAGACTGATCAAAAAACCACAAGTACACGGACGCTTCGATTTAGGCTCAAAAGTCCGCTTCGAGACGGGCGGTCAGGCACAGCCGGACCGACAACGACAGTTCAGGCCCCTTCTCCAGCGAAAGGAAAAACCATGAAATCGAGGCGTATCCTGAGTTTCACTGTTTTGAAGCTGTGCGTTGCGGCTGTCGTCGCCGTCGGTTCGGCCGCTCCGCAAGCGATTGCGGACATGGCGCCCGCCCAGCAGACCGTGCAGCAAACCGACCGCCTGATCGTCAAGTACAAGGATTCCATCCCGGCCGGCAAGGAGGCGGCCAAAGTGGCGCCAATCAGTGACACGCGCCAGGCGATGATCGACCGCTCCGGCCAGCAGTTCGGCGTAAGGTTGCAGGTACTGCACAGCATCGCCACCGGCGCCCATGTCTTCAAGCTGGACCGGAAGATGCCCCTGGACCAGGTGCGGGCGCTGGCGGCCGACCTGATGGCGCGCGATCCTCAAGTGGAGTATGCCGAGCCGGATCGGATCATGAAGGCGCTCTTCATACCAAACGACCCGCTCTTCGACGAGCAGTGGCACTACTTCGAGCCCATTGGCGGCCTTGACTTGCCCGCGGCCTGGGACACGTCGACCGGCGACGGCATCAACGTCGCCGTGGTCGACACCGGCTACCGCCCCCATGTGGACCTGGCTGGCCAGATCCTGCAAGGCTACGATTTCATCTCCGACCCTTTCATGGCCAATGACGGCGGCGGCCGCGACAGCGACGCGACCGACCCCGGCGACTGGACGCTCGCGGGCCAATGCGGCCCCGGCGCGCCGGCACAAGACCAGAACTCGAGCTGGCACGGCACCCACGTGACCGGCACGATCGCGGCGCTGACCAACAACAGCATCGGCGTGGCCGGCGTGGCATTCGACGCCAAGATCGTCCCGGTGCGCGTACTGGGCAGGTGCGGCGGCTACACGTCCGACATCGCCGACGGCATCATCTGGGCCTCGGGCGGCACGGTCAGCGGCGTGCCGGCCAATGCCAACACGGCGCAGGTGATCAACATGTCGCTCGGCGGCAGCGGCCCCTGCGACAGCACGACCCAGAACGCGATCAACAGCGCGCTTTCGCGCAGCACGATCGTGGTGGTCGCGGCAGGCAACTCGAACGCCGACGCCAGCAACACCACCCCGGCCAGCTGCGCCGGGGTGATCACCGTGGGGGCCACCAATCGCTCGGGCAGCAAGGCCTCGTACTCGAACTTCGGGGTGATGGTTGCCTTGGCCGCGCCGGGCGGCGACAGCGGGACCGGCGAGGGCGTGCTGTCCACGTTCAATACTGGCCTGACGACGCCGGGTGCGGACACCTATGCCTTCGACATCGGCACCTCGATGGCCACGCCGCACGTGTCCGGCACGGTCGCGCTGATGCTGTCGGTCAATCCGTACCTGAATCCGGCCGAGGTTGCGAGCCTGCTCAAGAGCAGCGCCCGCCCCTTCCCGGGCACCTGCTACCAATGCGGCGCCGGCATCGTCGATGCGGCGGCGGCAGTGGCGGCCGTGACGAGCACGCTGCCCCCTACCCGGAACGAGGTTGAGCCGAACAACAGCATGGCGACCGCCAACAGCGTGACGGCCAGCGGCACCGTCGTGTACGGCACCCGACCGCCCCCGAGTCCGGGGCCGTAGCATGCCGTAGGGGGCGCGGGGCCGCCGAGGACCTGTGCGCACCCTACGATGAGCCGCGCTGTTTTTTCGACAAACGCCGATTATTGCGGCCTCGCTTGCCATCTTCACCAGTCAATCAGGCAACCTGATTTCTAATGCCGCAACTATCGTTTTCAAATGACAATGGACGGTGGAAAAGATCGTTCAGTGACTGCCGAGCTTGACCGAACAAACGATTTTTTTTGCGAACACTGATCAAAAAACGACAGGAAATTTCCGACTTCGATTTACGCTGATCAGCCCGCTTCGAGACGGGCGATCCGACACCGGATCGATAACGACAGTTCGGGCCTCACGGCCTGCGGAAAATCGAAAGGAAATCACATGCAATCAAGGCATTCCCTGAGTTTCACTGTTTTGAAGCTGTGCGTTGCGGCTGTCATCGGCGCTGGTTCGGCCACGGCAATGGCGGCAGTTGCCGACGCTGCGCCCGCGCAGCAGTTCGTGCTGCACACCGACCGCATGATCGTCAAGTACAAGGACTCGGTCCCCGCCGGCAAAGGGCCGGCCAAGGCGGCGGCGATCAGCGCCGCGCGCCAGGCGATCATCGACCGCGCCGGCCAGCAGTTCGGCATGAAGATGCAGGTACTGCACAGCATCGCCACCGGTGCCCATGTCTTCAAGCTGAATCAAACGATGTCGCTGGACCAGGCGAAGGCGCTGGCGGCCGAATTGATGATGCGCGACCCATCGGTGGAGTATGCCGAGCCGGACCGGATCATGACGCCGCTCTTCATCCCGAACGACACGCGCTACGGCGAGCAATGGCACTACTTCGAAGCCACGGGCGGCCTGAACCTGCCGCCGGCATGGGACAAGTCGACCGGCACCGGCATCAAGGTGGCCGTGATCGACACCGGCTACCGGCCGCACGCGGACCTGTCCGGCCAGATCCTGCCGGGCTACGATTTCATCTCCGACCTCGCCGTGGCCAATGACGGCAACGGCCGCGACAGCGATGCGTCCGACCCGGGCGACGGGGTGAACGCGGGCGAATGCGGCGCCGGCTCTTCGGCCTCGAATTCGAGCTGGCACGGCACCCACGTGGCCGGCACGATCGCGGCGCTGACCAACAACAGCACCGGCGTGGCCGGGGTGGCATTCAACGCCAAGATCGTCCCGGTGCGCGTGCTGGGCAAGTGCGGCGGCTACACCTCCGACATCGCCGACGGCATCATCTGGGCCTCGGGCGGCACGGTCAGCGGGGTGCCGGCCAATGCCAACAAGGCGCAGGTGATCAACATGTCGCTCGGCGGCAGCGGCGCCTGCGACACCACGACGCAGAACGCGATCAACGGCGCGCGTTCGCGCGGCACGGTGGTCGTGGTCGCGGCCGGCAACTCGAACGTCAACGCCAGCAACGCCAGCCCGGCCAACTGCGCCGGCGTGATCACCGTGGCGGCCACCAACCGCTCGGGCAGCAAGGCGTCGTATTCGAACTATGGCTCGGTGGTGGCCGTGGCCGCGCCGGGCGGCGACAGCGGGACCGGCAACGGCATCCTGTCCACCCTCAACGCGGGCCTGAAGGCGCCGGGTGCGGACAGCTATGCCTCGTACATGGGCACCTCCATGGCGACGCCGCACGTCGCCGGCACGGTCGCGCTGATGTTGGCGGTCAATCCGAGCCTGACGCCGGATGAGGTTGCGAGCAAGCTCAAGAGCAGCGCGCGGCCCTTCCCGGGCACCTGCAGCCAATGCGGCGCCGGCATCGTCGATGCGGCCGCTGCTGTGGCGGCCGCGACGGGAGGATCGGGGTCGACCTATAACGAGGTCGAGCCGAACAACACGATGGGGACCGCCAACAGCGTGACCACCAGCGGCACGGTCGTGAACGGCAACATGGGCAGCACCACCGACACCGACTACTTCCTGGTCCAGCTGCCGGCCGGGAAGACCCTGACCTCGACGCTGACGCCGGGCTCGAGCACCGCCGACTACGACCTGTACATCTACAACAGCGCCGGCACACTGGTGACGAGCAGCACCAACGGCGCGGGAGCGGTCGATTCCACGGCGGTCATCAACAATGGCACCACCAGTGCGTCCGCCTACATCCGCGTGGTGTACTACAGCGGCGGCACCGGGTCGACGAGCGGCAAGTACACGCTCAAGCTTGTCTGGTAATCGGTGCGCTGACAGCACCCCTGGCATGCGAAAAGGCCGCGAGTGATCGCGGCCTTTTTTCGTTCAAAGCCGGCGGTATGCAAACGTACCGCGTGCGCACCTGTGCGCACGCGGTCAACGCACGCGATCCGCCGGCGCCCGTCATGTGCGTTCACGCATGCAAATGACGGAACCCGCATCAGGTACTGGCCACCACCCGATTACGCCCGCTCTCCTTGGCCTGATACAGCGCCGAATCGGCCTGCGCCACCAGCGCCTGGGCCACGCCCTCGATCGCGTGGTCGCGCTCGAAATCGTCCAATGTGGCGACCCCAATCGACACCGACACCGACACCAGCTCCCCGCTGGCCAGCTGGACCGGCGCGTTGGCCACGCTGGCGCGAATCCGGTTCGCCACCCGGCTCGCGCTGTCGAGGTCTGCATCGATCAGCAGCACCACGAACTCTTCGCCGCCGAAACGCGCCAGCGCGTCCGACATGCGCAGCTCGGCCTTGATGCGCGCGGCGACTTCGCGCAGCACGTCGTCCCCGCCCTGGTGCCCGACCGTGTCGTTGACCTGCTTGAAGTGGTCGATGTCGATGTACATGCACGAGACGCGGTACTGCTGGCGCCGCGCCCGTGCGATCTCTTCGACCAGCCGGCGGTCGATGTAGCGCCGGTTGTACACGCCTGTGAGCGCGTCGGTCAGCCCGATGTACTTGAGCATCTCGTTGCTGATCACGTTCTCCAGGCAGATCGCGATGATCGAGGCCATGTGTTCGATAAAATCGGTGCCCAGCGCCGGCGTGAAGCGCGCGGGATCAAGGCTGCCCAGGTTCAGGCTGCCGATCAGGCGCTTGTTGCGCAGCAGCGGCACCAGCGCCACGCTCTGCAGTCCTTGGGGCGGATGCGGAAACGCGGCGCGATGCGTGGCGGGCGCGAACGGCCCCAGGCGCGGCCGGGGCACGTCACTTGGTCCCCGCTCGAAGTCGAGATCGTCCGCGCTCGCGCAAAACAGCAGGCCCGGGAACGCGTCGAACTGGACGCCCAGCTTGAGCATGACGGTATGGATGTCGGCGTCCGGGTCGACCAGCGACAGCGTGACGGTGTCCAGCTCGGAGATCACCGGCAGCGTGCGCAGGATCGTGCCGACCAGCTCCTCGAAGGTGGCGGCGGCGACGATCTGCAGGTCGAACGCCTGGTGGCGGCGCATGATCTCATGGTTGTATTCGGCCTGTGCCGCCATCTGGGCCATGCGTGCGCGCAGGCTTTCATTCTCCGCCATCAGTTGCCGGGTCGCCGTGTCCACGTTGTCCATACATTCCCTTTCAACAAGAAATGCAAATGTAGCCGATCTTGCATCTATTGAAAATCGGCTATTGAACAAATGTGGGGGAAAACCGCTGGACGGCGGAGTCAATGGGCTGCGCCGTAGCGCCGTGCGAACTCGTCGATACTCACCGGCATGCCCAGCAAATAGCCCTGGAAGCGGTCGCAGCCGCCCTGGCGCAGCAGTTCGCGCTGCGCCTCCTGCTCCACGCCCTCGGCCACCACCTGCAGGCCGAGCTTGCGCGCCAGCGTGATGATGACCTCGACAATCGCCGCCGCGTTGGGGTCGCGCAGGATGTCGTGCACGAAGGACTGGTCGATCTTGAGCGTTTCGAGCGGAAAGCGCTTCAGGTAGCTGAGCGAGGAGTAGCCGGTGCCGAAGTCGTCGATCGAAAAATGGATGCCGGCCTGCTTGAGCCGGTTCATCTTCTCGATCACGTCCTCGATGTTCTCGGCCAGCAGGCTCTCCGTCAGTTCCAGGCTCAGCCGGGACGGGTCGGCCCCGGTGTCGGCGATCACCGCCAGCGTGTCGGCCGCGAAGCGCGGCGTGCGCACCTGCTGGGCGCTGACGTTGACCGACAGCGGGATCGTGCCGAGCACCGGGTCGTCGGCCCACGCCGCGAGGCGGCGGCAGCTCTCGCCCAGGACCCAGCGCCCGACCGGCACCATCAGCCCGGTCGCCTCGGCGGTGGCGACGAACTCCGCCGGCGCGACCAGCCCGCGCTGCGGGTGCTGCCAGCGCAGCAGGACCTCGCCGCCGACCAGCCGGCCGGCTGCGTCGAACTGGGGCTGGCAGAACAGGCGGAACTCGTGGCGCAGCAGGCCTTCGCGCAGGTCGTGCTCGAGCTCGTAGCGCTGGTCGATCGTCGCCTGCATGATCGGATCGAAAAAGCGCAGCGTGTTGCGCCCCGCCGCCTTGGCCTGGTACATCGCCACGTCGGCCTGCTTGAGCAGCGCCTCGACGCCTTCGCTGTGGCCGTCGAACAGGGTGATCCCGATGGTGGCCGTGCTGCGGTAGGCGCGTCCGGGCAGGGCGTAGTCCTCGGCGCACACCGCCAGCACCTTGTGCCCGACCAGGTCCGCCTCGGCGGCGGCGGTCTTCATGTCGGTGCCCAGCTCGTCGAGCACGATCACGAATTCGTCGCCGCCCAGGCGCGCCACGTAGTCGCCCTCGCGCACCGTGTGGCGCAGGCGGTGCGCGGCTTGGCGCAGCAGCAGGTCGCCCACGTCGTGGCCCATCGTGTCGTTCAGGAGCTTGAAGTTGTCCAGGTCGATGAACAGCAGCGCGCCGATCTGGCCGTTGCGCGTGCTGCGGCTGAGCAGCTTGTGCAGCTCCTCCATCAGGAAGCGCCGGTTCGGCAGCCCGGTCAGGTAGTCGAAGTAGGCCAGCTGGTGGATCCGGGATTCGGCCGCCTTGCGTTCGGTCAGGTCGGTGTTGGTGCCCGACACGCGCACCGCCTTGCCGTGCGCGTCGCGCTGTATGTGCCCGCGCAAAAGCACCGGCACGTAATGCCCGTCCTTGTGCTGCAGCCGCAGCTCGAACTCGTACGCCGACTTTTCGCCGACCAGCGCGCGCTCGAACGTTTCCAGCACCCGCGACTGGTCTTCCGGATGGGTCAGGCGCAGCCACAGCCACTCGTCGGCGGGCAGCTCGTTTTCGGCGCGGCCCACCATCTGCCACCAGCGCGGCGCATAGTACAGCTCGCCGGTAGTAAGGTTCCAGTCCCACGACGCGTCGTTGGAACCCTGCAGGATCAGGCGCAACCGTTCCTCCGACTTTTGCAGCGACTCCTCGGTGCGTTTGAGTTCGGTGCAATCGGTAAAGCACACCACCACCTCGCTCAACTGCCCGTTCTCGCACACGTGATAGGTATTGCACAGCGCCCAGAGCTTCCCCTGCGGCTCGCCATGCTCGACGCCGATAACCAGGTTGGACAGGTTGCGCTTGCTGGCGATGGTGCGGCACACCGGTTGCTCGGCCACCTGCATCGGGGAATTATCCTTGCGGATGAAGCGCCAGGCAGGATCATCCGCGCCGCGTCCGATCATTTGCTCGACGTTCGTGCCCAGCCATTGCGCCGCCACGTGGTTGGCGGCCAGGATCTTCGTATCCGGGCCGTGGACGACGACGCCCGCCGGCAGGTGCTCGAACAGGTCGTGGAAACGCCTGCTGGTTTCCTTGAGCTCGACCTCGGCACGGTCGGCGCCGGTGATGTCGCGCATGACGACGACGAACTGGCGCGGCGCGCCCGCCTCGTCACGCACCGGTACCAGGCACAATTCCGCAACGAACTGCTCAGCGTGCAGGGTGCCGCAAAACTCCTTGCCGGCCGCTATCGCCTCGCGCACGCCTGCCAGGCAGGCAAACTCGGCGCGGTGCATGTCGTAGAACGCGGACAACGGCTTGCCGACCACCTCGTCGACAGGGTGCCCGATCAGGCTGACGAAGGCGGCATTGGCGAAGCGGATGTTCTCGTCCGTGCCGAGAATGGCGACGCCAGGCGCGACCGAGGTGCGGGCAAGCACTCCGCTTTCCGTCTCTGCCGTTGCCACACTTTGCTCCGCCATCCGCGCCTCACTGCCATGCCCTGTCCGACAACTAGTTCAGCTAAAGGTCTTTTACTCCCGGCGAGCGTGCGATGTCAAACGCAGCCGCGCAAACATGCGCGGTTCAGAATGCAAGGGTGACGTCAAGTTCCTGGCCGGTGCGCAGAACAGCGCCCGCACCGCAGCTGACGATCACGTTCATGCCAAAGCAGATGCCGCCGTCCAATTGCGGCTTGGCGCGGTAGCTCTGGAGGATGTCGAGCGGATCAGGGCCGGGCTCGCCGGTGGCCTGGTCGATCGCCGGAATCGGGCAGCGCGCGCATGGCTTGACCGGCCTGAGCGCGAGGTCGCCGGCCTGGAACGCCTCGACGTAGTCCTCCTCGTAGGCGTCGATGCCATCGACCACGAGATTGGGGCGGAAGCGGTTCATCGGCAGCGTGCTACGCCCGGCCGCGACCAGGCGCGCGTTCAGGTCGGTCAGCGAGGCCGCGCCGATCAGCAACATCGGATAACCGTCCGCAAAACGCGTCTGCGCGGGCACGCCGCCGGTCCATTTGGTGCTGGTCGGGCGCACCACCTGCGGGCGGAAGCGCACCAGCCGGCAACGCGTGCCGATGGCCTGCGAGAACCAGGCCGCGGCGGCATCGCCGCAGTCCGCGGCGTCGACCGTATCGTCCCAGACGCGTACGGTCTTGACCGGTCCGGAGTAGTGTTGGTCGATGGGCAGCGCCAGTGGCGCCATGCCTGGCGCGGCCACTGTCAAAGTATTGCCTTCGATGTGCGGCACCACCAGCGCCATGCGCGGCAATTCGCGCTGGGTCAGGAACTGGCCATCCTCCGTGACCAGCATCCATTCGCGGTCGTGCACGCCCTGCGCGGACAGGCCGCTGATGTTCGCAACCGCTTCGTCCACGGCGATGCCGCCGCAGGATTTGATGGGGTACAGGATGAGTTGGGACAGGACGGCCATACGCGTGATCCGATCTCAAAAGCCAAAGTATGGCATCGAATATAAGGTTTTCGCATGCGCTTGATTCGGCCAGACCCGCATTGACTTCGTCGTTCCCGGGCAGGCGGAAACGACGATTTGTGGGGGTACTTAATGCGCGGCAGCCTTCTCGCGCCGTTCCTTGTCCAGCCGGGTGGCCAGTGCCTTGCCCGCGGCGTCTGCGTAGGCACGGCAACCGCCCGGAGTCACGAAGGTATTGTTGGCCGGGGTCCGGGCCGCCAGCTTCTCGAAGGTCTGCGTGAACGACGGATGGGTCGAGACGATGACGTCACACGGCAGGTTGCGCACCTTGTCGATGGTGGCCAGGAACGACTTCGAGATGTCGGGATGCGTGGCGTCCCCGGTGAAATGGAAATCATCCGATGACACCGCCGTCAGGCTTTCGGCATAGACCATGTCGGCGCATTTGCCCTTCTCGCATGAGCTCCAGGTCCAGGTGGTGCCGCCGGGCGTGTGGCCGGGAGTCAGGTGCATGGTCAGCTTGAGCGGGCCGACGTCCAGGGTTTCACCGTCCGCCACCACCTTGACCTTGGCAATCTTGGGAAAGCGCGTGCCGTCCGGCTCGAACTGCGGATCGTCCTCGATGTTGGTACCCAGCTGCATGCCTTTGGCGCTGGCGGCACTGCCCGCGACTACCGCACCGCTGGCGCGCTGCAGGGCCGCGATGCCGCCGGCATGGTCGAAGTGCGCGTGCGAATTGACGATCAGCTTGACGTCCTGGATGCGAAACCCGAGCGCCGCGATGTTCTTCTCGATCAGCGGCGCCGATTGCGGCAAGCCGCCGTCGAGCAGGATGTGTCCTTGCGGACCGGTGACCAGCAGCGCGGACAGGCCGGCGGTGCCGACATACCAGGTGTTGCCATACACATTGAACGGAGCCTGTGGGCGGTTCCAGTCGTCGCACGACTGGCAGTGAATGGAAGAATCCTGTGCCGCGCTAACGGATGCCAGCGCCAGCAGTGTGAAGGCAAGACTCAGCTTTTTCATTGTTTTCCTTGTCGATAGGGGAAACGCCGGCACGCGCTGGCGCCGTCGGCAATTCTATACCGCAAGCCCGGCAAACCGGCAGGCAGACGCGCTGCGGTGCATACCGTGTGTCCATATCCGCACTCTGATCTAAATCAAGATCACGCGGCGACATGGGGCGCATCGTGGGATGAGTCGTCGCAGACCGAGGGGGAATCCAAAGCGTGCTACAGCCGATCTGCGCGCAATGTAAGTCATGCCGTAGAGAGGCCATCCATGGAGAAGATTTGGCTTAAAAGCTATCCGCCGGGGGTGCCAGCCGAGGTGGACCTGGACCGGTTCAATTCGCTCAGCGACCTGCTCGCGTGGATTGCCGACCGCTTTCCATCGCAAGACGCGTTTTCCAATCAGGGATCGACCCTGAGCTGGGAACGCCTCGATACCCTCGCGCGCCAGTTCGCCGCCTACCTGCACAAGATCGGGCTGCGCAAGGGCGACCGCATCGCGATCATGCTGCCCAACCTGCTGCAATACCCGGTTGGGCTGTTCGGCGCACTGCGCGCCGGGTGCGTGGTGGTGAACGTCAATCCACAATACACCGCGCAAGAGTTGCAATATCAGCTGAACGACTCTGGCGCCAGCGCGATCCTGATTCTGGACAATTTTGCCCATACGCTGGAACGGGTCCTTGACTCGACCCCGGTGCGCCACGTGATCACAACCCGTGTTGCCGACATGCTCGAGTTCCCGCGCGCGACGCTGGTCAACATCTCGGTCAAGCGCGTCCGCTACACCGCGCCGCGCTGGAACATCAGCGGGGCGGTCACGCTGGCCGAGGCGCTGCGCGAAGGCGAGAACGTGACGCCGCCCGACCCCAAGCTTGGCCCGGAGGACACCGCATTCCTGCAGTACACGGGCGGCACCACTGGCATGCCGAAGGGTGCGATCCTCACTCACCGTAATCTGGTGGCGAACATCGAGCAGACCGCCGCCTGGGTGGGTGGCGCGCTGGTCGCGGGCCGCGAGACAGCGGTCGTGCCGCTGCCGCTGTACCATATCTTCGCGTTGACGGTGATGCTGATGTTCTGCCGCCTCGGCGCACACGTCGTGCTGATCACCAATCCGCGCGACGTCCCGTCGCTGGTCAGGGAACTGAAGCAGATTCATTTTTCCGCGCTGATCGGCTTGAACACGCTGTTCGACGGCCTGCTTAATGCGCGCGACATCAACACGGTCGACACCAGTGCCCTCAAGATCGCGATAGCCGGCGGCCTGGCGCTGCAGCGTTCGGTGGCCGAGCGCTGGCAGGCCCGGTTCGGTGTGCCGATCATCGAAGGCTACGGCCTGACTGAAGCGGCGCCGATCGTGTGTGCCAATCCGCTCAACCTGCAGACCTACTCGGGCAGCATCGGGCTGCCCTTGCCGTCGACCGATGTCGCTCTGCTGGACGACGAGGGCGACGAAGTGCCGCTCGGCGAGGTCGGGGAAATCTGCGTACGCGGCCCGCAGGTCATGAAGGGCTACTGGAACATGCCGGACGAGACGGCGCTGGCATTCACCGATGACGGCTGGCTGCGCAGCGGCGACATGGGCTACATGATGGACGATGGCTACATTAAACTGGTCGACAGCAAGAAGGATGTGATCGTCGTCTCCGGCTACAAGGTATTTCCGAAAGAGATCGAGGACGTGGTCGCGCTGCATCCCGGCGTGTTCGAAGTGGCGGCGATCCGCGCGCCCGACGAGCAATCGGACGAAGCGGTGAAGATTGTCGTCGTCAAGCGCGACCCGACGCTGTCGGCCGAGCAGCTGATCGAGCACTGCAAGAAGAACCTGCCCCTTTCCAAGGTGCCGAAATACGTGCGCTTCAGCAGCGTGCCACTGCCCAAGTCGAGCATCGGCAAAATTCTGCGGCGGGTGGTCATGGAAGACGAATCGCAGCTTGCCAAAACACAGCAGAACGCATCGGCGCGCAAGGCGTCGCGCTAGTTCCCCTGTCTGATTTCCTATCCCGACCGGTCCTCCAGCCATCCCAGGCTTGGCCCGGTTGCGGCCCTTTCGGCCCCCAAGCGCGACGTTCCGTTACATCCGGTGAACATCTTGCGCGCACATTGCGATTCCGTTGAGCCGCGCTAATTTCTTTCACGTATTCTTCAAGGTTTCGGTGTGTCACCACACACACCGTCTTACCCTGAAGAGACACACTTGACGTTCCAATCATCTTGCCTGACGAGCCGGATGCTATCTGCCCTGCTTTGTGCAACCGCTCTTGCCGCCTGCGGTGGCGACAATTCCCCCGCTGCCAACGCCACGCCCGCACGGAGTGCACCTGCTGTTCAAATTTGTCCCGGACAAAGCGCCGATCAAACAGGCCAGGTGTCCGCATCAAAGGCCATCCAGGCCTGCATCGACCAGCGCGGGCCGGGCGGCAGTCTGGCGCTCCCGGCGGGCACGTACCTGATGACCTCCCAATTGAAGATCGTCTTTCCATTTACCCTGCAAACGCAAGGCCTGTCGGGATCGACGCAAACCTGCACCGCGGGCGCGAATTGCGCCACGCTGAAGGCAGCCCCGGCATTCTCGGAGCGCTTCGGCATTATCTTTGTAGGCGGCGCTGGAAGTATCGATCACTTTGTACTCGATCATGTGACCCTGGATGGCAACCGCGCGGCCCGGCTGACTGGTAAAGCACGCGACGGTTGTATCTCGGGCGACAATAGGTACGGATTCAACGCAACCGTACAGAACTGCAGCTCATGCAAAATGGTCTATTCCGCTTCGATCAATGCACTTTGCGGAACAGGCATGAACTGGGCTGGGAATTTCGCGACGATCGAGAACAATATCTTCGCGAATAATGGCGATCATGACGCGCCATCGTTGTGGTCCGATGGTTTGTCAGTGGAGATGGCCAATGATTCGTCCATCCAAAACAACCGCCTGACCGATAACAGCGACGTGGGCCTGATTTCGTTCGGCGCGGCGCGCTCGACCATTGCAGGGAACGTGATCGCCCAAGCCAACGCCGAGGCGTTTGCAGGCTTGATGCTCGATTCGCTGAACACGGGCGACTTCAGCGATACGCAGATCGCCCACAACACTGTCAGCTGCTCCCCGGGCAAATGCTTCTTTGGGATCAATATCGGCCCGCGTCCCTGGTATCCAGAAAATAAACCGGTGTTCGGCGGTAGTCTCAAAGGGAACACCATCACCGGCGGCACGATTGGCCTGAATGTCAGCGGCACGATGGATGGCACCCAGCGGATGTACGTTGGCGACAATAATCTGCTCGGCTCCTATCCCAATGACCAGGTAGCGTGCCGCAAGGCCGGTACATTGGTGCGATCCGCTTTTTCGCGCGATCCCGATCTGGCGCAATCAGCAATTTCGCTCGGCACCAACTACCTGAACCACGTTCCGATCGATCCCGTCCTGCAGTCGACAGATCATTGCATCAACTGATGTCGTTCGTAAAACGGCTTTACCCATTCCCACAAGTGCTTTTACAATACGGACTCATCATCTATCACTGAGGTATTCGTCCCATGCGCCATTGATGCCGCCGTCGACATGACGGCCAGTCTCCACCGGTCCCGCTCGAAAAGGCGGAGTTCTTGGCATCTTTGGAATCAAGCATGACGAATACTTATCTCGCGCTGGAAAGCGTGTCTTATGTTCTGCCGGATGGCAGGACCCTTTTCTCCGACCTGCGTGAACAGTTCGACTCACGCCACACGGGCTTGGTCGGGCGCAATGGCACCGGCAAGACGGTGCTGGCACATATGCTTGCCGGCCAACTGCAACCAACCACCGGACGCTGTGTGCGCTCGGGCAGCGTGCATTACCTCGCCCAGCAGGTATCGCATCCCGCGCTCTGCACCGTTGCAGGTCTTGCGGGCGTGCAGGATACATTGGATGCACTGGCGCGCATCGAGGCGGGCAGCACCGAACCACAGGATTTTGATGCCGTCGGCGATCGCTGGGACATCCACCAGCGGCTGGGCCATGAATTGGAGCGTAATGGCCTCGGTCATCTCGACGTGACGACGCCAGCCGCCACGCTCAGCGGCGGCGAGGCCATGCGCATCGCCCTGATCGGCGCCACGCTGTCGGACGCGGACTTTTTGATTCTCGATGAGCCAAGCAATCACCTTGACCGGCCGAACCGGCAGGCCCTGATCGAGCAATTGCAGACTTGGGCGCGTGGCCTGCTGGTGATCAGCCATGACCGGCAATTGCTGGAGACCATGGAGCGCATCGTGGAATTGTCCTCGCTCGGACTGCAAAGCTATGGCGGGAACTACACGTTCTATGCCCAGTGCAAGACGCAGGAGCGGCAGAACGCCCTCCAACAGCTCGATCAACGCAAGCTCGAACGCCAGCGCGAAGAACAAGCCATGCGCGAACAGCGAGAGCGCCAGGAGCGGCGGCAGGCCCGCGGTAACCAGCATGGAAAAGACGCTAACCAGGCCAAAATCCTGCTGGGCCGCCAGAAGGAGCGCAGCGAAAGTTCGGCGGGCAAGCAGCGCCAGCAACATGCGGCCAGCCGGGAACAGCTCGCCCAACGCGTGCGCGAGGCTGCGCAGCAGGTAGAAGACGACGCGCCCATTTCCTTGCACGCCCTGCCGGTAATCCAGGCCCCGCAGCGCCGCGTTGCGGAACTTGACGCGGTGGAGCTGCCTTTCGTATCCGGCCCCACCCGCCACATCAGCCTGACGTTGGGCGGACAGCGGCGCGTGGGCGTAGTCGGCCCGAACGGTTGCGGAAAATCCACCCTGCTCAAGGTGCTGGCGGGCCAGCTTGAGCCGTTGGCCGGAGTCTGCAAGGTCACGCCTGAGTGCGTCTATCTCGACCAGAAGCTGGCCAATCTGGACCCAAAGCGGCCGGTGCTCGAACAGATACAGGCGGTCAACCGCACGTTGACGGAAGGCGATCTGCGCATGCGGCTGGCGCAGCTCGGTTTGGATGCACAGAAGATTGTGGCTCCCAGCGGCGCGCTCAGCGGCGGAGAACGCCTGAAGGCCGCGCTGGCCTGTGTGCTCTATGCCGATCCGCCCGCGCAACTGCTATTGCTCGATGAGCCCAGCAACCACCTCGATCTTCCTTCGGCGCAGGCACTGGAAGCCATGCTACGCGACTACAAAGGCGCCTTGATCGTTGTGTCGCACGACGATGCGTTCATGGACAACCTTGGGCTGACGGATCGGTTACTGGCGGCCGAGCACGGGTGGCGCCTGGAGCCATGCTAATCACATCAGGTTTTGATGACATTGGCATAACACACGAGGCAGTGAAATGACGTGCGGGCGATGACCAGAAGTTTTCCACTCGTAAAAAAACAACAAATTGAACATTTCAATTTAGGAACTCTTTCATTCTGACACTATGTCTGCCAGACTTGTAGCGATGCATACATTTTATGCATCTCGCAAATCAATAGGCATTAGAGAGAAAAAGTTGAATAAAAATCTAGTATTAAAGCCGAGCGTGCTCGCTGTCGCGCTTGCCATTGGAGCTTCCCAAGCTGCATTTGCCCAAGAGACTGTTAAACCCACCGCCACGGTCTACATCACCGGTTCGAACATCAAGCGCATCGACGGCGAGACCGCCTCGCCGGTGACCGTGTTGCGCCGTGAGGACATCAAGGCAACCGGCGCCAACACCGTGCGCCAGGTGCTCGATACGCTGACCTCGTTTGACACCACCAGCCTGTCGGACAATGGCGGCCGTACCGGCTTCGCGTCCGGCGCGACTGGCGCGGCGACGCGTGGCCTGGGCATGGGCGCCACCCTGTTGCTGGTCAATGGTCGGCGCATTTCGAACTATGCGTTGGCTGACGGCGGCCAGACCACTTTCGTGAACCTGGACGCGATCCCGGCCGACGTGATTGATCGTATCGAAGTGCTGCGCGATGGCGCATCGGCACTGTACGGTTCCGATGCGATGGCTGGCGTCATCAACGTCATCACCCGTAACACCTATGAAGGTGTGCGGGTGAGCGGCAGCTCGGAAAGGAACGAGAGCCACCACTACGGCGGCCAAGATACGGCAGGCCTCGTCGGTGGCCTGGGCAACCTGGAGCGCGACGGCTACAACATCTTCGCCGACCTGGAACTCTACCAGCGCAAGCAGGTCATGCAGTCGGAAGTCATGGGGTTCTACCCGGCGTGGTACAAGAAATATGTCAGCCCCGCGTACGGCGATCCAGTCCTGACGTCATACCCCGGCAACTTGAACGAAGCGGCTGCCAACGGCAACAAAGCGGTGCGCGAGGCAATCAAGGGTTGCCCGACCATCAATTCCGCCGGGCTGTGCACGAGCGACCTGACCGGCATCAGCCAGGTCACCGACCCTGCTAAACGCCTCACCTTCTTTAGCCAAGGTCGCCTGAAGATCAACAACGACTTGCGCGCCTTTGCCGAAGTGTCGTATTCCAGGACCCAGACCACCTACCTCCCGCTGCCTTATGCCAACGCGGCCGGTAGCCCGACCACCTGGTTCGACGGCTTTGCCAAGAAGTCGCAGTCGGTTGCCAAGCCTAAGCTCCCGGTTGGCAACCCGGCTAACCCGTACTCGTTCCCAGTCGGGATCGATTACCGCTTCATGGACAATCTGGGCATGTGGTCCAACCCGTCCAAGTCGAACCAGTATCGCGTGATGGCTGGCCTGGAAGGCTCGCTCGCCAATGGCTGGGAATGGCAAGCCGCCGCCGGCCGCCTGTCTGCCGATACCAGGGTAACCGACCGCGGTGCGCACCGCGACGCGATGCCTGCAGCGGTGGAAAGCGGTGAATACAAGATCGGTGGCCAGAATAGCCAGGCGTTGCTGGACCGGATGTTCCCGCAAGTCGAAACCAACGGTAAAACCTCGCAAGATTTCGTGGATGCCAAGCTGACTGGCGAACTGATGTCCCTGCCCGCAGGACCGCTGTCGTTTGCGATCGGCGGCGATTTCCGTCGCGAGAGCATGGCCGTGAAGTCGTCCGATGACATCCTGTATGCCAAGATCATCGGCCGCGGCTCGCTGTGGATCGATGGCAAGCGCAACTTGTCGGCACTGTATACGGAACTGAATGCACCCGTGACCAAGCAGCTGGAACTGAACGGCGCACTGCGCGTCGACGCAGCCAGCGGCTTTAAGTCGCACGTATCGCCGAAGTTGGGCGCGAAATTTGTTGCAACTCCACAGCTGATGTTCCGCGGAACGCTGGCTGGCGGTTTCCGCACGCCGAACATCCCGGAAACGCTGGGCAAGGTGGGCTTGACCGGCTTCTTCAACAGCACGCTGGACCCGAAGCGCTGCGACACTGCAACCAAGATTCGTGACATCCTCAAGAACGGCACTTCGACCGACAAGACCGATGCCACCACTGCGTACAACTCGGGCTGCCTGACCTCGGTTCCTGCGATGATTTCGTCGAGCAAGGATCTCACGCCCGAGACTTCGCGCAGCCTGACCCTGGGCTTCGTGTTCGAGCCGGTGAAAAACACGAGCTTTACCCTCGACTACTTCAAGATCGAGCGTAAGGACGAGATTGCGTACCGCGACATTGATTACGTCATGGCGCGCGAAAGCGACCCGGCATACGCCAAGCTCATGGTCCGCAATGCAGTGAGCGACCAAGACCGTCGTCTGGCCGCACGTGCGAACGAGCTCCAGCCCGGTGCGAACCTGGCGTTTGCGGTCGGCACTATGCAGTCGCTGCTGTTGGGCTACGAGAACTTCGGCAAGACCCAATCCTCGGGCATCGACTTTGACACGACCACGCGCTTTAACATGGGCAGCTATGGCACGCTCAACCTCGGCTTGACGAATACCCTGTCGCTGTCCCGTCGCACCTGGGACGTCGATAGCGGTACCTATCGTCCGAACACCGTCGGTTTGCGTAATACCCCGCGCCTGGTTTCGGTGTTCACCGGTTCCTGGAAGAAGGGCGCCCTGACCTCCACGATGCGTGTGACCCGCACCTCGGCGACCATGCTGAACAACAGTGAAGCGGACGAAGCTAGCTGGGGCGAAGCTGGCTGCGTGGCGCGCATCAAGCCGGTTGGCGACGACCTGCAGTGCTTCCGCCGTGCCGACGTGCGCACCGACCTGAATTTCGTGTACTCGGGATTCAAGAACACGCGTGTGACGCTCAACATCCGCAACGCGCTGCTCGCTTCGGCGCCTGTCAACCTGCGTGACGGCTATTCCCTGCGTCCGCGTTCGTTCAAGCTCGCTGGCGAGTATCAGTTCTAAGGTACTCCGTTCGCGCGCTCCTCCCGGAGCGCGCGACGATGCCGGACACGAGCATTTGCCTTAATCGGCAGAAAACGCCCTTCGGGGCGTTTTCTTTTTGCGCTGCCTCGCCAAGCGCAGATGCCTCATTCACATCTATCCGTGCGTGGCAATCCACAGGCCGCGCGCTTTCACGCCCCGCATGTGTCCGCGTTAACAACGCACGCATGCCCGCCCTGACAGACAACGAACTGCAGTTGTCAGCGGTCCCCTCGTACGTTTGCAATGACGAATGTCAACTTGCCCCATTGTGCGGCATGGCACTGTTTCGTATGCAAATCTTTCGTGCCAGAAATCGACATGAACTCTCCCAGCTTAGCCGGCCTGGTTCCAGATTTCATCCAATCAAATCGACCGATCCGTTTGCGCCTATCACATCGGGATTCA
Organism: Massilia horti; assembly: GCF_004614195.1. Taxonomy (GTDB): domain Bacteria; phylum Pseudomonadota; class Gammaproteobacteria; order Burkholderiales; family Burkholderiaceae_D; genus Telluria; species Telluria horti. Next base: position 38,299 of record NZ_SPUM01000107.1, on the reverse strand, counting down.
CGGGCTATAGGAACCGCGTCAGAAATTCCTTCATTCAGGCCGGCAGTTGTGCAGGGCGTCAACTGTAGTTGTGGCAACGCAACTCAGCCGATGCGTCTTCATGCCAACATCGCAGCCTTCAGGCAACAACCGCATAAGCGCTCGTCACGAGCGTCCTGCCGTCGCTTCAAGCTATCGGGCGCATTTGGCTAGAGTGCGATCGCCGCGGGACTTCTCTTCTGGAATTTTAGGGTCATGTATGACGAATATGAGCCGATCAATTTACGATTTGGTTTACGGCAGACAGTACAACCGCATCCTGCGACTGTCGTTTCCCCATAATGATTCCCCCGCAGCCCAACTTCTAGTCAACAAGCTAGTTGCAGTGGAAGGCTTGTCCAAGGACTTTGAGTTCACGGTCGAGTTACTGTCGGATGACCCAAGCATTGCGCTGAAAGAGGTGCAGGGTAAGCTGCTCAACATCGAACTGGTCCGCAGAGACGGTAGCTTGCGCTACTTCTCCGGCTATGTGTTCAGCTTTCGCCGTTGGCGTTCGGATGGCGGAATCACCTTCTATGAAGCCAAGCTAGGCCCTTGGCTGAAGTTCCTCAGCCTGCGTAAAAATAACTATCTCTTCCATGGCAAGACACTGCGGGCGCAGACAGAAACGATTTTGCAGGACTACGGCATCTACTCGAAATGGCAATGGCGAGTGACCGCAGACGATCCCGCCATGACCGACGCATGCCAGTTCGACGAGACTGACTTCAACTATTTGAGCCGGCGCTGGGAGGCAGCAGGTTGGTATTACTGGTACGAACACGATGCCGATGGGCACACGCTTATCGTCGCCAGCGACTCCACCTACGCGCCTGCGATTGATGGTGACACAGAGGTCCGCTTCCACGGCGAAGGCGGCGCCGTGGAGGAGGACGCAATCGACCGTTGGTCGCCAGTGCGTCACGTCATGCCATCCAGCTTTGCCTCAATTAGTTTCAATTTCAAATCACCGGTCTCGCGCCCGGTCGAGGTTCCGACGTTAAACAAGCAGGGGAATGTGCCAGCGCTCGAATCCTACGAATACGCCGGCGCATACGGCTTCAAAGACTGGGCAGATGGCGATGCGCAATGCCGAGTTCGCATGGAAGAAATCGAGGCTGTAGCCAAGTACGTTGAAGCGGAGAGCAACAACCGATGCCTCCTTCCGGGTCGTTGGTTCAAACTGATTGATCACTTCAATCACTACTCTTACGCTACGTCCGAGAAGGACGACTTTTTGGTTTTGTCAGTCCGTCATATCGCCACAAATAACTACCTTCAGGAGCCAGATGAAAAAATCAACTATCGCAACTGGTTGACCTGCACCCGTAAAAATGTTCGCTGGCGACCCGGTCGCGGCTTCAACAGCACAGATACGAGGATTCTCGCCCCTCAAACGGCCACGGTCGTCGGCCCTCCCGGGCCGGACCGAATCTATACCGACGGATACGGACGTGTACGGGTGCAGTTCCACTGGGACAGAGAGGGCACTAATGATGAGCGGAGCTCCGCCTGGCTTCGAGTGTCCAGTTCTTGGGCTGGCAGCGAACTCGGAGCTATCGCGATCCCACGGGTGGGCACTGAAGTAGTCGTCCAGTGGCTGGGTGGCTGCCCGGATCGTCCGATCATTACGGGGGCAGTATTCAACGAACGGAACATGCCGCCGTGGACGGTACCATCCCAGCAAGCACTCGCTGGGTTCCGAAGCCGGGAGCTTGCGCCTCGCGGCGGCAATTCACCGACCGGCCGCAGCAACCACCTGATCCTCGACGATACCTACCAGCAAATCCAGGCCCAGCTAAAAAGCGATCATCGGTGTAGCCAGCTCTCGTTAGGGCACATCACCCGGATACCAGACACCGCCGGCCGCCGCGATGCTAGGGGCGAAGGCTGGGAGATCGCCACAGATGCTTGGGGCGTCGCGAGGGCCGGCAGCGGCATGCTGATTACAACGGAAGCCAGGCCCAACGCTGCCGGACACATCAAGGACATGGGCGAGACCGTGCAGCGTCTTACCGCCGCTCGCGAAATGCAGGAGAGCCAAGCTGAGTTGGCCGAGCAGAACGGGGCCCAAGAAAAGCAGGGGCAACAATCGGACGTTGCGAACACGCTGAAGGCGCAAATTGATGCGATCCGTGGCAAAGATGCCTCTTCACAAAACAGCTTTCCAGAGTTGTCTGAGCCGCACTTAGTTCTCGCTAGCCCGGCAGGCATCGCCACTACCACGGCCCAATCCACGCACATCGCCAGTGATTTGAATACAGCTATCACGACTGGCAAGAGCGTGGCCATCGCAGCCGGAGATGGTTTCTTTGCAAGCGTCCGCCAAACGATTCGCCTTTTCGTGCAGCGAGCCGGGATGAAGTTGATCGCTTCTGCCGGTGATATCGACATCAAGGCGCTCACTGACAACATCAATCTGCTCGCCAAGCTGAACATTACCCAGACTGCCAATCGAATCCTCATTAACGCCACAGAAGACATCGTGATCAATGGCGGTGGCAGCTATGTGAAATTAAGCGCCGGGGGCATCGAGCACGGGACCAACGGCACTTTTGTCGCCCACGCTGCCACACACGATTTCGTTAGTAGCAAGAGCATGGCAGCTCCGGACCTGAAAACAGACGTGGTCGACATTGCCGTGAAGCGGGACTTGCATCTGGAATACGTTGACGCAGATGAGGTTCCGCTGCAAGACGATCCTATCCAAGCCCACGCCTGGGACGGTGAGAAGCATGACACCAGGCTCGACGGTTCAGGTAGAACAACCCTCGCGAATGTCTCCCGTGGTTCGTTCCGGGCCGAACAAATCAGGCGGAAATAGTCGAGATAAACGATGACGACAGCCACTAAAAATAGCGACGACGACCTGTCAGTGCAAGAGCATTGCATCGACCTCCCGGGGGAAACTGTCCAGTGCTGGATCGGTGGAGGCACAGACAAGCTCAAGGTCATATTGCGGAAGCACCGCGATGTCATTTTTGATATCCACCTCGGCAACGGTAAAACCTACACATTGGAGGCTACCGAGTCCGATTTTTACAATGCTCGTGACAAGAAGCTCGTCTTTGCCGCTCAGCACGGTAAGGTCACGTTCAGAGACGGCGAGCGAATGCACGTCTGGGTTAGCCGGGGTTTCCGCGGGTCGCTCATCCTTAAGTGCGATAGCCACGTCATCTCCGAGGTGAAGCCAAATGAATGGGATAGGCAGCGCCACAGTGACGACCCAAAAGAGAAACCTGCACCAATTATCGTAGCGATGGGTGCCGCTCCTGCAACGGCAAGACCGCAGGAGTCAGCGAAGCGGGTAAATGAGGCCGCTCATCATGAAGAAGAACAATCTCTTCATGTGCACGAAGTATCGAAGGAAGGTGCACCAGCGGCCGTACTCAAGTTCTTCGAAGAGGGCGGGGAACCGCTGCATTTAGACAGCGAAAACATCGTTACCCGCAACTGGATCATTGCCCAGCTCGGGGGCGTGGGTGGCTACGGTTTCGACAATCGTGTGTGGATCAAAGAGCTGATGGGTTGCAAATTTCATTTACAAAAGGTCGCTCACAAGTCCGGGACGAAGGTGTACATGATTTTTAACGGAAACCACAGGCTACGCGAGATGATGTCGGCCACCCGCTATGGCCTGGGACACGCAAAAATCGTGAGAATAACCGGCGGGGCAGGAGGAATGAAACAAGGGTGGGATGCGGCAAAAGGAGCAACTAAAGACGCCTTCAAGGTATTTGCCAAAGAAGAAGGAAAAATGGTGGCAAAAGGCGCAGGCGTCGCACTCATCTTCACCATTGCGCTGGACTTCACGGAGTGGCACAAAGACTATTCTGAGATCGGTCCCGACGGTAAGCCGAAGAAAGATCTTTACGACCTGTTTGCAAAAGTGGGAATCGATCTAGCCAAAGCCGGCTTGGTTGCAGCGCTAACCACCGCCTCAGTTGCCACACTGTTTGGTTTGGCCGCGATGGTCACCAGTGCTGCACTTGCTGCCCCCGTGGTCCTCGTAGTCGTGGGCACAATCGCAGTTAGTGTTTTCGTGGCACTTGGTGTCGACTGGGTCGACAAAACAATTGGACATGCGTTGGGCGAGGAAGACTCATCTACTTGGCTTGCGAAAAAATTCCGTGAGACAGCAGAATATCTTGAGAAAACGAGTAAGGATTTTCGGTATGTGCGCTATTCACTAACTCCGGTTTTGCCGATAATGAGGTGAAGCATGCAAGAAAAAATACTCGCCCCTGCGCCTCCCTCTGCCGGCTCACACATGAAAGCAATGGTCCGCGCGGCATCATTTGGTGGGCTATTCCTTTCTCTAGTCGGTACTCTTATCGTCTGGGCGGCAGTCAACTCCTTTCATTGTTCAGCGTTGATCTGGGAGATCTCACTCGCCCTCAACCTAGTTGCTTTTGTGATGACTTGGATCCTTTATCTCCCCTTCAAAAATACGGATAAGCTCCTCGGCCACGGCCTGATGTCGCTCTTCATGTTGTTCAGTTCGTTCTGGCTGTTCGGGTTCGCGATGTTTTACGCATATTTCATATTCGCACCGATGAATCCTTATGCTCGAGCCGGAGTGTTGACGGTTGTCACCGGAGCACTGCTCTACCGAGTTTATCAGATTGTTCTCGATATCCGTGAAGCGTTTCGTAAAAACAAGAATTTGTTTGACCAGATGTATAGCGTTAACGCGATTAGTATTACCTACAACGGCGAAGCCTATGGGTGGCTGCAAAAAGCGCGTAGGGAGCGCAATCCGTTCACATCAATCCATGCCTATGCTGCGATGATTGTTTCACCGTTCGTACTGACATTGGACAGATTATTAAGCCCCCTTCTAGGACACGGGCATGGCGTTTTTATAGTTGGCACTTTTTTCGCCGTTCCGATCTTGCTCTGGGGTGTGGAGCTATTTGTGCAAACGATCGTTACGATGATTTACTACCCTATTAAGTTGCAGCAAAGTACAGGGAAGCCAGTATTGCTGAAAGATTGATAGGAGCTCAACGTGACCCATAAGATTATCGTGGTAGGTGACTCTACGGACCATAATGGAACAGTCATCAGCGGCTCGCCAGTACACGCTGTTGATGGCGTGCCAATTGCTCGGCTTGGAGACGAAGTAGATTGTCCTCAGCACTATCCGGGCGGTAAGCCCCACGGTGTGAACAAAATCATCACCGGGCATCCAACTGTCAAAGTTGGAGGGGTTCCTGTTGCGGTCGACGGTTGCGTCACCGAATGCGGGTGTAAGCTCATCGGCAAAAAACGAGCGAGTGCATGGTGAAGTCGAGAGGACTCGGCAATAGTGTCGTCAAACCACAACACCACGAAAAATAATTTGTGCCACGTCGTTTTGCTTATGTCAAAACCAGCCCTCGCTGCAAGTGCCTGAAAAACAAGGTTTTTTTCTGTCAGAATTTCGTCGTTGCAGTATTCGATCGCCGCGTCAAATTTTTCGCTTTCTCTATCTGCTGACTGCGCAAAATTCCAACTCCCCCTGTAAGCTCAGATCGCCGGACAAACCCGTTGCATGACGCGGTTCGCTCACAAGGAGCTTAGTCAAAAAAACGTCGTCGCAAGTTTCTTCGTTTTGAAGAGAGATTCGACATTCCAGATGCGCTTCGCAGATTACCGACCGGATTTAGCACTGTCGACAAAGCAAGCTGAAACATGAAGAATCGGCGCATTACTTCATGAAAGGGCATAACTATGACAGCGCGAATCCTGCGGTATTCGGATCTCGAAGTTCAGCTTGGGCTGGACCGGATTACAATCTGGCGACGGATGAAGTGCGCCCCCACGTTCCCTCGACCAATCCCCTTGGCGAACGGTAAGCGGACGACCGCGGTTGGCTTTTTAGCTGATGAAGTTGAAGCTTGGATTGCACAGCAAGCCGCGGCCAGAAGCGCCAACCAGGCGTAAACCGCGTAGAACGGCGCTGTCCCAATGTATCAGCTCGTCCAAGTGAGGCGCCCTCTCTCGGCGAATTTCACCCAACTTCCAAATGACCTCGTCAGAAATTTCTCACTGAGCCTTAAGGCACGCGGTCTTCTTGCGCTATTGCTATCGCTGTCGCCAAAGGCTCACGTGAGTCTGGACAGATTATCCGCAGGAAAACTCGACGGGGAGGCTGCGGTGCGCAGTGCAATGAAAGAGCTGGAAAAGCATGGATACCTTCACGTCGTGCGTGAGCGCGGGCCAACCGGCCAATTTGTTCGTACACGATGGTTAGTTAGCGACCAGCCAATCATGGATTGGACTCCATACCTTGGAAATCGTGCCGTGGATAAGCCAGCCGTCGCTCCGCCAGCAAACGACATACCTCCTCATACTAATACTAAGCTTCTAGAAAAACAGAAAACAATAAGAACTACTACAGCAATGAAGCCGTCCACGCTGCAATCGCTATCGATTGACGATCGAAACCGCGAGTCGTGGTTGTGGTTTTGCGAAAAGCTCTCGTTAGACCCCGAAAAGACTCGACGAGACTGTGGAGGCCTCGACCAAGCTATGGCGATCGACTTATTAGCCGAAGCCTACGGCCGCAAGCAACAGGGCAGCATTCGGACCTCCGTACCGCAACTGCTGACCGGACTGATCCACCGCGCGCGCGACGGCAAATTTAACCTGTGCGCAGGGGCCCACATCCGGGCAGACATGCCAGAAATTTTGAGGCGACAGCGCGCAGTACAGCTTGCTGCCCTGCCCGCTTTAGCTCCTAGCGTGCCACACGGCAGTGTCAACATTACCTCACCAAAGGAGCACATCGAGAACATAAAGCATTTGCTCAAGCATCCCAAGCGGGATGCCTGCCAACTGGAGACCGAGCATGAACGATCTTGATTTCGAACGCCGATTTACGTGGGAGGATGTGATCGCCGATGGCGTATGGGCGGGCGTGGGGTGGGCTCAGCACTGCCTTCTGAGCAACGACCGTATCGATATCGCGTGTCGGCAGGTTCCGGAAGCTGTGTTCACTAAGCTGATAAAGCTTACCATCATCGCGTGCGACGAAGTAACGCTCATTGAACTACCAACAGCGAATCCATACTTCGCGAGTACATTGCAGCCATGTCGTTCGACGCAGTTCGGTCTCGTCTTCGATCGGCAACTTCGCCGAAAGCACACTTGGCAGCGTATGAGCTGTTAGATGGACTGGCCAGTGACGGGCTTCTGAAGTTTGTACCTCCATCCCAACCAAGAAAACGCCGTGGTCAGCTTACACATTGACGACACAATATGTAGCCGTCTGTTGGCACATTGCTGGCATCAAGCGGCACCTTTGGTCGCACAAACTGTGACACCTGCTCGGCGCAATGTAGGAGCACTATTGGCACCCGCGTATCACATTGATGACACACTCGAAGCGTGGGTCCAGGGGCATAGCTCCTGGCCGACATTTGTTGCGGCGAACGCCGCGACAAATATAGTCGGTCACTATATTTGCCAACACGGTGCTGCATGACGACAGGCTGAATTCAGTTTGTCCACATCGCCGTGTACTCGCTGGGTCACCAGCAAAAACTGCGCGCGACGCCGGTAGAAAGTGGGCTGTCCGCGACATCATCGCTGAGGCCAGCCGCGAACCGCAGGCATGTCTGCACGTTCCCTCGCCAACGCCCCCGATTCTGTTACATGGCCCCACTCTTGCCGAGCTTGAAGCCGAGGTAGCTACTATCCATGGGCGCAGCACCGACGCTGCTGGTCGACGATTGCGAAGGGATGCCTCCGTGTTGCTCGCTGGCGTCGCTTCGTATCGCCGTGACGGCAGTGAATACGAATACTGGAAGCGAGCCACCGTTGAATGGCTACAACTGGAATTCGGCGAAGGCCTTCGCACCGTGGTCGAGCACACCGATGAGGCGCATCCGCACTTGCATTTCTACGCAGTCAACTCCACTAGCGGCAACGTGAAGGACATGCATCCGGGTTTTCGTGCATCGAAGGGCGCTCCAACGCCGAAAGAACAACGCGTCGCATACAACACAGCGATGCGCGCATTCCAGGATAGATTCTGGGAACATGTGGCAGGGCCGTCTGGGCTCGCTCGGCTCGGACCTGGGCGTCGGCGCTTGAGCAGGGCTCAATGGGCACGGGAAAGTGTTGCCCTTCCCGCACAAGCCGCAATTCTGCAACGCAGTCATTGAGCCGATAGATTCCTTCCTTGCGCCTTGCAGCGCGGCACTGAGCATCGGTGAGCATGTGAGCAAGGTCGTTGTGGAGACGCACCCATCATATACACCATTCGTTCCGATCCGCAAGTTTCATATACACCTCCATATGCACTTATTCAGCACATCTGCAAGATGTTTCATGCAACAACAAGAAATAAGAAAGCCCCGATCTACGGGGCTCTCTGAACGATTTCGGACGATTTTTGCAAGCTGCTGAAACCGTCTGAAATGGGTTACTCGAATCAGACGTTGAACAGGAAGTTCAGCACATCCCCATCCTTGACGACATATTCCTTGCCCTCGGCGCGCATCTTGCCTGCTTCCTTGGCGCCGGCTTCGCCCTTGTAGGTGATGAAGTCATCGAACGAAATCGTCTGCGCGCGAATGAAGCCGCGCTCGAAGTCGGTGTGGATCACGCCGGCCGCCTGCGGGGCGGTATCGCCAATGTGGATGGTCCAGGCGCGCACTTCCTTCACGCCCGCGGTGAAGTAAGTCTGCAGGCCCAGCAGCTTGTATGCGGCGCGGATCAGGCGGTCCAGGCCCGGCTCCTGCATGCCCATGTCGGCCAGGAAGACTTCCCTGTCGGCATCGTCGAGGCCGGCGATTTCCGATTCGATGGCGGCCGAGATCGCGACGATCGGGGCGTTCTGCTTGTTGGCAAATTCGGTCAGCTGGTCGAGCAGCGGGTTGTTGGTAAAGCCGCTTTCGGAAACGTTGGCCACGTACATCGCGCGCTTGGCGGTGATCAGCTGCAGCGGCTTGATCAGCGCCAGCTCTTCCTCGTCCAGGCCGAGCGTGCGCACCGGTTGGCCTTCGTTCAGATGCGGCAGCAGGCGCTCGAGCAGCGCACACAGCTTGGCCGCTTCCTTGTCACCCGAGCGCGCCTTCTTCTGTTCGCGCTGGAGCACTTTCTCGACCGTGCTCATGTCGGCCAGCGCCAGCTCGGTCTGGATCACTTCGATGTCGTCGATGGGACTGACCTTGCCGGCCACGTGCACGACGTTCGGGTCTTCGAAGCAGCGCACGACGTTGACGATCGCATCGGTTTCGCGGATGTGCGACAGGAATTGGTTGCCCAGGCCCTCGCCCTTGGAAGCGCCGGCCACCAGGCCCGCGATATCGACGAACTCGACGATGGCCTTGACCACGCGTTCCGGTTTGACGATCTCGGCCAGCGCGTTGATGCGCGGGTCCGGCACCTCGACCACGCCGACGTTCGGCTCGATGGTGCAGAACGGATAGTTTTCAGCCGGGATGCCGGCCTTGGTCAGTGCGTTGAACAGGGTGGACTTGCCAACGTTGGGCAGGCCGACGATGCCGCATTTGAGGCTCATGGGAAAAACCTTTAGTGATCAGTTAGTTAAACGAACGCGCACACGCGAAAAGCGCTGCCGAACCGACGCTGGCGAAGCAGCGGTTGATGGTCCCAGACACGGCTCGCGGAACTCAACGAAAGTGAGCGCCGTTCACCAGATTTTGTATTCGCTTTTACGAAAAATATGTCTATTGTAACCCTCACCGGCGCCCTTCTCCAAAAACTCCCCCGTCCGTGACGAAGTCATCCTGCCAACCGTCCCCTGCCCGGCTTTGGTGTCCGTCTCGCCGCCGGCACCGCAGGTTCCTGCCATACCGAGCGCGGCGGTGCGGCAGATGGGGGTACCCTGGGTCGCTACGTTGCGGCAGCAATTCGACGACGACGCTATCATCAAACTGACCGCGCCAGTCGCGTTCCAGAATCCTCCTGGCACTCAATGCTGTCTTGCAAGTGCCACCGAAGGGCTTCCGGGGCGGTCCTTCCAGCATCGCCACGCAAGGACTAGGGATATCGTATGCCAAGGTTCTTATTTGCCACTGGAATCGAATGCAGCTATCCGGTTATCGGCCAGCGCGACGGCGCGTCCGTGCGCGTCGACGAGATGGAAAAAACCGGGCATTACCGCCGCTGGAAAGAAGATCTCTCCCTTGTCCGCGCGCTCGAGATCGATGCCCTGCGCTACGGCCCGCCTTATTACCGGGTGCACTTGGGTCCAGGCCGCTACGATTGGGAATTTACCGACCAGGTATTTGCGGAAATCCGGCGGCTGGGCATTACACCCATCGTGGACCTTTGCCACTTCGGCGTGCCCGACTGGCTCGGCAATTTCCAGAACCCCGAGTTCCCCTACTTCTTCGCAGAATATGCAAGGGCTTTCGCCCAGCGCTTCCCCTGGGTCGAGTTCTACACTCCCGTTAACGAAATGTACGTCACGGCCAAATTCTCGGCGCATGAAGGCTTATGGAACGAGCGCCTTGCTTCGGACCGCGCTTTCGTCACCGCGGTCAAGCACTTGGCCAAGGCAAATATCCTCGCGACGGAAGCGATTTTGGAAGCACAGCCCTCGGCCAGATTCATCCAGAGCGAATCGTCGGAATACTTCCATCCTTCTGGTCCAGACGCGATGGAAGTGGTGCGGCACTTGAACGAGATGCGCTTCCTGGCCCTGGACCTGGCCTATGGCACGGATGTCTACGGGAGAATGTACGAATTCCTGGCTGACAATGGGCTGACTCGCGACGAGTACCATTTCTTCCTTGACCGCGGCGTCAAGGCACGCTGCATCATGGGGAACGACTACTACGCGACCAACGAACATATCGTCTACCCGGACGGCAGCACCTACATCTGCGAGATGTTTGGGTACTACGTTATCACCCGCCAGTATTACAACCGTTACCGAATCCCCGTCATGCATACCGAAACGAACAACCGCGACCTGGGGACCGGCGAAAAGGACGCACGCATTTGGCTGGAAAAGCAGTGGTCGAACCTGGTCCGCTTGAAGGCCGATGGCGTGCCGATTATCGGTTTTACCTGGTACAGCCTGATCGACCAGGTCGATTGGGACAGCTCGCTGGAAAACAACGTCGGCACCGTGAATCATTATGGGTTATGCGACCTGGAACGCCAGATCCGCCCGATCGGGGAGGCGTATCGCGAACTGATTCGCACCTGGCGGTTCGAGGTTGATAACGATTTCCCTTGTTTGAAATGACGGAGGCTCCGTGGAGATGCAGGACCGGGTAGTGATCGTCAGTGGTGGCACCTCAGGCGTCGGCAAGGCAATCGCCACCCGCTTCGTCGAAGAGGGTGCGCATGTCGTCATTCTTGGACTGAACGATGTGAAGGGCAACGAGGTGCAGGAGCAGCTGCGGGCCACCGCCAAAAAACACGGCGTCGCTGACTGCATCTACCTGCACACCGACGTCAGCGACAGTACCGAGGTCCAAAACACCCTGCGGGTAGTGACAGAGCGATGGCACCAGGTTCATGTTCTGGTCAATAACGCCGCCATCATGAAGAGCGGGGCCCTGGTCGACATGGATGTGGCTGACTGGGACGAGACCATGGCGATCAACCTGCGAGGCCCGTTCCTGCTGTCGAAATATTCGATTCCAGTCATGCCGCCGGAGGCTGCGATCGTCAACATCTCGTCGGTGCACGCGATTGCGACCGATGCCAATACTGCCGCCTACACCGCTAGCAAGGGCGGCCTGGAGGCCTTGACGCGCGCGCTGGCAATCGAGTGCTACCCGCGCAAGATTCGCGTCAACGCGCTGCGGCTTGGCGCTGTGGATACCGGGATGTTGTGGAATAACCCCGATGTCCAGTCCGGCGAAGAAAAGGTCGATCTTAATGAGGTCGCATCCCCGGAACTGATTGCGGAACTGGCCCTGTTCCTGGCAAGCCAACGCTCGCGATTCGTGTCCGGCGCCGTGCTCACCGCCGACGCCGGCCGCTTGCCGATCCTGGCCAGCCACGCAAGCTGATATCCCGACATCCGGAGCCAACAATGCATAAACAATTCCACTTGCTTGTCGTCGGAACCGGCACTGCGGCCACGGTGGCTGCATGGCGCGCGCGCGACGCGGGATGGAGCGTGGCCGTCATTGATTATCGACGTTTTGGCGGCACCTGCGCATTGCGCGGCTGCGACCCGAAAAGGGTTTTGGTCGACGCCGCGGCGGCATATGACGACGCCAAGCGCCGGCACGGAAAAGGATTGGCAGGCGAAGTTCGGCTGGACTGGCAGGTGCTGATGAACTTCAAGCGAACTTTCACCGATCCTGTTCCTGAAAAAAGGGAAGCCTTATATGCCGACAAGGGCATCGCCGCCTTTCACGGTCACGCGCGCTTCACGGGCGCCAACGTGATCGACGTTGATGGCGATACGCTCGAAGGCCGCTACATCCTGATCGCCGCCGGCGCTGAACCAGCCAATCTCGGCATCCCGGGCGAACAGTATTTGGTGACCAGTGAGACGCTGCTGACGCTCGACTTGCTGCCGCACCGGATCCTGATCGTCGGCGGCGGCTTTATCGCGGCCGAATTTTCGCACGTGGCTGCCCGCGGCGGCGCCCAGGTGACCATTGTGGGCGAAAGCGACAGGATGCTGTCCGAGTTCGCCGCCGAAACCGTCGACTGGCTGATGCCCGCGTTTGATGCCGCGGGCATCGAGGTGCATACGGGAACGGCTGTGGAGGCGATCGAACAACGCGACGGCGCCTACCTCGTGCGCGCATCCAAGGACGGCAAACCCCTTCAGTTCAATGCCGACCTGGTGGTGCATGCGGCCGGTCGCAAACCGGACCTGCAGGCGCTCGGGGTGGAGGCGGCCGGGATTGAACTTGAGCATGGCCGCCTGCGGCTGAGCGGATACCTGCAGAGCGTGTCGAACCCGGCGGTATATGCAGCGGGAGACGCGGCATCGATGGGCCCGCAGCTGACGCCGGTCGCTACCTACGATGCGAAAGTTGCCATCGACAATATCCTGAAGGGCAACCATCGAACTGTGGATTATTCGGTCGTTCCAAGCGTTGCGTTCACCATTCCGCCGATTGCGACGGTCGGCCTCGACGAGCAGGAAGCAAACGACAAGCAGCTTAAGTTTCGGGTGTGTTGCGCCAATGCTGCGGACTGGTTCACCGCGCGCCGCTCGGCGCAACCCGTGTATGGTTACAAGATCCTGGTCGAGGAGGATAGTGGCCGCATCCTGGGCGCGCACCTTGTGGGTCCCAACGTGGACGAGCTGATCAACCTGTTTGCGCTCGCGATCCGTCACGGGCTAAGCGCCGATGCGCTGAAAGAAACCCTGTTCGCTTACCCCACGGGTGCATCGGATATCGGCTCGATGCTCGGGTAACTCGCAGCGGTGGACTTGCGGCCGCTCAAGAGTACGAGACTGCTCTTGAGTAACATGGGTCGGTCGAGCTCATGCGCTCACCGCCTGTGGAGCCCACGCCATGCCCTTTCGCCTCGCCGCAGTGCTCACTTTCCTCCTGGCTTTGTGCTGCCGCGCCGGCGCGCGCGACACCGGCACCGACCCTGCCATGGTGATCGACAAGTACATCCAGCACTTCGTGGTCGAGCGCGACGGCAGCTACACCGTTACGGTCGATCACGCCAAGACGATCAACGAGCAGCGCGCGATCCAGTCCAACGCCCAGTATTACATTGCCTACAACAAGACGCTCGACGAAGTGACGGCGGTCGAGGCCTACACCGAAAAGCCCGATGGCCGGCGCGTGCCGGTGCAACCGGAACAGGTGCGTGACCAGCAGGAGAGCGCGTCCACCGACGCCCCCATGTTCCAGGACACGCGCCTGAAGATCGTCATCTTCCCCGAGGTTGCGGTCGGCGACCGGTTGGCCGTGCGCTATGTGATCCACCGCGCCACGCCGCTGTTCCCCGGCCATTTCGAGGATTTGTCCTCGTCGCAGTTCTACTTGAACAAGGACTTCCGGCTGATCTACGACATGCCCGAGTCGATGCCGCTGTATGCGGATGCGGTCGGCTTCACGCCGGTGGCTGGCGACAGCCCGGCGGGCCGGCGCCGCTACCAGTGGCGCTACGTTAATGGCGAGAACGAGCGCATCGAGGCCGATTCAGTCAGCTACCTCGACTATGGCAAGCGCCTCGCGGTATCGACCTTCGCCGACTACGCCGCATTCGCCCGTGCCTACCAGCTAGGTGCCGCCGGCAAGACGCAGTCGACGCCGGAAATCGCGGCGCTGGCCCGCCAGATCACCGCCGGCTTGCCTGATGCGCGCTCGCGCGCCCTGGCGCTGTCGGACTGGGTCCGCCACAACATCCGCTACGTCGGCGTGTACATCGGCCCCGGCGGCGTCGTGCCGCACAGCGCGGCGCAGGTGCTGGAGAACCGCTACGGCGACTGCAAGGACCATGCCGCCCTGCTGGAAACGCTGCTGGCTGCGGCAGGCATCGAGAGCACCAGCGTACTGATCAATAGCGGCAACGCTTACCGGCTGCCGCGCACGCCCACGCTAGGCATCTTCAACCACATGATCACCTACGTGCCGGGCCTGGACCTGTACCTCGACTCCACCGCCGAATCGACCGCCGCCGGCTACCTGCCCGTGGGCGCCCTGGGCAAACCGGTCCTGCTGACCAAAACGGGCATGCTCGCCGCCACGCCTTCGGCGCAGCGGGCAAAACACCGGACCACGGCCTGGTTCGACATCAGGCCGGACGGCCGCAGCGATTTCAAGGTGACCAAGACCACGTTCGGCGCGATCGCGGAGCCATACCGGCAAGCCGTGCGCGACACCAAACAGGCCGACCGCGACCAGTTAGTGCAGCGCATGTTGCAAGGCCTGGGCCAGAAGGGTTTTGGCACCTTCAACCCGGGCCAGGTCGACAGCAATGCCGATGAGTACAGCCTGTCGTTCGCGGGCACCAGCGAAAATTTCATCAACCTGCCCGGGCCGACGGGGCTGGCCACCACCTACAATTTCTGGGGCGGCGTCGGCGAAGCTGTTTTCAATTTTGGACAGGAAAAAGACCGGCGCCAGGACTTCGTGTGCCCGTCGATCGATGTCGAGGACGAGCTGGGATTGCGCTTCCCGAAGGGTGTGCGCATCCTCGCCATTCCCAAACCGGTGACGATCAGGGACGCGAATTTTGCTTACCGCTCAAGCTATGTCCTGAAAAACAATGCGGTGCTCGTCAAGCGCAGCCTGGTCTTCAGGCGTGCCAGCGTCATCTGCTCAACCGGCGACTACCGCAGCCTGCAACCGGCGCTGGACCGCATGATGCGCGACCTGCGCGGACAGGTCGTGGTGCAAGGGCCGTGAACAGCCGGGCGCTTTCCGTTACGGCGTATGCAGCCGCATCATCGCCACGTCAAACTTGCCCTCGCAGACGAGCGGGATAATCCGCAGCCCCTTGTCGATCGATTCCTCGATCAGCATCTGCTCCTCACGCCGCGGCCGGTGCAGCACGTAGTCGGCCACCACCTGCTGCAGGTTCTGTGTGCGCGGATGGCCAATGCCCAGACGCAGGCGCCAGTAGTCCTGGGTGCCGAGCGCGGCGGTGATGTCCTTCAAGCCGTTGTGCCCGCCCGACGAGCCGCCCTTCTTGAGCTTGGCCACGCCCGGCGCGATGTCGAGCTCGTCGTGCACGACCAGGATTTCGTCGGGGTTGACCTTGAAGAACCGCGCCAGCCCGCCCACCGACTGGCCGGAACGGTTCATGTAGGTTTGCGGCTCGAGCAGCCAGACGTCATTGCCCGCGATCGAGGTCTTCGCGACCAGCGCATTAAAGCGCGATTCGCGCTGCAGCCGACAGCCCGGCAGGGTGTTGGCGAGGTTATCGACCAGCCAGAAGCCGGCATTGTGGCGGGTTTGTTCGTATTCGGGGCCAGGATTGCCAAGGCCGACGATCAGGCGGATGGACATGGAAGAGTGAGAATAAGCGCAAAGACAGCATTATCGGTGCAAACCGGTAGAAAACAAGCCGGCGACCTCAGCGGATGGTGAAACAAAAACAAAAAACCCGCCGGGCATGCCGTGGCGGGTTTTCCTTTGCAAGGCCGCATCGCTGCGGCCGGGTGCAAATTACTTCTTCTCTTCAGCTGCAGCAGCTTCGGCAGCAGCCTGGCCAGCCGGCACCGAAGCGGTGGCGATGGTCAGGTTCTGGCCGTGGGTCAGCGCGGTCACGCCTGCCGGCAGGGTCAGGTCGTTCACGTGGACCGAGCCACCGGCTTCCAGGTTGCCCAGGTCAACGGTGATGAACTCCGGCAGTTGGGCCGGCAGGCACTCGACGTCCAGTTCGTTCAGCACGTGCGAAACGATTGCGCCACCCAGCTTGACGGCCGGCGAGGTTTCAGCGTTGACGAAGTGCAGGGCGACCTTGGTGTGAATCTTCTTCGATGCGTCGACGCGCTGGAAGTCCGCGTGCAGGACCAGCTGCTTGTATGCGTGCATCTGGAAGTCACGCAGCAGGACTTGCTGGGTCTTGCCGTCGATTTCCAGGTCCAGGATCGAGCCGTGGAAAGCTTCTTTCTTGAGCGCGTGGAACAACGCGTTGCCATCCAGGGCGATCAGTTGCGGGGCGTCTGCGCCACCGTAAACGATACCCGGGGTCTGGCCAGCGTTGCGCAGGCGGCGGCTCGCTCCGGTCCCCTGCTGCGTACGGGCAAATGCGACTACTTTCATTTGTAACTCCAAAAAATACGGGCCCGAATGCCTGGAGCACTGCTCCAGACCCGGTTGCCCAGGTTGATGGCAGCCCCCGCGACCAGGGGCTACCGGGAAGTTGAGCGCAAGGTTACCTTTGCACTCAAGAAAATCCAGATACTACAACGGCGCGCCGGCTGATTTCAGCCTGGCGCGCCGGTCAAACGGCCGTCGAATTGCTCAGTCGACGAACAGCGACATCACCGAGTCGCCCTTGACGATCCGCTTGAAGGTCTCGGCCAGCAGCGGCGCGCTGGTGAGCTGGCGGATCTTGGTGCAAGCCTGGCCTGCAGCGGTCAGCGGGATGGTGTCGGTGACGACCAGCTCATCCAGCGGCGAATTGGTGATGCGCTCGATTGCCGGACCCGACAGCACCGGGTGCGTGCAGTAGGCAACCACTTTCTTGGCGCCGCGCTCTTTGAGCACTTCGGCCGCCTTGGTCAGCGTGCCGGCGGTGTCGACCATGTCGTCCATGATCACGCAGTTGCGGCCTTCGACCTCACCGATGATGTTCATCACTTCCGACACGTTCGCCTTCGGGCGGCGCTTGTCGATGATCGCCAGGTCGCAGCCGAGGCGCTTGGCCAGCGCGCGGGCGCGCACCACGCCGCCGACGTCCGGCGACACGACCAGCAGGTCTTCGTAGTTGCGCTTCTGCAGGTCGCCCAGCAGGATCGGGGAAGCGTAGATGTTATCGACGGGAATGTCGAAGAAACCCTGGATCTGGTCGGCATGCAGGTCCATAATCAGGACACGCTCGCAGCCAGCCTGTTGCAGCATGTTGGCCACCACCTTGGCCGAGATCGCGACACGCGCCGAGCGCGGGCGACGGTCCTGGCGGGCGTAGCCGAAGTATGGAATGGCGGCGGTAATGCGGCCAGCCGATGCGCGCTTGAGAGCGTCGACCATCAGCATGATTTCCATCAGGTTGTCATTGGTGGGAGCGCAGGTCGATTGCAGAACGAAGACGTCCTTGCCACGAACGTTCTCGTTGATTTCGACCATGACTTCGCCATCGGAGAACTTCGAGACCACGGCCTTGCCGAGAGGAATGCCGAGGGTTTTTGCGACCCCTTCTGCTAGCGCCGGATTGGCATTGCCGGTAAAAACCATCAGGTTTTCGTAAGCCATTGGGAGTCCCAGTGAGGTAATCTTGAAACTTGAAAAACAATCAGCCGGCTTGACCGGCTGACGATGCGTAAAGGATGAGTTGCGAGAGCAACATCTCCGGCTTCGTCTGCTGGACGCTCAAGGCATCGACAGGCCAGACAAAACGGTGGCAGGGGAACAAGGATTCGAACCTTGGAATGCCGGAATCAAAATCCGGTGCCTTAACCAACTTGGCGATTCCCCTACGCTAACTTTTACTGCTTGCCGTTAAGCTCGACTATTTTACCGTCAAACCCAACCACAGGCAAAATTTTATTCTACAACTCGTTGATTTTGCAAGAGGGATTTCATCGGATGGCTGTCCAGCGCTTTGGCTTTCCATGCGGACCAAGCGCCCGGCACATCGGCCAGCACCTGATCTGCTTCGCTTTCGCTGGAAAACGCGCAAAACACGCATGCCCCCGAGCCAGTCATCCTGGCATCCCCGTACCGTCCCAGCCATTCAAGCGCCTCTGCTACTGGCGCAAACATGCGGATTGCCACGGCTTGCAAATCATTTTTCCCAAACCCACTTAAATCGCGACGATTTTCGAGGTGTCTGGAAAAGTCCGATATTGTGACGCCTTTCGTATCCCTTGTCAAATCAGGTGCGCCAAATATCGCCGGCGTGGGCACCGCCACGCCCGGTTCGATCACCACATACCAGCAATCCGGACCGGCAACCGGGGCCAGCGCCTCGCCCACCCCTTGCGCGAACGCCGTCTGGCCGAAGAGGAAAAACGGGATGTCCGCGCCCAGCGGCAGGCCCACGGCCATCAGTTCATCACTGGTGAAGCCTGCCTGCCACAGGCAGTTTGCCGCCATCAGCGCGGTGGCCGCGTCGGACGAGCCGCCGCCCAGGCCGCCGCCCATCGGCAGCACCTTCTCGACCGCCACGCTGATGCCCGGCGGATTGT
This sequence comes from Massilia horti, assembly GCF_004614195.1. Classification (GTDB taxonomy): domain Bacteria; phylum Pseudomonadota; class Gammaproteobacteria; order Burkholderiales; family Burkholderiaceae_D; genus Telluria; species Telluria horti. The sequence goes on along the minus strand of NZ_SPUM01000107.1, from coordinate 19,521 downwards.
GCCCGTGGCGGCGTGCGTATTCCGACGCCAGGCGCTTAAGCGCGCGCACGATCAGGTCCTGCTCTTCCGGCACGCCGGGCACATCGGTGGTGCGCACGATGCGCTCGTCCTCACGCAGGTCGAAATGCAGGCGGTCGGCGCGGTCGATCAGCTGGAACACGCTTTGCAGCAGGTGGTAGCCGTCCGAACGCCGCCCTACCACGTGCAGGAACAGGTTGAGCTTGGCCGGCGCGGGGCAGTTGTGCAGCGAAGTCAAAGCCATGCGTCAGGTTTCCGGGTCGATGACGATGCGAATCTCCAGTGCATCGCTGTTGCCCATGGTGCCGCGCTCGGCGTAAATCACGCGCGGCCTGGGGTGTGCCGAGTTCTCGCCCAGCCAGCTGACGAAGCGCAGGCGCCAGCCGTCGCGCGTGAACACGCTGTTGTTGGCGGGCGAAGCGACAAAGCGCTGGCCCTGGGCGTCGTTGGCGAAGCCCTGCAGCCAGTCGCGCAGGGCCGACACCGGCAGCTCCCAGCCCAGCGCCTGATAGGTCAAGGTGTCGATGTCGCTGGCCACGCGCGGCGGCTGGTTGGGCAGGGTCAGGGTCGCTTCCTGCGGCGTGACATTGATCTCGGCCACCGTCTGGCCCAGTTGCGAAGCCACGCTCACGTCGACACGCCCCGGGCGCTGGATCCAGTTGAAATTGACGGTCACCGCTTCCGGCCTGCCCTCCTTCTGGTAATTCACCGACATCCGCCCGGTCAGGTCGATCGTGTCGCGGTAAGCGCCCACGGTGGCGCGGTTGGCGGGGGCGGTGGCGCAGCCGGCCAGGGCGGCGGCAAGCGCAAAAAGAGTCAGGCGTCGGGTAATCGGCATTGGTTGGGTAGGTGGTTAATTGGGCACAATAGGCACTGTCACCGTTAGCTGGAGGGCGTAGGGTGGGCAGGTTCTCCTGCCCACCCTACCGGTGACAGCGCCAATTATTTCACAGCGAAAGGTGCAGGCGCGCCAGCGTCTCGCGCAGCGCGTCGTTTTGCGGGTCCTTGGCGTGCGCTTCGTGCCACAACTGCTGGGCGGCTGCCTTCTGGCCCTTCTTCCACAGCACTTCGCCCAGGTGCACCGCGATCTCGGGATCGCTGCGCAGCGCGTAGGCACGGCGCAGCAGCAGTTCGGCTTCGTTCAGGTTGCCCAGGCGGTACTGCACCCAGCCCATGCTATCCATGATGAACGGATCGCCCGGCGCCATCTTCAGCGCCTTGTCGATCAGCTGGAACGCCTCCTGCAGGCGCACGTTGCGTTCCGCCAGCGAATAGCCCAGCGCGTTGTAGGCGTGGTGGTTGTCCGGCGCCTGCGCCATCACCTTGCGCAGCGTGGTTTCCATCACGTCCAGGTGGCCGGCCTTTTCCGCCATCAACGCAAAGTCGTACAGCAGGTCGGTGTTGGCCGGAAAGCGCTTGGCCGCGGCCGCCATCTGCCGGTACGCGTCCTCGATCCGGCCAGCGTCGCGCAGCACCATGGCTTCGGTCACGGCGACCTGGGCCTGGTCGGCGACGTCTTCGGGCTTGAGCGTGGCGAGCAGCTTGCGCGCGGCTTCCACATCGCCCTGCTTGCCCATCAACTGGGCGCGCCGCAACTGGGTGCCGAACGCGACTTTCGAGTCGTCGTCCGGAATCTTGTCGAGCCAGCCCAGCGCGGCGCTGTAATCGCGCCGGTCCTCGGCAATCTGGGACAGGATCAGGAGCGCCTTGGATGGATCGCGCTCATCGTCGGGGTTGTCGCCCAGCACGTCGACGAAATGCGACAGGTACTTTTCCGCCGCCGGCGAATCGTTCATCTGCAGCGACAACAGCCCAAGCGCGTACAGCGTGCCGGCGTTGTTCGGCTGGTCCGCGAGCAGCACCAAAAATTCCTTGCGCGCCGCCTCAAACTGTTTCTGGTTGACCAGCACCCTTGCCCGCGCCGCGCGCACCTCGCGCGCCTTGGGGTGGCTGGCGAGGAAGTTGCCGAGCAGGTCGACGATCTTCGCTTCGTCCTCGGTCACCTGGGCCAGCGTCAGGACCGCGATCTCGGAATCGGGCTTCATCGCCAGCGCCGCGTTGGCCTCGCGCAGGGCCACGTCCCTGGCGCCGCGCGCCTGCGCCGCCTGGGCCAGCACCACGTGCCCTTCCATCGTGTTACGGTAGGGCTCGACCAGGCGCTCGAGCATGGCGTTGCCCGCCTCCTTGTCCTTGGCGCGCATCAGCAACTGCTGCATCTGGAACAGCAGCAGGGGACGGATGGTCGAATCGGCCTGCGCGAGCCGCTGCCGGAAGATCGGCTCCGCTTCCGCGATGTTGTCCGAAATGACGACCAGGCCCAGGTAGTACTGCGAGGCCTCCTCCGAATCCGGGGCCAGCTGGCGCCACAGGCGCACCGCGGCCAGCGCGTCATCCGGCTGCTTGGCGGACAGCGCCATTTCGGCCGCGCGCTGCGCGAGGCGCGGATCCTTGGTCTGCTGCGCCAGGCTCAGCATCGTCAGGTACGGTCCCTGCCAGTCCCCCTTCTTGTAGTCGAGCTCGGCCTTCATCAGCTGGTACATCAGCGTGGGCGTGAGCTTGACGTTCGGAAGTTTCTCGTCAGTCTGGCTGGCGTCGGTTGCGGGGTCGGCCGCCGCGTCGCCGCTCTGCGCTCTGGCCGCTGGCGGCTGCGGCGCCGGGGCCGGAGTTTCCCCCTGCTGCTTTGACGCGACGGCGCATGCCGACAGCATGGCGGAGAGGGTTACAATGACGAAAGCGTTTTTCAAGGCAAGTCCAAGGTCGTGATGGATGTCCGATTCTACGCTGATGGCTAAGCGCGCGTGCGAGGCCGCAACACGAATTTACATTGTTTTTACCGATTCTCATGCCTGAGCTCCCCGAAGTCGAAGTTACCCGGCGCGGCGTCGCCCCGTACCTGGAAGGCCGCGTGGTCGAACAGGTGGTGCTGCGGCGCATTGGGCTGCGCTGGCCGTTTCCGGCAAACCTGGACGCGCTGCTGGCCGGCCAGCGCATCCTGACAACTGGCCGGCGCGGTAAATACCTGCTGCTGGGCTTCGGGCACGGCACCCTGATCATCCACCTGGGCATGTCCGGCCACCTGCGCGTGCTGCCGCCCGGCATCGATCCCAACAAGCACGATCACTTCGACCTGCAAGTTGCCAGCGAGGCCGGAAGCCAGGTGCTGCGCCTGCACGACCCGCGCCGCTTCGGGGCGGTGCTCTGGCACGGCGCGCACGAGGGCTCGCTGGAACAGCATGTGCTGCTGCGCGACCTGGGCGTGGAACCGCTGGGCGGCGCCTTCTCGGGCGCCCTGCTGCACCGCGCCACCCGCACGCGCAGTGCGCCGATCAAGCAGGTGCTGCTGGCGGGCGACATTGTGGTGGGCGTGGGCAACATCTACGCCTGCGAAAGCCTGTTCCGTGCCGGAATCAACCCCAAGACGCCGGCCGCGCGCATCAGCCGCGCCCGCTACGACAAGCTGGCCACGGCCATTAAAGAGGTGCTCGCCGCCGCGATTGCGCAAGGCGGCAGCACCTTGAAGGATTTTCTGTCGGTAAATGGCCAATCCGGCTACTTCCAGCAGACCTATTTCGTCTATGATCGTGCTGGAGTGCCTTGCCGCAACTGTGGCACGCCGGTCCGCCAGATCAAGCAGGGCCAGCGCTCCACGTTCTACTGCGTACACTGCCAGCGGTAACGGGCGACAACAACAGGCGGGCGACAACATGGTGCACGATTTTCAACAACATGGCGCATGGCGCGCAAGCGTGGCGGCGGCGCTGGAGAGCTGGCGCGACTGGGCCAGGACGACCGACCTGCTCGATGCGGCCAGCGAGCAGCGCCTCGCGCGCGCGCTCGACCGCCTGCGCGAGGACAAGCTCACGGTCGCATTCGTGGCCGAATTCTCGCGCGGGAAATCCGAGCTGATCAACGCGATCTTCTTCGCCGATTACGGCCAGCGCATCCTGCCCTCCGCCGCCGGGCGCACCACCATGTGCCCGACCGAGCTGCGGTACGACTCGGGCCACGCGCCCTGCATCCGCCTGCTGCCGATCGACACGCGCGCCCGGCACCTGTCCACCAGCGACTTTCGCGATGATCCCGGCGCGTGGACCGAGGTGCCGCTCGACCCGGCCTCGCCGGAGCGCATGCACGAGGCGTTCCGCCAGGTCAGCATGACGCGCCGGGTCACGGTGCAGGAGGCGCAGCGCTACGGGCTGTACGACGAGACCGATCCCGACCTCGCGGTCACGCTGGGCGAGGACGGCCTCGTCGAAATCTCGCAGTGGCGCCATGCGATCATCAACTTCCCGCATCCGCTGCTCGAACAGGGGCTGGTGATCCTCGACACCCCGGGCCTGAACGCGATCGGCACCGAGCCGGAACTGACGCTTAACCTGATCCCGAATGCGCACGCGGTGCTGTTCATCCTGGCCGCCGAAACCGGCGTGACCAAAAGCGACATCGAGGTCTGGCGCAAGCACATCGGCGGCGCGCCGGGACGGATCGCGGTGCTCAACAAGATCGACGCGATGTGGGACGAACTGAAAACGCCCCTTGAGAACGACGCCGAAATCGCACGCCAGCAGCACAGCGCAGCCCAGCTGCTTGGGCTGGAGGCGCACCAGGTGTTCCCGGTCTCCGCGCAAAAAGCGCTGGTCGCCAGGATCAACGGCGACACGGCGCTGCTCGAGCAAAGCCGCATCGCCCAGCTCGAGGCGGCGCTGTTCAACCAGCTGATTCCGGCCAGGCAGGACATCCTGAGGAGGCAGCTGCAAGAGGACGTGGACAGCGTCCTGGCCGCGCAGCAGGCGCTGGCCGGCTCGCGCGGACGCAGCCAGCTCGAGCAGCTACAGGAACTCAAAAGCCTGCGCGGCAAGAACCGGACTGTCATCGCGCACATGGTCAAGCGCGTCGAGCTCGAAAAGAAGGAATTCGACGCTAGCCTGTTCAAGCTGCAGGGCACGCGCGCCGTGTTCACCCGGCTGTCGACGGAGCTGTACACGACGCTGGGCATGGACGTGGTCGAACGCGAGACCGCGGCCGTGCGCACGGCCATGGAAGCGGCGCGCTTTGCCACCGGCATGCGCGCTCCGGTGCGCGAGTTCTTCGACCAGGCGCGCGCCAACCTCGTCCAGTCCAACGCCAAGCTCTCCGAGATCGCGGCGATGATGGAGACCATGTACCGCAAGTTCTCGGCCGAGCATGGCCTGTCGCTGGCGGTGCCAGGCGCGCTCTCGCTCGATCGCTACCGCAAGGACATCGACGAGATCGAGGACATCTACCAAAAGCAGTTCGGCACCGCCACCCTGCTTATCACCAGCCGCGGCACGCTGCTGCAGCGCTTCTTCGACTCGATCGCCTCGCGCATACGGCACACCTTCCGCCTTGCAAACGGCGAGGTGGAAGCCTGGCTGAAGGTGGCCATGGCGCCGCTCGAAGCGCAGATCCGCCAGCACCGCGACCAATTGCGGGGACGGCAGGCGTCGATCCAGCGCATCCACGACGCGACCGACAGCCTGGAACAAAAGATCGCGGCGTTCGAGGCGATCCAGGGCGATCTCGACGAACTCAAGACGCGCCTGACGGAACTGGCGCAAGGCGTGCGCACGGCGCTGGACGCCGACCCGAAGCCATTGGAACGAGCTGCATGAAGCGATTGACCGAATTTGACGAACTGACCGACCCGACGTTTTCCCAGGCGGTGATCGACTGGCAGCGCGCCCACGGGCGCCACGACCTGCCGTGGCAGAACACGGTTGATGCCTACCGCGTCTGGCTGTCCGAGATCATGCTCCAGCAGACCCAGGTCGCGGCGGTGCTTGGCTACTACACGCGCTTTCTGGAGCGGTTCCCGACGCTGGCCGACCTGGCCTGTGCCCCAATCGACGACGTGATGGCGCACTGGAGCGGGCTCGGTTACTACACCCGTGCACGCAACCTGCATGCCTGCGCCAAGCGAGTGATGGAACAGTATGGGGGCGTGTTCCCGAGCGACCCGGCGCTGCTGGCCGAGCTGCCGGGCATCGGCCGTTCGACGGCGGCTGCGATTTCGGCGTTCTCAAGCGGCACCCGCGCGGCGATCCTGGACGGGAACGTCAAGCGCGTGTTCGCGCGCGTGTTCGGCGTTGACGAGTACCCGGGCGAGAAGCGGGTCGAGGAAGCGCTGTGGCGGCGCGCCGACGCGCTGCTGCCGGAACAAGGAATCGAGGCGTACACGCAGGGCCTGATGGACATGGGCGCGACCTTGTGCACGCGTAGCAAGCCCGATTGCGCGCGCTGCCCGCTGCAGGCGCGCTGCGTGGCCTATGCGAGCGGGCGCACGGCCGAGCTGCCGGTGCGCAAACCGAAGAAAGCGTCACCGGAAAAGCGCGCGCGCATGCTGGTGGTGATCGATGGTGGCGAAGTGCTGCTGCAGCAGCGCGCGGGCAGCGGCATCTGGGGTGGTTTGCTGTCGCTGCCGGAAGTGGACGGGCATGTGGCGTTTGAACAGGCCGGCGAGGATATCGAACAGGTAGATCGCGCGGCGGCCGCGTTTGGCGAAGTCGAGGAGATGCAGGCGCTGCTGCCGCTGGTGCACGTGTTCACGCACTACAAGCTGCATATCGTGCCGTACAAGGTGGCGCTGGTGCGGCGGGGGAAGACGCCGGCGGGATACGTGTGGGTCAGGCTCGATGACATCGCGGACGCTGCCCTCCCCGCGCCCATCAAGAAGCTGCTGACCGGGCTGACGCAGCCGGGACTGTTCCCGTAGGGTGCGCACCTGTGCGCACGCGGTTCGCGAACGTTGCGTAGTGAAGCGGCAGCCGCAAGTCAGCATGCGGTGACCGCGTGCGCACAGGTGCGCACCCTACGCCTGTTTACGCGCAGCAGGTGGCACGCCTGCGTACGCTACAGCTCTTCCAGCGAAAAGATTCTGCGGTGCTCGCGCACCGCATACCGGTCCGTCATCCCCGCAATGTAATCCGCTATCTTGCGCGCCTGCTTGACCGTATCGCCCGCCTCCGCCCGATAATCCGGCGGCAGCAACTGCGTATCGTCCATGAACGCATCGAACAGCTCACGCACCATGCGGCTCGCCTTCACACGCATCCGGTTCACCTGGTAATGCCGGTACAGGTTCGCGTACAGGAAGCGCTTGAGCTGCGTGGTCTCGGCGCGCATCTGCGCGGAAAAGCGGATCAGCGGCGGCGCCGCGCGCACGTCGTCGATGCTGCCCGGCGCCGCATCGGCTAGCTGCGCGGCCGAGGTCTCGACCAGGTCCGCCGTCATCGCCGTGATCATCAGCCGGATCGTCTCGTACAGCGCGCGCCGTCCCGGCAGGCCCGGATACTGGGCCTCGACCGCGTGCCGGTGGCGCGCGAACAGCTCCACCTCCGCCATTTGGTCCATCGTCAGCAACCCCGATCGCAGGCCATCATCGATGTCGTGGTTGTTGTACGCGATTTCGTCGGCGAGGTTGGTCAGCTGCGCTTCCAGGCTCGGCTGGGTGCGGTTGATGAAGCGCTCGCCCAGTTCGCCCAGCTGGCGCGCGTTGGCCAGCGAGCAGTGCTTGAGGATGCCTTCGCGCGTTTCGAACGTCAGGTTCAGGCCGTCGAAGGCGCCGTAGTGTTCTTCCAGCGCGTCGACCACGCGCAGGCTTTGCAGGTTGTGCTCGAAGCCGCCGTAGTCCTTCATGCACTCGTTGAGCACATCCTGGCCCACGTGCCCGAACGGCGTGTGCCCGAGGTCGTGCGCGAGCGCGGTGGCCTCGACCAGGTCTTCGTTCAGGCGCAGGCGGCGCGCCAGCGTGCGCCCGATCTGCGCCACTTCGATCGAGTGCGTCAGGCGTGTGCGGAACAGGTCGCCCTCGTGGTTGAGGAATACCTGGGTCTTGTATTCCAGCCGCCGGAAGGCGGTCGAATGGATGATGCGGTCGCGGTCGCGCTGGTACTCGCTGCGCGAACCGGGCCCCGGTTCGGCATGTCGCCGCCCGCGCGATTTTGCGGAGTGCGCAGCGTACGGGGCGAGGTGGGCGTCGAAATCCATCAGCCGACGCAGGCGGCCAACGTCGCCAGCAGCAGTTCACGCGGCACGCTGGTGATCTGGGGGCTGCCCAGAGGCTTGATGAGGATGAACTTGATCGCGCCGCCCTCGTTCTTCTTGTCCACCTCCATCAGCTCGATCCAGCGCTCGGCACCCAGGTCGGGCGCCACGGTCGGCAGCCCGGCGGCCTTGACCAGGCTGCGCACCCGTTCCACGGTGGCGGCGTCGACCAGACCCATGCGGTGCGACAGGTCAGCCGCCATCACCATGCCGCAGCCGACCGCTTCGCCGTGCAGCCAGGTGCCAAAGCCAAGTCCGGCCTCGATCGCGTGGCCGAACGTGTGGCCGAAGTTGAGCACCGCGCGCAGGCCGCCTTCGCGTTCGTCCTGGCGCACCACGTCGGCCTTGATCTCGCACGAGCGCGCGATCGCGTAAGCCATGGCGGCCGGTTCGCGCGCGACCAGGCGGGCGATGTTCTGCTCGATCCAGTCGAAGTATGCGGCGTCCAGGATCGCGCCGTGCTTGATCACTTCGGCCAGGCCCGCCGCCAGTTCGCGATCGGGGAGCGTGGCGAGCGTGGCGGTGTCGGCCAGCACCGCGCGCGGCTGGTAGAACGCGCCGATCATGTTCTTGCCCAGCGGGTGGTTGATGCCGGTCTTGCCGCCGACCGAGGAATCGACCTGGGCCAGCAGCGTGGTGGGCACCTGCACGAACGGCACGCCGCGCATGTAGCTGGCGGCGGCAAAGCCGGTCAGGTCGCCAATCACGCCGCCGCCCAGCGCCACCAGGGTGGTCTTGCGGTCGCACTTGTTGGCGAGCAGGGCATCGAACACCAGCATCAGCGATTCCCAGGTCTTGAACTCTTCGCCGTCCGGCAGCACGATTTCGACCACTTCGCGCCCGGCCGTCGTCAAAGGCGCGGCCACCTGTTCCAGGTACAGCGGCGCGACTGTGGTATTGGTCACGATCGCGGCCTTGGTGCCGGTCACATGGCGCGCCAGCAGTGTGGGATCGGCCAGCAGGTTCGGGCCGATCGTGATCGGGTAGCTGCGCTCGCCCAGTTCGACGTTAAGGGAGATGGTGGTCGGTTCGTTCATCGAGGTCGGTTCCTGCTGCCCCAGCGCGGACAGCTGGTCAATAATGGTCTGGACCATCGATTGTACGTTAGGTCGGCCGGTGTCGATGACGAGATCGGCAATCTCGCGGTACAGCGGTTCGCGCTGGGCGGTCAGTTCCTCCAGCCTGGCGCGCGGGTCGGCAGTCTGCAGCAGCGGGCGGTTCTTGTCGTGCGAGGTGCGCGCAAGGATGCTCGAGACGCTGGCGCGCAGGTAGATCACGGTCCCGCGTTCGGCCAGCAGCTTGCGGCTGTCCGGATTGAGCACGGCGCCACCGCCGGTGGCCAGCACGATGCCTTGCTGGGCGGTGAGCTCGCGGATCATGTCGGCTTCGCGCCGGCGAAAGCTCGCCTCGCCCTCGATTTCGAAGATCCAGGGAATCGACGCGCCGGTGCGCGCCTCGATGGCGTGGTCGGAGTCGACGAAGCGTGCGCCGAGCCGGCGCGCCAGCAGGCGGCCAATGGTGGTCTTGCCGGCCCCCATCAGGCCGACGAGGAAGATATTGTTGTTTTTTGCGTCAGGCACGAGAACGGTCTGAAAATAAAAACGGCCAGGTTCGATCCTGGCCGCTCAAGTTGACGTTATGCCATTTACGGGCAGGTAAACGTCAGTTTAAACGGAAACGCCGTCACATATTGCAGCGGCGTGGTAACCGTGACGTTAAACGTGGCCGTGGCGGGCCCGGTGCAGTTCTTCTGCTGGTTGCTGGTCAGGCTGATCGTATGCGTCGAGCCCTGCGCTCCGCTGACGTTGTTGCCGGTGATGTCATCTCCCTGGTCCGAATGCGGGAAGATATTCAGCACAGTCGCCGGCGCCACGCCGACCGCGGTGCCGTTGGCCAGGGCGGTGATCTCGACCTTGCTACCGACCGGCATCGGGTTCATGTGCAGGTCATTGAACTGGAGCCTGAACACTTTCGACTCGTCCGAGTGCACGCTGCCAAGGTCAGTCGCGACTGTCTTCGACAACGGGGTGCTGCCGCCGTCCAGGTAGGCAAAAGCGACATGGCTGTCGCTTAAGAACAGCGCGATCTTCGTGGACAGCGTGTTGGTGCCGTCGTTGCTGCTGGCGCAGATCGTGGCCACGCCGGGGCGCGTGCTGTCCGGCGTGGCGCCGTAGCCGCTGTTGCAGGGCGTCACCGGGGAACCGGGCACGGCCACACGCGGCTGCTGGGTGCGGAAGTCGACCGAGCAGCCGCCGTTGACGGTGAGGCAGCCGCCCTTGTCCGACGAGCCGATCGCGCCGATGTTGGTCTGGAGCACGACAGGCGTGCCGTCCGCGACCGGGTTGCCGTTGATGTCGGCCAGCAGCACGTTGATGACGCTGGCCGGGATGCTGGTGCCGCTGTCGTAGGACCATCCTTCGACGTTGCTCTTGGTGGCCGACAGCGACATCGCGCGCTGGACCGGCTGGCCGGTGGTCACGACGATCGAGTCCGACAGCGTCGAGACCCCCGACTTGAGCGTGGCCTGGACACGGAAGGTGGTCGGCACCGCGCCCGAATTGACGGTCGTGATGACCACGCCGTCCTGGTCGGTGTTGTCGGTGGTCTTGTTCAGCGTGACGTAGGGCGAGGTGGTGCTGAAGGTGACGGTCTGCCCGGCGAGCGGACGGTTGAAGGTGTCGAACACCTTGAAGGTCAGGGTCGCGGTCTCGGTGCGGCCCACCCCGCCCTGGCCGCGGATCACGATCGACTTGTCGGTGGGCGAGGCGGACGCGAACTGGACCGAGGCGGCAGCGGGCGGCGCGATGGTGAGCGCTGCGGTGGCCGACTTGACCACACCGTCGGCGGACACGGTGATCACGTCATTGTTGGCGCAGCCCTGGTCGCGGTACACGGTCTGGGCGGTGCCGTTATTGGTCGGCACGACCGATGCCAGGGTCGCCTTGCCGGCCGCCACGCAGGCCGAGGAGAAATTCACGTTAACCTGCTGGTCGATGTACTTGGCGCCATTGGCCAGCAGGTCGACCGACAGCACGGTCGAGCCGTAGGCATCCAATTTGGACGGCGTGGCGGTGAGCGGACCGAAGCTGAGCGCGGTGGCGCCGACCGAATAGTTGCCTTCGGCGGTGGCCGTGGTCCCGGCCACAGTCGAGGTGGCGGTGACCTTGGCGGCGCCGCCGGCGGCCAGGCTGGCGGCGCGCATGGTAACGCTCGCCACGCCGTTGGGATCGGTCAGCGCGGTGCCGGCCGAGGGGGAGAACAGCGCCAGCTTTTCATCGGTCGCGAAAGCCACGATCACGTTCGGAACCGGCTTGCCGGCGGCGTCGCGCACGGTCGCCTTGACGGTCAGCGGGGTGGCGCCGGTCAGCGAGTTGGAGGGCTGGCCGGCAGCGTTCACGAAAGCCAGGGTGACGGTGGGCGCGGCCGGGACGGTGCCGCCGCCACCGGTGCCGCCGCCAGGAGCAGGGTTACCGCCGCCCCCGATCACCGCGCCGGGATTGCCGCCGCCACCGCCGCAGCTCGACAGCGCCAGCACCAGCGCCAGTGCCAGCAGGCGCGCTTGCGCCCTCCCTGCCAGATTGTTTTGGTTGTTGTTCATGGATGCCTGATTGTTCTTGATGTTGTTTTTGGCGGCGCTCAGCGTGCCGTCGCCTGCTTTTCCGTCACGATCTTGGGCGTGATGAATACCAGCAATTCAGTCTTGTTGTTTTCCCGGCTGTTGGTCTTGAACAGGTGGCCCACGACCGGGATGTCGCCCAACAGCGGCACCTTGTTCACGTCGTTGCGCTCGACCTGCTGGTAGATCCCGCCCAGCACCACCGTGCCGCCGTTCTCGACCATGACGCGGGTCTTCACGTGCTGGGTGTTGACCGCGAAACCGGCCGGGGTCAGGTCACCCTTCGAATCCTTGTTGATGTCCACTTCGAGCACCACGTTGCCGTCCGGGGTGATCTGCGGCGTCACCTCCAGGCGCAGGTTGGCCTTCTTGAACGCCACCGAGGTCGCGCCGCTGCTGGTGGACTGCTGGTACGGCAGCTCGACGCCCTGCTCGATCACCGCCGGCACGTTGTCCTCGGTGACCACGCGTGGGCTGGAGGTCACCTTGCCCTTGCCGTCCGCTTCCAGCGCCGACAGCTCCAGGTTCAGGAAGCGGTTGGCGGCCGAGGAGAACAGGCTGAACGCGATGGACGACGGCTGCACCGCGTTGATGCTCGCCGCCGGCAGGTTGACCATCGTGGTGTTGGTGTAGCCGTCGCCCTTGTCCGGCGTCTGCATGGTCACCTGCCCGACGCCGGTCAGGTTGCCGCCGATCGCGACGCGCTGGTTGCCGCTGACCTGGTAGCCGGGATCGCCGCCGCGAAAGCCGCGCAGGTCGGCAAAGCCAAGCTTGGCGCCGAGGTTGCGCGAAAAGCCGTCGTTGGCCTCGACCAGGCGCGCTTCGATCAGCACCTGCTTGGACGGGATGTCGACCTTCTGGATCAGCTTGCGCACGTCCTCGATTTTGGACGCGATGTCGGTCACGAACAGCTGGTTGGTGCGCGAATCGATGATCGCGCTGCCGCGCTTGGACAGCACGCGGTTCTTGCCGTCGCCGCCGGCCGCGCCGTTCGCGTCCAGCCCGAACACGGCGCGAAACGCCTCGGCCTTCTGGTAGTTCAGCTGGAAGATCTCCGAGCGCAGCGGCTCCAGGTCGGCGATCTGCGCCTTCTGCTCGAGCTCGAGCTTCTCCTTGGTCAGCAGCTCTTCCTTGGGCGCGATCCACAGCACGTTGCCGTTCTTGCGCATGTCCAGGCCCTTGGCCTGCAGGATCACGTCCAGCGCCTGGTCCCATGGCACGTCCTTCAGGCGCAGGGTCAGGTTGCCGGTCACGGTGTCGCTGGCGATGATGTTCAGGCCCGAGACATCGGCCACCATCTGCAGCGCCGCGCGCACCTCCACGCTCTGGAAGTCGAACGACATCTTCTCGCCGCGGTAGCCGCCGCTGCCCTGGGCCAGCTTGTTGCGGTCTTCCCTGACCGGCTTGACGTCGACCACCAGCTGGGTGTCGCTCTGGTACACGCTCTGCTCCCACAGGCCGTGGGCGTCGATCGTCATGCGCACGTTATCGCCCTGCGCCGCCGTGGTCACGCGCGAAACCGGGGTGCCGAAGTCGGTTACGTCCAGCCGCCGGCGCAGGTTCACCGGCAGGCTGGTGTGCAGGAAATCGACCAGGATCTGGTTGCCGGCCTGGCGCACGTCCACCGCCACCTGGCTGTTGGGCAGGTCGACCACGATCCGGCCCTCGCCGTTCGGCCCGCGCTTGAAGTCGAGGTCGCGCAATTGCTGGCGCGGCGCGCTCGCTACTCGCGCCTCTCCCACCGGCACGCCGCCTGCGTCGACGGCGTGCGCCACGCCGCCCGAGCCGTCGATCGTCACGATCACCGACTTGCCGTCGATGGCGGTGGCGTAGTTCAGCGGCCGCTTGAGGGTGAACACCAGGCGCGTGCGCTCGCCGGCCTGCACCAGGTTCACGCCCCGCAGGTCGCCGAGGTTGATCTCATGAAAGGTCTTGCCGGTCGCGTTGGCGGTGGCGCCGAAATCGAGCGCGATGCGCGCCGGGTTGGTGATCGAAAAGCCGATCGGGAGCTTGCCCGGGGCCTCTTTCAGCGCGATGTTGACGATCACGTTCGCGCCGTGCTGGGTGGCGCTGATCGATTCGATCGCGTTATCCTGGGCCAGCGCGGTGCCGTTCGCCAGTGCCAGCAGCAGCGCGCACAGGCGCACCAGCACGGTTCCAAGTCGGGTCATTTGCCACTCTCCTTACTTACCTGCAACTCCAGCCTCGTCTTGCGCTCGACCCACTCGCCGGCCGCGTCCTGGACGGTTTCCTTGATGTCGATTGCGTTTTCGGTCACGCGCGTGACCAGTCCGTAGTTTTCGCCGATGCGCTGGCCGGCCTTGACCTTGTAGACGTTCTTGTCGATCTGCACCAGCCCATAGCCGACCCCGGCCTTGTGCAGCGTGCCCACCAGGTGCATCGTGTCGAGCGGGTATTGCTCGAGCAGTTCCCTGGGGCGCCGCGAGTCCGGCTTGAGCGGGTTTTCCGACGCCTCGGCCCCGTTGGCCAGCTCGACCTGGAGCTTGTTCGGGCTGAACGGATCGACCGCGTCCCTGAGCTTGTAGGCGTAGGGGATGAACTCCTTGGGCTCGGGCAGCGGCTTGACGCCCGGCTTGGTTTCCTTGCGCACCTGCGCCATCCAGTCGCGCACTTCCTTGACGTCGCTGTCGCCGCAGCCGGCCAGCAGCAGGGCCGCGAGCGCGAGTATTGTGGTGCGGGCCATCATGCCGCGCCTCCATGCGGTTTGGCCTTGGCATCCTTCTTCTTGGCGCGCGCCGCCTTCTGCGACGCCAGTTCGTCCGGATCGAGGTAGCGGAAGGTCTTGGCCACCGCATCGAGCAACAGCATGCCGTCCTTGCCGGCGGTGAGCGACAGGTTGTTCAGGGTGACGATGCGCGGCAGGTTGGCCATGTCGGCCGCGAACGCGCCCACGTCGTGGTAGCTGCCGGTGACCTTGATGTCGATCGGCAGCTCGGCGTAGTAATCCTTGACCACCACCTGGCCCGGCTTGAACAGCTCGAACTGCAGGCCGCGGCCGATGCCGGCCTGGTTGATGTCCGACAGCAGCGCGGCCATCTCGGCCTTGCTCGGCAACTGCTTCTCCAGGCGCTCCACGGACTGGTCGACCTGCAGCTTTTGCGCCTGCAACGCTTCCAGGTTGATGGCCTGCGCCATCTTGGCCCGGTAGTCGGCGCGCAGCTTTTCTTCCTGCCTGGCGCCGGTTTCGAGGTCCTCGTACTGGCCGCTCCAGTAGGCAAAGTAGCCCAGGGTGGTTACGGCGGCCATCACGCCGGCCGCGCACAAGAGGCGCGGCGCCAGCGGCCACTGCCCGGGCTTGCGTCCGCGCAGCCCGTGGAACTGGGCCGCGAGCTCCCCGCCGAGGTCTTTCAGGTCGATGTTCATGACGATTTTGCTCCCGGCGTTCCCTTGGCCGGCTCGTCGGCCTCACGCGCGCGCTTGATGTGGACCGCGAGCGTGAATTCGACGACCTTGCGGGCGGTCCTGTTTTGCGCCAGCGTGGCAGCGCGCACCTCGGTCAGGTCGGGGCGCTCGAGCCACGGCGAATTGCCCGACAGGTTGCGCAGCAGCTCGGCCACGCGCTCCTGCGACTGCGCGTAGCCCTGCAGCGTCACGCGCTGGCCGTCCTGCTTGAAGTTCTTCAGGTAGACCCCGTCCGGCGTCTGCCTGACCAGTTCATCGAGCAGGTAGACCGGCTGGTTGCGGTCGCCCTGCAAGTCCTCGACCGCCTGCTGGCGCGCCTTGAGCGCCTCGATTTCCTCTTTCAGCGCCTTGATCGCGCCGATCTTCTTGTCCAGCTCCGCGTTGGCGCCCTTGAGCACCAGGTTGCGCTCGCCCTGGATCGAGATCCGGCGCGCGTTGTAGCCGCCCACGGCCAGCACCACCGCCACCCCGAGGATGCCGCCCAGCGCCAGCAGGGCCACGAAGGCGGCCTGCTTCTGCCGGCGTTTGACTTCCCGGTGCGGGAGCAGGTTAATCTTGATCATCAGCCGAACCTCCTCTTGGCCAGCCCGCACGCCACCAGGTAGGCCGGCGCCTCGGCCTTGAGCTGGTGTTCGCGCACGCCAGGTGCGAGCTGCATGCCGGCGAAGGGCGAGGCGACGCTGCTGGGGATGCGGGTGCGGCTGCCGATAATCTCGAGCAGGCCAGGAATCCGGGCGCAGCCGCCGGCCAGGAACAGCTGGTCGATCCGGGTGTACGGGGTCGAGGTGTAGAAGAACTGGATCGCGCGCGTGATTTCCAGCGCCGCGCTTTCCAGGAACGGCGCGAGCAGGTCGGCAGCATAGTTCTCCGGCAGCTCGCCCGCCTTCTTGCGGGTTTCCGCCTCCTCGAACGACATGCCGTAGGCGCGCGCGATGTCCTGGGTGAGCTGGTTGCCGCCGAACGGCTGCTCGCGCTCGTAGACGGCCTCGCCACCCAGCAGCACCGAGATGTGGGTGGCCTGGGCGCCGATCTGGAACAGCGCCACCACCTGGTCCTTTCCTTCATTGGGCAGGCGCGCGATCGCCGGCTCGAGCGCGGCGCGCGCCGCGTACGATTCGATGTCCATCACGGTCGCCTTCAGGCCCGCCGCTTCGGCGACCGCGACCCGGTCCTCGACCTTCTCGCGGCGCGCCGCGGCCAGCATCACTTCCATGTCGTCGCTTGAATTGGCGGCCGGGCCGATGACGTCGAAATCCAGGCTTACCTCATCGAGCGCAAACGGGATATACTGGCTCGCCTCGGACTCGACCTGCACTTCGAGCTGGTCTTCGGACATGCCCGCCGGCAGGATGATCTTCTTGGTGATGACCGCGGCCGGCGGCATGCCAAGCGCGACCAGCCTGGCCCGCGTGCCGCTCTTTTTCAAGACGCGCTGCACCGCTTCCGACACCGCTTCGATGTTCTCGATATTGCCGTCGACAATGGCGCCGCGCGGCAGCGGCTCGGACGCGTAGCGCTCGAGCCGCATGTCACCCTTGCCGGCGTCGGCCAGCTCGACCAGGCGCACCGCGGACGTACTGATGTCGAGCCCGACCAACGGCGGGCTGGACTTTCCAAACAAGGAACCGAGATTGATCACGAGCGTACTCCCTCACCTGCAACACCTGCACCCGCGCAGGAATACCAATTGAACGCCCGCTGGGGGAATGTTTGTTACAAAACAACTATCTAGTGCACGTTTATGAGGCACTACATTAGATCGTAGCAATTCGGCTGAGTACCGGCAAGAAATTTCTGTACTGGAACATTATGATCCGGCGCGAGAAAACGACAGTTTTGGATTGAGGCAGATCAAGGTTCTTTACTCTGCCACGCCCATACTGCGCGCGGAACGCAGGGGTGGTGCGGTGAAGGCCTGTCTTATAATGAATTGAGTCAACAGTAGCGAAAGCGAGCATGAAATCAACGCAATCTGGCGCGACGCCCCCTGATCCCAAGCCTCGTTCGGGCAAGTTCAGCCTCAAGCGGCTGATCCTGATAGCGATCGGCTCCCTGGCCGGGCTGGGCGTGGTTGGCGCCCTGGTCATCGTGTTTGCGCTGGCGATGGCCTACCCGAACCTGCCGGCGCTGGACACGATCACGGACTACCGGCCCAAGATGCCGCTGCGCATCTTCACCGCCGACAACGTCCTGATCGGCGAATTCGGCGAGGAACGCCGCACCCTGGTGCACTTCAAGGACATCCCGGACGTGATGAAGAAAGCGGTGCTGGCGATCGAGGACGACCGCTTCTACGAGCACGGCGGCATCGACTACCTGGGCATCGCGCGCGCCATGCTGCACAACGCCACCGGCCGCTCGCGCCAGGGCGCCTCCACCATCACCCAGCAGGTGGCGCGCAACTTCTTCCTCTCGTCCGAGCAGACCTGGAAGCGCAAGGCGTACGAAGCGCTGCTGGCGTGGAAGATTGAAAAGAACCTGACCAAGGACCAGATCCTGGAGCTGTACATGAACCAGATCTACCTGGGCCAGCGCGCGTTCGGCTTCCAGTCGGCGGCCCAGATCTATTTCGGCAAGGACCTGCGCGACATCACCGTGGCCGAAGCGGCGATGCTGGCCGGCCTGCCCAAGGCGCCGTCGGCCTACAACCCGGTGGTCAACCCGACCCGGGCGCGCACCCGCCAGCAGTACATCCTGCTGCGCATGCGCCAGCTGGGCTACATCACCGAAGCCCAGTTTGAACAGGCCAAGAACGAAAAGCTCAAGATCAAGACCGACAGCACCACCTTCGGCGTGCACGCCGAGTACGTGGCCGAGATGGCGCGCCAGCTGGTGTACGAACAGTTCAAGGAAGACACCTACACCCGCGGCCTGAACGTGTTCACCACCATCACCAAGGCGGACCAGGACGCGGCCTACCTCGCGCTGCGGCGCGGCGTGATCGATTACGAGCGGCGCCACGCGTACCGCGGACCGGAATCCTACATCGACCTCGCGGGCAACAAGACCGAGGCCGACGAGGCGATCGAGGCCGAGCTGGCCGAGCATCCGGACAGCGACGACATCGTCGCCGCGATCGTGCTCGAAGCTTCCCCGGCCAAGGTGCGCGCGGTGATCGCCTCCGGCGAAGAGATCACGATCCAGGGGCAGGGCCTGGCCTTCGCCAAGGCCTGGCTGGCCACGAACGCGGCGCCCGAACGGCGCGTGCGGCGCGGCGCGGTGATCCGCGTGCGCCAGGACGACGACTCGGAGTGGAACATCACCCAGATGCCGCAGGTGGAATCGGCGTTCGTCGCGGCCAGCACCGAAGATGGCGCGATCCGCGCGCTGGTGGGCGGCTTCGACTTCAACCGCAGCAAGTTCAACCACGTGACCCAGGCCTGGCGCCAGCCGGGTTCCTCGTTCAAGCCGTTCATCTACTCGGCCTCGCTCGAGCGCGGCCTGTCGCCGGCGACGATCATCAACGACGCCCCGATCTCGTTCGATGCCGGCGCCACCGGCGGCCAGGCGTGGGAGCCGAAGAACTACGACAACAAGTACGAAGGCCCGATGTCGATGCGGCGCGGCCTGACCAAGTCGAAGAACATGATCTCGATCCGCATCCTGAACAAGATCGGCGCGCGCTACGGCCAGGAATACGCGACCCGCTTCGGCTTTGACGCGGACAAGAACCCGGCCTACCTGACGCTGGCGCTGGGTGCGGGCGCGACCACGCCGCTGCAGATGGCAGGCGCCTACGCGGTGTTCGCCAACGGCGGCTACCGCATCAGCCCCTACCTGATCTCCAAGGTGACGGATGCGGACGGCAAGGTGCTGTCCGAGGCGCGGCCCGAGCGCGCCGGCGTGGAGACCAACCGCGTGATCGACGCGCGCAACGCGTACCTGATGGACAGCATGCTCAAGGACGTGGTGCGCTACGGTACCGCTGCCAAGGCCGGGCAGATGCTCAAGCGCCCCGACCTGGCGGGCAAGACCGGCACCACCAACGACTCGATCGACGCCTGGTTTGCCGGCTACCAGCCCAAGCTGGTGGCGATCGCCTGGATCGGCTACGACCAGCCCAAGAACCTGGGCAACAAGGAAACCGGCGGCGGACTGGCGCTGCCGATCTGGATCAGCTACATGCAAAAGGCACTGAAAAACGTGCCGGTCGAGGAGCGGCCGGTGCCGGAAGGGCTGGTGCTGTACGGCGACGAGTACTACTACGCCGAGAACCCGCCGGGGACGGGCGTGACGTCGCTGGACGTCGGCACGCCGCCGCCAAGCGACCAGAAGACGCGCGACGCGGTGAGGAACGAGTTGTTCTAAGGGATGAGGGAGGGTGCGCACGAAAGTGCGCACCCATGATAGCCTCCGGCGCGCGCCGCCACCTACGTCTCCTGCACATCGTAGGGGGCGCG
>NZ_SPUM01000123.1 GCF_004614195.1 Massilia horti | reverse complement strand
TATGTAGAACTGCCTGTAGAGTGCTTGCGGACGCGGGTTCAATTCCCGCCGCCTCCACCAACTCGGATTCAAAAACAAAGGGCTCATCGGCTTGCCGATGAGCCCTTTGTTTTTGAGTTAGCGTTAGCGAGGCGGCGGGAATTGAAACCGCGTCCGATACGGACGAGGGGCGAGCTGGGGTTTCGAGCCGCATGCGGCGAGCCAGCGAGCGGCCTTGCGCTTGCAAGCGCAAGGCCTCTTCGATTCGCCCGTTCAAGGGAAATCGCGCAGCGATTTCTTGCCCTCCGCCTCCACCAAATTGGATTCAAAAGCAAAAGGCTCATTGGCCATGCCGATGAGCCTTTTGCTTTTGGATCGGCGCTAGCGAGGCGGAGGGAATCGAATCCTCGTCCGGCACGGACGCGGGGCGAGCTGGGGTTTCGAGCCGCACGCGGCGAGCCAGCGAGCGGCCTTGCGCTTGCAGGCGCAAGGCCTCTCCGATTCGCCCATTCAAGGGAAATCGCGCTGCGATTTCCTGCCTTCCGAATGCAAGGCCAACCGGCTTCTTGCGCTAGATCAATGCTTACCGTCATCCCGCTACTAGATTGAACTTTTACGTTCAATCCAGTCGGGAGGGCTAGGTCATGGAAGTCATCGGATGGATTCGCGAAGGGGATAAGGCAGCGTGCGGCGGCACGGTGGTTGAGGGCGACCAGAACTGCCATAGCGACGGGCGGGCCTACGCGTTCGAAGGTGCGAGAATGGCCTGCCCGAAAAACTGCGTAATTGCCGAGGGATACGAGTTTCGCACGGTCACTAATGGTTGCAACCAAGTCCTTCACGGCATGAAGACGAGCGGTGGCTGCCCTCTTCTTTCGACTATCAATGACTTCGACGGCCTATTCAATGAGAGCGGCGAAGAGGTGCCTATCCGATTCGTGCTGGATGACGCGGGAAAATGGGTCGGCAAGACAAACGATGGCTATGACCATCAATTTTTACTTACCGATGAGAGCACCGGAAATCCGCTTCCTAATCGCTATTACCGCATGACGCTCAATGGCAAGGTTACTGAGGGGAAGAGTGACGCCCATGGAAAAACAGAGAAAGTCACATCAGACGATCCGGCCGAGGTGACCGTCGAGATAATGCCCGAAGGTTACAGCAAGGCCGGGGAATGATTCCCGCAGTCATTGCCGTTACGGTAGCATTGACACTAAAGTCGGACTCAAAGGGGCCAGTCAAGATCGCAGTCAATAAGCCTCGCGGCACGGTCTATTGGGGCGGCGCTGGACTGAATGGGCCTTACATCGCCGACCAAGTTGCAGCGCTCCAGGAAGCTGGGATCAAGCATGTTTGGGTTGGCAAGCGCACTCTTGGCGAAACACCCGACGCTATCCGCGCTGCCATCGAGTTGCGCCATGAAAGAAACCCCGCGGACCGATCTTGGATGGTCGAAGGGATGGAAAAGATATCTGCTGAACAGTTCAACCTGATTGGCTACTCTTACGGCTCATTGATGGCTGCGCAGACCGCACACGTATATGCAAGCAACGGGCATATTGTCGATCACTTGGTTTTGATCGCATCCCCCATTGATGGCGACTTTCTCAACCATCTGCAAGGCAACAAAAACATAAGGAAGATAATAATCATCAATCTCCGGCAATTTGGCGATCCAATATTCGCTGGAATACCCCAATGGCGGCTATTTCTAACGAAATCCAAACTGGAGAAGCAAAACGATGATTCTGGCACCACGCGGGGCATCGGCCACTTCTACTATAGACCGGCCTCCGAAGAAGGGAACGCACGGCGCAGGCAGCTTGCAAGATATCTCTATCAACAGGGTTTGCGATGAAAGCGAACCGTCTGTTCTGGAAACTATTGCTAGCACTTGCGCTCATAGGTAGTGCTGTCATCGTCTTCAATGGTTTGGGTTACTTCTACAGGTTAGCTGAGTGGGGATTCAATGAGCATTGGCATTTTATGTATGTGGCCGGATGGGGATTTCCATTTTTAGCGCATTTCGAAATTATCATTCTGGCGCTGCTTTTGATCGCGCCATTCTGGATATTTGGAAGAACACGCGCACCCGAGCTATATAGAGCTAATCGAAAGCTTGTTAATTCACTTGTCGCGTTTGGGTTGTTACTTCTTTTACTCGCGCTAATCCTTGAATCATGGCTAGCAAAAACTTACCCATAAGCAAACCGGCTACCGAGCGCGACAGTCGGTTCACTGGCTCCACTTCAAGATGCTAACAATCGTTTTGCTGCCAGGAAGGGTTGGGGTATGAGGAACTTGAGAAAATAGCGCGACGGTCGCTACCGCGACGCGGCAACTTTCTTATTCTTGGCATCGGCTTGCCGATGGGCCCTTTTTTTTGAGTAACGCTGGCGAAGCGGCGGGAATTGAAGCCGCGTCCGGCACGGACGCGGGGCGAGCTGGGGTTTCGAGCCGCACGCGGCGAGCCAGCGAGCGGCCTTGCGCAAGCGCAACGGGCTCCGATTTGGCCTACTACCATCATCTAAAAAAGGATGAGGCGTGCTTGCAACGACGAGTGCTTTCAGAGCTCGACACTCTTTTGCGTATGTCCGAAAATAAATGCCCCCGCCGACCTGAATGCTGCGCTCGCTGGGCTGCGGGCTGGCGATCGCCCTGATCGATGCCGAGGAGAACCCGGGGCCCCATGAGCTGATCGCGCTCGCCACTTTCAACACCCCCGGGCGTCATTCAAATATTGCGGGGTGCCTGCAGACCTGCGACCATTTCTAGCCGAGGAGATCTGGCACAACAACAATAAGAAGGTCCAACTTATGAAAGTACTTACCTACCGCCTGCTCAAGAACAGCTCCGCATATCACAAGGACCTTGCAGTACTCCGAGAAGTGCTCACAGAACTTCAGGAGTATTACAACCACACTAGCCTGCAGCTGCGGGTCCGTCCGTTCTATACAGATGTCGAAGTGCACGGGTCCGAACAAATGCTCGCGCACTTCAAGCTGTGCTGCTGCCCGCTGATTCCCTACTGAGCACTCTACCGTTCCCCGTGCGGGGAGAATGAATGTCCTGATGCGCCGGCCTATTCCGGCGCTTGGCGCAATTTGCTCTGCTTCGAGGCCAGGCCTGGAGCCGAGGTAGTTGTTGCAGGTGCGAACTCCTACTTATCGATGCCTTGCGGCGAGTACAGTGCTAGAGAGCACACGACGCACAATCGAAGAAAAAAGTTGAATTGCGCAGCCTGATCTATATCCATCCTCACCGTTCAGCGAGTAAGCATCATATGAGGGTTCAGCATGATAGCCAGATCGACTGAGTGCGGTACTCAAGGGATGCTGACCAACAATAGGAAAGAAGGGAAGCCCTCAGCCGGACAATTTTCGAAAGGAGAACCTCCATGCATAAGCGACGCGTTATCCTGCTCTCACTATCCGCGGCCGCCACGGCATCTGCCGTCGGTCTGCCGCTGAGTGCCTTTGCAGCCCTGCAAAAGCTCGATGTGAAGGACCCACAAGCGGTCAGCTTAGGGTATACCGAAGACAGCACAACGGTCGATAAAAAGAAGTTTCCAAAGCATCAAAATTCGCAAGTCTGCAGCGGCTGTCAGTTCTACCAGACGGCACAAGAGCAAAACGGCTTTGCCCCCTGCACCATATTCGGCGGCAAGGCAGTTGCCGCCAAAGGCTGGTGTAATTCGTACGTCAAAAAGGCATAAGAACCGTACCCGGTCGCGCACGTGCGCGGGCGATGCAAATCGCGCCGCGATTTCTTGCCTTGCGCCGCCATCAACTCGTAGTCAAAAGCAAAGGGCCTATCGGCTATGCCGACCGGCCCTTTGGTTTTGAGTTCTACGTCCACCAAGGCCCAACTGGGTCCGGCGAATTCCTCATCCATTGTGATATTTGAGACTTCAATATCCAATCCTTCGCTGCTTTCGGTAAATCCTTCGAAAGGGCTTTAGATAGCTCCCGAGCTTCGTGTTCGGCCAAAAGCGCCGGGCAAACGCATTGCGCATTCATCTACGATCTGCCACTATTCAACCAATACTTGATGTGCAAAAGCAGGATCCATCGTATCGGGAACAGTCTCCACATTCTCGACGGGGCTATGGGTTCGGGTTGATGTCAAGCACGGAAGTTGCTTGCTGTATCCGTACCGCCTATCCCTAAAGGTTTTTTCGATTTTATGTTCGGGCCCGGTTCCATAATCTGCAAAATGAAAATACAAACAATATCCTCTATACCTGGAGAATGCCTCATGCGTTCTGCTGTAGTTGTCTTCCTGTTTAGCATGCTCGTCGCATGCGGCGGCGGAAGCTCGCGCGACGCGCAAGCTCCAGCCACCCCCAATCCGCCACCCGTGTTTAAGACGGAGCTGTCCCTGATAGCTGGCAATATCGGTGGCCCGGGCGACCTCGATGGGATTGGGATGGATGCACGCTTTTATGCACCAGGAAGGATGGCAGCGGACATGGCGGGAAACCTCTACGTTGCCGATCGCTGCACCGTGCGGAAAATCGCGCCTGGCGCCGTGGTTACGACATTGGCGGGGAATCCTAACAGCTGTGCAACACGCGATGGCAAAGGCAATACTGCGGGCTTTGGATTGATTAACGCCCTGGGCGTTGCTCCAGATGGAGCAGTGTATGTGGCTCATTCAGATTCCAGCGGCGCCACTATACATTCAATCATCCGTAGAATTTCTAAGGATGGCACTGTCACGACACTTGCCGGCATGCAGAGTGGTATGGAACCGGCGGCGGAGTTCGGGTACATCGCGGGACTGGCGCTGGACAGGGAAGGCAATATATATGTCACGGACGAAAAAAGTCCGAGCACTGCCATACGCAAGATTACGCCATCAGGAGTGGTAACTACGGTGGCCAATCTTGCTGGAACATTATTTGAACATCTTGCAATCGATTCAGCCGGAGATTTGTTCGTTCAAAATTGGATCAGGAATGAAATCATCAAGATCGGAAGGGATGGCACGCAGACCATAGTTCCGTTTCCCATAAACACGAGTCAGAATGAGAGTGTAGTAAGTTTCGCAGTCGATGCGCAAAACAATCTGTTTGCGTTGCTCGTTCTCAGCACCACGGCACGCATCGTCAAGTTAGAGACCGTTACCGGGTCAGTCTCCACCATCGTCCAAATCTCTGGCACGACAACCGACCCCCTGGGCGCGTTGAGCGATGTTAAAGCTATCGCAATCGGTTCTGACGGTAATGTATTTGTATCAGCTTCCCCGCGCTACGTCATTCGAAAGATCACACCGGAGGGCACGATTGCCACTTACGCCGGGGCGGAAGCTCCCTCCGAACCTAAGGATGGTATCGGTTCTGCTGCTTCCTTCGGCGTTCCGAACCTTTATGCCGGGATTGGAAGCGACGCGGCGGGAAACCTGTATGTCACCGACACGGCGAGTGTTCGCAGGATCAGTCCGTCTGGAAACGTCGTCACCATTGCAGGTGATACTGCACGTAACCCTACAAGAGCCGTCATCAATGGCAAGGGGATTGAAGCGAGATTTAGCAATCCCGCCGGAATTACAATCGACATGGCGGGCAATGTTTACGTCGCCGACGGGACGTATAGCTTCTCCCTTTATCCTCGCCCCAGTAGTATCGACAACGCGAGCATCCGGAAGATATCACCCACTGGGGAAGTCGGCACCTTTGCGGGATCGGTCCTGAGTGGGTATGTAGACGGCAACGGCGAGGTGGCACGGTTCTTCCGCCCACAGGGCATTGTCGCGGACCGGACAGGTAATCTGTACGTAGTCGATAGTGGCAATTGCATGATCCGGAAAATTACGCCAAACGGTACAGTCACCACATTTGCTGGAATGCCCTGTGTCTCCGGGCAGGGTGCGAGCCAGGACGGTGTTGGCACCGGGGCACGATTCGCGGCGCCCGCTGGCATCGCGATTGATCCGTCCGGCAATCTCTATGTGACCGATTTCGACGCGGATGCCTTAAGTATTCGGAAGATTACTCCAACCGGTGTGGTCTCAACATTGGCTCGCGGCGCGTACGGCAATGCGTCTGATCCTGGCGCGCCGATACAGTTCGGACAGTTCGGCAGCGGAAACATTGCGGCCGACGCAGCGGGGAATATCTATCTGGCAGACACACCCAACCACAGCATTCGCAGGATTGGCCAGGATGGCGTTGTCACCACTATCGTGGGCAGTTCAGCGTCAGCGGGAATCCGCCTGGGCACCTCGCCCAGCTTGTATCGCCCGTTTTCCCTTGCTTTCCTGGCACCGGATGTTCTGGCGATCAGAACGGAGACGAGTGTGCTGAAGCTGACCCTGACTCGCCAATGAGAATAGCTCTTCCTTGGTGGCTTGGTCCCTTGCGCTGCCGCCATCAAGTGTAGGAAGTGCCGATCACGATCTCCTTCGAACCATAGCCCGCCCTACGCCGTCGGCCCCGGATCCGTCCCCGGCGGCATCATCAACTCTTTGAGCAGGGCCTGGTTAAAGGCTGGCAGATCATCAGGATTCCGGCTGGTGATCAGCTTATCGTCGACAACGACCGGATCATCGGTCCATTCAGCGCCAGCATTCAGAAGATCACGCCGCAGCGACGGCCAACTGGTCAGGTGCTTTGCCTGCGCAACGCCGGCATCGATGAGGGTCCACGGCCCGTGGCAGATTGCCGCGATCGGTTTTTCCTTCTCTTCCTCGCCGAACGCACGGATGAAATCGATAGCCTCACGGCTCAACCGCAGCTGATCCGGATTGGCCACTCCCCCCGGCAGCACCAGCGCATCGAAATCCACGGTTCGCGCGTCGCGCACATTCAATTCGACCTTGAACTTGTCGCCTGGCATCAAGTGATTGAATGCCTGAACTTCCTCACCTACATTTTTCGGCGAAAGCAGCGTGACCTTCACCCCGTGCTGCTCCAGGAAGGCGCGCGGTTCCGTGTACTCGACCTGTTCCACGCCATCCGTCATCAGGATCGCGACACAGCATCCCTGCAACGTCTGGCCAGTACTTTCCTCGTCCATGCGACCTCCTCGGTACTGCTTCAGTGGTAAGCTCACTCCACCCGATTTTAGGGCTGTGATTGAAACGACGGCGCGCGCGTCAAGCTATCCAAGGAGGCACCAAGCAGTCGGTCAGGCAGCGCCAGCCGCAGCTGTCCGTTGCGCGGTGAGCTCACGCAGGACGGCTTGATTGAACTCCGGGATATCGTCCGGCTTACGGCTCGTGATCAATTTTCCGTCGACCACCACCTGTTCGTCGGACCACTGCGCACCCGCGTTGCGCAGGTCGACCTGCAGGCTCGGCCAGCTTGTCATGTGCTTGCCCTTCACCAAATCCGCATCGATCAGCGTCCAGGGGCCATGGCAGATGGCAGCGATCGTCTTGTTCTCGCGGCCGAATTCGTGAATGAAGGTGATCGCTTCCGCGTTCAGGCGCAGCAGGTCCGGGTTGGCGACGCCTCCGGGGAGAACCAGTGCGTCAAAGTCGGCCGGGCGGGCGTCCCGTACGTCCATCTCCACTTTGAATTTGTCGGCCGGCGTATGGTGATTGAAACCCTGAATTTCGTCGTCCACGCTTTTAGGTGACACCAATGTCACCTTGGCGCCGTGCTGCTCCAGAAAGGTGCGCGGGCCAGTGTATTCCACTTGTTCCACGCCGTCCGTCAGCAGCATGGCGATGCGTTTGCCCTGCAAGGACTGGCCAGTGCTTTGATCCATGTGACCTCCTCGGTGCTCGGAAACGTTGTTTGAGGTGAGCATCGATTTTAGGAGGGCTTGCGCCGCGGTGGCGCGCGTGTCGCGGGCCAAGTTGCCGCAGCAGGCAATGACGAACCCAGTGGATGACCACGCGTCCCGGCACAGGTCAATGCCGACGCAATGCCAGCGACGACCGCGTGCGCACAGGTGCGCACCCTACGGGAACCCAGCGGCCGCAACGCTTATTTGATACCGAGGACACGCATTCTGTTGCGCAGCCGTCGCACCTCGTCCGTCAGGTCGACCACCAGCGCCGCGATCTGCTCGTCGGCATCGAAGGCGCGCTCGATACGCAGCAGGCGCCGTGCGCGGTCCAGGTCGCTGCTGCGAAAGCGCAGGCTCGTCACCTGCACCGTCGGCTCGCCGCCCAGCACGCCAGCTTGCACGTGGCGCACCACCCAGTCGGGTTCTACGTCGCAGGCCCGCGCCAGCTCTTCCAGGCTCAGGGCCATGTCGTCGAGCAGCACGCCGGTCAGGGTTTGTGGTTGTTGCATCGTTCACGCTCCCATGCGTTCGCGCGGGTTGAAGTTAAGCTCGCGCGCCAGTTGTTCGTACAGTTCCTTGGCGCGCGGCGTGTCGGCGGGCGGCAGCACCACTTCGAGCATCAGGTACAGGTCGCCCGCCTGCACGGCCGGAATGCCCCGCCCCTTCAGGCGCAGCTTGCGCCCGCTTTGCGATCCGGATGGCACCGACACTTCCACCGTGCCCGAGGGCGTTGGCACCGAAATCCTGGCGCCAAGCGCCGCTTCCCACGGCGCTACCGGCACCGTCTCGTACACGTCCGTGCCTTCGACGCGGTAGCGCGGGTCTTCCTTGAACTGGATTTCGAGGTAAAGGTCGCCCTGCGGACCGCCGCCGATCCCCGGCTGGCCCTGCCCCGCCAGCCGCAATTGCTGGCCCGGCGTGACGCCCTTGGGAATGTTCACGCTCAGGGTCTTTTCCTGCATCGTCACCCGGCCTTGCTGGTCGTGCGCGGGCACGCGGAGGGACACCATGCGCGTGGTGCCGGTGTAGGCGTCGCGCAGCTCGATGGTGATCGCGGCATGGATGTCTTCCCCGCGCATCTGGAATCCCGCGCCGCCAGGGCCGGCGCCTGCCCGGCCGCGCCGCCCCATCTGGGCGAACAGGTCGGCGAAGAAATCATCCGCGCCGGCACCCGAATAGTCGTATTGCGCGCCCCAGTCCGGCGGCGGACGGAATCCCTCTCCCGTGTACTGGCCGCGGCGGCCCAGCTCGTCGTAGGCGGCGCGCTTTTCGACATCGCCCAGCACGCCGTAGGCCTCGTTGATTTCCTTGGTCTTTTCGTCCGCGTCCTTGTGCTTGCTGACATCGGGATGGTACTTGCGCACCAGCTTGCGATACGCCTTTTTGATGTCTTCCGCGGACGCGTTTTTTTCTACCCCCAAAATCTTGTAGTAGTCCTTGTACTCCACGCGCGCCTCCGCCGATGGTTTTCATCATCGTAACGCGCTGCCCAAGTGGACAGCGCACGCTTCCCTTGCGCCGTGCGTGTTGCAGTTCAGCTACCAGACGTTGCACACATTCTTCTTTTTTTATCAATACATCGCAAAGCAATGCTAAATTTATAACGCCAGCAAATTTCTCACGAGAAGGAAATCGGACATGAACAAATGGGTAAAACGGACCAGCATCGGGCTTGCCACGCTGGCCCTGGTTGGGGTGGTCACTGCCGTCGTCGGCAACAAGATGGGCGAGCAGAAAATGGCGCGCACCATCGCGCTGACGGTCGCGCCGGTTGAGGTCATCTCCGACGCGCAGCACATCGAACGCGGGCGTTACCTGTTCAACACCCGCGGCTGCGCCGAATGCCATGGCGCCAACGGCGCCGGCAAGACGGTGATGAAGGATGGCGGCATGCTGGTGGTGGCGCCCAATATCACCACCGGCGCCAACAGCGTCACCACCGGCTACAAGACGGTCGACTGGGTCCGCACGCTGCGCCACGGCGTCAAGCCGAACGGCAACCCGGTCATGATCATGCCCAGCGAGGACTTCAACCGCCTCACCGACGATGACACGGCCGCGCTGATCGCCTACGTGCTGCAGATGCCTGCGCTGCCGGGCAAGAGCGCCGTGATCCAGGTGCCGGTGCCGGTCAAGGTGCTGTATGCGTTTGGCGTGATCAAGGATGCGTCCGAGAAAATTGATCACAATCTGCCGCCTGCCAAGGCGGTCGAAGCCGGCGTAACGCCTGAACATGGCGCGTATGTGGCCAATGCGTGCATCGGCTGCCATGGCGAACATCTGTCCGGCGGCAAGATTCCAGGCGGTCCCCCGACTTGGCCGGCGGCCGCCAACCTCACGCCCGGCAAGGGCAGCGCGATGACCCGCTATCCGACGCCGGAAATTTTCATGGCGATGCTGCGCAGCGGACATCGTCCAGACGGCACCGCTGTCAGCCAGGTGATGCCATTCGGTTCGCTTGGCCAGATGACCGACACCGACCTGCGCGCCCTGCACGCCTACCTGCTGACCGTGCCGGCACGCGATGCCGGGCAACGGTAGCCGACAACCGGGGTCAGCGGCTAGAGCGCTGATCCCGACTTTCTGCCCCTCAATCAAATCCTTCGCGCAGGGGTAACAATTACTCAGTAAAATTCCGGGTTTCCCCCGAGACCCGGTCTTATGCACTCCACCGCCACCCTGCCCCGCTCCCCGACCCCGCTGCGCGCCGAAGTCACCACTTTATGGAAGCTGTCCTGGCCGATGCTCGTCGGCCAGCTGGCGACCGTCGGCATGGGCGTGGCGGACGTGGCGATGACCGGCCACGTCAGCGCGGCCGAGCTCGCGGCGGTGTCGCTCGGCGCATCGGTGTGGTCGATCGTGCTCGTGACCGTGATGGGGGTCATGATGGCGATTAACTCGGTGGTCGCGCACGAGATGGGCGCCGGCCGCTTCGACAAGATCTCACACACTGTACGGGAAGGGCTGTGGATGGGCTTGCTGGTCGGGCTCGTGGGCTGCCTCGCCGTCAACCTGTGCTCGCTGCTGTTCTACCACATCGGTCTGGAGCAGGACGTGGCCGACCGCGCCTCCACCTTCCTGCACGTGATCAGCCTGGGCATGCCGGCCTTCGGCTGCTTCCGCGCACTGTACGGTTACACCACCAGCATCAACCAGACCAAGCCGATCATGGTGATCGCGCTGCTCGGCCTGCTGTACAACATCGTGCTCAACGCGCTGCTGGTGTTCGGCCATTTCGGCCTGCCCAAACTGGGCGCGATCGGCTGCGCGGTGTCGACCGCGAGCGGCGTGTGGCTGATGCTGGCCGCGATGCTCCTCTGGATCAAGATATCGCCCGCCTATAGCATGACCTACCCGTTCACCCGCTGGGAGTGGCCGAACTGGACCGAGATCGGCAGCATGCTGCGGCTGGGCATTCCGATCGGTGTGACCCATTTCGCGGAAGTGAGCGCGTTTGGCCTGGTCAGCCTGCTGGTGGCGCGCTTTGGCGTGGTGGAGGTGTCGGCGCACCAGATCGCGCTCAACTTCACCTCGCTGGTGTTCATGGTGCCGCTCAGCTTTGGCATCGGCGCGCTGACCCGCGTCGGCCAGGCGATGGGCGAAGGCAATCCCGAGCGGGCGCGCTTCGTGGCCTGGGTCGGCGTGGGGATGTGCGTGACGTTCGCGTTTGTCTCGGCCGCCTGCATTGCGCTGTTCCGCTGGCAGATCGCCCAGATCTACACCTCCGACGTCACGGTGCAGGCGACCTGCGTGGTCCTGCTGCTGTTCGCGGCATTGTTCCAGCTGTCCGACGCGACCCAGGTCGCGGCCGCATCGGCGATCCGCGGCTACAAGGTCACGCGCTCGCCGATGGTGATCCAGATGGTCGCGTTCTGGGGCGTGGCGCTGCCGGTCGGCTGGGTCCTGGGGTTGGCGCCGCAGTGGTTTCCGTGGGCGCCGAGCAAACCGATGGCGGCGACGGGCTTCTGGATCGGGCTGGTGCTGGGGCTGACGGTGGCGGCGGTGCTGCTGGCGTGGTCGCTGCACAGGCTGGCCACGCAGCGGGTACGGGAAGCGCGGGCGTAGGCGCGATATCGGCTGCGGCGACATTTCCATTGTAGGGGGCGCGCGGCCGGCGAGGACCTGTGCGCACGCGGTACGTTCGCATACCGTTGGCTTATTCAACTCCAACACTGCGCTAACGTCCGCGTGCGCACAGGTGCGCACCCTACGCCTCCTGCAAGCCGTGCGGTAAATGCTTCCACCGCGATATTTACAGCGTTTCCCCCGCCAGTCTGGTATCTTCTCGAACCTTCCTCAAAATAATTTTCATCGAGACATTTCATGCGCCTTCTTCTTTGCCTAGTAGCCGCCCTCGCCGCCGTTCCCGCATCCGCGGAACGCCTGACGCTGGACCGCATCCACGCCGATCCGGCGCTGGCGGGCCCGGGCGTGCGCGCGCTGCGCGTGTCGCCCGACGGCGAGCGCGTCACGTTCCTGCGCGGTCGCCCCGACAACCAGTTCCAGCTCGACCTGTGGGAATTCAACATGAAGGACAAGACCACGCACCGCCTGGTCGACTCCAAGCAGCTGGTCCCGAACGAAAACCTGTCGCTCGAAGAAAAGGCGCGCCGCGAACGCGCCCGTACCGCGAGCCTGTCGGGCATCCTGAGCTACAGCTGGGCGCCCAGCGGCAAGCAACTACTGGTGCCGATCGCCGGCGACCTGTACCTGGTCGATGTCGCCAAGCCGGACGCCGCGCGCAAGGTCGCTTCGGGCAATGTGCTCGATCCGAAGATTTCGCCCAAGGGCCGCTATGTCTCGTACGTGCGCGACCAGAACCTGTACGTGCTCGACCTGTCGACCGGCCAGGAGCGCCAGCTCACCACTGACGGCAAGGGCACGATCCACAACGGCGAAGCCGAATTCGTGGCGCAGGAGGAAATGAGCCAGACCACCGGCTACTACTGGGCGCCGGACGATTCGGCGATTGCCTACAAGCGCTACGACGAGTCGCCGGTGCCAGTCGCGCGCCGCTTCGAAATCTTTGCCGACCGCACCGAAGTGGTCGAGCAGCGCTACCCCGCCGCCGGCGACCCGAACGTGCTGGTCGACCTGATGATCGTCTCGCCCGTCACCGGCGAACAGAAGAAAGTCGACCTCGGCCCGGAAAAAGACATCTACCTGGTGCGCGCCGACTGGAGCGCCGACAGCAAGACCCTGGTCTACCAGCGCCAGTCGCGCGACCAGAAGACCCTCGACCTGATCGCCGTCGATGCCGCCACGCTGGCGCAGAAAACGCTGCTGACCGAAACGTCGCCAACCTGGGTCAGCATCCATAACGACCTGCGCTTCCTGAAGAACCGCAACGCCTTCATCTGGGCCTCCGAGCGCACTGGCCGCAACCATCTGTACCTGTACGACATGAGCGGCAAGCTGCTGCACCCGCTGTCGAAAGGTGAATGGGGCATCGACAACATCCTCGCCGTCGACGAAAAGGCCGGCAAGGTCTACGTAGCGTCGAACAAGGACGCGGTGATCGACAAGCAGGCGTACGCACTCAACCTGGACGGCCGCAATGCCGACAAGCCGGTGCGTATCACCAAGGCCGACGGCTGGCACGAGAACACGTTCGCGCAGAACGGCGCGATTTTCGTCGACACCTATTCCGATCCAAATACGCCGCCACAGGTGTCGATCCGCCGCGCCGACGGTTCGATGGTCGAATGGCTCGAACATAACGAGCTGAGCGAAAACCACCCGTACGCCAAGTACCTGCCGGATCACCTGACGCCCGAGTACGGCACGATCAAGGCCAAGGATGGCCAGACGCTGTACTACTCGATCATCAAGCCGGCCAACTTCGACCCGGCCAAGCGCTATCCCGTGTTCCTGTTCACCTACGGCGGCCCGCACTCGCAGCGCGTGACCCGTCAATGGGGCAACTACTTTGACCAGTACATGGCACAGCAAGGCTTCGTGGTGTTCCGCCTGGACAACCGTGGCTCGTCGCGCCGGGAACGGGCATTCACCGACGTCATCTATGGCAACCTGGGCCAGCACGAAGTCGAGGACCAGCTCACCGGCGTCGACTGGCTGGCGCAGCAAAGCTTTGTCGATCCCAAGCGCATCGGCGTGTTCGGCTGGAGCTACGGCGGCTTCATGACGCTGCGCCTGCTCGAAGCGGGATCGGACAAGATCGCGATGGGCGTGTCGGTGGCGCCGGTGACCGACTGGGCACTGTACGACACCCACTACACCGAGCAGTTCGTTGGCGGTACGCCGAAACAGGTGCCGCAAGCGTACCAGCAGAGCGGCGTGTTCGCGCACCTGGACGGGCTGAAGTCGCCGCTGCTGCTGGTGCACGGCATGGCGGATGACAACGTGCTGTTCACCAACACTACGCGCCTGATCGACGCGCTGGTCAACCGCAACGTGAAGTTCGAACTGATGACCTATCCGGGCGCCAAGCACGGCATCTCGTCGCGTGCCGGGCAACGCCACGTGTACGGGCTGATCGAAGCATTCTTCAAGAAGAATCTGGGCGGGACGGAGCCGAAGTAAGCCGGACTGAACGCCGCGTCTGTCTGGAACAGCCGCGAATGGGTTTCGTAGGGTGGGCGGGTTTCCCGCCCACGCGTTCAACGAAAATGGAACCTGTTCGGACATTGCCGATTATCGCTGAACGCGTGGGCAGGAGACCTGCCCACCCTACGCCCACCGCCAACGGTGATAGCGCGAAAAAAAACAGCCGCGGCAACACCGCGGCTGTTTTTTTATGCTGCGCCGGCCCTAGCGGTCAGCAATTGCCTTTGAAGGTGTCTTTCACGTCTTGCTTCAAGTCACCAGCCTTTTCCTGCAGCTTGCCTTCCACCTGCTTGGACTGGCCCTTGACTTCCTGCTGGCGGCTGCCGACAACTTCACCGACTTTTTCCTGAACCTTGCCAGCAATATCTTTGGCCTTGCCTTTGATTTGGTCCGAGTTCATTTCGGGTACCTCCTGTTTCGTTGAAACGAGCCTCTACGATACCCTCAGTTCCCACTGTCCTCAGTACGGTGGCTAACAGACGACCTCCGCCAGACACTGGCGAGCCAAGGCTGTTGTTCACGGGGCAAGCCCGGCGGACGGTAGTAGTGCTGTAACGGAATAAATCCCGCTGCAGTCAAATAACGTTCCCAAGTCGGGTAGTCGTAATAGCTGCCGTAGCGCGCGCCGTTCCAGCCTTCCTCGTTATGCCCGCGAGGATTGGAACTGAACAACACGCCACCTGGTTTCAGTGCGGCATGCAGGTCGGCCAGCACCTTGGGCAGCGCGGCGCTCGGAACGTGGAACAGGGAGGCATTGGCGAAGATGCCGTCGAACATCGCGGACGGCAGGTCAAGGTGCAGGAAATCCTGGTGCCAGACCTCGCAGCCACTGTAGGCGCGCGCCATCTGTACGAAGTTCTCGCTGCCATCCACGCCAATGGCGCGGTGGCCGAGCGAGGCGAAGGTTTTCAGGTCGCGGCCGGGGCCGCAGCCCAGGTCCAGGATCGTGAACGGCGGCTCGGCAGTAATCGCGTCCAGCAAGGCGGCGATGTTCTGGCTGACGTCATGGTCGATCGTGCCTGCGAAAAACGCCTCGGCATGATGTTCGTAATGCTCCAGCGTGCGGCGGGAAATCTCATCGAGTTGGTCCATTGCAGGATTCTACATCCCGGAAAGGACGACGGTCCTGTGGTTAAGATCACGACCCGGGCCGGGACCGGGGTGCTCGACAGCTCGGTTCATAAAAATCTTTCGCAAAAGAAAATGTTAACAGATAATACATTTTGCTTTCGTTACCATTAATGCCATGAACAAAACTATCTTTCTGATGGCCGCGCTTTGCCTGGGCGGCACGGCATACGCCGACGAAGCCCCGTTATGGTACGGCGACGCCAACTGCCGGATCGCCAGGCTCGAGCCGCGCCCGGAAGACGATGCCGTCAAATGGAACGGTGCCTGCAAGGATGGGTACGCGGACGGCAAGGGCATGCTCAAATGGAGCGTGCGCGAAAAGGGCAAGTACCAGCTTGAGGCGACGCTGGTGCACGGCGAAGTCAGCGGTGAAGGCACGCTCACCACCAAACAGTACACCTACATCGGCACCTTCAGGAACGGCGTACCGCACGGCCAAGGCTTCTTCAAATGGGAAAACGGGTACATGTACGAAGGCAGCGTCGTGAATGATATTTACGACGGCCCCGGTATTGCTGTCGATCCAAGAGGCCGCCGCTACGAAGGCATGTGGAAGAACGACAAGCGCAACGGCTGGGGCAAGGAAGTCTCCGCAGACGGCGACACCTATGAGGGTGCATGGAAGGACGACAAGCGCAACGGCCGGGGCAAGCAAGTGTATGCGCTCGGTGGCAGCTACGAGGGTGAATGGGAGGACGACAAATTCGAGGGCAAAGGCGTGATGATCTACGCCGGAAGCGGGCGGCGTTACGAAGGCATGTTCCATGACGACCGGGTGGCAGGCGCGTCACCGCAGGTAAGCCCCGAGTCCGGCCGTTACGCGGTGCGAGACCCCGAATTATCCAGCAAGATAACCGACTACGTTCCCCCGCGTGCAAGCTGGGAAATGCTCACGCCGGGCCAGCAGGCCTTTATAAAGGGGGCCTACCCGGCGCTGGAGGACGGCGACGAACCGCCCTACCCCGTCAACGGCCACGGCGAGTTGATCTCCAGCATCGCCAAAATGCGCAACGAGATGTACCCGGACGCGCGCGGCAGGTTGCTGGTGTACGTCGTCGTTGGCAAGGACGGCAAGCCCAAGTCCTTCACTTCCATGCGCTCGCCCGATCTCAACCTTTCGCACCATGTGGCAAGACTGGCGGCGGCCCAGCAGTTCAAGCCCGCGGTCTGCCACGGCGAGCCGTGCGAGATGATCTACCCGATATCCCTGAACTTCACCCTCCGGTGACCAGCGTGCAGGGGCTGGACCGGGGTGCGCACGGAGCGTAACAACGCACGCACCTCGCTCAAGTTCGGCTTACCAGACCCGCACCCGGTCCTGCGGCGCCAGGTACAGCTTCTGCCCCGGCTGCACGTCGAACGCCTTGTACCATGCGTCCATATTGCGCACGGTGGCAGTGCGATAGGCCGGCGGCGCGTGGCCGTCGGTCAGGATGCCGCGGCGCTCGGCCGCTTCGCGCGCCTTGGTGCGCCAGCTTTGTGCAAAGCCGGTGAAGAACTGGCGGTCGCCTTCCACGCCCGCGCTTTTGCCTTGCGGCGTGGCGTGGAAAGCGTCGTAGGCCGCCTCCACGCCGGCCAGGTCAGCCAGGTTCTCCGACAGCGTCAGCTGCCCGTTGACGGCAAGGTCAGGGAAAGGCTTGTAGGCCGAGTACTGGGCCACCAGCTTGGCGGACGCCTCCTTGAAGTGCTCGGCGTCGGCCTTGGTCCACCAGTCGCGCAAGCGGCCCTGGGCGTCGAACTGCGAACCCTGGTCGTCGAAGCTGTGGCTGATCTCGTGGCCGATGATCGCGCCGATCGCGCCGTAGTTCGAGGCGTCCGATGCCTTGGGGTCGAAGAACGGCGGCTGCAGGATCGCTGCCGGGAAGTTCAGCGCGTTTTGCAGCGGCAGGTTGACCGCGTTGACCAGCTGCGGCGGCATCGCCCACTCGGTGCGGTCAGGCTTTTGCTTGAGCTTGGCGATCTCCTGGCCGTAATGGAACTCCTCGGCCTTGGCAGCGTTGGTGAACGCGTCGGAAGGTAGGACCGTCAAACCAGCGTACGACTTCCACTTGTCCGGATAGCCAATACCGACGTACAGGGTCTTGAGCTTTTGCTTGGCCTGCGCGCGAGTGGCCGGCGCCATCCAGTCCAGCTTGTCGATGCGCTTGCTGAATGCGTCGACGATGTTGCTGACCATCTGCTGCAACTTGGCCTTGCTCTCGGCCGGGAAATAGTGCGCAACGTAGATCTTGCCCACCGCCTCATCCAGTGCACCATTGGTCGCGGACAGCGCGCGCTTCCAGCGTGGCGACTGTTGCGGCGTGCCGGAGAGGGCCTTGCCGTAGAACTCGAAACCCTGCTCGACGAACGCCTTCGGCAGCACCCCCGAAAAGTGATTCAGGCGGTGAAAGGCCAGGTAGTCCTTCCAGGTCGCAAGGTCGGTATCGGCCACCAGTTTCGCTTCGCCGGTCACCGCGCTCGGATGCCAGACGATGAATTTGTCCTGGCCGGACAGGCGCGCAGCCTTGAAGAAGGCCGGCCAGTCGATCCCTGGCGCCTTGGCGCTGAAGTCCTTCACGGTCCAGGTGTTGTCCGCCTTGAGCACGTCGGCCGAATCCTCGCGCGTGGCGTGGGTCTTGGCGATCGCCGTCTCGAGCGCAAAGACTTTGGCGGCACGTGCCTGCGGATCGCTATAGCCAGCCAGCTTGAGCATGTCCGCGATGTGCTGCTGGTACTTGGTACGCAGGTCCGCCATCCTTGGGTTGTCGTCAAGGTAGTAGGCGCGGTCGGGCATGCCCAGGCCACCTTGCAGCAGATAGGGCGTGTTGTGCGCAGGGTCGTGCAGGCCGGGAGCGATCCAGACGCCGAACACGTTCTCGGTAAAGAAGTTGGTGTTGTTGAGCGGGTCGACGTCGGCCCGCAACGATTCGCCGAGCATGCGCACGAGGCCGGCCTTGTCCTTGATGGCGCCGATCCGT
The DNA here is from genome assembly GCF_004614195.1 of Massilia horti. Classification (GTDB taxonomy): domain Bacteria; phylum Pseudomonadota; class Gammaproteobacteria; order Burkholderiales; family Burkholderiaceae_D; genus Telluria; species Telluria horti. The sequence goes on along the minus strand of NZ_SPUM01000123.1, from coordinate 110,732 downwards.
TCCAGCACCGGCTTGATCGGCGCCGTCCCCTTCTCTTCGATCGCGGCCTCGTTCATGTAGGCGCTGTAGTAGTCGGCGACTTTCCGCGCTTCGCCGGTGGCGGCCTTGTCTGCGACCAGTGCTTCGATCAGCTTGACGATGCGCTGGTTGGTTTCCTCGGCCAGCGCACCCATTGCGCCCCAGCGGGACTTGTCGGCCGGGATTTCGGTTTTGGCCATCCAGGCGCCATTCGCCCAGGTGTAGAAGTCGTCGCCAGGCAGCACGGCCATGTTGGCCTGCTTTTCGGCGGCCGGTGCGGCCGCCTGCCGAGCGCCGGCCACGCCGGGCGCCAATGCGAGCGATGCGCCGCACAAGGCCAGGGCGATCGCGGTTTTCATCGGAGTCAAAATTGTCTTCATCGTTTCCCTTATCTAGTTATCCGGGTCCTCGTCCTATGCAAAAGTTAGCACAGTGCCGGGCCCCGCTGCCAAATCATTTCAGCGCCGCGCGCACCTGCGGCAGCAGGCGCGCCTTCTGCTGGGCGCGGATGCGAATGCCATTGCCCACGCGCTGGGCCTCGACCAGGGCATCCGGGCCGAAGTTTTCGCGCACAAAATCCTCCATCACTTGCGCGTCCTGTGGATTGGCCGAGGCGCTGACGATGCTGGCAAACGCCCGATTGCGGTTGGTCGAATCGGTCGACTTGATCAGTTCGTCGCGGTGCTCGACCGCGAATTGCCAGGCCTGGCGCACGTGTTCGCGCCCCACGCTGGGCAGGATCGAAGTCACCTGGTTCGGCGGCATTCCCGGCGCCAGCGCGGACTTGAGCGTGCGCGCCGCCAGCGCCGGGTCCTGCACGGCCGACAGCGCGCGGCCGAAGCGGTTGCGCTCTTCGGTGCTGGTAGTGGCCATCGCCCGCGCGGCCAGCGCGTCATAAATGGCCGCGTCGGCATAACGGCCGGCGGTATTGATGACGAAGTCGATCATTACCGGGCTGACCGACGAGGGATCGTCAAGGTAGCGCGCAAAGCGGGTGCGCGCCTGCGCAATGGCAGACTCGTCGCCGGCGCGCGCCAATGCCGTGGCGAGCAGCGCGCGCAGTTCACGATCCTCTGTGGATTCTCCCGCCTTTTCCTCCCAGCCAAGCTGTGCGAACTTCGGCTTGATGAAGTTGCGAACGAAGCCGCGGATCAGCGGCTGCTCCGGTTCGCCGCGCGCCAGCGTGTCGAGCGTGGCGAGGTTGGCGAGGATCGACTGCCACACCGCCAGCCGCGGCTCGTCGCCGTACTTCGACACCAGCATCAAGTAGTCCTCGAGGTGCATGCGGCCGGCGGCGACCATGCCCCAGGTATCGCCCAGCAACTTCAGGCGCGTGGTGTCCGGCAGCTTGGCTGCCTGCCCCGCCAGCGCCGCGAAGCTGGCCGGATCGTAGTGGATGCGGAAGAACCCGACGCTGTACGGATCGACGACCAGGGCGGCGTCGCAGCCGGCCTGCGTGAGGGTCGTGCTCGGGCCGGACAGCAGCGTGTACCATGCCTTGCCGCCCACCGTGCCAACCTGCAGCGGCACGTTCCACAGCCGCTTATCAAGCGCCGGCTCGTCCAGCCGGAACTGCTCCTGCGACAGCGTGACCTTGCGCTTTCCGTTCTCGCAGCTTTGCGACACGCTGATCAAGGGGTGGCCCGGTTGCGTGGTCCAGTCCGAGGCCAGCTTTTCGACCGGCTTGCCGGACGCCTTTTCAAGCGCGCTCCACAGGTCGGCCGAGGTGGTGTTCGAATACTGGTGCCTGGCCATGTAGGCGCGGATCCCTTTGCGGAACGCGTCCTCGCCGAGGTAGGCTTCGAGCATGCGCAGGAATGCCTGGCCCTTCTCGTAGGTGATTGCGTCGAACGCGTTGCCAGCCTGCGCCTCGTTCTCGACAGGGCTCTGGATCGGGTGGGTGGTCTTGCGCGCGTCGAGGTTGAGCACGCCCTCGCGCTCGGCGATGCCGTCCAGGTAGGGCCGCCACTCGGGGTGGAAGTGCTCGGTCGCCTTGGCCGCCATCCAAGAGGCAAAGCCTTCATTGAGCCACAGGTTGTCCCACCACGCCATCGTCACGAGGTTGCCGAACCACTGGTGGGCGATTTCGTGCGCGTTGATCGAGAACGTGGTCTTTTTCACCACTTCCGGACTCGTTTCCGGGTCATACAGCAGGGCCGAATCCGCATAGACGATGCCGCCCCAGTTCTCCATCGCGCCGTTGATGTTGTTCGGGATTGCGATCAGGTCCAGTTTGGCCAGCGGGTACGGCGTACCGAAATAGTTGTTGTAGTAGCGCAGCAGACCCTTGGCCGAGGCCAACGGAAAAGCTGTCGAGCGCTCTTTGCCCTCGGTCGTCACCACGCCAATGTCCACGCCGTCCTGCCTGGCTGTCGCCCGGTCCAGTTCTCCGGCCACCAGCACCACCAGATAGCTCGGCATTTTTGGCGTGACCGCGAACGAAACGCGCTGCTTGCCGTCCCCAAGCTTTTGCTGCTTTTCGACGGGCGTATTCGAAAATGCCTTGAAGTTCTCCGGCAGGTCGACCGTGAGCTTGAACGAAGCGCGGAAAGCCGGCTCGTCCCACGTGGGCAGCAGGCGCCGCGCATCGGTCGGTTCCATCGTGGTCGCGATCATTTTCTTGTCGCGCTCACTCGCCTTGTAGTTTATGTAGAACAGTCCGCGCCCTTCGCGGTTGATCTGGCCGCTGAACTCCAGCGCCAGCTTGTATTTACCCGGAGCCAACGGCTTGTCGAGGTTAAAGGCCAGCGTCTGTTGTTCGCGGTCGAGCACGGGACTGAGCTTGAGCTGGTCGACACCCTTGCCGGACAGGGTGGCGCTGGCGATCTCGAGCCTGTCGGCGTTGAGCATGATCTTCGAAGTGGGTTTGAGCACTTCGATTTCAACCATTTCGCTGCCCTTGAAGGTGTGGGCGCCAATGTCCGGCACCAGGTGCGCAGCATACTGAAGCGGCACCACGTCCTTGGGCAACTTGCCGGGCGTCGCGGCAAACGAAAACGGCGCCTCGGCGTGAGCCCCGCCGATGGCCAGCGCCAGGGCCGCGGCTGCGGCGGCCTGCGTTGCATGGATTTGTCTCATCTGCTTCCTCTCTTATTGTTGTCGGGTCCGGCATGCGCGCAGAAACCCAGCATGCAATGTATGCAAGAGAACCTGCACATGGGCCAATAATGCGATGGACTGCAAAAAACACGGCTAAAGCGTCGGATGCTGGGAATGGCAGGTTCGCTTGCCGGCGAGCGGCACGGATTGACCGTGCATAAATAACAACATCAGCCGGTCAAAATATTTTCAATTTTTTTTATCCCCACCCTAAAGTTTCGGAAGGCGGCGCCGTTAAGGACAGAGAAGCGGGAATCTGACCACTAATTTATTGCCCTGATGCCAATATGACCTCCAACGAAGTGCTTTCGATGTATGAACATATCGCCGGCCTGACGAGCAGGATGGTGGTCGCGGCCAAGGCAAGCGACTGGAACCAGTTGGACACGCTGGAGAATCAGTGCGCGGCAGCGGCCAGCGCTACGATGGGCGGCGTGCCGGCGCTGGACGGCGCCAAGCGCGTGCGCAAGCTTGACCTGCTCAAGCAGATCCTGGCCAACGACCGCGCGATCCGCGAGACGACCGAATCGTGGATGGGCCAGCTCGACCGCGCGATGCAGGCGCACTGAGCTTTGGTTTGAACCGATGAATAAAGCGCCTGCGGGCGCTTTTTTTGTTGGCAACACGGAAAAAAGAAAAGCGCCCGAAGGCGCCAGGAAAGACGGCACGACCTGCGTCGGCCACCAGAATGGGAGAGCGAACACCAGGTATCTCCTGGCGTCGCCTCTTGCCGGTTGCATCCGGCGTCCGCAGCACACTGTTGGCATGCAAGACCGCTTCCGAACACAGGCGTTTCCTCAACGATCATCTGCTTTCCGCGCCACGCTATCGATGGTGACTGCGCCAGATCCTGTGCCGTTTGTGAAAAATAGTATAACCGATAAGTAAAAATTGTAAAGAGGGAAAGGTGCGGGTGGCCTTCCGCTACGGTCCCGGCATCAGGCGGCTCTTGATTCCACCTCGCAGGGCCGTTTCCTTTGCCTTGATCGCTTTGTTTCTTCGGTACACGAACAGCCCGCCTCCCGCCAGCGCGGCGAGCACGGCGCCCACGATCCCCGCCACCACCCAGCGCCAGCCCCCCTTATCGGCCTCGGCCTGTTTTTTGGGCGCGGGCTTCGGTTTGATCGCACCTGGAGGTGGCGCCTGCGGCGCACGCGCCAACGTCCCCAAGACCGTCACCTTGTGCTCCAGTTGGCCAATCTTTTCTCGCAGCGCGGCATTCTTCGCACCCAGCGCGATGCATGCTTTTTCCTCGTTCAACGGCGCAACCGGCGCGCAGGCGGCAGGCGCAGGCGGCTTGCTTGCCGGCTCAGTGACCGGCACCGGCGCGGGCATCCTGATTGGCCGTGGCGGCGCCGCCGGCGGCACGACTTGCGCGCGGGGCGCCACAGGCTTAAATGCGGGCAGCGCCGGCGCGGCCGGTTCCGGCGGTGGCCGCGACACGGGGGCCGGGTTAGGCGTGAGCCACAATGTGGACAGGCGCACCACCTTGTGGCCGCCGTCGTCCAGTTCAAGGTACAGGTGCAGGTGGTCCGCATCGACCGGCATGAGCGAGGTCACATGCAGGAACTGGCGCCCGTCGCGCTGCATCACGGACAAGCTCACGTTCGACAGCACCTCGGGAATCAGGAGGTTCGCCCCGCGGTACACGTCCGGGTGCGCCAGCCTGACCGCCACTTTTTCAGCCGGATTGTCGATCCCGACCAGTTCAATGTCGGCCACCAACTGCTGGCCGATATGCGAGCTGACCCGCGCCTCGGCCAGTTCCGCCGCGCGTACGTGGGTCAGCGCCAGGACGGCGAGAAGCGAACCTGTCAGGAATTGGGAAAGGCGATGCGCCATATGGGGCAGTTCGGATTTGATGCCTAAACATCGTTAACGGGTATTGCGATAAACTCTTTAGCCTCAGCCTTGCAAAATAGGATTTGTCTATGGAAAACAGGATCGAGAAGGACAGTTTCGGCCCGATCGAGGTGCCGGCGGACCGCCTGTGGGGCGCGCAGACCCAGCGCTCGCTGCATCACTTCCATATTTCAAGCGAGCGCATGCCGCCGGAGCTGGTCAAGGCACTGGCCCAGGTCAAGCGCGCCGCCGCGGCGGTCAATCGCTCGCTGAGCAAGCTGCCGGCCGACAAGGCCGACGCCATCATCAAGGCTGCGGATGAAGTGCTGGAGGACAAGCATCCGGACGAGTTCCCGTTGTCCGTGTGGCAGACCGGCTCCGGCACCCAGAGCAACATGAACATGAACGAGGTGCTGGCCAACCGCGCCTCCGAGATCCTGGGAGGCCAGCGCGGCGAAGGCCGGCTGCTGCACCCGAACGACCATGTCAACATGGGCCAGTCGTCCAATGACATATTCCCGACCGCAATGCACGTGGCGGCGGCACTGGCGGTGTCGCAGCAGGTGCTGCCGTCACTCGCGCGGCTGCGCGGCACGCTGGAAGTGAAGGCGCGCGATTTCGCCTCCATCGTCAAGATCGGCCGCACCCACCTGCAGGACGCTACCCCGCTCACGCTGGGCCAGGAATTTTCCGGCTACGTGGCCCAGCTCGAGTTCTCCGAACACACGATCCGCGGCGCCCTGCCCGGCCTGCTCGCCCTGGCCGCGGGCGGCACCGCCGTGGGCACGGGCCTGAACGCCCACCCGGAATTCGCCCCGCGCATCGCGGCCGAACTTTTCTCCCGCACGGGACTGCAATTTAAGAGCGCACCAAACAAGTTCGCCGCGCTGGCCGGCCATGATGCGCTAGTGGCGGCCCATGGCGCCCTCAAGACCCTGGCGACCGCCTTGACCAAGATCGCCAACGACATCCGGTGGATGGCTTCCGGTCCGCGGTCGGGCCTGGGCGAGATCACGATTCCGGAAAACGAGCCGGGCAGCTCGATCATGCCGGGCAAGGTCAACCCGACCCAGGCCGAGGCCCTGACCATGCTGTGCTGCCAGGTGTTCGGCAACGATGTCGCGATCACGGTCGGCGGCGCGGCCGGCAACTTCGAGCTGAATGTGTTCAAGCCGATGATCATCCATAACTTCCTGCAAAGCGCGCGCCTGCTGGCCGACGGCATGCGCTCGTTCGAGGAATTCTGCGCACGCGGTATCGAGCCGAACCGGGCCCGGATCGGTCAGCTGATGGAACAGTCGCTGATGCTGGTGACGGCGCTGGCGCCGCACATCGGGTATGATCGCGCCGCGCAAATTGCCAAGACGGCGCAGCACGAAGGACTGACGCTGCGCCAGGCGGCACTGCAGTCGGGCTTTGTCGACGAGCAGCAGTTCGACAAATGGATCGTGCCGCTAGACATGACGCGTCCCGAACCGGCTTAGCCGCCCGACCGAGCGTACGTCACCGAACAGTAATCACTACCCCCAGGAAATAGAATGCAAAAAACGACTTTCGAACTGACATCCGAATTCGTCGAGCTCAACCAGTTGCTCAAGCTGGTCGGGCTGGTCGACAGCGGCGGCGCCGGCAAGAACATGGTGGCCAGCGGCGTGGTGGCGGTCGATGGCAAACAGGAACTGCGCAAGACCGCCAAGATTCGCGCCGGCCAGACCGTGACTGTGGGCGACGTGCGGATCAGCGTGCAATAGGCTAACCCGGCATGTACCGCTAACATTTGCGTTCAGACAAACTCATCCGGAAGCCATTGTTCTATTTTTAAGCCGTAATCGATCGGCTAAAGGTGAAGGCGATGGATACTCCGGAAGAAAGCTCCAGGACGCAGGAGCGACTTATCAGTGATTTGCGTCTGGTCATTGAAAACGCGGAAGAATTGTTGAGGAACACTGACCAATACACCAGCGTTCTGTACCAGAACGCGCGTGAAAAGCTGGCGTTGGCATTAAGCGCCGCCAACGAGGAACTGGCGCGTTTCGAAGACGCCCAGCTCAATCGCATGATCGACGCGACCCGTGCAGCCAACGAGCTGTACGCCGACAAGACCGGCGAAGAACGCATTTTGCGCGCGTTTCAACATTTTCACTGACCCACGAGCGGCGCCTTTCTGGCGCCGCTCTTTTCTCCCGCCACCTTTTCTTTCAACGCGATCTCAATGAAGACGCCGAGCACGAGCCACCGGTTCAAGTGTTCGCCAATGTCGAAGTCCTCCTCAAGAGCCAAGGCAGCGTCCAGCGCCGCGCCGAACGCCTGCCCTGCGGCGAGCTTTGATAGCATCGCGTGCGCCGCGCGCGTGAGCGGTACGACCGACGCTTGCCAGCCGGTGCGCAGCACCAGCGCATGGCTCTCAGCCTGCATCTGATCCGGAAACGCCGGACCATCCGGCTGGTGCGCGAGCCACAGTTGAACGACCGCCCACCTTGACGCGTGAATGCGGCACCCGGGGCGCAGTTTCAGGCGCGCGCCCTCCAGCATTGCCGGCGAAACGTGCGCGAACGCGCTCCTGTCCAGGCCCGAAGCATCGGTCGCGTAGTGGGCAAGGTGCAGCGACCATTCGAGCTGCGCCATGTCGGGCAGGTAGGGAAAAGCAGCCACGTGTTCGAATCCCGCGAGGAACTGCGCGAACCTGTCGCCGAACCGGTTCAGGTCCGGGTCCTGTGCGGGGTTGGCCTTGCCGTAGGCCCGCGCGAGCCCGGCGAAAAATTCGTCTCCGACAAGTTGATGGATCACCGGGTAGGCCTCGCCCAGCGCCCGTTCCCAGTTGGCGCTCAGGTTGCCGCGATAGATCGCAAGCCGCGCACTGCCCTGCCCCGCCGTCAAACGGTCGAGCACCCCCGCGTTGCGGCGGCTGTCGAACAGCGCGTCGCCGAATGCTTGCTGTACCGCCGCCAGATCATCGATAGCCGGTGCGCAGGTCGAATCGGGCGCAATGGTGACGTCGCACACGTTGGGCGGCGCATATTTGCTGGCGATTGCTTCGGCCTTGCGGGCCTCGGCCAGCAGCACGTCCAGCGACGGCAGATCGGCATCCCACTCGATCAGCGTCGGCACCTGGCCAAAGCGCGCCAGTGCCGCTTCGTACAAATCCCAGACGGGCAAAGCCACCGCAGCGCCATGATGGTCGATCGCGGCATGCGGTGTCACCAAGTGGCCGCCGAGGTGGATTTCGCCGACCGTGCCTGGGGCCAGTGCCGCGATCGCGGCTAGCGCATCCTCGCCGTGATTGCACTGGTTGACGTAGAGATTGTTCACGTCAAGCAGCACGCCACAACCCGTACGCCGCGCAAGTTCTGCCAGGAATTCGGCCTCGCTCATTGAATCGGCGCGAAAGCGCACATAAGTCGAGACATTCTCGATCAGGATCCTGCGCTGCAACGCGTCCTGCACCCGCGCGACACGAGCGCACAACAGGTCGAGTGCGGCGGTCGATAACGGCAGGGGCAACAAGTCGTTCAGCTGGCGATCGTGCAGCGCACCCCAACTCAAATGTTCGGAAACGAGCGCAGGTTCGACACGCCGGACCAGCGCGCGCACGCGCTCGAGATGAATGTCAGAAAAGCCGCGGGCCGAACCCAGGCCCAGGCCGACGCCATGCAGGCTGAACGGATAGTCGCGCCGCAACTGCTGCAGCACGTGCCAGTCCCAGCCGGACTGGGTGATGAAGTTTTCGGTGTGAACCTCAAGCCAGCCGACTTGCGGCCGCTGCTCGAGAAACTGGTGGTAATGCGGTACGCGCAGCCCGACGCCGACGCCGCGCGCCTCCCGCGTCATTCGGCTTGCTTGTCGGCGCCCAACTTGCCGCCGGCCCGTTCACAGGTGCCCTTGGCGACGAATTTCCACTCGGCCGGGTCATTGTCGGTCTTGGCCGCGCCGGCACAGCCATGCGTTGCCGTGCCGCAGTCGTTCTGACCGGCCTTGGCGACGCCGTAACACTTTTCCTGGTCGGGCTTGGCTTCGTGGCCGGCAGCGGAAACGACGCTGGCGGCGCAGACGCTCGCCAGCGCGGTGGCGAGCATGGCTTGACGCTTATTCATGGGCGGGCTCCTGTAGTTTGATCTGGCGCAATGTGTACGCGCCGGCAATTCTACTATGCCCGCCAGTTTGGCGGCCTCAGGCGGTGGTATTGATCCGGGTGCCGAGGTTGGGGGGAAGGTTCTGGACGCTTGGTGCGTCCTTGACCGCGTCGATCAGCTGCGTTGCGGTCGCGCTGTCGATTTCCTGGGCGCGCTTGAGAACTGCAAGACCGACGTCCTGCTTGAGGCCAGTCTCGGCGATGCTGGTCGACAGCTTGGCGATACCTGCGACATCCATTTCATCCTCCTGATAAGGGCTATCCTCCATTTACGGCCCCATCTGGAGAAACTTTAGGCTCCCCCGACAAATAATCCATGAGCCAGACCAACACAGCCTCGGGCGAATTGAGGTAGAGCCATGCAAGGTGCGCGGCAAGCCCCTCCGGCCGTGGCGCATCGGACGCGACGGCGACGATGTTGGGGTCATCGTGGTACAGCGCGCGCTGGCCCAGCGCCGGCCGGTACACCTCCAGCTTGGGATACGGCTCCCACTTGTAACCTTCGACCAGGGTCAGGTCAGCGGGAGTAAGCCGCGCCAGATGTTCGGCCAGCGACGGCTCGCACGTGTCGCGCAGCTCACGCACGACCGCCACGCGCTGCCTTGAGGCGATCATCACCTCCGCTGCGCCAGCCATGCGAAGGCGTGCGCTGTCCTTGTGCGGCGGTTCGAGATCGAAGTCGTGGTGGCTGTGCTTGATCACGTTCACGCGCAGGCCGTGTTCGGCCAGGCGTGCGACCAGCGTTTCGAGCAAGGTGGTTTTGCCGCTGCCGGACCAGCCTACCACGCCCAACACGTTGGGCGGGAGCGCCAGCGCCTCAGTACGGGACACGGTAACGATATCCCCGGAAGTTCATGACCGCCGCTTTCGGCAGCAGCTTTTCCAGTACCAGCCCGGGCGCCACTTCCTCGCCTTCGTGGCGCAGCGCCTTGTCGATCAGGACCAGACGGTCGGCCGGGTTCGGCGAATACATGTAGCCTCCGAACGCGATCCTCGGCACTTCACGCTGGATCGCTTCGGGCAGCTCCTGCAGGGTGCGCAGATTCTGCTCCTCCGCTTGCGCATTTGGCGCGGCGGCGGCCGGTGGCGGCGCCTGCATCTCGACTGGCGCGGCGGCCTTGGGCGCCGCTTGGTGCTGCACAGACGCCGCACGAGCTACCGGCTGCGGTTTGGCAGGCGGATGTTCAGGCGCACTGGCGTCGGCATGAGGAGGAGACGCCACCGGTGCCGGCGCAGCATGGGTCTTGGCCGGGGCCGCAGTGGGCAGCACCGGCTCGTTCGGGATGACTGCCTCGGGCGGCGGCGCGACGGGCACGTGCTGAACCGGCGCCGGCGCGACGGCCGCAACCTGCACCGGCGCCTGCTGGCGCCAGGTGAGCACGGCCGCGGCCGATGCGACCAGCACCCCGGCCACGAGCCCGATCAGCAGGGGCTTGCGGCTGCCGCCCTTAAGTACGGGCGCGACATGTACCGGCTGCGGCGCATGGATCGTTGGCGCGTTGCCCAACTGGCGTTCGGCCTGCGCCTTCTTGAGTGCTTCGAGGATGTAGGACATATTATTTTCCCGTCCCGGCCGCAGCGAGCAGGCGCGGCTCGTCGACGCCGGACAGCTGGTTAAGCCGCATGTAGGTACGCGGCCCGGCCACGCCGTCCGCCTTCAGGTTCTGCTTCGACTGGAACGTGAGCAGCCATGCCTGCGTGCGCTTGTCGAATGGCTGGTCGATGGCCGGCGCCGGCGCGCTGTTCAACTGCGCCAGGCGGGCTGCGATCCAGTCCACGTCCGGCCCCTGGTCGCCGGCCGTCACCTCGTCGCGAAAGCCGCGCGGCACCTTCCACAGCGTAGTGAATTCGCCGCCGAAACGCGGCACGAACGCGGCCAGCTCAAACTTCTGGCGCTGGTCGCCGACGCCCAAGGTCACGCTGCGCTCGTCCATGGCGACAAGGACCGCATAGCTGGTGCGCTGCCCGTCACGCAGGACGACGACGGCCGGACGGTCGAGCAGGCGCAGCTCGTACAGCCCGCCCCTGCCCTGCAGGCAGCGCAGGTTCAGCTTGGGCGCCGCCTCGCACGACTGGACCGGCGGCACCGCCTGGCCCCAGAGCAGCGCCAGCTCGCGCAGGGCCTCCGATTCGCGCGCGTGACCGCTTGGCACCGCCCGGGTAACGGACTGCTGCGCAGCCGGAACCACTCGTGGCGCCGGCGTCGCGGCAGGTGGCTTGGCCGTCACGGCATGCGGCTCCTCGCGCGGGAATGCCTGCCACGCAGCGGCTGCGCTGAGCGCCGCAACAGCCAGCACGCCGCCCACCACCAGCGGCCAGCGCAGGCCCGCAGCCCTGGCCGCTGCGCCCTCACCGGCGAACACTTCGCCGGCCGCCCGGCGCAGGATGGCGCGCGTGACTTCGCGGCTGTTTTCGACGTAGGCGCCAAGCAGGGCACGGTCGCACAACAGGTTGATCCGGCGCGGCACGCCGTGCGTGAGCTTGTGGATCAGCGGCGTGAGTGCGGCCGGGATCGGTCCTGCGCCGGTGACTCCCGCGACGGCCAGGCGGTGCGCCACGTAGGCCCCGACCTCCTCCTCCGACAGCGGCCCCAGGTGGTAGCGCGCGATCACGCGCTGCGCCAGCTGCTCCAGTTCCGGGCGCGCCAGCATCACGCGCAGTTCGGGCTGGCCGATCAGGATGATCTGCAAAAGCTTGCGCTCGCTGGTCTCCAGGTTGGTGAGCAGGCGCAGCTGCTCCAGCACCGCCGGCGACAGGTTCTGCGCCTCGTCGATCACCAGTACGTTGTTGCTGCCCTGTGCGTGGGACTCCAGCAGATAGCGGTTGATGGCGTCGATGTAGCCCTTGACGCTGCCCGTGCCAGACGGCGCGGCCACATGGAACTCGTCGCAGATCGTCTGCAGCAGCTCTTCAACGGTCAGGCGCGGGTTGAAGATGTAGGCGAGCCTGCAGTTCTCGGGAACCTGCTCGATGAAGCAGCGGCAGACGGTGGTCTTGCCGGCGCCGATCTCGCCTGTCAACAAAACGAATCCGCCGCCGCTGCCGATCCCGTACAGCAGGTGCGCGAGCGCCTCGCGATGGCGTTCACTCATGAACAGGTAGCGCGGATCGGGCGCGATCGAAAACGGCTGTTGCTTCAGGCTGAAATAATTGGTGTACATGACGATCTAGCGGACCGGCGGCAGCGGCTTGTATCTGGCGCAGTATATTTTGGATTTCGTATCGAAGTAGGCAATCGTACTGCCGGGATTCGAAACCCGCAGTGGAAACCGCGAGGCGTCGGCCGCCAAATGGCGCACCCCGGCCACGCTGCGGATCGCCTGCTCCAGCTTGTCCGGCGTGCTCTCGGCGACCGCGCCGACGAACACCAGCGGGCTGGTATCGTCGCTCACCATCACCTCCGACACCGGCGTGCCCCACAGCGAACCATCCGGTGACCTGAACCAGTAGGCGCCGCCCTCGTGCTTGTAGGCCGGGCCGAAAGCTAAGGTCAGGTACGAGTAGAACCAGGCGTTATCGAGATGGCTGCGGCACAGCAGCGCGCTGCCGATCACGGGGCCGAAGGTGGATGGCAGGGCCTGCGCCTGCATCACGGGCAGGCACAGGGAAACAGCGAGGACGGTATGCGGCAGCCGGGTGGACACGGTGTCGATGGGCGTCTTACAGCTTGGACAACCATGCGCGGTTGGCGGCAATCCTGGCCTTGGCCGTGGCCGGCAGCGCCTCGAAGCAGCCGGGGTGCTGCTTGAGCGCGTGTTCGCGGATTTCCTTCTCCATGCCGTTGACGATAAATACATACACGGTGGCACCCTCCGCATTTTTGCGCATGCCTATATAACGGATCACCGATGGTCTCCTTCATCCAGGCACACATTATGACACCGTGACGCTCGCGCCCGCCAGCGGAGTGGCGGGCTGGCTGATTTGGATTGTGGTGATGCCGGCCGGGTGATAGGCGTCGCTGTTGTCTTTGAGCTACGCCCCGCCGCGGTGATGCGCGTCGTCGTAGGGGGCGCGGGGCCGCCGAGGACCAGTGCGCACGCGGTACGGTTGAATATCGTTGGCTCGGGTACGCACATGTACCGCGTGCGCACAGGGTGCGCACCCTACGGGTAAGCGTAGCGACCTACCGCACCATGCAGGGTTTCTTGTTATCGAACTTCCACCCGGGGATCAGGTACTGCATCGCGACCGCGTCGTCGCGCGCGCCCAGCCCCTTTTCCAGGTACAGGCGGTGGGCGGCTTCGATGCGCTCCATGTCCAGTTCCACGCCCAGGCCCGGCCGCTTCGGCACCTCGACCATGCCGCCCACAATCGTGAAAGGCTCGCGCGTCAGGCGCTGGCCGTCCTGCCAGATCCAGTGGGTGTCAATGGCGGTGATCTTGCCCGGCGCCGCAGCGGCCGCGTGGGTGAACATCGCCAGCGAGACGTCGAAGTGGTTGTTCGAGTGCGAGCCCCACGTCAGTCCCCAGTCGCGGCACATCTGGGCCACGCGCACGGAACCCTGCATGGTCCAGAAGTGCGGATCGGCGAGCGGAATGTCGACCGACTGCAGCGCGATCGCGTGGCCCATCTGGCGCCAGTCGGTGGCGATCATGTTGGTCGCGGTCGGCAAACCGGTCGCGCGGCGGAACTCGGCCATCACTTCGCGGCCCGAATATCCGTCCTCGGCGCCGCACGGGTCTTCGGCATAGGCCAGCACCCCGCGCTGATCGCGGCACAGGCGGATCGCGTCCTTGAGCAGCCAGCCGCCGTTCGGGTCGAGCGTGACGCGCGCCTGGGGAAAGCGCTCGTGCAGCGCCCTGATCGCCTCGATCTCCGCCTCGCCGCGCAGCACCCCGCCCTTGAGTTTGAAGTCGTTAAAGCCGTAGCGCTGGTAGGCCGCCTCGGCCAGGCGCACGATCGCCTCCGGCGTGAGCGCCGCCTCATGGCGCAGGCGCAGCCAGTCGTCCGCTGCGTCAGGTTCGCTGTGGTAATCGAGGTCGGTCAGGTTGCGATCGCCAATGTAGAACAGGTAGCCCAGCATCTCCACCGCGCTGCGCTGCTGCCCTTCGCCCAGGAGCGCGCAGACCGGCAGGTCCAGGTGCTTGCCGAGCAGGTCCAGCAGCGCGGCCTCCAGCGCGGTCACGGCGTGGATGGTGGTGCGCAGGTCGAAGGTCTGCTGGCCGCGGCCGCCGGCGTCGCGGTCGGCGAACGCCACGCGCACCGACTGCAGGATGTTCAGGTAGGCGCCCACCGGTTTGCCGACCACCAGGTCCGCTGAGTCCTGCAGGGTCTGGCGAATGCGCTCGCCGCCCGGCACCTCGCCGACCCCGGTATTGCCGGCATTGTCGGTGAGGATCACCAGGTTGCGGGTGAAATAGGGACCGTGCGCGCCGGAGAGGTTGAGCAGCATGCTGTCGCGGCCAGCCACCGGGATGACGCGCAGCCCGGTGACAACCGGCGTGTCCGTGCCGGCCGTTTGAATCGAAGACATTGGCTTTCCTTTTATGAATGCAAATTGACGCTTGGTAGCGCTACCATGCTATTGCGATACGGTAGCGCCAGCCGGGCACACTTGTCAACCATTTCTTGGTGGGCTAGACGCTGGCGCGCTCGACGATTGAAAAGCCGATGTCGCACACCTTTGTTGCGATCGGGCGCCCTTCGGTGCGATCGATGATGAAGCGCGCCGCGGTGCGGCCGATGGTGGTGCCGTCAAGGCGCACCGTGGTGAGCGCCGGATTGGCGTCCTTGGCGAACTCCATGTCGCCCAGGCCGATCACGGCGAGGTCCTGCCCAACCTTGATGCCGCGCGCCTGCGCCTCGATCAGCACGCCCAGCGCGAGCATGTCGGAACTGCAGAAGATCGCGTCCACCTCGGGCGCCTTGGCCAGCAGTTCGGCCAGTCCCGCGCGGCCGCTGCCGATGGTGGTGGGCGGCGGCGCCATCACCGTCGGCACCTGCCCCATTGGTGCCATGCCCAGCGCACGCGCCGCGTCCGAAAAGGCGCGGTTGCGGCGCTCGGCCCGTTCGTCCGTGCCGCTGATCGAAGCTACCTTGCGCCGTCCGTGCGCGTGCAGGTATTCGGCCACCGCCTGGCCGATCTTCTCGTGCGAAAAGCCGACCAGCATGTCGATCGGCGTGGCGGTCAGGTCCCAGGTCTCGACGACCGGGATATTGCTGGCGATGAGGCGGCGCCTGCCCTCGGCCGAATGCATGATCCCGGTGAGGACGATGCCGTCCGGCCGGCGGCCGATGATCGCATCGAGCAGCGCGTCCTCGCGCGAGTTGTGATAACCGGTCTGGCCCAGCATCAGCTGGTAGCCGGATGCGGCCAGGGTCTCGGTGAGCGCCTGCACCGTTTCCATGAACACCGGCCCGGCGATGGTCGGCACCACGGCCGCCACCAGCCGGCTCTTTCTGGAAGCCAGCCCGCCTGCCAGCAGGTTCGGCACGTAGCCGGTGCGCGCGACCGCTTCCTTCACCCGCTCCAGCACCGCGGGCGACACGGCATCGGGCGTGTTGAGCGCGCGCGATGCCGTGATCGGCGCCACGCCGGCCAGTTTGGCCACGTCGGCCAAGGTAATGCCGCCACTTTTCCGGCGCCGTGCGCGCTCTGGGGCGGGCGAATTTTTGGGATGGGAAGAGTCGTTCATCATTCCATTCTACACCGCGCAGATAGCAAAATTGAAAACGTCTCGCGCCATCCAGTACCGCCTTTGTTCGTTTGACTCCACGATTTGTTCCGTCTGTCGCCCCGACGCAGCGTAAGGCATTTTGTTCGCGTATCGTTCAGCATTGGACAAGTCAAAGAACAATAAAATGAAAACCCCGCTCAAACATGCCGCCTACGCGCTCGCCATCGCGGCCGCGATCATCGCCACCCAGGCCAGCCATGCCGATGCTGCGCTTGGAGAAATCGTCACCGAACAGCGCCAGGTAAGCGCGTTCTCCGCGATCGAACTGGCGGGCCCCTACCGGGTGGTGGTGCGCGCGCAGGGCCGCAACGGCGCAGTCGAACTCGCAGGCGAGCGCAAGCAGCTGGACGGGATCGAAACGGTGGTGCGCGGCGATACGCTGATCGTGCGGCCGGCCGCGCGGAGCAGCTTCTACTTCGGCATTGGCAAACGGCGCGACACGGTCAACGTAACGATCACCGCCCCGATGCTAAAGAGCCTGAAGAACGCCGGCACCGGCGCGGTCGAACTCGAACGGCTGGGAGCGGACCGCTTTACCCTTGCCAACGATGGACCGGGCGACCTGCGCGCGGCGGGTGCGGTGCGCGAACTGTCAATCAAGAGCAGCGGCAGCGGCGCCCTTGATCTGCGCCGGGTGAACAGCGCGAACGTGGATGTTGCCATGAGCGGCCCGGGCGGCGTGTGGCTGGCCCGCGTGGGCAATGAACTGGTCGCGACGGTGAGCGGCTCGGGCGACCTGAGGGCGGACGAGCTGCACGTGGCGCGCGTGAGCGCCCAGATGAGCGGCCCGGGCAACGTCAAGCTCTCCGGCAGCGGACGTGCGCTGAGCGCGGAGATCAGCGGCTCGGGCAGCCTGAATGCCTGCGCCCTGGCCGTCGAAACCGTACGTACGGTGCAGCGCGGGCCGGGCAATGCATGCGTGGGTGGGACCATCCGCGCATTCGACGCCGAAGTGTATGGCTCGGGCGAACTGCTCGCCAACGGCCTGCAGGCGCAATCAGCTGTTCTGCACATGGCCGGTCCGGGCAACGTCAAGCTGGCCGGCAGCGCGGCGGACCTGCGCGCGGATATGAGCGGATCGGGCGATCTGAATGCGAGTGAACTGAAAGTGCGCAAGGCCACGGTGAAGGGGTTCGGGCCTGGCGGTGCCCAACTGGGCATGGTCTCCGACACACTCGATGCCGAACTGCGCGGCACGGGCGACCTGACCGCAGCCATGGCCGGCAGGCGGTTGATGCTGCAGATGGGAGGTCCGGCCGATGCATCGATTTCGGGCACCGTGGAGCAGTTGACCGCGCAGTTGACCGGATCGGGCAGCCTGTCGGCGCGCAAGCTGGTGGCCGGACGCGCGAACGTCGACGTGCGTGGACCGGGCAGCGCAGCGGTGACCGTGGCGCCGGAGCGTGGCAAACGCGCGGGGCGCGATCAGCCGCGCATCCTGGTGGTCGATCGTCATCGCAGCAGGCAGATGATCGAGTAAGCAGCTCGAAGGGGCGCACGGATAGCACGTCGTTCCCGCCATAGACCGCGTGCGACGCCGACTCAGTCTGGCCCCCCGCCTTCGCGGGGGCGACGGCGTCGATGATAGGCCTGGCTCGCAGCTGCCGTTTCGTTACGCGCGTTCGCGAACCGCGCGCACACTCCGTGCACGCCGTACAACGCCGCGCCCATCAATACCACTCGCAATACCACTACTTTCCCAATAATATCAATCACTTACATCGATAACTCCTGGCTATCACCCCATATCCGCACCCAATCGATGCATACCAGTTAAATACCTGTTGACAACGCCTGACCGCATCCCTATAGTGCCCTGACCTCCCCCGGCAGCTTCTTTTCTTACATGATCGAATATCTCATCGGCGTCGACGGCGGCGGCACCGGCACCCGGGTACGCCTGACGTGCGCCGCCGGCACCGAACTGGCGCAGGGCGCGAGCGGCCCGTCCGGTCTTGCGCACGGCATCGCCAACGCGTGGGCTTCCATTAACGACGCGGTCAACCAGGCGTTCGCCGCGATCGGCGTGTCCATGCCGGCGATCGGCAATGTCGCGATCGGTCTGGGCTTGGCGGGCGTCCACAACAAACAATGGGCGGCAGATTTCATCGCCGCCGATCCCGGTTTCGGCGCCCTCGTGCTCGATACCGACGGTTTCACCACACTCATGGGCGCGCACGGCGGCGAACCGGGCACGATCGTTGCGATCGGCACCGGCAGCGTGGGCGAGGCGCTGCTGCCCAGCGGCGACAAGCGCGAGGTCGGCGGCTGGGGCTTCCCCGCCGGCGACGAGGCCAGCGGCGCATGGATGGGCCTGAAGGCGATCGGCTACAGCCAGCAGGTGCTCGACGGCCGCAAGCCGGACGGCGCCTTCGCGCGTGCCGTGATCGATGCCTGCGGCGGCAACCGCGATGCGATCCAGCTCTGGCTGGGCAAGGCCACACAGACCAGCTATGCCAGTCTCGCGCGATTCGTGCTTGCGCACGGCGACACCGATCCGGTGGCCCGCGCAATCCTGCTCGAGGCCGGCCAGGAAGTGGCGAACATCGCCGCCGCGCTCGACCCGAGCGGCCTGCTGCCGCTCGCGCTGTGCGGCGGCCTGGGCGAGCGGCTCAGCCACTACCTGCCCGCGGCCCTGCTGGCGCGCACTGTCCCGCCCAAGGGCGACTCGGCGGCCGGCGCGCTGCGCATGATCCAACTGCACCTGAAGAAAGCACACCAATGAAAGGCAACATCCTGACCCCGGGCGGCTGGATCAATGGCGAGATCAGTTTCGGCAAGCGCATCGACACCATCAGCGGCAATGCGGTCGACCCGATCGCCAATGGCGACGATTACGTCCTGCCCGGCTTCATCGACCTGCATGTGCACGGCGGGGGCGGACGCGACATGATGGAAGGCGGCGATGCGCCGCACGTGATCGCCAAACTGCACGCAAGGCATGGCACCACCAGCCTGCTGGCGACCACGATGACCGCGCCGCTTGAGGACATCACGCGCGCGCTTGCCACGATTGGCGCCGCGGCCAATTCGCGCAATCCCGGTGAAGCGCGAATCCTCGGCGTGCACCTGGAAGGCCCGTACATCAACTCCGGCAAACTGGGCGCGCAGCCGCCGTTCGCGCGCGAGGCGACGGTTGACGAAGTGCGGCGCTTCGGCGAGCTGGCCCCGATGCGCCTGGTCACCGTGGCTCCCGAAATCGAGGGTCACATGGAGCTGGTGCGGCTGCTTGCCGACGCCGGCATTCGCGTGCAGATCGGCCACACCACCGGATCATATGAAGTCGGAGTCAAGGCGCTGGAGAACGGCGCGGCCGGTTTCACCCACCTGTTCAACGCCATGCCCGGACTGCACCACCGCGATCCAGGCATGGTCGGCGCGGCGCTCGCGCATGCGCAGTACGCCGAGATCATCCCCGACCTGCTGCACGTGCACCCAGGCGCGATCAAGGTCGCGCTGCGTTCGATCCCCAACCTGTTCTGCGTGACCGATTCCACCGCCGCCGCCGGTATGCCGGATGGCGAATACATGCTCGGCCGCCAGGTGGTCCACAAGTGCATGGGCGGCGTGCGCCTGGCCGACGGCACGCTGGCCGGCAGCACCCTGACCATGGACCAGGCGCTGCGCAACCTGGTCTCGATCGGCCTGTCGATCGAGGAAGCTTCCAGGCGCGTGTCGACCAACGCCGCCGACTACCTGGGCGAGACCCAGCGCGGACGCCTGTCGCCCGGCTGTTTCGCCGACATCGTGGTCCTGGACCGCGATTTGAATATCAAAGCCGTTTATATCGAAGGAGAAGTGTGTGACCTCGCTGATGCTTAAAGAAGCCGTGTCCGCGGCCGACTGCGTCGCCCTGCAACTGCTTGAGGACGTCGAACGCTATTCGGAACTGGGACGCAGGCTGAGGTCGACCAACTTCAACAGCGCCGTGACCGTGGCGCGCGGCAGCTCGGATCACGCGTCGAGCTACCTGGCCTACCTGATCATGTCGCGCATGGGACGCTTGGTGACCTCGCTGCCGATGTCCCTGATCACGCTGTACAAGTCGCCGCTGGTCACGCAGGGCACGCTCGCAATCGCGATTTCGCAGTCCGGCCAGAGCCCGGACGTGGTCGAGCCGATCCGCTACTTCCGCGATGGCGGGGCGACCACCGTGGCGCTGGTGAACGACGCGGCCTCGCCGCTGGCGCAGGCGGCCGAATGGACGATGCCGCTGCACGCCGGCAAGGAGCAGAGCGTGGCCGCCACCAAGAGCTTTATCACCAGCCTGGTCGCGGGCGCGCGCCTGGTGTCCGAGTGGCAGAACGACGCCGAACTGAAGGAAGGCATCGCCGCCCTGCCCGACGCGCTGCGCACGGCCGCGCAGACCGACTGGTCCAGGGCGATCGACGTGCTGGCGCCGGCGCGCAATATCATGGTGGTCGGCCGCGGCATCAGCTTCCCGGTCGCGCTCGAGTCGGCGCTCAAGTTCAAGGAAACCTCGGCGCTGCAGGCGGAAGCCTTCAGCGGCGCCGAGATCAAACACGGCCCGATGGCGCTGATCGAGGAAGGATATCCGCTGGTGATTTTCGCCACCCGCGGCCCGACCCAGGCCGGCCTGGTGGCCCTGGCCGACGAGATGCGCGGCCGTGGCGCGCACGTGCTGCTCGCGGCGCCCGAGGACGTCGCGAGCCGCGACCTGACGCTGCCGGTGGCGGCCACGCCCGACCTCGATCCGATCGTGGCGATCCAGGCGTTCTACGTGATGGCAGCCCACCTGTCGAAGGCACGCGGCCTCGATCCGGACCGCCCGCGCCATCTCTCCAAAGTCACCAAAACCAACTGAGACCATGATGGACGCGAGAACGCTGGCGGGACAGCTGATCATGGTGCGCCTGCTCGGCACCGAACTGGATATTGACACCGCCGAATTCCTGCGCGCCAACCGCGTGCGCGCCGCGTGCCTGTTCCGCCAGAACATGCTTGATGCGACCCAGCTCACCCGGTTCACTAGCGATCTGCGCGACGTGTTCGGGGTTGAAGCACTGATCGCGCTCGACCAGGAAGGCGGCGCCGTGGTGCGCCCGACCTGGGTTCCCGCGCCGCCGGCGGCGATGGCGCTGGGCGCGGCCGGCGATCCGATACTTGCGCGCGCGGTGGGCGCCGCGGTCGCGCGCGCGGTGCGCTCGCTGGGCTTTAACTGGAACTTCGCGCCGGTGCTGGACCTGAACAACAATCCGCACAATCCGGTGATCGCCGAGCGCTCGTTCGGCGCCGATCCGCAACGCGCAGCCGAGATCGCGATGGCCTGGATGGAGGGCAGCGAATCGGAAGGCGTGGCCTGCTGCGTCAAGCACTTCCCCGGCCACGGCGACACCCACGTCGACTCGCACCGCGACCTGCCGACGGTCGACAAGCCGCTCGCGGAGCTGGAACAGTTCGAATTCGCGCCGTTTCGCGCCGCCGCGCCGCACGCACCGGCAGTCATGACCGCGCACATCGTCTACCCGGCGCTCGATCCCGACTACCCGGCCACGATGTCGCGCCCGATCCTGACGGGCATCCTGCGCGAACAGTTCGGCTACCAGGGCGTGATCGTCACCGACGGCATGGACATGCATGCGATCGCCCACCGCTACGGAGCCGGCCAGGCGGCGGTCAAGGCGCTGCAGGCGGGCGCGGACATGGTGATGGCGATCGGCAGCCGCGAGACGCAGGAAGAGACGATCGCCGCGATCGCGGCCGCGATCGAAAACGGCGAGCTGCCAATCGAGGATGTCAGGGCCAAGCTGGCACGTTTGTCGAGCCTGGCCAGCGCGCACCCGAGTGGCCGCCACGACTACGCGGAAGAATCCGCCGACCACGAACTGATGGCCCAGGCCTGGCGGCGCGGCTTGACCGCACTGCGCGATCCGCAGCGCCCTGGGCCGGGCAGCGCGGTGCGCCTGGTCGCGCGCGCGGACGTGGTCAGCGACGGCGTGTCCGAAGCGGGCGTATCGGCGGCGAAAATCGCCGAATCGCTGGGCCAGCTGTACGACGTCGACCTGGTCACCTATGTTGATGCCGAAAGCTTCGACTGGAGCGCGCTGCCGCAGGACGGCCGCTTCACGATCCTGGCCTCGACCAGCCGCCGGCGCTACGGTGAGCATGCTCGCACGACCTGGCGGCCGGACTTGCATATAGCCTTGTGGAATCCGTACCAGGCCCTCGACTTCGCCGCCCCGGCCCTGATGACCTATGGCTTCGCGCCGCCGGCGCTGGCGGCGGTGAAGGCCTGGCTGGCCGGTGAAATCGAAGCCGCCGGCACCTGCCCCGTCCCCGGTTTTGATAGCCGACCGTAACGCAATGTAACCGCAACGGCGCCAGGGGCGCCGTTGCTGCACAATTCGCTTTAGCCGGCCCCGGCAGTTTGTGGGACAATGCACGTTTTGCCCAAATGGCAAATTCGCCATTGTCCGGTGAATTCGCACATCGTCATCTTTTTTTGAATTAAGGATTTTCCATGTCCCAATTCCGTCTTGCCCGCCTTGCCGTGTTGTTGGCTGCCGTCGGCCTGGCACCGGCGCTGACCAACACCGCCCTTGCACAGAAAAAAGGCGACAAGCCTGCCCCAGCGGCCGAGCAAAAAGGGCCGACCGTGCGCCCGGAACTGTACAAATTGGTTGATCCGGCCCAGATCAAGCCGCTGGTAGATGCGAAGAACTTCACCGAGGTGGAGAACCGCACCACCCAAGCCGCCGCATTGCCGAATCTGACTCCGTACGAGACCTACGTGATCCACCGCACGAAGCTGCAGCTGGCTGTGTCGTCCAACAACGACGCACTCACGATTTCGTCGCTCGAAGCGATCATCAACTCGGAATTCGCGCCGGCAGCGGAGAAGGACAACCTCATGCTGGCGCTGGCCAACTTGTATGACACCGCCAAGAACTACCCGAAGGAAGCCGAGTGGCTCAAGCGTTACATGAAAGAAAGCGCGACGCCTGAGAAAGCGCGCTCCAACCTGATCCGAGCCCTGTACCTGAGCGGCGACTACGCCAGCACCAAGACCGAAGTGCTGCCTGTCATTGCCGAATCCGAAAAGAGCGGCGTCGCCCCCACGGACCAGGACCTGCGCCTGTTGGCCAGCTCGGCCTCCAAGCTCAAGGACGACGCGACCTACCTGGCAGCGATGGAAAAGCTGGTGGCGTTCTACCCGACCGACGACTACTGGACCGACGTGATCAACCGTGGCATCCAGCGCCGTCCGGGCTTTGACGGCAACGCGCACCTGATCGAGGTGTATCGCTTCGAGTTTGCGGCGGTCAAGAAGATGGCGCCGGAAGACTACATGAACCTGGCCGAACTGGCGCTGCAGGTCGGCTCGCCGACCGAGGCGAAGCAGGCCCTGGACGCTGGCTTTGCCGCAGGCGTGCTGTCCGACGCAAAGGCACGCCAGCTGCGCGACAAGGCCAACAAGAGCGCGGCCGACGACGCCAAGAACATCGCCAGCGGCGAAGCCTCGGCAGCCAAGTCGAAGAATGGCGCCGGCCTGGTCAACATTGGTTGGGCGTACGTGACGATGGGCCAGTACGACAAGGGCATCAATTTCATCGAGCAGGGTATCGCCAAGGGCAGCCTGAAGCAGCCGGACGAAGCCAAGCTGCGCCTGGGTATGGCCTTGGCCAAGGCCGGCCGCAAGGACGACGCTATCAAGACTTTCCAGACCGTGAAGGCCGGCGGCGGCCTGTCGGACCTGGCCAAGTACTGGATCGTGCTGTTGAACCACCCGACCGGGGCGCCAGGCCTGCAGGTGGCAGCGCAGTAAGCAGCCGGTTCACGGCACCGCACAAGGCGGGTTCGGGCGCAAGCCCGGCCCGCTTTTTTTGCGGCTGGTGAAACCTGGTCGGATGGTAACGTTCAGCGTACCGCACCCATTGCATTCATCATCAAAAAAGAGTCGAGGGCCACTGGCGGAGGCGCGGTCTTTTTTTGGTATTATCGACACTCTCGACCATCCAAACGAAAGCATCTCGCCGATGTCCCAGCTTTCCCAGCTCATGCAGAACCTTGCTGTGACCAGCAACCTGCCGCTGTACCAGCAATTGCAGCGCGCGCTGCGCGAAGCAATCGACCAGGGCGTGCTCGGCCCGGCCGAGGCCCTGCCGGCCGAACGCCAACTGGCCACCGAACTGGGGATTTCGCGCATTACGGTGCGCAAGGCGATCGACGGCCTGGTCGAAGAAGGGCTGCTGGTGCGGCGCGCGGGCTCGGGCAACTTCATCAACCGGCGCTTCGAGAAGAACTTCGCCAAACTGACCTCGTTTTCCGAGGACATGCGCTCACGCGGGCGAACGCCGCGCAGCGTCTGGCTCAAGCGTTCGGAGGGACTGGTGACGCCGGACGAGGCGCTGCGGCTGCGGCTGTCGCCCGGCGCCGCGGTGTACCGCTTCAACCGCATCCGCTTCGCGGACGACATACCGATGTGCGTCGAATACGCGACGATTGCGGCCAGCGCCCTGCCCTCGCTCGAGGCGGTGGACGCGTCCATGTACGAAGCGCTGGAGGCGGCCGGCAACCGCCCCGTGCGCGCACTGCAGCGGCTATCGGCGCTGCTGCTCAATGCCGAGCAGGCAAGGCTGTTGCAGACGAAGGAAGGCGACGCCGGCCTGTGCGTGGAACGGCTGGGCTTTTTGCGCGACGGGTGCGCCGTCGAGTTCTGCCGGTCGTTCTTCCGTGGCGACATGTACGACTTTGTGGCGGAGCTGAACGCGGCGTAGCGGAGGGTACGTAGGGTGGGCACCTGTGCCCACGCGGTTCGCGAACGCGGCGTAGTGAAGCGGCTGCCGCAAGTCAGTCATGCGGTGACCGCGTGCGCACAGGTGCGCACCCTACGCCTCCGATCTCGAGTTCGCAGATCAAATAGCCGTCAGACCGCCGTCCACCGCCAGCTGGTGCCCGGTCACGAACGAGGACTGGTCCGAGCACAGCCACATCGCCGCGTTCGCGATTTCGCCCGGCTCGGCAAAGCGCCCCATCGGATGCATGGCCTTGGCCCTTTTTTCCGCGCCGCTCTCGTTCTCGAATACCCGTGCCAGCATCGGCGTCTTGACGCTGCCTGAGCAGATGCTGTTGACGCGGATGCCCGACTTGGCATACTCGGCAGCCGCGCTCTTGGTCAGCCCGACCACCGCATGCTTGCTGGCGCCGTAGATCGCGTGCCCCGGCGCACCGACCAGTCCCGCGACCGAAGCGATGTTGACGATCACGCCACCGCCGCCCTGCCTGGTCATCTGGAGCAGTTGGTACTTCATGCACAGCCATACGCCCTTGAGATTGACGCCCATGATGCGGTCAAACTGCGCTTCGTCGCCTTCGGCCAGCGGGTTGCTCTCGTCGTCGATGCCGGCGTTGTTGATCGCACAGTCGAGCCGGCCGTAGTACGACACGGTCTTGTCGACCAGCGCCTCCACGTCGCCGGCGCGGGCGACGTTGCACTGCACATACAGCGCCTTGCCGCCCGATTCCACGATCATGGCCGCGGTTGCGTGACCGCCGTCGACCGAGGTGTCGGCCACCACCACGTGCGCGCCTGCACGCCCGAACGCGAGCGCGGTGGCACGCCCGATCCCGCTCGCAGCGCCGGTGACCAGCACAACCTTGCCGCCAAATCCCTCCGGCTGCTGCTTGCTTATGCCCTTCATTGTTAATGAACTCCTTACAATTCCATTTGGCAACTAATACTGCCCAAAAGCAACATCATAGCGCCGCGACGAGCTGGGATCAAACGTTCATCGCTCAAAAATCGGGATTTTTTTAGTTTGCGGCACCCGCCTTGCGCTGGTCGCCGGCCATGACGACCGACAGCTTGGCCGGATCGATGGCCTTGCGGAACGCGGCATTCAATTCTGGCAACGTAACCGCCATCAGCTTGTTCTCGAACTGGCGCGACCATTCGAATGTCCGGCCGCGGTACAGGTACGCGGTCCAGCCGGACGCCACGGTGCCATCATCGGAGCGATTCTGGATCCGTTGTTGCATCAGACCCGACTTGGCACCGGCCAGTTCGGCCTTTGTAAAGCCGTCCTTGAGCGCACGCGCCAGTTCCTCCTGCACAGCCTGGTCAACCCGGCGCAGGTTCTGCGGCGCGGCGATCGCGCTGATCACGAACTCGCCCGCATGGTCAAGGTCTCCCCCGGCCAGGTGCGATCCGACGCCATACGACAATCCTTCCTTCTGGCGGATGCGCTCCATCAGGCGCGACTTGAGTCCACCCTCGCCGAAGATGAAGTTGGCCAGGGTGAGCGCCGGATAGTCCGGGTCCTCGACGTTCAGCTTCAGGTTCATGCGCGCCAGGTAGACGCCGTTTTCCTTGTCCGGCGTGTCGATCGTTTTTTTCACCGGCGCCACGTCCGCATGGCGGCTCAGGATCGGCGCCACGGCTTGCGTGGCCTGCCAGTGGCCGAACAGCTGCTCCACCAGCGGCTTGATCGTACCCGGATCGAAGTCGCCGACGATCGCGACCTGGGCCGGCACGGTGCCGTAGTAGTCGCGGTGGAAGGCCTTCAGGTCGTCCAGCGTGGCGCGCTTGACGTCGGCGATATCCTCCTCCAGCGTGGTCGCGGCGCGCACGTCACCGCGCGGGTAGATGTTGAAGTGCTGGCCGAGCGCACGCGCGGCCACCGACTGCGGCTCGGAGCGGCTGGCCTCCAGGCCCACCAGGGTCTGCTGGCGCAGCTGCTCGAACTCGGCCGCCGGGAAGCTCGGCTCCTTGAGCACGTGCGCGACCAGCTTGAGCGCTTCCGGCAGGTTCTCGCGGGTGGTCTCGAAGTGGGTCAGGCCGCCGGAAATCTTCAGCCGTTCGAATTCGTCGGCCAACTGGACGCGATTGAACTTGCTGGTCCCGCGCATGAGCATGGCGGCGGTCAGCCCGGGCACCTCGCCCTTGTCGAACAGGTTCTTCTCGTCGCCGATGTGCTGGCGCAGGTTGACCGAGACGGTCTGGCCGCGGTTCTTCTTGGGCAGCAGCGCCAGCTGCATGCCGCCGGCCGTGGTCACGGTCGTGCGTTTCATGATGTTTTCCTGCGTCGGCTCGAAGGTTTCGGCCGTCAGGTTCGATGCGCTCGGCTTGAAATCCTTCAGCACGGCCTCGAGCTTGGGCGCGGCCGGAATCGCGGCACGCTCGGCGTCGTCGGTCGGGATGAAGCTGCCGGTCACGCGGTTATCGCGCTTGAAGTAGCGACCGGATGCCGCCGCGACCTGCTCGGCGGTGACGGACTTGACGCGGTCGCGCCCGACGAAGAACAGGCGCCAGTCGCCCAGCGAGATCACGTCCGACAGCGCGACGCCGACGCGCTGCGGGTCGTTCAGGCTGCGGTCGTATTCGTTCAGGTAGCTGCGCCGCACGCGCTCCATCTCCTCTTTCGTGGGCGGGTGCTGGGCGAACCCCTCGACCGCCCTGGTCAGCGCTTCGCGCACCGGTTCGAGCGGCGCGCCTTTCTTGACCACGGCACCGAAGTACTGCAGGCCCGGCGCATAGCCGGTCTGGCCGTAGCTGAACACCTGGCTGGCCATGCCGGAATCGACCAGCAGCTTGTGCAGGCGGCCGGTCGGCGAATCACCCAGGATGCTCGACGCAAAACTCAGCACGTCGCTGTCGTCATGCAGGGCGGACGGCACCTTGTAGGCGACCGCGACGATCTGCACGTCGCCCTGGCGCCGCACGGCGAAGGTGCGCTCGCCGTCCTGGGTCGGTTCCTCGGTCCAGAACTGGGGCAGCGTACGCTTGGGCTTGGGGATGGTGCCGAACAGGCGGCTGATCGTGCCGAGCGTGGCATCGGGATCGAACTTGCCCGCCACCAGCAGAACCGCGTTGTCCGGCTGGTAGTAGGTGCGGTAGAAGGCTTGCAGGTTTGAGATCTTGACGTTCTCGATATCGCTCTTGTTGCCGATCGTCGGGCGACCGTAGGCGTGCCAGTCGAAGGAAGTGGCCTGCATCCGCTTCATCAGCACATTGGTGGGCGAGTTCTCGCCCTTCTCGTACTCGTTGCGCACGACGGTCATTTCGGAATCGAGGTCCTTCTTCGAAATGAACGAGTGGGTCATGCGGTCGGCTTCCATCTGCAGCGCCCACTGGAGGTTACCGTTCCCGGCCGGGAAAACCTCGTAGTAGTTGGTGCGGTCGAGCGAGGTGGTGCCGTTAAAATCCATGCCGCGTTCGGAAAACTGGCGCGTGATGTCCGAGTTCTTCGGGGTGCCCTTGAACATGAGGTGTTCGAGCAGGTGCGCCATCCCGGTCTCGCCGTAGTTCTCGTGGCGCGAGCCGACCAGGTAGGTCATGTTCACGGTGATGGTGGGACGCGACGCGTCCGGGAACAGCAGCACCTTCAGGCCGTTGGGCAGGCGGTATTCGGTGATGCCCTCGACCGAGGGGCCTTGCACCACGCCCTTGGGTGGCGCAAACGACCATGCGGGGGTGGCAGCGACGAAGGCCAGGCCGGCCACGATTGGCGCGACCAGGGCGCGCTTGAAGCTTATCAGACTCATGTGATCTTTCAGGTAGGGTGCGCATTGATGCGGCACGCGGCTACGGACAGATGCCGATGGTGCACAAATGGTACGCGTTCCGGTGCGCTCACGCGCCATGCGCACAAGCCGTCGCGGCTGGGCGCACCTTTACGAAAAACGCGATGGTAACAGAAGCTTGATTAAGCCACGCTTAGCAGTCGCATGGCTGCGTTGCGGCTTGCTGCCCTGCTCATGTTGGAACGACAGCTCAGTGCCGCGCGCGCTTTTCGTGCGCCTGCTGATGTGAACTGATGCGTGCGAGCTCGCCCATCTCTTCGGACAGGAACTCGAGCAGGTCGTCGGCGCTGACGATCCCCATCAATGCGCCGTTTGCGTTCACCACCGGCACCCGGCGGATACCGCGGAAACGCATCTTTTCGATTGTCGCGTACACGTCGTCCGCTTCATTCACGGTAAGCAGGTCATCGCTCATGATGTCGCCGACCTGCAGGCTTGACGGGTCCAGTCCCAGCGCGATGACGGACACGACGATATCGCGGTCGGTGACGATGCCAACCGGAATACGCTGATCGGCGATTTCGTCGGCAACCACGAGGTCGCCAACATGATGTTGCCGCATGAGCAAGGCCGCCGCTTGCACCGATTCGTCGCGTCTGCAGTAAATCGTCTCTGCGGTAGCAATTTCGCCGATTTGCATGTCGTTCCCCTCTGCGCGAGCTTGATGCGCGCGTGACGGGCCTACGCTAGCGCGCGGCCCAAGGGCGGGTTTGATTTTGCTCAAACCGGCAGCGGCGCGAGGAAGCAGCGGGATCAGGACCTGGATTCGGCTGGCGGCGGGACGAAGCAGGCGTCGACCACCTGCAAGTCGTTGTCCTTGGCGAAGTCGACAAGGAAGTGGTACGCGAGGGGTTCGATTTTTTTCAACTCGTTGTCGACGACGACAGCCTTGACCCCGTTCACGATGGTCGGGTGCACGTACGGGGAGAACTTCAGGTGCGCGTCGGGGACGCTACTACCGTGCGGGCGGAAGCAGGACATCACACCGCACAGGCGCTCCGCCCAATCGCTGGGGCGAAACTGCCTGCCTTTGCTGGTGACGCCTAAAATGAAAAACTCGTCGGCGAGTTCTTTCCTGGTTTGCGGTAACTCGGCCATAGTGCTGCTTGAAACAGGAATACTGCGTGGATGAGAACGACAGCAGGTATTATATCTTATAGAAGACCTGCGGACGAGGCCTATGTCGCCACGTTATCATCCTAGCCATACTGCACCAGACAGCAGCAGCAACAATGCCATCCATAGTAACAGGGCACGCCAGACAAGTCCCACGGTGCTTTGCAGGGCGCGCACGTTCGGCTCCTCGCCTGGCAACACATCGGCATCGCTTTCCGAGAAGTCGACGGTGGCGGCATCGGCCGGCAGCAGTTGCGGGGCGTTTTCGACCGGCGTGCCCAGACGCACGCCCATCGCGCCGCCGCCCGCAGCCAGGATGATGCCCTTCGATTCGTCGGCCCAGCGGCTGGCGAAGTTGCGCCACGCATAGACCGAATCCTCGAAATTGCCGACCACGGCAAATGCGATCGCGGTCAGGCGCACCGGTATCCAGTCGAGCCAGTAAAAGGCCCTGGCGGCGAACCGGCCGAAGGCTTCGTTGCGCATATGGTCGGGCTCGTTCCACGCACGCGCCAGGTATTCGGACACGCGGTACATCACCGCGCAAGCCGGTCCCAGCGGCATCAGGAACCAGAAGAATACGCCGAACACATTGCGGTGGGTGGTCACGAGCGATTTTTCGACCGCGATGCGGGCGATCTCGGTGCTGTCCATGCCGACTGTGTCAAGCTTGGTCCATTCGGCCAGCAGCCTGCGCGCGCCGGCTTCATCGCCGGAATTGAGGGCGAACTGGATCGAGGTGAAATAGTGGCTGTAGTGACGGAAACCGAGGGTCAGGTAGACGATCAGCACGTTCCAGCCGAACGCCAGGAAGATGTTGTAATGCTTCAGGATGCCGTAGATGATGGCGGTGGGCAGCATCAGTATGGCCATCATCAGGAACCAGCCAAGGCGACCGTTAGCGGTCTCGCCTGCATTGAACCAGCTTTCGATCTGGGTGGCGAGACGCTTGATGCCGCCGTAGATCTGGTTATCTGCGCGCAGCGGCTTGAGTTGCTCGATCAGCAGCGCGCACAGAATGGAGAAAAAAGTCATCAAACGTCCTTTTTTTTGTTATAGCAACACTACACGCCCGCTACGATAGCGCAGAGACAGGCGGGAATCAAATCCCGGTGGTAAGCAAATGTTTTGTGGCGATATTCGCCCGCTCCGCGGCGCCTCACGGAGGGCGTAGGGGGCGCGGGGCCGCCGAGGACCTGTGCGCACGCGGTTCGCGAACGGAGCGTTGCCGAAACGGCAGCCGCAAGTCAGCATGCCGTGACCGCGTGCGCACTGGTGCGCACCCTACGCCTCCAATCAGGCCCGCAGGAAATGGAACAAGTTGCGCAGCATCCCCGCGGTTGCTCCCCAGATAAAAAACCGTTGATATGGTATCGCGTAGAAGCTGCGCCGTCCCACTCCTTCCGGCAGCTCGATCGACATGCGCTGGTGATTGGCGCCATCCATCAGGAACGACAGCGGGACTTCGAAGATCTCGGCCACTTCGTTCGGGTCGGCAGCCAGTTCGAACGGTGGCGTGAGCAGCCCAACCACCGGGGTGACGCGGTAACCGGTGGCGGTGACGTATTCCGGCAGCACGCCGACGATCTCGACATGACGGCGGTTCAGGCCAATCTCTTCCTCGGTCTCGCGCAGCGCCGTTTCGATCGGGGACGAATCCCGCTCCTCGGCACTCCCTCCGGGAAAGCTGACCTGCCCGGCATGGGTGGACAGGTTGTCGGTCCGCTGGGTCAGCAACATCGTCAGGCCATCCGGGCGTTGCACGATCGGCATCAGCACGGCGGCTTGCTTGAACTTGGGAAAGCGCCGCAGGTTGCTTTCGTCCAGCCGCTCGGGTTGCCACTGGCACGATTCGGCAAAGCGCTGGCGCAGCCAGGCGGCGCTAAGCCGGGAAAAAGGCAGCGCCGCCTCGCCCGCGATGGATTCGACCGGTAACTGTTCGGGATCGAATGGAATTTTTGCCAAGCATTTCTCCGGGTGAAAAAAAAGGCACCCAAACGGATGCCTTTTTCCAAGATTGCAGACGCTATTATTCAGCGGCAGCAACAGTTGCGGCCTTGCGGCTCGGCAGCTTTTCCTTGATACGAGCCGATTTGCCCGAACGCTCACGCAGGTAGTACAGCTTCGCACGGCGCACGTCACCACGGCGCTTCACTTCGATCGAAGCGATCAGCGGCGAGTACAGCTGGAAGGTACGCTCGACGCCTTCGCCCGACGAGATCTTACGAACGATGAAGTTCGAGTTCAGGCCGCGGTTACGACGCGAGATCACCACGCCTTCGTAAGCCTGGGCGCGCTTGCGGTTGCCTTCGACCACGTTGACGTTGACGACAACGGTGTCGCCAGGTGCGAATTCAGGGATATTGCGGCCGAGGCGCGCAATCTCTTCTTGCTCGAGTTGCTGGATCAGATCCATTTGTTGACTCCTTAAACCATCATGCTGGCGCGTTCGTATGCCCAGTAGAGGATGGGGTTAAACAGACGGAACAATATTGTTCCGCTTCCGCACCGCATGGGTATTCTCCATGGGTGCCTTTGCTACACAGGTTTTACCAAACCTGCCAAAAACTTTTCGTCAGCCGCGGTGAGCTGGCCGGCGCTGCGCGCCTTGTCCAGCAAATCGGGCCGCTTCCTTGCCGTGGCCTCCAGCATACGCTGGCGGCGCCACTTCATGATCTCGGCATGGTTACCGCCCAACAAAACAGGCGGCACCGGCACGTCCTCGTACACTTCCGGCCGGGTATAGTGCGGCGAATCGAGCAGGCCGTTGACGAAACTGTCCTCGACCGCCGATGCGTCGTCGCCCAGCACACCGGGCAATTGCCGCACCACCGCGTCCATCAGCGCCATCGCGGGCAACTCGCCACCGGACAACACGAAATCGCCGAGCGAGATTTCCTCGTCGACCACGCGGTCCAGCAGACGCTGGTCGACCGCCTCATAGCGGCCGCACAGCAGCACCAGTCCTGGCTCATCCTTGAGCGCCATCACGCGCTCGTGGGTCAGCTGTTTGCCTTGCGGCGACATGAACACCACGCGCGGCGCGGGCAGGCCCATGTCCACCTGGCGCTGCCTGGCCGCATTGATCGTTGCCTCGAGCGGCTTGGCCAGCATCACCATCCCCGGGCCCCCGCCGTACGGGCGGTCGTCCACAGTGCGATGGCGATCGAGGGTGAAATCGCGCGGATTCCACACCGTCAGGCCCCAACGCTGCTGCTCGAAGGCGCGCCGGGTCACACCCGACTGCGTCAACGCGGCAAACATCTCGGGAAACAAGCTCACGACGTCAAACTGCATCGGGACCTCGTCTCAAAGTGGACTGGTCAATAATCCAGGCCCCAGTCCACGGTAATCTTTTTTGCTGCCGGATCGACCGTCTTGACGAACTGGTCAACAAACGGGACCAGGCGCTCGGACGGCTGCCCGGGCGCCGCATCCGGCATGGGAGTGATGCGCAAAATCGACTGCGCGCCGTTGTGCATCATGTCGGTGACCTTGCCGAGCTGTTCGCCCTGCTCGTTCACCACATCCATGCCGATCAGGTCGGTCCAGTAATACTCGTCGGCCGGCAGTTCCGGGAACTCGCCGCGCGACACCTGCACCGTGGCGCCCTTGAGCGCCTCGGCTTCGTCGCGTTCGACCAGGCCGACCAGGGTGGCGACCACATCGCCACTGTGCATCTTTGCGGTCCGCACGGCGACGGGCCGCAGGGACGGCTTGTCGATCCACCAGGTTTTCACGTTCAGCAGCGCGTCTGCATCCACCGAATGCGGCGTGATGCGGATGCCGCCACGGATGCCGTAGGCGCCGGAGATGTAACCGACCTGAATCAGGTCGTCAGGAATCTCCATCCCGGATGCTGCTGAATCGGTCAAACCTGAAAAACCTTAAACTTAGGCAGCTGCCTTTTGCGACGAGACCAGGCGAGCAACGGTCGGCGACAGTTGTGCGCCAACGCCTTGCCAGTGAGCCAGACGGTCTGCAGCGATACGCAGGCCAACTTCGTTACCAGAGGCCATCGGGTTGTAGAAGCCGATGCGCTCGATGAAGCGACCGTCGCGACGGTTGCGCGAGTCGGTAGCGACGATGTTGAAGAACGGGCGCTTCTTGGCGCCACCACGAGCTAAACGAATAACGACCATAATAATTCCAAAAAATTGTGCTGGGCGGAGAAAGCCGACGATTATAGCGCGCAATGCCGCACAGCAGCAAGCGTTAATGACAACAGGGCGCGCAGTCCCGGCGGAATTGCGCATTATGGCTGATTTTCTGCTTTACCGCCACCTGTCCCGTCCACCCTGGCTTACGTTGTGCCGGGCAGAGCATTGCCATGCGAGCAAATCTGATGCTTTTGCCACAGTTTTGAAGGATACTGCTGGCTTTCCTGAACAAACTGCTTCTTATGTCCGCGCCGCACAAGAACAAAACCCTCGCCACCTTCCTCGCCCTCGTACTGGGCGGACTGGGCGTGCATCGCTTCTACCTCAAAAGCGGTTACGACCGCCTCGGTGTGCTGCACCTGTGCAACGTTCCGATTGCCGGCCTGGTGTACGGGGTCGGGCAGGCGCCGAACCCGTTCTGGGTGCTCCTGCCACTCCTGATCTCGTACATCATCGCCTGTATCGAAGCGCTGGTGATCGGCCTGACACCAGACGACAAATGGGACGCCGCCTACAACGCGGGATCAGGCCGCAGCTCGCACTCGCACTGGATCGTGGTGGTGCTTGTAGTGATCACGGCGCTGCTGGGCGGCACCCTGCTGATCGCCACCCTCGCCCGCCTGTTCGACCTGCTCTATACAGGCGGCGCGTACGGCTGACCGCGCCTGCGGCGGCGCAAGGCAGGGATCACATTCCGGCGGGCCAGCGGTGCCGCACCAATGCGTCCGGCGGCGTGCCGACGACAATCGCGATTTCGCGGCGTGAGGCGAATTCGATGTCGGCCGGGTTGCCGGTATATGGGGTCACGGTTTCGTTGTCGATCAGATAGAAACGAATTATCCCCGTCAGGCCGGCAACTTCGCTGGTGCCGAGCGCCTGCCCCCAAACCGAGAAGAACTGCCCGAGCGTAAATTTTTTCGCCGCCTCGGTTTCCATGTGCACGAAACCGCTTTCATCGTGCGTATGGATTTCGTAGGTACAGCCCTTCAGCCCTATCTCGGCCGGCAATGCCAGGCGTGTTCCGTTAAGGTAGATCGAGACGATCGAGTGGATATGGTAAGCCTCGCTGTTCACGCACTGTATGCCATCGATCGGCTGGCCGGTGCCGCTGCCGCTCCCCCAATGCTCCTGGCCGAGGGTCATGCCTTCGCCGATGTCGGTGTAGGTGGAAGCAAGTCCGAGCGTTGGCGACGGCGCTGGTGGATCCGGGTTGGGCGGGGCGCTTCCCCCGCCACCGCCACCGCAAGCTGCCAGCAGCAGCAACGAACAAAACGCGAGAATCCTGGGCAGCCGAATGCTGCGAACAATCGAAAACATGCGTAGCTCCTGAATATTCTTCAAATGGAAAAAACGCGTTCGTCCGGGCGTTCTTATGGCAGCGGCGGGCGCATCGCAAAGGCGCAGCGACCCATAGGCGCGAGCAATGCCGGGCCCTGAAAACGGCTGCGATCGTTTGGCGAAGGAGTGCGCGACCACCGGTTCCGGCATCGTCCGGAGATCGCATCAAAAACGTGGATGAGCGCGAGTGGCGACGATTTTACGGGGCGGGCCCCGGCGCTCCGTTTAAGCTACCTCAAGCTAAAGTGAAGGTGCTGGAAGAAAAAAAGCAGCCCGGCGGGCTGCCCTTGGAGGAGTATAAGTGGCGCCTGAGCTGACTCACCGAAAGCCCGGCGCCTCTCGCTTTAGTGGCAGCGTTTTTCAACCTTGCGGCTGGCTTCCACCAGGTCAGCCTGCAGCCGCTCCAGCGCGCGCACTTCAACGCTGATGTGGTCGAGGATGGTGTTCACGAAAGCGAACTCGGCCCGCGTGGTCCACCCAGGTTGGCGGATGATGCGCTGCAGTTCCTGCAGGTGGTGGCCGCGCCCGAAGTGGGCCAGCTGATCGGACAGTGCCCTGATCGTCTTCTCCAGCTCTTCGACGTGATGCGACTTTTCGTCCCGATCGTGGCACTTATCATGCTCATGGCACCTGTCCTCGCAATCGTCGTGGTGCTTGCACTTCTCATGGCACTTCTCGCGGCACTTTTCGTGACACTCTTCAAGACACTTTTCGCGGCAGCGCTTCTCGCGGTCATGATCATCTTTGCAACGCTTATCGGTTCCCATGATGCTCTCCTCGTCGAGCCGTTGAGATTTGGGCCGAGCGGCTCATGCACGGCTTACGAACAAGGTAGCCGAGACGGATGAGGCCGCTTTGAGGAATAATAAAACCCCCAATACATATATTTGTAGAAAATTTTACTCACCATCAAGGATGAAAGCGGGAATATTTTTTCGCCACAGCAGCTTTGAGGCCGGAAACACGGTGCAAGGACCCAGCCTTGCCATCCCGAACAATTGGACGATGGTCCAATAACGTCCGCGTCAATCCCAAATAACATGACGGGATATTGTTCGTGCTCGTCGCTGTACGTCACCCTCCTGCATTTGCAAAATCCCATGTCTGCGCCCGTCAGCCTCGAGATCGTTCTGGGCTTTGCAATGTTCGCGTTGGTATTTGTGACGCTTGAACGTTTTTTTCCATTCCGTCAGCAGCGCGTGCTGCGGCCAGGCTGGATGACCGATGTCCTCTATTACCTGGTTGGGTGTTTCGTCGGCCATTTTTCAGATGCCATCACCGCTGGGACAATATTGCTCTTCGGGTGGGCACTGGGATTCCAGTCAGGTGGATTTGCGGGGCAACAACCGGAATGGCTCCAGTTCATCGAGCTTGTGCTGATAGCAGACTTCCTGGCTTATTGCTACCACCGGGCCTGCCATAAGACTCCGTGGCTTTGGAGACTGCACAAGGTCCACCATATGTCGACACGAATGGATTGGCTTGCCAATGTGCGCCTGCATCCGCTCGACAAGATACTTGGCGACTGCTTCCAGTTCATTCCGATCTTCAGTCTCGGATTCGCCCATACCCCGCTGCTTGCGTACACGATAATGCTAGGCTTCCAAGGCTTTCTTAACCATTCGAACATCAAGGTGGAGTACGGGCCGCTGCGCTGGATCATAGCCAGCCCCACATTCCATCACTGGCACCACTGCTGCGATCGAGAAGCGTACGACAAGAATTTCGCACCGCACCTGGTTATTTTCGACTTCTAGTTCGGAACAGCACATCTCCCGCGCGGCAAACTGCCACCGGACGAATATGGCATTGACGAACAGTTGCCGGGAGATTTTTGGGGGCAAATGATTGCCCCTTTTCGGAAACGAAGGCCAGACGGGGAGCGAAACGGCGAATAAGCCGTCCGGTCCCCGCCCTGCCCGGTCAGAACTGATCCACCGGCAGGCCAAGCACGCCGGCACTGCCCTCCACGATCGAGTGACGCAGGCCCTGAGCCTGCGAGAGGATGTGGTCGGCAAAGAAGCGCGCGGTGACGATCTTGGCGCGGTAGAAGTCGGCGTCGCCCTCGCCCGCATCCAGCTTGTTCTGGGCGATGAGTGCCGCGCGCGCCATCTGCCAGCCGCCGAGCACGATGCCGGCCAGCTTCAGGTAAGGCACGCTGCCTGCATACACCGCCTTGATGTCGGACTTGGCATTGGCGACCATGAACTCGACCACCTGCTCCAGCGCGTCACTGCCGGCCGCGAGCTGGCGCCGGATCGCCTGCAGGTGGTCGTTGCCGGAGTTAGCCAACGACTCCCCGGTCGCGCGCACCTGGGCCAGGATCGACTTGGCCACCGCGCCACCGTCGCGCACGGTCTTGCGGCCGACCAGGTCGTTGGCCTGGATCGCCGTCGTGCCTTCGTAGATGGTCAGGATCTTGGCATCGCGGTAGTGCTGGGCCGCGCCGGTCTCTTCGATGAAGCCCATGCCACCGTGGACCTGCACGCCGTCGCGCGCGACGTTTTCCGACATTTCGGTCGACCAGCCCTTGATCACCGGGACCAGGTATTCGTACACAGCCAGGTTGGCCTTGCGGGTGGCTTCATCCGGATGATGGTTTGCGATGTCGCTGATGCCCGCTCCCACGTACGCGAGCGCGCGCGCGGCCTCGGTCTGGGCGCGCATCGACATGAGCATGCGCCGCACGTCCGGGTGGTTGATGATGGCCACCGGGCCGTTTGATCCGGCCAGGTCGCGCGACTGGATGCGCTCCTTGGCGAACGCCGCCGCCTGCTGGTAGGCGCGCTCGGCCAGGCCAATACCCTGCATGCCCACGCCGAAGCGGGCCGCGTTCATCATGATGAACATGTACTCCAGGCCCCGGTTCTCCTCGCCCACCAGGGTGCCGATCGCGCCGCCGTGGTCCCCGAACTGCAGCACCGCGGTCGGGCTGGCCTTGATGCCCAGCTTGTGTTCGATCGAGACGCAGTGCACGTCGTTGCGCGCGCCGAGCGAACCGTCATCGTTGACCAGGAACTTGGGCACGATGAACAGCGAGATGCCCTTCACGCCCGGCGGCGCGTCCGGCGTACGTGCGAGCACCAGGTGGATGATGTTCTCCGCCATGTCGTGCTCGCCGTAGGTGATGAAGATCTTGGTGCCGAACAGCTTGAAGGTGCCGTCGCCCTGCGGCACCGCGCGCGTGCGCACGGCCGCGAGATCCGAGCCGGCCTGCGGTTCGGTCAGGTTCATGGTGCCGGTCCACTTGCCGGAAATGAGCGGCTCGATGAAGCGCGTCTTCTGCTCGTCCGTGCCCGCGGTCAGCAGCGCCTCGATCGCGCCGTCGGTCAGCAGCGCGACCAGCGCAAACGACAGGTTCGAACCGTGCAGCATCTCGACGCAAGGCGTGGCGACCAGTTTCGGCAGGCCCTGGCCGCCGAATTCGGCCGGGTGCTGCACGCCCTGCCAGCCTGCTTCGGTGAAGGCGCGGAACGCCTCCTTGAAGCCCTTGGAGGTCGTCACCTCGCCGCCCTGCCAGAAGCTGGGCTCCTTGTCGGCCGGGTGGTTCAGCGGGGCGATCACTTCGCCGCAGAAGCGCGCGTTTTCTTCGAGGACCGCTTCGACCGTGTCGGCGGTTGCGTCCTCGCAGCCGGGCAGCTGGTTAATCCCGGCCAGGTCGGCCAGTTCGTTCAGGACGAACCGCATGTCTTTCAGAGGGGCCTGGTAGCTCACCTTTGTCTCCTAATTCTGCTCTTCACGCGTAAAAAAACGCCGTTCCCCTTATGAGGGAACGACGTGCTTGAAGGTCGAGGGATAACTCATTGCACCCTCAACGCTCGCTATGCTTTTAGCCCAGTTCCTTGACCAGTGCCGGGACGACTTCGAACAGGTCGCCCACGATGCCGTAGTCGGCCACCGAGAAGATCGGCGCTTCCGGGTCCTTGTTGATCGCGACGATGGTCTTGGAGTCCTTCATGCCGGCCAGGTGCTGGATCGCGCCCGAGATGCCGACCGCGATGTACAGCTGCGGCGCGACGATCTTGCCGGTCTGGCCAACCTGCCAGTCGTTCGGCACGAAACCGGCGTCGACAGCGGCGCGCGAAGCGCCCATGGCGGCGCCCAGCTTGTCGGCCAGCGGCTCGAGGATCTTGAAGTTGTCGCCCGAGCC
The DNA here is from genome assembly GCF_004614195.1 of Massilia horti. Taxonomy (GTDB): domain Bacteria; phylum Pseudomonadota; class Gammaproteobacteria; order Burkholderiales; family Burkholderiaceae_D; genus Telluria; species Telluria horti. Next base: position 71,657 of record NZ_SPUM01000123.1, on the reverse strand, counting down.
CATACCGCGGCCACCGGACACGATCACCTTGGCGGCGGTCAGTTCCGGACGGTCGGACTTGGCCAGCTCGCGGCCGACGAACGCCGACTTGCCCGAGTCCGCGACCGCGGCGACCTGTTCGATCGCGGCCGAACCGCCAGTGGCGGCGGCATCGAAGCCGGTGGTACGCACGGTGATGACCTTGACCTTGTCGCTCGACTGCACGATAGCGATGGCGTTACCGGCGTAGATCGGGCGCTCGAAGGTGTCCGGCGCGTCGACCCGGGTGATGTCGGAGATCTGGGCCACGTCCAGGCGGGCGGCCACGCGCGGCAGCACGTTCTTGCCGAAGGCGGTGGCCGGGGCCAGGATGTGCGAGTACGGCGCGGCGATGGCGAGCACCTGCTCGGCGACATTCTCGGCCAGGCCGTCGGCTAGGTGCGGCGCGTCGGCGACGAGCACCTTGGAGACGCCGGCGATTCTCGCAGCCTGCTCGGCAACCGCGCCGGCGTTCGAGCCGGCGACCAGCACGTGCACTTCGCTTGCGGCTTGCAGCGCGGCGGTGACGGTGTTGAGGGTGGCGCCCTTGAGGGAGGCGTTGTCGTGTTCAGCGATAACTAATGCGACCATGATGATTCCTGTGGAGATGTGATGGGGCCGGCCGCGGTCAGATGACTTTGGCTTCGGTGCGCAGCTTCTGCACAAGGGTCGCCACGTCGGGCACCTTGATGCCGGCGGAGCGCTTGGCCGGCTCGACAACCTTGAGCGTCTTCAGGCGCGGGGTGACGTCCACGCCCAGGTCTTCCGGCTTGACGGTCTCGATCGGCTTCTTCTTCGCCTTCATGATGTTCGGCAGGGTCACGTAGCGCGGCTCGTTCAGGCGCAGGTCGGTGGTGACGATCGCCGGCAGCGTCAATGCCACGGTCTCCAGGCCGCCATCCACTTCGCGCGTGACGGTCACCTTGCCGTCCTCCAGCACAACCTTGGAGGCGAAGGTCGCCTGCGGCCAGCCCAGGAGCGCAGCGAGCATCTGGCCGGTCTGGTTCGAATCGTCGTCAATCGCCTGCTTGCCCAGGATGATCAGCTGCGGCTGCTCCTTGTCGGCCAGGGCCTTGAGCACCTTGGCCACGGCCAGCGGTTCGGTCTCGACACTGGTCTCGACCAGGATGCCGCGGTCGGCGCCGATCGCCAGGCCCGTGCGCAGGGTTTCCTGGGCCTGGGTCACGCCGACCGACACCGCCACCACCTCGGTGACCTTGCCGGCTTCCTTCAGGCGCGTCGCTTCCTCGAGCGCGATCTCGTCGAACGGGTTCATCGACATTTTGACGTTGGCGATATCAACGCCGCTGGCGTCGGACTTGACGCGGACCTTGACGTTGTAGTCGACCACGCGTTTGACGGGTACCAGGACTTTCATGGGGTGCCTTTGAAAAATGGATGGGTGACAGACTGAAATGCCCAGATTATATGAGAAAAACTGCTTGCGAGCTAAATTAAAAGCACGAGCGTGCGATTTTTTGATCGAGGTCGTCCTCTAATCCGGGTCAGCGCGAGGGGGAAAAGGTCGGACGGGGCGCGCGATGCCGCGCTCCGCCAGCGGGCCGCTTACTTGCGGCGCATGAAGAAGGTGTATTCGCCGTTTTGCTGCGAGTGCGCGAGCAGCGCATTGCCGGTTTGCTTGGCGAATGCCTGGAAGTCGCGCACGGAGCCGGAATCGGTGGCCACAATGCGCAGCACTTCGCCGGTTTCCATCTCGGCAAGCGCCTTCTTGGCTTTGAGGATCGGCAGCGGACAATTGAGCCCGCGCGCGTCCAGGTCTCTCTGAAATTCCATGGTGTCGTTGTCGAGGGTGGTTGCGCTCATCTCAGGGCCTGCTGTAGGGGTACTCACGGTTTGCATACTACTCCAATTGGCGGATTATGACGCACCGCAGCAGAAATATCACCAATTGTTGCATGGTCACAACGACAATATCTGGCTTGCAATTTCCTATCCAATGTGCAATGCATCTCGTCTGGCCCGAAGGAAAAAACGCCGTTCCCGCCTGCGCGGGAACGACGTTGATGGGGCCGCATTGTCGCCCAAGTTAGCGGTACTGCCAGCTATCGGCCGGCACCAACGCTAACCATCGCACGGACCGGCGCTGCTCAAGCGCGCTCGCCAACCCAGCCGGCCACGCCAGCCAGTGCCTGCGGCAGTGCAGCAGGATCGGTCCCGCCCGCCTGCGCCATGTCCGGGCGGCCGCCGCCCTTGCCGCCTACCTGCTTGGCGACAAAGTTGACCAGGTCGCCGGCCTTGACCTTGCCGGTGCTGTCGGCGGTCACGCCGGCGATCAGGCTCACCTTGCCTTCGCTGACGCTCGCCAGCACGATCGCGGCGGTCTTGAGCTTGTCCTTGAGCTTGTCCATGGTCTCGCGCAGGCTGGCCACGTCGGCGCCGTCCATCGTCGCGGCCAGCACCTTGATGCCGTTCACGTCGATGGCTTTGCCAGCCAGTTCATCGCCCTGGCCCGACGCCAGTTTCGACTTCAGCGACGACACTTCCTTCTCCAGCGTCTTGACCTGGTCCTGCACCTGCGCGATACGCGCCGGCAGCTCGTCGGCGCCGGTTTTGAGCGCGGCGGCCGCGTCCTGCAGCTTGCGGTTGGTCGCCTGGACCCATGCCAGCGCGCCTTCGCCGGTCACGGCCTCGACACGACGGATGCCGGCGGCGACGCCGCCTTCCGACACGATCTTAAAGAGGCCAATGTCGCCGGTGCGGCTCACGTGCACGCCGCCGCACAGCTCTTTCGACGAGCCGATGTCGAGCACGCGCACGGTGTCACCGTACTTTTCGCCGAACAGCGCCATCGCGCCATGCTTGACGGCGTCGTCAAAGCTCATGTGATGTGCCTGGGTCGGGTGGTTTTCGAGGATCTCGGCATTGACGATCTGCTCGACCCTGGCGATTTCCTCAGCCGTCAACGGCGCGTTGTGGCTGAAGTCGAAGCGGGTCTTGTCCGGATCGACCAGCGAACCTTTCTGCTGCACGTGGCCGCCCAGCACTTCGCGCAGTGCCTTGTGCATCAGGTGCGTCGCCGAGTGGTTGCGGATGGTGCGCGCACGCTTGACCTTGTCCACCTGCGCGTCGACCGCGTCGCCGACCTTGAGCACGCCCGACTGCAGCACGCCATGGTGGCCGAACACTTCGGCCTGGATCTTCAGGGTGTCTTCGACCTGGAATACGCCGGTTGACGCCTTGAGCAGGCCCTGGTCGCCAACCTGGCCGCCGGATTCGGCATAGAACGGCGTGGTGTCGAGCACCACGATGCCAGCCTCGCCAGCTTTCAGTTCCTGCACCGCGCTGCCTTGCGCGTACAGCGCGACCACGCGGCTGTTCTGCTCCAGCACCTCGTAGCCCACGAACGTGGTCTTCTCGCCCGAGTACTCGACGTTGGCAGCCATCTTGAACTTGCCGGCCGCGCGCGCGGTCTGCTTCTGCTGCTCCATGGCGGCGTTAAAGCCTTCCTCGTCCAGCGTCACGCCGCGCTCGCGGCAGATGTCGGCGGTCAGGTCGAGCGGGAAGCCGTAGGTGTCGTACAGCGTGAAGGCGGTGGCGCCGTCGAGCACCTTGTCGCTCTTGGCCAGCTGCGCTTCCAGGATCTTCATGCCGTTTTCCAGCGTCTCGCCAAAGCGCTCTTCCTCGGCCTTGAGCACCTGCTTGACGCGCTCCTTGGCGTCGACCAGTTCCGGATAGGCCTTGCCCATCTCGATGTCCAGGTCGTCCACCAGCTTGTAGAAGAACGGGCGGGTCTGGCCCAGCTTGTAGCCGTGGCGCAGCGCGCGGCGGATGATGCGGCGCAGGACGTAGCCGTGGCCTTCGCTGCTCGGGATGATGCCGTCGACGATCATGAAGCTCGCCGCGCGGATGTGGTCGGCGATGACCTTGAGCGAGTTGTTCTCGAGGTCGATCGCGCCGGTCTCGCGGGCGGCAGCCTTGATCAGGTTCTGGAACAGGTCGATCTCGTAGTTGCTGTGCACGCCCTGCAGCACCGCGGCCAGGCGCTCCAGGCCCATGCCGGTGTCGATCGACGGCTTGGGCAGCGGCGTGAGCACGCCGGCTTCGTCCCGGTTGAACTGCATGAACACCAGGTTCCAGATCTCGATGAAGCGGTCGCCGTCTTCTTCCGGCGAGCCCGGCGGGCCGCCCCAGATTTCCGCACCGTGGTCATAGAAGATCTCGGTGCACGGGCCGCAGGGGCCGGTATCGGCCATCTGCCAGAAGTTATCCGATGCGTAGCGCGCGCCCTTGTTATCGCCGATGCGGATGATGCGTTCAGCCGGGACCTTGATCTCGTTAGCCCAGATGTCGTACGCCTCGTCGTCCTCGAAGTAGACGGTGATGGTCAGCTTTTCGGCCGGTAGCTGGTAGACCTTGGTCAGCAGCTCCCACGCGAAATGGATCGCGTCGCGCTTGAAGTAGTCGCCAAAGCTGAAGTTACCCAGCATTTCGAAGAAGGTGTGGTGGCGCGCGGTGTAGCCCACGTTTTCCAGGTCGTTGTGCTTGCCGCCGGCGCGCACGCAGCGCTGCACGGTGGTGGCGCGCTTGTACGGGCGCGTGTCCAGGCCCAGGAACACGTCCTTGAACTGCACCATCCCGCTGTTGGTCAACAACATGGTCGGGTCGTTGCCCGGAACGAGCGGGCTGGACCGGACAATGGTATGGCCTTTGGACTCAAAAAATTTGAGGAACTTTTCGCGAATTTCGGATGATTTCATGTTGTACGGGCGGAAGTAGGCAGCACGCTATATTCAAAAAAACGATTATAGCGTAGCTGTAAAGCAGCAACAGCAGGACGATCTGACCGGTTTCGCTCAAAAACGCGATTGCAAAACCACTCAGGCGAAGCTTGGGCCGATCAGGTCGATGCGGTCGGTGCAAAAGGCGTCCACGCCCCAGACGAGCAGTTCGCGCGCCCGTTGCGGATCATTGACAGTGTAGCAAAACAGGCCGTACCCCGCCTCCTTCACCCGCCGCGCCTGCCCGCTCGTCAGGTGCCGGTGCCTGAGATGGATCGCGACCGCCTCCAGCGACTCTGCGCGGTGCTGCCAGTCGGGCGGCAGGTCACTCATAAGGCAAGCGCGCGGCAACTGCGGCGCCGCTTCACGCGCCGCCTCCAGCGCAGCGTGGCTGAACGAGGACAGCAAGGGCACGCGGGACAGCTCGCCTGCGGCAAGCTCGGTGGCGAACAGCTGCGCGGCCATGCGTGCCACGGTAGCACCGGTCTGCAGGTCATAACCCGGAGCCGGCTTGATCTCGATGTTCATCCATACACCGTTGGCCTGGCAAAAACGCGCAAAGTCGGCGAACAGCGGCACGGGTTCGCCGGCATGCCCGGTGCCGAACCAGCTGCCGGCATCCATGCGCGCCAGTTCCCGCGCGTCGTAATCGAAGACGTTGCCGGAGCCGGGCACGGTGCGGCCAAGGAAGGGATCGTGCATCACGACGGGCACGCCGTCGCGCGCCAGCATGACGTCGAACTCGACCGCGCGAAAGCCGTGCGCCATGCCGCAACGCAGGCCCGCCATCGTGTTTTCCGGGGCGAGCGTGCCACCGCCGCGGTGCGCCAGGATCCTTGGGTATCGCCACATGTCCGACTCCTCGTTGGCAGCAACAGTGGGAAATCTTACCTGAGCCGATCGAGCAAGAAGGCGATCCAGATAAACATTCCTACGTTTAGCAAAACGGTCAGCCAGAATTTCGCGCGAAACCCACGTTTGATCGATTTGTGGCGTAGCCATTGCTGGGCCAGCACGGCGCCGGGCCAGCCGCCGGCAAGGCCCAGCAGGAACAGCGTGCTTTCCGGGGTACGGCGGCGGCGCGACTGGGCGGCGGATTTGTCAACCGCATAGGCAATGAAGCAGGCGATGCTGGCGCCAAGGTAGACCGCGGCCGCAACGGGCGGTACAGCCCAGATTAGTTCGACGGCAAGGTAGACGCCGGCAAAGGCAAGGATCGGCAGGTAGGTCATGTAGGAACGAAGAAATTGAATCGCGAGCTTACCGGCTAGCTGGCGGTCATGTCCACCCAGGCTCGGTTCGCTATCGAACCGACTGCGTACGCTGATAGTCCTACCATCGTTCGCTGAATGTTTTCCCAAGGAGGTTACGATGAATCTTGGAAACCTGTTGCAGCAGTATCTGGGCAATGCCGCACCGGCCAATCCCGGGCAGGCTGCGCAAGACTTCGAACAGGTCGCCCAGAACGCACCGCCCGAGACGCTGGCACATGGCGTGACCCAGGCACTGCGCTCGGACCAGACGCCGCCATTCGCGCAAATGGTCAGCCACTTGTTCAGCCAGGGCAGCCCCGAGCAGCGCGCCGGCATGCTCAATCATTTGCTGTCGGGCGCCGGCCCTGGGCTGCTCTCTTCACTTGCCGGCGGCGGGCTGGCGCACTTGATTGGCGCCGGCCAGGCACCGGCGCAGGTAACGCCGGAGCAGGCAGCGCAAGTGTCGCCGGAACAGGTGCAGCAGATTGCGGCGAAGGCGGAACAGCAGAATCCGGGCGTTGTCGAGCACATGGGCGGCTTCTATTCCCAGCATCCGGAACTGATGAAGTTCCTCGGTGGCGCGGCGCTGGCGATCGCGCTGGGCCACATTGCGCAAGGCATGCAGCAGCGACGTCACTAACCAATTTTCTTGAGGGCAAGTATGAGTATTCTCAGCGATATCTTCCACAAGATTTTCCCGGCAGGTCATCCCGCAGCAACCCAGGCGGCGCCGGCGGCAGCCCCCGGCGGACAGCAGAATGTTCAGCCCCCTGCGCAGCCAGCGCAGCAACCGCAGGCGCAGCAGCCGCAGGCACAACAGCCGCAAACGCCGGTGCAACAGGTGAACGTCGAAGAAATCCTGGACAACAAGCAGAAGCAGTCAGGGCAGCAATTGAACTGGCGGACCTCGATCGTCGACCTGCTTAAACTGCTCGGGCTCGACAGCAGCCTGCAAGCACGCAAGCAACTGGCGGCCGAGCTGCACTACACGGGGGACACCAACGACTCGGCTGCGATGAACATCTGGCTGCACAAGCAGGTGATGCACAAGGTGGCCGAGAACGGCGGCAAGGTGCCCGCGGATTTGAAGGCTTGAACTAGTACCCCGTCAGGTCGGACAAGTGATTGCTTAGTTGTTCCGCAAACTTCTCGGCCGCGATTGAAAGAGTCCTTCCTCTGAGCTGTCCAAGGACTACCTTGATGGGATCGATGTCCAGCGTGCTGACAGGCCTGGCGCAAAGGCGCTCGTCCGCACGCGGTACTGCACTCGTCGCCAGGAAGGTGACAGCGGATTCTCGAAGAACAAAGTTGCGAAGAAACTCGAGTGAACCGGATTCCACTGCTACCTCAGGCTGAAGCTGGTGCCGATAGATCGCTTCGTCCAGCAGCGTACGCAGGGCAAGCGATTGGCCGGGCATGGCAATGGGGTACTTAAAGGCGTCACGAAGGCGGACCGACTCCATGTGCGCCAATGGATGGGATCTGCTCACCACTGCGCAGAGGGGCTGTTTTTTGACAAGCAGCTCCCTCATGTCTGCGGAAGGTGGCGGGTCAATCAGTAACGCAAGGTCCGCCTCGTAGTTCGCCAATGCGCTAATGCCCAGGAGGTTGTCACGGACTTCCACTGAGAACGACACATGCGGAAACTGCGCCCGATATGCTGCAATTTCGTCTGGCAAAACGCTATCAATAAAGGCTTGGGCACAGGCCAACTTGATATGGCCTCGGCGGATGCCTGCGAGGTCCGAAAGTTGAGTGCGCAGCCGCTCGAAATCCGCGCTCTGATCCTGGATGTGGCGTAGGAGAAGTTCTCCAGCCGCATTCAAGCGCATGCCATGGGGTAGTCGCTCAAAAACCGGTGTCCCCAGTTCCTCTTCAAAGTCTTGAATTTTTCGAGTCAATGCCGATGGTGTGATGTGAAGACGATCGGCAGTCTTGCGAAGAGAACCATGGCGCGCGACTTCTGCGATGAAGCGATAAATCTGCAGATGTCTCATCACTGCTCCTGCCCTCCCCGGGTTCGACTCTGTTGCGGTTAGAGCATGATGCTAGCAGAAAGCGAGCGCTGGAATGCGGCTCCTGGTGAGGGCTCAGGAGGCGCCGGGGCTTTGGTTGTTAGGGGAGCGCGAAGTTATGGCTTGACATGTGAGACTATGAAGTACGTAGCCGCCACAAGCGCTGTGCCGAAGCTGCAGACAAAGGTGACAAGCTTCCAAGTCTGAGTGTTGATCTCCTTGTAAAGCCCCTCGATCGACTTGTGAAGATTCTCGATCGACCTGTTAAGACCCTCGATCGACCTGTGAATACCCTCGTTCGACCTGTGAAGATCCTCTTTGGTTACGTAGTTCGAACGTATGACTGCCACGTCGGACTTCACGGCCGACAGATCGTCCTCAAGTTTTTCGACACGGTCTTCCATAGGGTCATGATATGGCGGTTCGCCATCGTCCGCAACCTGATTGCCGCTTCCAGTGACGCAAATCCTGGCGGTTAGCGTTGCGCAGCACGCAACGCATCGATGAAAATCGAGCACTAGACTGCATCAGAGCCAGCTCCTATATTCAGCCTCCTTTTAGTAGGAAATGTGCACTAGGAACGTGATCGCAAGCATTTGATTTGGCTAGCGACGATCACTTTCGCGCATGAGTTAGCTGGAGAGAACCCTGAACAAGATTTCAAACGTGGTTACCGCTTCCGGCGACCAGGCAAGCCCACCTGTACCAGCCACATCGATAAGCTTTGGATTGACCTTAATAATGGCGATCGCATGCGGCATGACGGTCGCGAACATTTATTACAACCAGCCCATGCTTGGCATTATCGGCAGTTCCTTTCCCGACCAGCGGTCTGTGACGGGATTTGTGCCAACCGCGACCCAGCTCGGCTATGCCTTGGGGCTGCTGCTTCTTGTTCCGCTTGGCGATCGCATTGAACGACGGCGCCTGATCGTCATTCAGTTCGCTGCGCTTGCCTTGTCGCTGGCCGCTGTTGCCCTCGCGCCCAGCGCGTGGTTACTCGTAATTGCATCCGCGCTTGTCGGCGTGTCCACGAGTGTAGTGCAGCAGATCCTGCCGTTTGCGGCGGAGTTGTCAGCGCCTAATCGACGCGGAGCCACCATCGGCATTGTGATGAGCGGCCTTCTTTGCGGCATCCTGTTTGGCCGCGCGCTTGCCGGGGTCGTTGCCGTCCACTACGGCTGGCGCGCCATGTTCTGGCTAGGATTGATACTGGCTATCCTGGTCGGTCTGGTGCTCGCTGTCGCCCTTCCGACAAGCCCACCGAAAACGAAGGCGAGGTATGGCGAACTCCTCGGGTCTCTGGCTGCTCTTTGGCGCGAGGAGCCGAAACTGCGAATTGCGACCATGACTCAGGCGTGCGTGTTCGGCTCGTTCAGCGCCCTCTGGACCACGCTGGCACTGCATTTGGACACCCACTACCATCTCGGCGCGGACATTGCCGGCCTGTTCGGCATCATCGGCGCGGTCGGGGTGCTGTTCGCGCCCTTTGCCGGCAAAATCGCCGACCGCAGGGGGCCTCATTTTGTGATTGGGCTTGCGAGTGCCGCGATGCTCGTGTCCTGGTTGATCTTTGGTGTTTGGGGCTCGGTCGCTGGACTGATAGTCGGCGTCGTGCTGCTCGATTTTGGCGCGCAGGGCTCACAGGTTTCGAACCAGCACGTCATCCAGGCGCTTCGCCCGGAAGCGCGTAACCGCTTGAACGCCATCATGATGTGCGGTATGTTTTTAGGCAGTGCGCTTGGTTCGGCTGGCGCGAGCGTTGCATGGGAATTCGCTGGCTGGACTGCACTTTGTGCCCTTGGAGCCATTTTCTCGGCTTTAGCCTTGGGCGTTCACCTTAGCGGCCGTGGATCAAACCGGGGAGCGCCGCATTGAGCAACAGCGTTATGGCTTGACTTGTGATGCTATGAAGTAGGTAGCCGCGACAAGCGCTGTGCCGAAGCCGCAGACAAACGTGACCAGCTTCCACGTCTGATTGTTGATCTCCTTGCGAACGTCCCCGATCTCCTTACGAACATCGTTGCGAACACCCTCGATCTCCCTGTGAACACCATCGATCTCCTTGTGAAGATCCTCTTTCGTCACGTAGTTCGATCGCATGACCGCCAAGTCGGCCTTCATGGCTGCCAGATCGTCCTCAAGTTTTTCGATACGCGATTCCATCTGTTCGCTCATCTGTTCGCGGTACGGCGAGAGGTTTTGTTAAGCGTACTTTAGTCCATGAGAGTGGCGTTGGCCGGTGCCCCGCACGAAAAACAAAAGCGCGCGAACGCATTCTTGCGTGTAGAGCATCGGTTGCAGCGGTCGAACAGGCCGATGCCGCAGTGCGGGCAAAAGTCCAGATGTTCGTTCGACAGGTTAGCCTTGCGCTCGCAACCGGGGCAAACCTGGTGTTCCAGCCGCGCCATCGCCTCATCATAGCGCAGCTTGCCGCGCCGCTGCGGCTCGGGCAGCGCTTCGGCGGCACGCTGCCGTTCCAGGTAAGCCTGGAGCCATTGGATCGCATAGCGCCCGACGACAACGGTCACGAGCACCCCCACGCCGTAGCGGACATAACCGCCGAAGTCCGGCAAGTAAGGGACGAGCTCGACAAAAAACGCGACCAGCGCAAACAAGATGAAGCCCCACACGAAGGGCCAGTAGCTGCTGTTGCGCTTGCGGGCGAACAGCCACCCGGCAATCACCAGCAAGGGCAATGTGAGTGCGAGCCGGTAACCGAACACCCGCAGCGCCTTGGCCTTCGCCGCCTTGTTCGCCGCCTCGTACGCCGGCGTTTCGACCTGATCCAACTGCCCCCTGGCATGATCGAAGGCGTGGCGCGCGTCCAGTTCCTTCGCCCGTTCCGCTTGCACCGTTGCCAATGCCGCACGCTCGGCTGCCTTGAGCGCGTCCAGCTTGCGGGTGCGCTCGATCAGTTCCGCGTCCTGGTCGGGCCGCGCGGTTACCCTGCGGGTGGCCACCCAGTTGTCGAAGGTTTCGCGGGCGGCGGCCGTGTCGGACTCGGCTTCCTGATGCTTTTGCGTGGCCTTGGCCAGCCGTTCCCTGGCCTCTTCCCTGGTCTTCTCGGCGTCGGCAAGGGCTTGGCGCAGCGGTTCGGCCTTCGCAGTGTCGATAAACTGTTCCATCGACGGCTCAGCTTCCACGGCCCACAGGTTATCGACGATTTTGCCGCCCAGTCCAATCAGGAAGGCGGCAAAAGCGAACGCAACCAGCCAAAGAAAGAATCGCATCCACTGTTCGGTGCGGCGCAGACCGTTGGCCATCGGAAGCTCCTTTCAGTTTGTCGACCACCGAAGGCTGCCACCAATCAATAAATTGCGCAATTGAAAATATCAAACGCATTCATTGACGCCACCCGCCGCTGACACGCAAAGGTCAATCCGTCAGAAGTACGACAACCCCAGCCCCCGGCGCAGCTCATCGGCGGTGCGCGCCGCCACTTCGCGCGCCTTGGCCGTGCCTTCCTTGAGGACCTGCATCACGTAGCCTTTGTCCTTGGCAAATTCCTCGCGCCGCGCGCGGATCGGCGCCAACAGTTCCTGCAAGATGCCCTCCAACCGCTTCTTGACCACGCTGTCGCCCAGGCCGCCGCGCACGTAATGCGCCTTCATCTCGGCCAGGCCCTCCTTGTCGGTGTCGAACGCATCGAGGTAGATGAAGGCGACATTGCCCTCCAGGTGCCCAGGGTCGGACACGCGCAGGTGCAGCGGATCGGTGTACACCATCTTCACCGCGGCGCGGATCTCGTCCGCCGACGCTCCCAGGTTGATCGTATTGCCGAGCGACTTGCTCATCTTGGCCTTGCCGTCGATCCCAGGCAGGCGCCCCACTTCCGGCACCAGCGCCCGGCACTCGACCAGGATGTCCTGCCCCGCCACGCGGTTGAAACGCCGCACGATCTCGTTGGTCTGCTCGAGCATCGGGATCTGGTCTTCGCCCACCGGCACGATGCTCGCCTTGAACGCGGTGATGTCCGCCGCCTGGCTGACCGGGTAGGTCAAAAAGCCCGCGGGAATATCACGCTCGAAGCCGCGCAGGCGGATTTCTTCCTTCACCGTCGGGTTGCGCTCCAGGCGCGCGACGGTGACCAGGTTCAGGTAGTAAAAGGTCAGCTCGGCCAGTTCGGGAAGCTGGGACTGGATCAGGATCGTCGATTTGGCCGGGTCGATGCCAGCGGCCAAGTAATCGAGCGCCACCTCCACCACGTTCCGGTGTACCTTACCGAGGTCATCCATGTTATCGGTCAGGGCCTGCGCGTCGGCAAGCATGACGAACTGCCGGTAGTGATGCTGGTAGGCCACGCGGTTGCGCAGGCTGCCGACGAAATGGCCCAGGTGCAGCGGGCCGGTGGGGCGATCCCCGGTCAGGATGACCGGAGCGGGAACAGCAGAAATGTCTTGCGAGCTCATCGAGTTTCCTTATCTATGCCTCGATCCTGCTGCGCGCGAAAAGACAAAACGCCACCCGAATCGAGGCGGCGTTCGCTGAATGTCACATCCTGCCATAAGCAAAGAAACCCCGGCAATCCCCTAAGAAACATCAATATTTAAACCAGATCAAGTAAGTCATCAACTCCGTTGCTTTCGTCAGAATTAATTTTCCCCAGCTCTGCGATGACTTCCTCTCCAATCAAGAATGAATGTTGGAACTGTCCAATAATTTTATTTACCGTTAAAAAGTTTTTCGATGAGTTAAGTACGGACTTGGGATCGTCGTTGATTATATAGAAGTGATTGGTTTCGAGGCCTGATAATTTTCCCTCAGCAAAATCTCCGGCGGAATATTTAAATCTTTCAAATAGCGCAGGCAATTTCTTTTCCATTATTCGCAACACATATCCTGACTCATTTTCTCCGCGCGATAAATAAAGCAAGTGTTTTTTTTGCACGCCAACCAAGCCTTCATTATATGTCCAACGCTTTCCAGGATTCTTCCCCAAAACCTGCTTGCGATATTTTTCATTGCCAAAAAAATCGTCAAATATAGTTTTTCCGTCCAATCCGTCTACATTTAGAATCTGAAATCCGAGCTTTAACCCGAACATCATTCTCACACGCTCAGCAACCGAAGCCTTATGTATCCTTTTGTTGGTTATTGCAGTATAAGCACTGCTGCTATAATCAATGAAATCTTCCAGGATTCTTTTTACAATAGTTGCTCGAAAAGTCGAAAAATCAATATCAGAGCATAGTTCAAACACATTCTCAAGATCATGAACATTCTCGCCCTTAAAAAGACTAATCAATGCTGATTTTTGCTTTTCCTTAGTATCGGAACAAATAAACATTGCCGCGAAATATTCCATCAACGATTTATGAGACCATCGAATCGTTGGTCCTTCTTGAACAAAAAGTGGAACCGTCGATGTCAAATCTTTCACAAAATTTGGTGCACTTGCCTTAATTCCAGAAATCTTGCCAAGTAGCTCTGCCATGACAATCGCGAGCTTATCCTTTTCGAACTCAAGCCGGCCGTTATTCTTCAGGCACCAAAACGCCAAGCGACGTAATACAGTGTGAAATTCAGCGGAGTCAAGTCCTGAATACTTCGGCCGAACGTAACCAACCTCTTTGCTCAGATCATGTGACTCAAAAAGAGCATCATAAACTTGAGAGTAAAACAGATCTTTCCTTCGTGGTATAACGGTTTTATGTCGATAAGCACAAAAAAGTAGGGAAACGTAAAGCGGCGTAGCTAAAAAGTCGTGCAAATCACGACTTTCATTGTCCTCCAAGCTTGAAATAAGCTTGTCGGCAACCTCATCAGCAGGATCATAATTCTTTAGAAGATTATACGCCTCTTCTTTATCCAATCGTTTAATTGAATATTTGGAAAAACTATAAAACTCAGAAAGATAGGTTTCTTGCCTTGAAGTAATGAGTATCCTTGAGGCAATTGCGAACTCAACGAATATCTTTAGATGCTTTATCACTTCTTTCTTTTTGTTGCCTGGCACCTCATCCAAGCCATCAAACACATAAAGTAAAGGCAACTCGTTTAGGACATCATCCGATACTTCAGTTGGCAATCCAAAGTACTCTTTAATCTGATGAGCTATAGATTTATCCTCAATTTGGCGCAGTTCTATGAATACAGGAATATAAGACCCTTCCGCAATCACATTTAGCATGATTCTCTTTGCTAAAGTGGATTTTCCCATCCCGGCGGTATCATTAACTAGAACGTGATTAAAGTCCTTAAAGATATCAGCAGATCCATCAATTTTAATTTCTTGCGATCGACCATCAGATTTTAATGTTAGAGGCACATAGAGATCCTCAAGCTTCTTCGGTGCATTTTGAAACGCAATAGTATTCATCGTTGAGCACTTCCCGGCAATTTGCGCTAAGTACTGAACCGAAGTTGTCTCAAACTTTCGAATTGCTGCTTTGTCTTTCAAAAACGAAGCAATCTTCTTCTCGATTATCGGTTGGATCTTAGATGAGAAGATTTTTTTTGCCAAAGGTGTTGCCATCTCAACAGCCTTGGTAAAACCCAAAGTTTCAAGGATCATGTTAATCTCCCGACAAGTGATATCGAGAATTATTATAAACTAAGCAAATTCTTGAACTGCAATAAATTGGATGGGCGTAGGGCCTGTGCGGCAGAAGGGTGATCTGGTGGGGAGCTACTGGCGGCGGGGTGCTGATCAGCGTCGAAATCATCAGGCAGGCCAGCAATTGTGGCGATCCACCCTACGTGCCGAAGTGGAGCATTGTGCCGCGCGACGAGCTGCACGGCCTTGCTTGGTAGACCGGGCAATAAAGCAACAGGTAGACAGGCGGCCAAGTTGTCGAATTTGACATTCTGCTCGCGTGCTCGCTCATTAGTTTACAAACGTTCAGCAGAAGAAGTACGAAGGTCAGCTGGTATAGCCAGCTCGTACTCGATTTTGCTGACGTCACGGTTGTTGCTAGCCGTCTTCCCTCCCTTGGTCCTCGCTCAATCACATGCAATAGACCTGACCCAAGTCCTTTCCGCGTTTACGGTCCAGCCAGCCGCCCCTATGGGCGCTCTAGCATGTCGGCTTGGTGCAAGATTTCACACGCACATCTGTTGCATTTGCAAACGAACAGCGACCCGGCAATCCGTGGCATATATGTGCGAGCCGGTAACCGAAAACGCGCAGCGCCCTGACCGGGGCCGCCTGCGCGCGCCAGTGCGTCAGAAGTATGACAACCCCAGCCCCCGGCGCAGCTCGTCGACCGTGCTGGCCGCCACTTCGCGCGCCCTGGCCGTGCCTTCCTTGAGCACCTGCATCACGTAGCCTTTGTCCTTGGCAAATTCCTCGCGCCGTGCGCGGATCGGCGCCAGCAGCTCCTGCAAGATGCCCTCCAACCGTTTCTTGACCACGCTGTCGCCCAGGCCGCCGCGCACGTAATGCGCCTTCATCTCGGCCAGGCCCTCCTTGTCCGGGTCGAACGCATCGAGGTAGATGAAGGCGACATTGCCCTCCAGGTGCCCGGGGTCGGACACGCGCAGGTGCAGCGGATCGGTGTACACCATCTTCACCGCGGCGCGGATCTCGTCCGCCGACGCTCCCAGGTTGATCGTATTGCCGAGCGACTTGCTCATCTTGGCCTTGCCGTCGATCCCAGGCAGGCGCCCCACTTCCGGCACCAGCGCCCGGCACTCGACCAGGATGTCCTGCCCCGCCACGCGGTTGAAACGCCGCACGATCTCGTTGGTTTGCTCGAGCATCGGGATCTGGTCTTCGCCCACCGGCACGATGCTCGCCTTGAACGCGGTGATGTCCGCCGCCTGGCTGACCGGGTAGGTCAAAAAGCCCGCGGGAATATCACGCTCGAAGCCGCGCAGGCGGATTTCTTCCTTCACCGTCGGGTTGCGCTCCAGGCGCGCGACGGTGACCAGGTTCAGGTAGTAAAAGGTCAGCTCGGCCAGTTCGGGAATCTGGGACTGGATCAGGATCTTCGATTTGGCCGGGTCGATGCCAGCGGCCAAGTAATCGAGCGCCACCTCCACCACGTTCCGGTGTACCTTACCGAGGTCATCCATGTTGTCGGTCAGGGCCTGCGCGTCGGCAAGCATGACGAACTGCCGGTAGTGATGCTGGTAGGCCACGCGGTTGCGCAGGCTGCCGACGAAATGGCCCAGGTGCAGCGGGCCGGTGGGGCGATCCCCGGTCAGGATGACCGGAGCGGGAACAGCAGAAATGTCTTGCGAGCTCATCGAGTTTCCTTATCTATGCCTCGATCCTGCTGCGCGCGAAAAGACAAAACGCCACCCGAATCGAGGCGGCGTTCGCTGAATGTCACATCCTGTCCAGTAGCGCCGCAGTCAGCGGCGCCACCATGGGAAAAGGAGAGGATGCGGGTTCAAAAAATTCATGGATCGCATGGTTACAGGTTGGCGCGGCGCTGTCAACCGCCTTTGGGGCCCGGTTCAGCGCGAACTTTCGCCGGTCGAGCTCGCTCTAAGGAAATGTTTTGGCGTCAAGAAATCAGGAAACGGCAGGTCTTATGCAGTCACAACCAAGCAAGAATCCCCCGCCGCACCCGCTCGAACTGTGGGGCGGCCTCGAATGCACCGTCAACCGGGTGCGCGACACCTATTTTTCCCAACTCGACAGGAACGGGCACGCCACGCGCCTTGACGATATCGCCCGCTTCGCCTCGCTCGGCATCCGCGCGATCCGCTACCCTATCCTGTGGGAACGCACCGCGCCGGACGGGCTGGCCAGCGCCGACTGGAGCTGGGCCGATGCGCGCCTCACGGCCCTTCGCGACGCTGGCGTAACGCCGATCGCGGGACTGGTCCACCACGGCAGCGGCCCGCGTCACACCAGCCTGATCGACCCGGACTTCGCGACGCAACTGGCCGCCTACGCGGCTGCCGTCGCCGCGCGCTACCCCTGGCTCGAGTATTACACGCCCGTCAACGAACCCTGCACCACAGCCCGCTTTTCCGGCTTGTATGGCGTGTGGTATCCGCACGGGCATGACGACCGCACGTTTGTGCAGACCCTGCTCAACCAGTGCCGCGCGGTCGTGCTGTCGATGCGCGCGATTCGCCAAACCAACCCGAACGCCAAGCTGGTGCAGACCGACGACCTCGGCAAGACCTACAGCACGCCCGAACTGGCGCACGTAGCCGATTTTTACAATGAGCGGCGCTGGCTGGCGTGGGATCTGCTGTGCGGCAAGGTCGATCCTGAACATACGTTGTGGGACTACCTCACCGGCACCGGCATCGACGCAGCCGAATTTCTCTGGTTCCGCGACAACCCCTGCCCGCCGGACATCATCGGCGCCAACTACTACGTCACGAGCGAACGCTGGCTCGACCACCGCCCGCAACGCTATCCAGCCAACCGCCGCGGCACCGCCGGCGACCGGCCATGCGCGGACATCGAAGCCTCGCGCGCGCTGGCCACGCCGACGCCGGGCATCGGGCCGCTGCTGCAGGAGGCATGGGACCGCTATCGCCTGCCGCTGGCCGTCACCGAAGCGCACATCGACGCCACCCGCGAAGACCAGTTGCGCTGGCTGCGCGAAATCTGGGAAGCGGCCCGGCGGGCGCGCGACAACGGGGCGGACGTGCGCGCGGTCACGGTATGGTCGCTGCTCGGCTCGTTCGACTGGAACTGCCTGGTCACCCAGTGCCACGGCTATTACGAACCGGGGCCGTTCGATGTGCGATCGCCCGCACCGCGCCCCACCGCGCTTGCCAAGATGATGCGCGAGCTGTCGGCAGGGAGCGCGTTGTCACACCCGGCCCTGCACGGCCAGGGCTGGTGGCGCCGCCCGGGACGCTTCTTGTGCCCGCCCGTGGCAACGCCCGCCGCGCTGACCTCGATTCCCGCAGACCCGCACCACCTGGTCCGCGCCCCGGCCGCGCCAATCCTGGTCATTGGCGCCACCGGCACCCTGGGCCGCGCATTTGCACGCATTTGCAAGGAGCGCAACCTAGCCTGCCGCCTGCTGTCCCGGCAGGACATGGACATTGCCGACGCCAACGCCGTGGAACGGGCGCTGGAACAGTACCAGCCATGGGCAGTCATCAATGCATCCGGTTACGTGCGCGTCGACGACGCGGAGCGCGAACCGGACCTGTGCTTCCGCGAAAACACGCTCGGCCCGGCGATCCTGGCTGCCGCGTGCGCACGCCACGGCGTGCACCTGACCACGTTTTCAAGCGATTTGGTGTTCGACGGCAAGCGCGACGCGCCCTACGTCGAATCGGACCGGGTCTCCCCGCTCAACGTCTATGGCAGGAGCAAGGCCGAAGCGGAGGCAAGCGTGCTCGACCGGCACCCGAACGCTCTGGTCGTGCGCAGCAGCGCCTTCTTCGGGCCGTGGGACAGCCACAACTTCGTGACGCAGGCCTTGTGCGCGCTGGAACGTGGCACACCTTTCGTTGCCGCCAGCGACATGACCGTCTCGCCCACCTACGTTCCCGACCTGGTGAACGCGTGCCTGGACCTGGCGGTCGATGGCGAAAGCGGCGTGTGGCACCTCTCGAACGGGCATCCGGTCACCTGGGCGGAACTGGCCTTGCGGGCCGCCGAACGGGCCGGCATCGATGCCAGCCGGTTACAGGCCCAGCCGAGCAGCGCCTGCCAATACCGCGCGCCGCGGCCGGGCTACAGCGCCATGGGCAGCGAACGCGCGCTGCTGCTCCCTGGGCTGGACAGCGCACTGGACCGGTATTCCCAGGCGCGTGGCGTCAAGGACGCCGAGTACGAGGAACTGGTCAACGCAACGGTGGGCCACCGGCGCGCAGGATGATGATGCTGCCCGGTGGCCGCAGGCCTAATGCGGCCGCTGGCGCAGGTACTCCTCCACCTGATGGCCCTCGAACCAGGAAATATCCTTCGGAATTTCCTCTTCGACCATCTGCTGCACTTCCTTCGTCATGTTTTCACGCAGCAGGCCCAGCATCTCGGGCGCGGCAATCACGCACAGCTTGTCAAAGCGATGTTCGTTGCGCGCCTTGTCGAGCTCGCGCGCAACCGTCTCGGAGAACCGTTCCACCTCTTTCTTAACCGGCGTCACGTCCGGTTCGTAGGTGTCGCTCGGGGCCTGCGCGCCCTTGCCGTAAAAGCGGTCCTGCGGCTCGGCATTGATGTCCTCGTTCTTCATCCGGCCCTTGGGGTTGACCATGTCCTCGACCTCGTGCAGATGCTGATCCGCCGACCATTCGAAAATGCGCGCGCGGTAGCCGTCCGCGGCCAATACCCATGTCGTTTGCATAGACTCCTCCTGTAGATTCGGATACATCGAAGGAACAGTGTAGCGCCCTGCGCAAAAACGCGGAGTTTGGTAAGCAACGTTATAAAATGGACCGCTTGTCAAACAATCACAAGGGCCCGACACAGTGCAAGAGCAACACGCATTCCCCTTCATTCGAGAAATTCTTTTATTTCTCACCCTCGCCGGCATCCTCATTCCCACGCTGCAGCGTCTGCGCATCAACCAGGTGCTCGGCTTTCTCGCGGTCGGCGCGCTGGTCGGCCCGTACGGTCTGGTGCTGCTGGCGCCGCACTACCCGCTGCTCGGCTTCCTGACCTTCCCCAGCGGTGGCGGCGTGTCGATGCTGGCCGAACTGGGCGTGCTGTTCCTGATGTTCATGATCGGACTCGAACTGTCCGCCGCGCGCCTGTGGGCGATGCGGCGCTGGGTCTTTGGCGCCGGCAGCCTCCAGGTGCTGGCCAGCGCCCTGCTGATCGGCGGGGCGGTCTACCTGCTCGGTGAACCGCCGGAAGCCGCGGTGATCCTCGGCCTGGTGCTGTCGCTCTCGTCCACCGCCGTGGTCATGCAGCTGATGAGCGAACAGCACACAACCGGCAGCCCGCTCGGCCAGGCCGCGTTCGCGGTGCTGATGCTGCAGGACCTGGCCGTGGTGCCGATCCTGATCCTGATCGGCGCGCTGGGCGGCGGCGGGCATGAAAACGTAGCGATGCTGGCCCTCTTCACCATGCTCAAGGCCGGCGCCGCGATCGCGCTCATCTACCTCGTTGGCGGGCGCGTGATCCACCCGCTGTTTCGCGCCTTTGCGCGCCAGCGCCAGCCGGACGTGTTCATGGCGCTGATCCTGCTCTCGACCTTCGGCATCGCCAGCCTGTCGGCGGCGGCCGGGCTGTCGATGGCGCTTGGCGCGCTGATCGCGGGCCTCCTGATCGCGGAGACCGAGTTCAAGCACGAAGTCGAACTGATGGTCGAGCCGTTCAAAGGGCTGCTGATGGGCCTGTTCTTCATGACGGTCGGGATGGGCATGGACGCACGCCAGATCATGCAGGCGCCGCTGTGGCTGTGCGAAGCGGTGATTGGACTGGTGCTGCTCAAGGCACTGGTCGTGGCGCTGCTGTTTCGCGCCGGCCGGCTGCCCTGGGGCCGCGCGCTCGAAGGCGGCCTGCTGCTCGGCCAGGGCGGCGAATTCGCGTTCATCGTGGTCGGCTACGCGGTCTCGCAAAAACTCCTCGATCCTGGACTGGGCGCGCGCGTGATGCTGGCGGTCGGCCTGTCGCTGTTCATCACTCCCCTGCTCGCGCGTGTCGGACGCTCGCTTGGGGAAAAGTCGGAGAAGGCCGAACACGAACATGTGACGAGCCTGGATGACGCACAGCTCGAACCGGCATCCGGGCGGATCGTCATCGCCGGCTTTGGGCGCGTCGGCCAGCATCTGGCCAAGCTGCTGACCGAACAGGGGATCGAGTACGTCGCGTTCGAGATCAATGCCAAGCAGGTGTCCAAGCTGCACAAACAAGGGCTGCCGGTCTACTTCGGCAATGCTTCCCGCTCGGAGCTGCTGCGCCGCGTGCACGCGGGTAACGCCCGGGCGATCGTGCTGACGATGGACCATCCGGCATCGGCCCTGCAAGCGGTGCGCGGCATCCGGCGCGAGTTCCCGCACGTGCCGGTGTTCGTGCGCTCGCGCGACGAAAAGCATGCGCGTGCGCTCAAACAGGCCGGCGCGAGCGTGGTGGTGCCGGAGACGCTGGAAGCGAGCTTGCAGTTATCGGCGTTCGTGCTTGACGCCCTGGGGCTGGACGAGCGCACGGTCGACCGCATCGTTGAAAATGAACGGGAACTGTTCGTGGCGACACTGACGGGTGAAGCGACGCCGCCAAAGTAAATCATCAGCGCCCAGCAGCCGTTCAACCCGGATTATTCGGCCGCAGTTCCACTCCGAGCATGTGCAGATCGATCGTCTCTGCCATCAATCTGTAGCCGGCTTCGTTAGGATGAAGATGATCGCCGCTGTCCAAGTCTGGGCGAAGCCGGCCCGGATGGGCCGGATCCCGTAGGGCCAGGTCGAAGTCGACAACCACATCAAATGCGCCAGAGTTGCGAATCCACGTATTGACCGCCTGGCGTTTGGCCTCGGCCGCTTCGGAGTAGAAGCGTTTGGTACCTTCGAAGGGCAATAAGGTACCCGCCCAGATCCTCACCCCGCTTTCCCGCGCGCGCGCAGCCAGCGTCTTCATCCCCTCGATAATCTGTTCAACCGACACCTGTTCCTTCGCGCTGGGCAGCATGTGCGAGGCTGCAATGTCGTTGATTCCTTGATGCATTAGGATCCAATGTACCCCTGGCTTGTCCAGCGCGTCCCGCTGGAAACGCGACAGCGCGCTTGGGCCGACGAAGGGTTTGGACGCATCGTTCAGCAGACGATTGCCGGCAATGCCCGCGTTCAGGATCGCGATCTGTGCGAGGCTGGGGTTCCCCTGCATGCGCTGCGCCAGTGCATCGGTCCAGCGAGCGTTGTGGTCGATCCCGGATCCGATTCCATCGGCAATCGAATCCCCCAGCACGACAAAGGTACGTGCTTCGCCGGAAGGAACGACCTCAACGTCGGTCAAGAAGTAGCGGCTGTCGTCGGTCTGCTCCGCGAAAAAACTCTGCGCAGCACCAAGATCGTCAGTCGTCATGAACGCGGTCTGCATCCCGGCGCCGTGAATGGTCGACACGGTCACTTGGGTGGGCAGGTACATACTAATCACGAGGTTGCGTAAAGCTGGCACCTCCATGTCGACGGGATCGCTCAGCACGCTCTCGCCGGCAGCGATCGTCACTTTCGGCCCGCCAGCGAACGTCAGCGTATGATCGGTGCCCGATTGTACTTGCCCGCCGCCAGCGTCCACGCCCAGATGCACAGGACCAATGCTGACAGGAGCGGTGCCGTACAGGTTGGACAGTCGAATGCGGATTTTCGACCCGGCGATGGTGTTCCGGACCACTTGTCGGATCGTTTGGGCTTTCAGCGCCGGGCCTGGGGAATCGGGCACGGCGGCCCAGGAGGCATTCCAGCGCTCATTCTCTGCGCCGTGCGCGAATGCACTAAACGTTAAAGATAGAAGCAACGCATTCAGCACATGTCTCATTATGGCTCCGTAGTCACGATTAATTCGAACACGATTTTGCTAACGATTAATTTCCAATTCGCTATCGATTCTACGCGGTTCTACGTGTGCGATTACTCTCCAAATCTTGCAGTTCCAGATATATTCAACGATCCTCGCAGGAGTAGCGTCAGGCCGGGGAAGACTGGGCAAACGTCGTTCCTGGCCGGTTGCGGCCGTCTGTCAAGGTTCGGTTACGACGAATGTTATTTTCACGTCAATCAGGACTTTAGTTACTCGTTCTAAGCCATCGCCCGCTCGGCAGCACGAATTCCCCACCACGCCGCCTCTTCAAACACCGAAAACCCCGACAGGTCCGCATGCGCGAACAGGATCGGCCCATCGGCTTCGCGCAATGCCTTCAATCCTTCGTTACTGCGAAACCCCGGCAATGGCGCCGCCATCGCGTGCCCGCGCAGCGTAATGTCCACGCGCTCCACGCAGGGCGCGAAGCGCCAGCCGTACGCAGTTTTCAGGTCCACGCTCGCCAGTTCGACCAGCTCGTCGGCGCCCGCTTTCATCAGCCACTTGCGCGCCTCTTCAGGCGTGCGGTCCGAAAGCGCCACGTAGGCCGTGAACACTGTCTTTTCGGGCGGCCGCACGCTGATGTCCTGGTGCGTGGAGACCACGTAGCCCAGCCCCGGCTCCTGGTAGGCCACGTTGTCCCACGAAAGCGGCGCGCCTTCCCGTTCGCGCGGGAAGTCCTTCATCAGGAAGTTCGCCACCATCCACGGCGCGTAGGCCGGTATGTGCCGCTTGGGGTCGAAGCCGTATGCGCCGATATCCTCGACCACACGCGCCGCCACGTACACTGGTATGGCGCAGATCGCCTTGCGCGCCCGCGCCACAAAGGTTTGCGGTACGCCGCCTTCGAGCGTAAAACACAGCGCCTCGATACCGGCCTGCGTACGCCGAAGCGATACCGCCGTCCCCGCCATACGCTTAACGCCGGAATGCGTAGCCATCGCCTCGGCCAGCGGCGCCAGTCCGCCGGGCCATGTCAGCCATGCGCCGTTGCCGGCATTGGCGGCCTGCCCCCAGCGGCTGCAGTAGTAGTGCAATCCGGCCCACGCCGAAACCTTGTCGTAGCGCGTGCCGTAGTCGTCGCGGCAGCAGTAGTTCAGGTACCAGTGCAGGGTCGGCGAGCGGTAGCCTTCGCGCTCCAGCCAGTCTTTGAGCGTAATGCGGTCGAGCGCCTGCCACTCTGGATCGAGCGACGAATGCACGGTCGGGAACACGAATACCCGCCGCCCGTCCGCCCCGTGCGTGCGTCGCAGCTCTTCCACCTGCGCGAAAAAGCGCTTGTGTTCAAGCAGCTCGTGCGCCGGCACGCCCTCGGTCGGCAAAAAACCGTCCTGCCATTTGCCGTTGAAAAGCAGGCGCTCTTCCGGTCCGTGCAGGATGCAGCGCTCATCGTAATATGGCTTCTCGCCGAACGAATCGCGCTCGATGATGCCCAGGTCGGCCAGGATCTGGCGCACGTGGGTCGATTCCGGCGACGGCAGCGGCAGGTAGTGCGCGCCGGTCGGGCAGGCCAGATCGCCAAAGCGCGCGCCGGCCGCGTTCCCGTACGGCTGCGGCCCGTCGATCATCAAGAAGTCCCGGTGCCCTTCGCGGTTCAACTTCCACGCTGCGGACAGGCCGCCGACGCCGGAGCCAAGGATCAGCACGTCGGTCTCGACCACGTGCGACGGCTTTGGCAAGGCGCGGCGGTCGCGCAGGTAGTGCCCTTCGTCCCGGCCCGGATACTGCACCGTCGCGGGAATCTCCTGCCAGCGCGCGAAACCGGCGGCGCTGCCGACGGCCGACAAGCCCGCCGCCCCGCCCCACGCGATGAACGAGCGGCGATCCATCAGCGGATCACCTGGCGCCAGTCCTGCTCGAACTCGCGCACCAGCGACTGCGTGTTCAGACGGTTCGGCGCCATCGCCTTGCGCTGCATGTCGGGCGGGAAGCTGAACATCTCGCGCGTGGTCTCGGCATTCAGGTAGCGCATCGGCAGCGCATAGCTGATTGGGGGCGTGTAGCGCCCCTGCGGCGACGCCAGGATGAAGCCCCACTCGCCGAACGACGGCACATAGGCATGGTACGGCCAGGTGGACAAGCCGACGTCGCGCAGGGTGGCATCGATGGTCCAGAAGGCGTGCGGCGCAAAGAACGGCGACGTCGACTGCACCACGATCAGCCCGTTGGCCGCGACGTGCTTCTTGAGCATCCCGTAGAACGGCACCGAATACAGTTTGCCGAGCGCGAAGCTGGATGGATCGGGGAAGTCGACGATCGCTGCATCGAACATGCCGTCAGCCTGCTGCAGCCAGATCGCGGCGTCGGCGTTGATGACCTTGACGCGCGGATCGTGGAACGAGCCGTGATTGAGCTTGACCAGTTCCGCTCGGGATGCAAAGGCTTTGGTCATCGCCGGATCAAGGTCCACCAGCGTGACCTGTTCGATGTTCGGGTAGCGCAGAATCTCGCGCAGCGCCAGGCCGTCGCCGCCGCCCAGCACCAGCACGCGCTTAGCCCACGGCAGCGCCGCCAGCGCGGGGTGCACCAGCGCCTCGTGGTAGCGGTATTCGTCGCGCGAGGAGAACTGCAGGTTGCCGTTGATGTAAAGGCGCAGGTCATCCTTCCAGCGCGTGACCACCAGACGCTGGTACGGCGTGCTGGTCGAGAAGATCACCTCGTCGCCGAACAGGCCATGCTCGCCCCACTCCACCATCCGGTCCGACAAGGCAAAGCCGAGCACCAGCGCAAACATCACCGCCGAAGCGCGCAGCGCCCTGCCCCCCACATCGGCCAGTTCGGCGCGGAATGCGTACAGGGTCCAGAAAGCGACGCCGACGTTGAGCATCCCGAACAAAAAGCCGGTGCGCACCAGGCCAAGGTATGGCGCCAGCACCAGCGGGAACAGCAGCGACACGGCCAGCGCGCCGAGGTAGTCGAAGGTCAGCACGCGGCTGACCAACTCATTGAATTCGGTGCGGCGCGCGTTCAGCGCCCGCATCACCAACGGCACCTCCATGCCGACCAGCGCGCCGACCATGAACACCAGTACATACAGCAGCGTGCGAAACGGCGCCGTCATCCACGAGAAGGTCATGAACAGCAGCGCCGCCGAGACGCCGCCGATCAGGCCCACCGCCAGTTCGATGTCGATGAAGCGCGCCAGAACGTCCTCGTCGTTGACGTACTTCGAGAAATGTGCGCCCACGCCCATGGCGAACAGGTAGCAGCCGATAATGGTCGAGAACTGCAGGATCGAGTCGCCCAGCAGGTAGCTCGACAGGGCGCCGGCGATCAGTTCGTAGGCCAGTCCACAGGACGCGACAACAAATACCGACAGGATAAGAATTTTTTTGGTCATCAAGTCTCTTTTGCTCTAAGATCGCCCTGTGCTGTCATTCTGACTATTTCTCAGGAGAACATCTTGCCCGCCATCGTAAACTATCTGCTGCATCTTTTAACGGCTGCCGCGCTGGTTTTGGTGTTTTTCGTGATTTACGTCCGCGTCACTCCGTATGACGAGGTCCTGCTGATCCGCCAGGGCAACTGCGCCGCCGCACTGTCGCTGGGCGGCGCCCTGATCGGCTTTTCGATCACGATCGCCTCGGCCCTGCTGCATACCCTCGGCTATTACGAATTCGCGCTCTGGGCCTTCGGCGCCATGGTGGTGCAGGTGCTGGTGTTCGCGGTCACCACCTCCCTGCTGCGCATGTCGAAGGACCAGATCGAGGCCGACAACCGGGCATTCGGCGGCCTGCTGGGCTCGATCTCGCTGGCGATCGGCTTCGTCAACGCAGGCTGCATTTCCTGAACCATCTTCCATACACGGAGACCTACCATGTCATTCGGCTCGTTCATCAAGAAGCAGTTTATTGACGTCCTCCAGTGGAACGAGGAGGTCGATGGTGTGCTCGCCTGGCGCTACCCGATGCAGGATTTCGAGATCCAGAATGGCGGTGTGTTGATCGTGCGCGAATCGCAAGTGGCGGTGTTCGTCAATGAAGGCCGCATCGCCGACGTGTTCGGACCCGGCACCCACAAGCTCACTACCCAGACGCTGCCGGTGCTGACCAACCTGATGAACTGGGATAAGCTGTTCGACTCGCCGTTCAAGTCGGACGTGTACTTCTTCAGCACCCGCGTGCAGACCGGCCGCAAGTGGGGCACGGCGCAGCCGATCACGATCCGCGACAAGGACTTCGACATGATCCGCGTGCGCGCCTTCGGCATCTATTCGTACCGCATCGCGGACGCGCGCAAGTTCTTCACCGAGATCAGCGGCACGCGTGAAGCCTATGCGCGCGATCAGGTCGAAGACCAGCTACGCTCGATCCTGCTCGCGACCATGGCCAACTCGCTGGGCGCATCGCAGATCCCGTTCCTGGATATGGCCGCCAACCAGACGCTGATGGCGCAGCAGGTCAGGAGCGACCTGGTGGCCGCGTTCGCGCGCTACGGCATCGATCTGGACGAATTCAACGTCACCAGCGTCAGCCTGCCGGAAGAACTGCAGGCGTCGCTCGACGAGCGCATCGCGGCCGGCATGAAGGGCGGCCTGTCGGCCGAGAAGATGGGTGGCTTCACCCAGTTCCAGGTCGCGAGCAGCATTCCGCTGGCAGCGCAGAACGAAGGCGGCATCGCCGGCATCGGCGCCGGCATCGGGGCTGGGATGGCGATCGGGCAGACCATGGCCCAGGGCCTGGCGGGCGCATACACGCCGCCCCAACCCGCTGCCACGCCAGCCGCCGCGCCGGCCGCCGAATCGATCGAGGACCGACTGCAAAAGCTCAAGGGCCTGCTCGACAAGGGACTGATCTCGCAAGCCGACTACGACGGCACCAAGGCCGAGCTGCTCAAGAAGCTGATCGGCTAAACCGCGGTCCATGCAGAACGTCTCCTGCCCAAGCTGCGGCGCGCCGGTTCAATTCAAGTCGCATGCCTCCGTCATGGCGGTATGCGAGTACTGCCACGCCACGGTGGTCAAGGATGCCGAGGGCGTCAAGGACCTGGGCAAGATGTCGTCGGTGCTGGAGGATTATTCGCGCATCCAGGTCGGCACCGCGGGCAGGCTGGGCCAGCGCAGCTTTACGGTAGTGGGCCGGATCCAGCTGCGCTATTCGGCCGGCATGTGGAACGAATGGTACCTGCTGTTCGACGATGGCGGCAGCGGCTGGCTGGGCGACTCGTCCGGCATGTACGTGGTGACAACCGAACGCGAACTGGGCGCGGCATGGCCCCCGTTCGACGAGATCCGGATCGGAAAGGAGTATGCCTTCGGTGGCGGCCGCTACGCCGCGTCCGAACGGCGCGTGGCCGACTGCATCGGCGGCCAGGGCGAACTGCCCATGCGCGTGGGCGCCGGATGGCAGGCGCGGGTTGCCGATTTCCGCAGCGGGACAGGCTTTGCGACGCTCGATTACTCGGATGGCGAGCAGCCGGTGCTGTACTGCGGCACCGCCGTGACGTTGGAAGAGATGCAGTGCCAGCTGCTGCGCGAGGACGAGCAGATCAAGGAGAGCGCCGGCAAATACCGCGGGCACGTCGCCTCGCTCGAATGCCCCACCTGCGGCACCGCGATCAGCTACCTGCCTGGACTGACATCGCACATCGTCTGCCAGAGCTGCCACACCCAGCTCGACGCAGCCAGCCCGCAGGTCCAGGTGCTGGCCAAGGGCGCCGCTCTCGAGCACGTCAGCTTTACCCTCCCGCTCGGCGCCACGGCCAACATCAACGGCAACGAATACAGCGTGACCGGCGCCATGAAACGCCGCGACGGCGAAGGTACCGCCTGGAGCGAATACCTACTGTACAGCACGCGGGCGGGATTCCTCTGGCTGGTCGAAACCACAGAGGGCTGGTCGCGCGCGCTGGTGATGCACGACTGGCCGGCGCCCGTGAACCCGGATGCGTCCCAGCTCGTGGTCGACAAACAGGGCTTCAAGCGCGAATACGGCTACGCGGCGCGCGTCGAGTACGCGGCCGGCGCCTTCAACTGGCGGGTCACCGTTGGGGACGAGGTGCAAGTGGTCGAGTTCGCGCAGGGGCAGACGCGCCTGGCGGCCGAATTCACGCCTGAAGAATTGACCTGGTCGCGCTCCACCCCGGTCGCCTACGACCAGATTACCGCATGGTTCGGCCAGCAGGCGACGCGCCTGGCAGCGCGCACCCCGCCCGGGCTGCCCGTCAAGCTGGAAACCATGGCGAAGAACTTCATGGTCGCCATCGTGCTCATGAACCTGATTCCGCTGATATTTAACACTGGCGGATCGATTGGCTGGGTCCTGTTTGGCCTGGCTGCAATCTACCTGCCCTCGCAATTCATTGGCGGCGGAGTCCCCAAAGAATGAACCACAAATTCTTCGTCTACGCGCTCGCGGTCACGATCATCTCCACCCTCGCCAGCTGGGGCAGCATGGGCGAATCCTCGAGCACGCCGGGCGGCAGCAGCTGGAGCTCGCAATCGCGCGGCGGCTACAGCGGCGGCTATACCGGCGGCGGTGGGCACAAGTGACAGATTGCCGCCATCGTCCCGCGGGGCTGCATCTGCTGGCCGACCTGCACGGCGTCGCCCCTGCCCTGCTGTCCGACGCGGCGCGCATCGACGCGCTGCTGCGCGAGGCCGCGCAAGCCGCTGGCGCGCGCATCCTGCACAGCCACTTCCACCACTTCGGGGCAGGCTGCGGCGTCACCGGTGTGCTGCTGCTGGCCGAATCCCACATTTCGATCCACACCTGGCCGGAAGACGGCTTTGCCGCGGCCGACATCTTCATGTGCGGGTCGGCGCAGCCGGAGCGCGCGCTCGAACTGATCGAACAGGCGCTGCAGCCGGCGTCGCGCATGGTCAAGACCATCGAACGCGGACGGCTATAATCTTCGGATATTACTCATCCGACCGGGAAGCAGCATGAACGACACAGCCAACGCCGCGCCACCCAAGGCGCTCGGCCATATCCGCGTACTCGACCTGTCGCGCGTGCTGGCCGGGCCGTGGTGCTCACAGAACCTGGCCGATCTGGGCGCGGACGTGATCAAGATCGAACGCCCCGGCAGCGGCGACGACACGCGCGCCTGGGGGCCGCCGTACGCCAAGGACGGCGCCGGCCGCGACACCAGCGAAGCCGCCTACTACCTGTCCGCCAACCGCGGCAAGCGCTCGGTGACGGTCGACATCGCCAGCAGCGAAGGCCAGGCGCTGGTGCGCGAACTGGCGCGCCATGCGGACGTGGTGCTGGAGAACTTCAAGGTCGGCCACCTGAAGCGCTATGGCCTGGACTATGAATCGATCAAGGCCGTCAAACCGGACATCGTCTACTGCTCGATCACCGGCTTTGGGCAGGACGGGCCGTACGCGCACCGCGCCGGCTACGATTTCCTAATCCAGGGAATGGGCGGCCTGATGTCGGTGACCGGCGAGCGCGACGGCCAGCCGGGCGGCGGCCCGCAAAAAGTCGGCGTGGCGCTCACGGATCTGATGACCGGCATGTACGCGACCGTGGCGGTGCTGGCCGCGCTCACCCACCGCGATCGCACCGGCCAGGGCCAACACATCGACATGGCGCTGCTCGACACCCAGGTCGCGATGCTCGCCAACGTCGGCAGCAACTACCTCAACAGCGGCAAGCCACCCAAACGCTGGGGCAACGCGCACCCGAACATCGTGCCGTACCAGACCTTTGCCTGCTCCGATGGGCACATCATCGTCGCGGCGGGGAACGACGGGCAGTACCAGAAATTCGTCGAGGCGGGCGGGCGGCCTGAGCTGGCCGGCGACGCGCGCTTTGCGACCAATCCGCTGCGCGTGCAGAACCGGGACACGCTGGTGCCGCTGCTGGCCGAGATGGTTGCCACCCGCACCCGCGACGAATGGATCGATCTGCTGGAAGCGCGCGGCGTGCCCTGCGGACCGATCAACGACGTGGGCGAAGTGTTCGCCAATCCGCAGGTGCAGGCGCGCGGGATCGCAATCGAGCTGCCGCACCCGGCGGCCGGAAAGGTTAAGCTTGTACGCAGCCCGATGAAGATGTCGGCCACGCCTGCCACCAGCGAGAAGGCGCCGCCGCTGCTGGGCGAGCACACCGACGAGGTGCTGGCCGAGGTGCTGGGCAAGAGCGCCGGCGAGATCGCGGCGCTGCGCGCAAAGGGTGTGCTGTAGAAATTCTCGTACGGCTTGCAGGAGGCGTAGGGGACGCGGGGCCGCCGAGCACCCGTGCGCACGCGGTACGGGTGAATATTGTTTGCCTCGGAATGCGCACGTACCGCGTGCGCACAGGTGCGCACCCTACGGTTGACTACGCCCACGCTACGACGCCGGCCGCGCCCTAGTGCAGCTTATGCTTGAACTCCGACAGCTCCGCATGCACGCGCGTGACCACGGACTCCAGGTGCGCCGGCATGTTCGACAGGCTGCGCGACAGGCGCTTGGCCTCGTCCCCCATCGCTTCAAGATTGTCAACGCATTCCGTGATCCGTTGCTGGTCATTCGACTGGATAATCGGCTGCGCCTGCTTGTACTCGCGCCACAGTTTGTCGATGCAGTCGCGCACTTCGGTCGGCGTGTCCGGCGTGTGGGCGGCCTTCTCGGCCTCGCCAAGGGTCTGCTGAAGATGAGAAAAGCGTTGCTGGATTTCGGCGTTTTGCAACATGATGGCCTCCTCTTTCGGAACCAGTTTGATCTCGTCCAACGCCGGAAGTTGCACCGCAGCCGGACTAGCCGCTAGCGGCTCGAGCGGCGCGAGGCCGCGCAGCCGCAGCGCGATCAGCATCGCCACCACGAGCGTTGCGCCCAGCAGCCCGATCACGCCCGGCCAGCGCGCATGTGCCCACACCACGCCGCTCAGCCAGCCGACAACGCTCGACCCCAGATAGTAGAAGAACAGGTAGAGTGCCGAGGCCAGCGCCTGCGGCGGGCGCGCGCGGCGCCCTACCCAACTGCTGCAAACCGAGTGCGAGGCGAAGAAGCCGAATGTGGCCAGGCCCATGCCAAGGATGATGACGACCATGCTGCCAAAGAGCGTGAGCAGCAGCCCGGCCAGCATCACCATCATCACCAGCCACAGCACGTTGCGGCGCCCGAACCGGTCGGCCAGGCGCCCTGCCCATACCGAACTGAAAATGCCGAGCAGGTACAGGATCGACAGCGCGCCGACCGTGCTCTGGCGCATGCCGAACGGCTCGCCCAGCAGGCGGTAGCCGATGTAGTTGTACAGGCTGACAAAACTGCCCATCAACAGGAACGAGAGCGTGAAGAACCACGGCAGGCCGGCATCTAGCATGTGCTGGCGCACGCCGTCGGCCAGGCCGGCAAAGCCGCCCTTCTGCCCGGGGCGGAAATTGCGCGACTCGGGCAGGCTGCGGCGGAATTCCCAGGCGGCGTACAGGCCCGCCACGCCAAGCGCCGCCAGCGCCACACGCCACGACCAGAAATCGCTCATCAGGGACGCCAGCACGCGCCCGCTCATGCCGCCGAAGGCGCTGCCGCTGATGTACATGCCCATCGCCACGCCGAGCGACTTGGGTTCGATTTCCTCGGACAGGTACGCCATCGCCACCGCCGGCATGCCGCCGAACATAAAGCCGAGCAGCGCGCGCAGCGCCAGCAGTTGGCCGAAGCCGTGGGTGAACGCGGACAGTAGCGTCAATACGGCGCCGCTGAACATCGATGCGACCATCAGGCTCTTGCGCCCAAAGCGGTCTGACACCAGGCTGGAAAACAGCAGCGCGATCGCCAGCGTGGCAGTCGAGACCGAAAGCGCCAGGCTGCTTTGCGCGGGCGTCAGCGCAAAATCGCGCGCCAGCAGCGGCATCAGCGGCTGCACGGAATACAGCAGGGCGAAGGTCGAGAAGCCGCCAAAGGCCATGGCGCGGTTGATGCGTTTGAACTCGGGAGTGCCGGAAGCGATGGCGGTGTGATGCATGGACGGTCCTGAAACTGGTCCGACCATGATACGCCCAAACTGCCGCGCTCGCAGGAACCCTACCAGCTGTGCTCCCAGGCCGCGCGCCAGGTCGCAAAGCTGCGCAGGCTGTTTGTGCGCAGCAGGCTGCGCGTGGCGTCGGCATACAAGGCCTGTACCAGATAGTCCTGGTGCAGGAGATTGATTGCTGCCAGGCGCAATTTGGAACCGGGACTGAGTTGCCAGGCAGCGTACAGGTCGAGTTCGCGTTTGGCGCTGGTAAAGCCGGATCGCGTTTCCGACTCGCGCACCGCGCCGCCGCTGCGGTAGCTGAAGCTGCCGCCGGCGGCAAGCCGCGATGCGCCGGGTTGATAGTCCAGGCCAAGGGTGGCGGTCAGTGCTGGTTGTGCGTCCAGCCGGTTATCCGGTCCCGGCACGCTGTCAACGTGCGACCAATTGCGCGCAACGTTGGCCCGCGCGGCCAGTGCGCGCCAGCCGAACCTCGCTTCCAGTTCGATGCCGTGTACGGTCGCGTTGCCGCTGTTTTTTGGCGTGGCCATCCATACGCCGGTGCTATCGTCGACATGGTCGAGCGTCACGTCGCGAATACGCTTGGCATACGTTGAAATGCTGATCATGCCGTCCTTGCCGAAATAGCGTTCCCAGGCCGCGTCCACGCTCCATGCCAGTTCGGGACGCAGGTTCGGATTGCCCTGCTGGTCCGGATTGGTGGGGTTATTGTTGTTGTCGACCGTGTAGCGGCGCGGCATGAGCTGGACGATCTGGGGCGGCTTGTAGGTCCTGCCCAGCGCCAGGCGGAACTGGTCGCGCGGCTGGCCCGGCTCCGCATCGCCCGCTTTGAACAAGGTTTGCGCGACCGGACTCCAGACGCCTGAACGCAGGTCCACCGGCACGTGCGCATTGCCTTCGCCAAGCGTGTGCAAATCCTCTCGCCGCACGCCCAGGTACAGCGACCAGCGCGGCGTGATGTCCCACTCGTCCTGCACGAACAGCGCGGTGCGCTGGACCAGCGCGCTGTAATGTTCGTCGGTGGCGAGGGTGAGCGCGTTGCTGGCGTCGAACTGCTGTTCACGGCGGTATTCGCCGCGCCTTTTGCGGCCCGCTTCCCAGCCGGCTGCCAGCGCGTGCGCACCGTTGATCGAACGGCGGTAGCTGCCGCTGAACGAAATGTCGGACTCCTGCGGGCCGGACGCGACCAGGTGCCGTCCGCTCGGCACGTTGGCTGCGTCTGCGCCATCAAAGACAAAGCTGGCGTCGCGCGTGTTCGAATAGCCGGAGAGCTTGGCGGTCACGCGGCCATCGTCCAGGCGCCGGGTCCAGCTCACGTCGCTGTACAGGTAACGCGGATTGGCGACGTAGTGGCTCTGCGAGTTGGGGAATTCGCTCGGAGAGCCGACAAGCAGGGTCTCATTGTCGCGGCCGCGATTGTCCATGCGGCGCAGCCGCAGGTAGCTTTGCGAGGTCCAGCTGTCGCCGCCTGGCGGTTGCCAGGACAGGCGCGGCGCCAGTTCGAACATGTCGTCGACAAATCTTTCGTTGCCAAGGCGCTGGCGCACCAGGGCTGGCCCCGTGCCTTCTTCAATCGTGTCAGCCGGTATATCGACGTCGCTGCGCTTGACCGTCACGCCGATCGTGTAGCTGAGCGCGCCCTGCCGTCCCGAGCGCTGCCCAGCGATAGTTGGCGCGGCGCGGCCGTGGGTAAATCCCACGCCCGCCTTCAGCTCGCCCTGCTTGCCGGATGGGCCCTTGCGCAAGACCACGTTGATCGTGCCGGCGATAGCCTGCGAGCTGAATTCGGCGCTGGCTGCGCGCATGATCTCGATGCGCTCGATCAGGTCGGGGCTGATCGACTCCAGTGAAAATCCGCTCGGAGCCGGTTGGCCATTGAGCAGGATCGATGCATAGCCGTTGCCCAGCCCGCGCATGCGCACGGTGGCCGGGCGGCCCGGCGCGCCGTCGATCGTGATGCCCGGCTGGCGTTTAAGCACATCGGCCAGCGTGCCGTCGCCCTGGCGTGCGAGGTCGTCGCGGCCAATGACGATGGCCGTCGTCGTCGCGCGCTCGCGCTCCTCGGTTTTGGTGGCACTGATCGTCACCTGCTGCATGTCCTGCGCGCAGGCGCAACCAGCCAGCAGCAGCATGGCGCTGCCGGCGGAAAGTCGCATCATGAATTACTCCTGGTGGGGTTTTGACGGGAATTGGGCTCGATGCAGTGCCAGGGCCTTCACCGTGGTGTAGGGGTCAAGATCGGGCAGCAACAGCTGTGGGTCACGCAACTGGCCGTCGCGGCGATATTCGAGATGCACATGCGGCCCAGTCGCCATGCCGGTGGCGCCGGCCGCGCCGACCTGTTGGCCGGACTTTACCTGCTCGCCCTCACGCACGTCCAGGCGATTTAGGTGCGCCATCATCGACTCCCGCCCTTCGCCGTGATCAACCCGCAGGTAGATGCCGTAGCGCTCGTCACGGCCGGTTTCGATGACACGGCCCGGGGCAACCGCGTGAACCGGCGTGCCTCGGCGCGCGCCAAAGTCAACGCCGCGATGTCCTTTTGGATGTGCGCTACTCACCACGCCATACCTGCTGGTGACGTGCAGGCGGTCGAGCGGGTAGCCCCAAATTGGTGTTCCAGGCTCGGCCTGCATCGGCGCCAACTGCGGCAGACCGGGCCCAGCCACCGGCAGCGCCGCTGTTGATGAAAACGCGGGCTGCAGCAGCGCCGCGGCGAACGCAAGAACTACTGCGCCCGCGCCGGACGTGACTCGCCCGGTGATGCCCAGTCGTGCGGGAACGGCATCGCGCATGCGTGCCACACGTTCGGCGACGCCAAAAGCGCCGAACGCGGGCGCAGCGCCGATATGCTGCAGGCGGAACTGCGCTACCAGCGCAGCCGCATACGCTTTGCGTTCGTGCTGAGCACGACCTGCGAGCACCGTGTCGTCGCAACCCAGTTCGACCGCTTCCTGCAGACCCTGCACCAGTTTGCGGAACGGCGGGTTAAACCAGAACAGCAATTGCAGCAGGTTGGCAGCCAGCAGCCACCAGCCGTCCCGGCGGCGCCAATGAGCCAGCTCGTGTTCGATGATCATTCGCTGCTGTTCGGGCGCGAAGCGTTCCATTTGCCGGGGCAGAAGGAGGCACGGACGCCATATGCCAAGCAACAGCGGCGAGATCGGCGCGTCGATCGTTCGCACGGCAAGGCCAGCACTTGCGATCTCGCGCGCCTGGCTGCCGGTGCAGACGCCGCTTGAGTGCAGCATGGCGGTGTCGACTGGCTCGGCCGCGGCGCGGATGCCGCGCCAACGCTTCCAGGACAGGAACCGCCGCCCGGCGAACCACAGCAGTCCGATGGCATACGCGCCGGCGAAGACCAAGGGCAGTGCCTGCAAAACGTCCTGCGCGGTAGCCGCCGCCTCCTCGGCTTCGCCGGCCGGCTGCGCGGAGCCGTCCGGGGGAGGTGCGGCACGGGCCATGGTTACGGCGCTTGCATCGGCATGCTGCAGGGGCGCGATCTGCACCGTGGGCAGCACACTGGTCCCGCGCCCAGGGAGCAATGCGACGACAAGGCAGGTCGCTACCGCAAACTGCGCCATTGTCCAGACGCTGCGATGTGCGGCCAATGCCGGCCAGCGGCCGCGCGCGGCCGTCAACGTCGCGACCACCAGCGCGGCGAACAGCACGCTGGACGCGCAGGCGGCGCAGAAGGTCCAAAGGATGGCTGGCGTGAGGGGGTTCACTTGTCGTCCCCGGGCCAGTTGCGCAGCATTTCGTCGAGCTGGTCCAGCTCCTCTTCGTTGACCAGTTTGGAACCGGTGAACATGGCGGCGGTGAGCGGCGCGTCCATCTCCATGACGCGCTGGCTGAAATCCTTGGCAAAGGCTGCGAGCGTGCTGACTTTTTCGGAAAGCGCGCGGTAGACGTGCACGCCGTGGGCCGATTCCTGCGCCACCAGGCCTTTTTCGAGCATGCGTTCGAGCGTCTTGCGCGTCGACGAATAGGACCAGGCTAGTTCGTCCTGCACCTGCTCGTGCAGTTCACGCGCGCTTAACGGGGCCCGCCGCCACAGTGCCTTGAGCAGGGTGAGCTCGGTTGCCGAGGGGATGTGATCGGGTGTGGCCATGCAGTGCCTCCTTGTTGGAGGCGCCAGTATGCGACATTTGTCGCATTCATTGCAAGAGGAATATGAACGCGGGTGAAAATGCACGCCAACGGTGTGCAAACGTACCGCGTGCGCACAGGTGCGCACCCTACGATCCTAGACGTCGTTCCCGGGCTCGGCGCCCCCCTTGGCGGGAACCCATGCTGAGCGTCATTTCACGCTGCCTATGGGTCCCCGCCAAGGGGGGCGCCGAGCCCGGGGACGACGACTTTTGAGCAAACTATTGTTGTGACGTGCGCTTGGCGCGATTCATGCGCCTCTACGGGTAATCGGCCTCGATCTCCGAACCGGCGTAGTTTTCCAGGTCGGTCCACAACTGCTTGATCGATGCCCGCGTGCCGATCTTTTGCAGCACGGTGCAGCTCTTGCGGTAGGTGTTGATGCGCTCGGCCATCACCGGCTGGTGCGGCGCGGGGATGTGCTCCATCAGCAGCGCCCAGCCTTCTTCGAAGTCGGGCTTGGTCTTGCGTACCGCGGCCACAAAACGTTCGAAGTCCTTCTGCCCGGCACGCGCCACGATCCGCCCGTCACCTTCGGCCGCAAAGATGATCGCCAGCGCGATCACGCCTTCCGCATTCAGGTCCGGGTCGTTGATCGGTCCTTCCCAGTGATGGCGGCGCAGCCAGCGGGCCGCGCGCACGATCTCCTGCACCTTCTGGCGCTGCTGGAGCTGGCCCTGGTAGCGCTCGTACCCAGACCAGGTCTCGCCCGGGTCGGCCGTGCACAGGTCGACGAACAGTTCCTTCAAGCGGCGCTGGGAATACACCGGGTCGTTGTCGTATTCGCCGACCAGCGAGTCTTCGGGCAGCGCGGCCAGTTCGCGGATCAGGCGAAATCCCGCCTGGAACACGTACTCGGCGCCCTCGTCGATCAAGAGGTCGAGCGCCGCGCCGTCGTCCTCTTCCCCGGCCATGTGCTCCAGTCCCAGCGACACCCCGCCGATGGTCAGCAGTTGTGCGCGCTGGATGCCTTCGGCGGTACGGTCGTTGGTGAACTTCTCGGCCACCATCGCGGTGATCCCGGCCAGTTCCTCGGCCAGGATCGCCGCTTCATCAAGGGTCGCGCGATCGGGGATCAGCCTGATCGCGCGCACCAGCCGCGGCAGTTTTTCTATGACGATTGCAGGCAGCATGCGCTAGTGGCCCCCAATCACGAGAAGATGTCCGTGCCCATGCTCTTGCGGGTGCCACGGCGCGGCGTTGCGCGCACCGATGGCACCTGCTTGCGCAGGCGGTACAGCAGCTCCTTGGTCGAGCGCTGCATGAACTTCGATTCCTCGTCCGGGTCTTCCGGCAGCTCGACGTCGGCCAGGTCCGCGGTGTGGCGGAACTCGGGGAACAGTTCGAGCAGTGAACGATCCCAGCCATCCTCGCTGGCCTTGGCCAGCTCCAGCGCCAGCGGCACGATGTCGCTGTCGGACGAGGTCTGGCCGGTCACGTACGGGCCCTTGGCGATGATCTCGCCGGACACTTCGAGGATCTCCTTCGGCGCCAGCGACCAGATGATCGCGAACACGGTGGCGCCGTAGTCGGTGGCCGAGGCTTCGGCCAGCAGTTCGGCACGGCGTTCGGGATCGTCGGTCGCGTACACGACGCCGTGCACGTGGTTGAACAGGTTTTCGGCGATGCGCTCGGGGTCGTCCTCGATTAAGTCGTCCGGCCAGGTGGCGGCCATGTAGGCCAGGCTTTCGGCCCACGCCTTGGGCGGCACCAGCAGCGTGGCCAGCGAGGTCTTTGAACCGTCAAAGCCGGCCAGGTGCAGCGCGGTGACCTGCGGCGGCAGGGTCGACAGCACCTCGGCCACCGCGTAGTCGCCCTGCTGGTCGGCCGCCTGCGACAGCGCCTCTTCGGCGTGCTGCAGCGAGCCGGCCAGCACCAGTTCGCTCACCTGCCTGGACAGTGCGGGCAGATAGGTCTTGTCGTCGCTCATTCGCGCTCTCCTTCCTGATCGAAGATCTGCATGAAGTCGTCGGAGACGGCGGTGTCGTCCATCTCGTCCTCGTCGCCGGCCTCTTCGCTCTTGGCCAGCTCGTCGAGCGACTGGCCTTCGTCTTCCCAGCGGGCCGGGTGCTTGTGCAGGAAGGCGGTGATGATCGCGCGCCGCGCCAGTTCCGGATGGTTTTCGGTGATCGCCTGGTACATCGCAGCGCCCTCGCCGTCGATGGTCGCCATCGCGAACACATGCGCCGGGTCGCCATCTTCATAGTCGGCCGCCTCGCGCAGCAGGCCTTTGGGGTCGAGGAAGCGGATGCGGTCGAACAGCGCGAACGCCATCATGTTCACGTCGTCCAGGCCGCCGCCGCTGGCGTACTCGGACACCAGCGCCTCGACCATCATGTCGTAGTTCTTGCGGTTGGGCGGGTCGCCCAGGATGCCTTCGATCTGCCCTTCCAGTTCGCGCGCCTGGTAGGCAAATTCGGGATGCACTCTAGTCATATAAAAAATCCAGTTTGGTACTTTGTTCAGGGATGCGCCCGGCTTACGCCGGCACGTTCACGCCGTTGAGCGCGAACAGTGAACGCCACAGCTCGAATGCCTCGCCTTCGGCATCGAGCACAATGCGGTGGTTCACGCTCTGGTTGTATTCGGCGCGCTTGACCGGGTCCGACAGGACCTCGTATGCCTTGGTCACCGCCTTGAAGCGTGCTTCGGCGCCCGGCGCCTGGTTGCGGTCCGGGTGGTAGCGCATCGCCAGCGAGCGGTAGACCTTCTTGATCTCATCGTCGCTGGCATTCGGCGCGACGCCGAGAATCGCGTATAAATTTTCCATCTTGGAACTCTGCGGCTTGTCCGAAAAATCGTGAAACCGAGATTATCCTATAGAAAAGCGCAACTTCACAGGCGGCCCGCAAGTGGTGCAGCGACAAGTACGGGACCCGCAATGGCATGATTTTGCATTGCAATGGAAATAGCAAGCCCAAAGTATGAACCTGTGGGCAGTCCCCTATCGACATAGACAGGCCGGCAAGCCGCGCCTGCGGTAAAATGGCTGCAACTTACCAATCTAAAACTAGTTTCTTCATGAGCAACGAAAAGAACAATGCGGGAGCGCCGGCCGCGCCGTCGTCCAATTTCCTGCGTGCGATCATCGAAAACGATCTCGCTGCCGGAACGCACAAGCGCGAGGGCATGCCCTCGGTCATCACGCGCTTCCCGCCGGAGCCGAACGGCTACCTGCACATCGGCCACGCCAAGTCGATCTGCCTGAACTTCGGCCTGGCGCGCGACTACGCCGGCCGCTGCCACCTGCGCTTTGACGACACCAATCCGGAAAAGGAAGAGCAGGAATACGTCGACACCATCATGGACGGCGTGCAATGGCTCGGCTTCACCTGGGAGCAAGGCGGCGAGGAATACCTGCACTACGCCAGCGACTATTTCGACAAGCTGTACGAAATGGCCGAGTACCTGATCAAGACCGGCAAGGCCTACGTCGACAGCCAGAGCCCTGAAGAAATGGCCAAGAACCGCGGCAACTTCTCCACGCCGGGCGTCAACTCGCCGTACCGCAACCGCCCGGTTGAGGAATCGCTGCAGCTGTTCCGTGACATGAAGGCCGGCAAGTACAAGGACGGCGAACACATCCTGCGCGCCAAGATCAGCGAAGACGCAATGGCCTCGCCGAACATGAACATGCGCGACCCGGCGCTGTACCGGATCCGCCATGCACACCACCACCGCACGGGCGATGCGTGGTGCATCTATCCGATGTACGACTTCACGCACCCGATCTCGGACGCGATCGAGAACATCACGCATTCGATCTGCACGCTAGAGTTCCAGGACCACCGGCCGTTCTACGACTGGGTCATCGAGATGCTGACCGAAGGCGGCTTCTTCCAGCGCCCGGTGCCGCGCCAGTACGAAATGGCGCGCCTGAACGTGACCTACGTCGTGACCTCCAAGCGCAAACTGCGCCAGCTGGTCGATGAAGGCATCGTCACCGGCTGGGATGATCCGCGCATGCCGACCGTCGTCGGCCTGCGCCGGCGCGGCTTTACGCCGGAATCGATCCAGCTGTTCTGCGAGCGCATCGGCGTGTCCAAGGCGGACGCGTGGATCGACATGAGCACGCTCGAAGGGGCGCTGCGCGACGATCTCGATCCAAAGGCGCCGCGGGGAGTTGCCGTACTGCGTCCGCTCAAAGTCATCGTCGACAACTTCCCGCAAGGCGAATCGGTCGAATGCAACGCGCCGGTGCATCCGCACATTCCTGCGCTGGGCAAGCGCAGCTTCCCGTTCACGCGCGAGCTGTGGATCGAGGAAGAAGACTTCATGGAAACGCCGACCAAGGGCTACTTCCGCTTCACGCCGCCAGTGGGCGACCAGCCGGGCAGCCGGGTGCGCCTGAAGTACGGCTTCGTGGTCGAATGCACCGGCTACGAGAAGGACGAAAACGGCAAGGTCACGGCGGTGCACGTGAAATACTTCGAGGATTCGAAGTCGGGCACGCCGGGCGCCGACAACTATAAGGTCAAGGGCAACATCACCTGGGTGTCGGCTGCGGCCGCGTTGCAGGCCGAAGTGCGCCTGTATGACCGCTTGTTCAGCGACCCGCACCCGGACGCCGGCGGCAAGGACTTCATGGCCGCGCTCAACCCGCGCGCGCTGGAAGTGGTGAACGCCTACCTCGAGCCGGGGCTGGCCAATGCCAAGCCGGACGAGCGCTTCCAGTTCGAGCGCCACGGCTACTTCGTTGCCGACCGCGTCGATTCGACGGCAGGGAAACCGGTGTTCAACCGCATCACGACCCTTAAAGACAGCTGGGGCGGCAAGTAACAAGCCCTCCCCCCGCCAATCCCGCCCGGCCTTGCCGCGGCGGGATTTTTTTTTGGCGCTGTCACAGGCGTAGGGTGTGCACCTGTGCGCACGCTGTACCTTTGCACGCCGTTGGCTCCTGCATGCATACGTACCGCGTGCGCACGGGGTGCGCACCCTACGCCGGTGACAGCGCCTTTTGTTGGCTTTCTAAAGCGCCCAAACCATCCGGTGAACTTGGCGGCCCCTGGACGGTCTAGCAGAGAGCGATCCCCTTTCCCTGCTCCCCCCTACTGCCATGCGATCATTTTTTGCCACGCACTGGAAAAGCTTAGTCGCGCTCATCATCCTTGTAATAGTGGCGGCGTTCGTGTTGTCGCCCAATGCCGCCAGCGCCGATCTCGCGGCGCGCCTGCGTACGCACATGCACGCGTGCGCAGGCGCGCCCGACTCCGACCGGCTGGAACAGGCGGCACGCCACATCGAAACGACGCTGGCAGCCCAGGGCTACCAGGTGCGGGAAGAGGCCTACGATAACGGTCCTCGTAACATCGAGGTTTCGATTGCCAACGTCGCCACCGGCGCCCAGCCCGAACGCATCTTCATCTTTGGTGCGCATTACGGCTGCGGCAACCGTGATGATGGAAGCGCCAGCGCCTTCGTGCTGGAATTGGCGCACCTGCTGCAGGTGGTGCAGCCAGCTCAAGGGACCGAACTCAAGTTCGTGTTCCTGCCGCCAGGAGCGGCCGGACGGCGCGCGGCCAGCGGCAATTTCGTCGCCTTTGTCGGTGACCTCGAAACATCGCGCGCGGTGCGCCAGGAGTTATCCGTGTTCCGCGCTGCGGATTTATCGGTCCAGGGTCTGGCCGTGCCGGCCTACGTCCAGGGGGTTACCTGGTCCGATCCCCTCTCC
This sequence comes from Massilia horti, assembly GCF_004614195.1. GTDB lineage: Bacteria > Pseudomonadota > Gammaproteobacteria > Burkholderiales > Burkholderiaceae_D > Telluria > Telluria horti. The sequence goes on along the minus strand of NZ_SPUM01000123.1, from coordinate 29,521 downwards.
AATCGGCGCCATGGCTACCCGGCGATGATGGTCACCGGCACCACGTTCCTGCGCTACCCGTACCAGCATCTCGGCGCGAGCACGCCGGACAAGACCGCGGGGGACAAGGTCGATTATGCGGACATGGCGCGCACGGTCGAAGGGGTGGCGCGCACGATCGCCGCGCTGGCGGGTGGCACGCGGACATGATCGTCATGGCCATCCCGCGGACTTAAGCCAGGGCGTAGGGTGCGCACCAGTGCGCACGCGGTTCGCGAACGACGCGTAGTAGAGCGACAGCCGCAAGTCAGCATGCGTTGACCGCGTGCGCACCAAAGGTGCACACCCTACGCCAGGAACATCTCGTGCAAGTCATTCAAAAAGCGCTGCCCCAGCTCGGTCGGCCGAATCACCTTGAAATCGCGGTACAGCAACCCCTTGGCCTCGGCCTGGTCCAGCGCCTTTTCGATCGCGGTGATGCTCATTCCGGTGCGCTCGGCGAACAGGTTCGGATCGAAACCGCCGGTCAGGCGCAGCGCATTGAGCATGAACTCGAAGCCCATCTCGTCACGCGTAATCTCGTGTTCTTCCTGCACCGGGTTGCCACGCCGCGCCGCTTCGATGAACGAGCCCGGCTGCTTGAAGCGCGCCTGCCTCAGCACCCGGTGCGGGAACGATATCTTCGAATGTGCGCCAGCGCCGATGCCGAGATAGTCGCCAAAGGTCCAGTAGTTCAGGTTGTGGCGCGCCTTGTGGCCCGGCCTGGCGTAGGCCGACACCTCGTAATGCTCGTATCCGGCGGCGCCAGTAGCCTCCAAAATCATGTCCTGGATGTCGGCACTGGTGTCGTCGTCGGGCAGCGGCGGCGGATACTTGGCGAACACCGTGTTCGGTTCCATCGTCAGGTGGTACAGCGACAGGTGCGGCGGCGCAAACGACAGCGCTGTGGCGAGGTCGCGCCGCGCCTCTTCCAGCGTCTGCGATGGCAGCGCGTACATGAGGTCGAGGTTGAAATTCTCAAACGTCGACTGCGCAATCTCGACCGCGCGCAGCGCCTCGCGCTCGTCGTGGATGCGCCCCAAAGCCTTCAGGTGCGCGCCGTTGAAGCTCTGGATGCCGATCGACAGCCGGTTCACGCCGCTGTCGCGAAACGCGCGGAACTTGCCGACCTCGAAGGTGCCGGGGTTGGCCTCCATCGTGATCTCGGCATCCAGCTCCAACGGCAGCAGCGTGCGCACGTCCGACAGCAGGCGGTCGAGCGCCGCGGCGGACATCAGGCTCGGCGTGCCGCCGCCGATGAACACCGTGTGGATCTTGCGGCCCCAGATCAGCGGCAGCGCCTGTTCCAGGTCGAGCCGCAGCGCGTCCAGGTATTCCCGCTCCGGCAGCTCGCCCTTGGCTTCGTGCGAATTGAAGTCGCAATATGGGCACTTGCGCACGCACCATGGCCAATGGATGTACAGCGACAGCGGCGGCAGCGCGGCCAGGTTTAGCGCGCCCGGCTGAAGATAATGCAGGGCGCTGGTGGCCGGAGAGCGCGGTTCCGCAGGGCTGCCCGCGACCTTAATCGGGATCATCGCAGCTTCTCTACCAGTGCGCGCAGCGCCTGGCCGCGGTGCGAGATCGCGTTCTTTTCCTGCGGGTCCAGTTCGGCCGTCGTCTTGCCAAGCGCCGGCAGCAGGAAGTAGGGATCGTAGCCGAAGCCGTTGGCGCCGCGCGGGCTGCCGATGATCTGGCCGTTCCAACGCGCGTCGGCGATCACCGGCTGCGGGTCGTCGGGGTGACGCACGTAGACCAGCACGCAGTAGTAGTAGGCCGACTTGTCGGCGTGCGGTGCGAGATTCGCGATCAGTTTCTCGTTATTGCGCGCATCCGACTTCGGTTCGCCGGCGTAGCGCGCCGAATACACGCCCGGCGCCCCGCCCAGCGCATTGACGCATACGCCGGAGTCGTCGGCCAGGGCCGGCAGGCCGGTCAGGCGCGAGGCGTGGCGCGCTTTCGCGAGCGCGTTCTCCAGGAAGGTGGCGTAGGGCTCTTCCGCTTCCGGCACGTTGAATTCGCCCTGCGGGTGCAGCTCGAAGCCGATCGGATCGAGCAGTTGCGCGAATTCCTTGAGTTTGCCGGCGTTGTTGGAGGCGAGGACGAGGCGTTGGGTCATGACGGTAACGAGGTGTGAATCGAATCGCCTATTCTACCGTTTTCGCTTGCTGACCGCCGGGCCAGCAGCGCGTATTTACCATTTATTCCCGCAATCTTGCGGTCTGTCGCATCCGGCTGGCTCGGCGCACGACCCGGCCGATACAGTTCAGTCATTCCTATAACAATGATCGGTCTGAATGACATGTCCCTCCGTAACCTCGCAAAACAATACCCGGTTCTCACTGCCTTCACCTGCGCTGCCCTCCAGTTCGCGCTCACCTTCCTGATCCTGATGGCCGGCAAGAAGTTCGCCCCGGCGGAAGCCTATGGCAAGGTCAAGCTGCTCGCGTTCTCCAGCACCGTGATCTTCCCTCTGCTTCTTACGCATGTGTTCGGCATGTGGCGTGAGATCGGCTTCGGGCTCGACAAGCTGAAACCCAGCCCATTCTTCCTCGCCTGCCTGCTGCCGGTTTTGATGTTCGCGTCGATGGGCGTGCGCCTGCCTGAGCATGGCGGCGTTCGCGGCGACCTGCTGATCCAGCTGTTCAATGCGTTTGGCGAGGAACTGCTGTTTCGCGGTGTGATCTTCGTGATCCTGCTCAGCCTGCCGCAATGGAAGGCGATCCTCATCAACGGCGTGCTGTTCGGCTCGATGCACCTGATGCGTGGCTACATGGACGGCAACTGGGGGCACGCCTTCGTGTGGGCATTCATGAGCGCGATGGCGGGCATGATGTTCGCGGCCGCACGCTACCGCGTCAGCAGCCTGTGGCTCTTGGTATTCCTGCACATGATCCTGAACCTGTCGAGCATGTATTCGAACATCGAGACCGTCGCCGGTCCGGACGTCAAGCGGATGATGGACTGGGCGACCAAGGCGGTCGAGCTGGGGCTTGGGCTCTATGTGATGTGGCAGGGGAGCCGGCGCCAGGCGCTGGCCGCCTGACGGGTCGTACGGCTTAACGAAGGCGTAGTAGGGTGCGCACCTGTGCGCACGCGGTTCGCAAACGCGGCGTGGTGAAGCAGCAGCCGCAAGTCGGCGAACGGTGACCGCGTGCGCACAGGTGCGCACCCTTGCGCCCTCAGATAAGCAGTACGGCCAGAATTAAGCGATCTCAGGCAGCCATTCCCAGCGCCGCCTTCTGCAGCTTGATCAAGCGCGCAATACCCAGCTCCGCCAGGTCGAGCAAACGGTTCATGCGCGCGCGGTCGAACGCCTCGCCCTCGGCCGTTCCCTGCACTTCGATGAAGTGCCCGCCATCGGTCATCACCACGTTCATGTCGGTGTCGCAGCCGGAATCCTCGACGTAGTCCAGGTCCAGCACCGGCTCTCCCTGGTACACGCCAACCGACACCGCCGCCACGAAATGCTTGAGCGGGATCGCGCCGATCGCGCCTTGCGCGGCCAGCGCGGCAAACGCGTCGTGCGCCGCCACCATCGCGCCGGTGATGGACGCGGTGCGGGTGCCGCCGTCGGCCTGGATCACGTCACAATCGAGGTGCAGCGTGCGCTCGCCGAACGCATTCAGGTCGAATGCGGCGCGCAACGAGCGTCCGATCAGGCGCTGGATCTCCTGCGTGCGGCCGGTTTGTTTGCCACGCGCGGCCTCGCGGTCCATCCGGGTGTGCGTCGAACGCGGCAGCATGCCGTACTCGGCGGTTAGCCAGCCCTGCCCTTTCCCCTTCAGGAACGGCGGAACCTTGTCCTCGATGCTGGCGGTGCAGATCACCTTGGTGTCGCCGCATTCGATCAGCACCGATCCTTCGGCGTGCTTGGTGTACTGGCGGGTGATGCGGATTTCGCGCAGCTGGTCGACGGCGCGGCCGCTCGGGCGCTTTTCAAAACTCATGTTGGTCCTTTTCTATTTGAGTAACTGGGAGGATTTTTCGATCGCGTCGCGGATTTCGGCTATCGCCCGTTCGATCGCTTCCTCGTCGAATACGTCCGCCTCGCCCTCGGCAACCGGTTCCGGTGTCGCGACGATCGTGCTGCTGACATGGTCCGCGTCCAGCATCTGGGTCGAGATCACATCCTCAAGCGCTGGATCGGCCTGAATCCCCGAACCCTGCCACATGATCGCCAGCGCTGTCGTGTTGTCGGCGCGCGCGCCGCCGATCGCGGTCGCCATCGAGATCATGTCCGGCACCGCGCGCACCACGGTCTGGGTCGAGAGCTGGTGCGCGATCTCGGTATCGGGCAGCATCGACCACAGGCCGTCCGAACACAGCATGATCACGTCGCCCGGCACGAGCAGGGCCTGGCGCGACAACTCCACGCGCGGCAGGTTGGAGGCGCCCAGGCAGTTGTACAGCTTGTTGCGGTCGGGGTGGGTATTGCGTTCGGCGGGCGTGGCGCGGCCGCGCTCGATCAGGTATTCGACGTGCGAATGGTCGCGCGTGCGCCCCAGGATCTGGCCGCGGCGCAGCCAGTACAGGCGCGAGTCGCCGCAGTGCGCCCACACTGCGTGGTTGTGCTGCACCAGGCAGGCCACCACCGTGGTGCGCGGCGTGTCGGGCAGCTGGTGCTGCCCACCGTAGCGCACGATCTCCTCGTGCGCCTGCAGCAGCGCCTCCTCCAGGAAGCGCTCGGGCTTTTTCACGTAGGGCCGCGCCTGCGCCTGGAACTGCGCCGACATCGTTTGCATGGTGATCGTGGCGGCGACTTCGCCGCGCACGTGGCCACCCATGCCGTCGGCCAGCACCAGCAGCAGCGCGTCGCGGGTGTAGCAGTAGCCCATGCGGTCCTGGTTGACCTTGCGCCCGCCGATGTGGCTCTGCTGGTAGACGGAGAACTGCATGGGACTCCTCAGGTCTGGTTGTCGCCGCGCCGGCCGAATGCGCCGATTCTACCGACCAGGCCGCGCAGGCCGGATGGCTTGGCGGACGCGGGCGAAGACTGCGCAGGCAGCGCGTGCTGCAGCCGCTTTTGCACGGTGAAGACGCTCTGCGGCCGCGCGAGCGGGTCGAGCGCAAGGCAGTCGCGCACCAGCGCCAGCAAGTCAGGCGAGTAGGCGCCCTCCAGCCTGGCATACCGGCCGTCCATGCCATCTTCAAGCTTGCGCTGGTCGGCCGGCTGCGGCGGCGCGCCGCTCATGCAGGCGTAGATCGCCGCGCCGATGCTGTAAATGTCGGACCACGGCCCCAGCTCCGTGCCCTTGGCATACAGGTCGGGGGCGGCAAAGCCGGGAGTGTACATGGGCGCGAGCATCGGCGAGTCGGCATTGATGGTCTGGCGCGCAGCGCCGAAGTCCAGCAGCAGCGGCGAGCCGTCGGTGCGCAGGTAGATGTTCGCCGGCTTCAGGTCCAGGTGCAACAGCTTGTTGGCGTGAACTTCACGCAGCCCGCTGCACACGCTTGTAAATACCGTGCGAATGAAAGCTTCGCCCAGCCGGCTTTCCCTGGCATGGGTACGTGCGATATGCTCCTGCAATGTGTGGCCGGATTCGTAGGCCATCACCATGTAAACCGTTTCATTGGCCCTGAAAAAATTAACAACCCGGACCACATTGGGGTGGACGATGCGGGCCAGCGCCCGGCCTTCTTCAAAAAAACACTTCAGACCGATGCGAAAAACGGGCAGGTTTGGCTTTGGAATGACCGGAATTAACTCGCCAGCTTGTCTTAGCGCAAGCGCACTCGGCAAATATTCCTTAATTGCCACAGCATTGCCGTCGCAATCATATGCAAGATATACAATACTGAACCCACCGGACGCAATTTTCTTTACAATGCGATATCCGGCAATTTCGAGCCCATCGGGCAAGGGAGCGTTATTTTGTGCAGCCATGTCGAAGGGTTCCTTGCATAACAGGGCGATTGTGTGGATAAATCACTGCTTTGTAAAGAATAAAAACCGGGGCCTCCATTGAGCATTTCAAGCATGACTGGTTATGCAGTCGCCACCAGCGAAGGCGCTGCAGGAACCTTGACGATCGAGATCAAGAGCGTTAATTCGCGTTTTCTCGATCTGCAGTTCCGCATTAACGACGAGCTGCGCGCGCTGGAGCCGGATTTGCGCGCCGCGATCATGGGCGCGATTACACGCGGCAAGGTCGAAGCGCGCCTGTCATTCGGACGCAAGGTCGGCACCGGATCGCAAGTGCTCAACCAGGAACTGCTGGCCGATCTGGCCCGGCTGCAGGGCGAGGTCACGCGCCACTTCGTGTCCGCGCCGCTGATGACGGTCGCCGAGCTGCTGCGCTGGCCGGGGGTGATCGAGGAATCGCACGTGGGCCAGGAATCGCTGCAGGCCGATGTGGCGGCGTTGACACAGCAGGTGATCGCCGCCTTTGTCGAAAGCCGCAGGCGCGAAGGCGCGGCGCTGGAGGCGATGCTGCAGTCGCGGATCGACGCGATGGAAGCGATCGTCAAGCGCATCACGCCGCTCATCCCGCAGGTGATCGCACAGTTCCAGCAAAAGGCGGTCGAGCGCATGCAGGACGCGCTGGGTCTGGCCGGGCATGGCAACGGCACCACGCTCACGCGCCAGGAGGTGTTCGAGCGCATCCGCCAGGAAGTGACGCTGTACGGCATCCGCATCGACGTATCCGAAGAACTGTCGCGCCTGACCGCGCACCTGAACGAGACCCGCCACATCCTCAAGAAAGGCGGCCAGGTCGGCAAGCGGCTCGACTTCATGATGCAGGAACTGAACCGCGAAGCGAACACCCTGGGCGCCAAGGCTTCGGTCAAGGAACTGGCCGACGCGTCAATGGAATTGAAGCTCCTGATCGAGCAGATGCGCGAACAGGTGCAGAATCTGGAATAGCAAATAGAGTCGGCGCCGCCACGGCGCCGGCTTCGCTCCGCGCATGTCCCGTGCGGAGCGGAAAGACCAAGAATTACCCTTGCGGGCGCCGGCCCGCAACCCGCGAAACAAAGCATTAAGGAATCACCACATGTCCTCCATCTCCCCCGCCTATTCCGGCAGCCTGTTCATCGTCGCCGCCCCTTCGGGTGCCGGCAAGTCGACGCTCGTGAACGCCCTGCTCGCCCTCGAGCCCGGCATCAAGCTGTCGATCTCGACCACGACGCGCCCGCCGCGTCCAGGTGAAGTGGACGGCCGCGAATATTTCTTCACGACGGCCAAGGACTTCGTGGCACGCGCCGAGCGCGGCGAATTCCTCGAATGGGCGGAGGTTCATGGCAATTACTACGGCACCAGCCGCCTGACGGTGGAGCAGGAGATGAAAAACGGCACCGACATCCTGCTCGAGATCGACTGGCAGGGTGCACGCCAGGTGAAAAAGCAGTTCCCGTCCGCCGCCGGCATCTTCATTTTGCCGCCCTCGATTGCCGCGCTGGAAGAGCGCCTGTACAAGCGCGGCACCGACGAGCCGCACATCATTACCCGGCGTTTGCTGGCCGCCGGCGGGGAGATGGCTCACGCTCCGGAGTTCGAATATGCTATCATCAACGAAGAGTTCAACGTCGCCTTGGCTGAGCTGCAGGCGATTGTCAAAGCTACACGTTGCCGGTTCGCCCAGCAAGCCGCCCGCAACGCCGTGCTTTTTGCCCAGTTGGGAATCCACGCGCAACACCAATCGTGATCGCCCGCGCCCGCTCTAAAGGTCGTTTCAAAATGAGCAGGGCAAGGCGCGGCGGCGAAGACAGTGCTATTGCACGGCAAGGAGCCGCAACGCAGCCATGCTCGTTTTGAAACGACCTTGGCGAAGGCGCGGTGTACCCGACCAGATTATTTAAGGAGTGAAAATGGCCCGCATTACCATTGAAGATTGCCTCAAGAATGTTCCGAACCGCTTCCAGCTGACCCTGGCCGCAACGTATCGCGCCCGCCAGCTGCTGCAAGGCCACACCCCGAAAGTCGAAGCCAAGGACAAACCGACGGTTTTGGCGCTGCGTGAAATCGCAGCCGGCAAAGTCGGCATCGAGATGTTGAAAAAGGTCCCGATGTAAGGAACCTTTGCAGTGCCTGAGGCGTGTCAGTCGTTTATTCTGTTATTCTGTCACCACATAACGGCTGATCGGCATCGCGTATGAACCTGACTTCCACGGATTCGACAAACTCAGGCACGCCTGCCGCGCGGGCCCGGCGCAAGCCGGCCAACCCGCAGGACGGCGAGCCTGCGTCCGATCCTAGTGTCGCTTCGGTCACGCAGCTGGTCGGCAAGCTGTCCGACTACCTCACCCCCGCTGAACTCAAGAAGGTCAAGGAAGCCTACCGCTTCTCCGACGAAATGCACCTGGGCCAGGTGCGCAAATCCGGCGAACCCTACATTTCACACCCGATCGCGGTAGCGGAAATTTGCGCCGACTGGAAGCTCGACGCGCAGGCCATCATGGCCGCCCTGCTGCATGATGTGATCGAGGACCAGGACGTCAAGAAAGAAGAGCTGATCGAGCGCTTCGGTCCGCAGGTGGCCAACCTGGTCGACGGCCTGTCGAAGCTGGAAAAGATCGAATTCCAAAGCCTGGTCGAGGCCCAGGCCGAAAACTTTCGCAAGATGCTGCTCGCGATGGCGAGCGATGTGCGGGTCATCCTGATCAAGCTGGCCGACCGCCTGCACAACATGCGCACGCTGGGCGTGATGATCCCGGCCAAGAAGCGCCGCATCGCATCCGAGACGATGGAAGTGTACGTGCCGATCGCGCACCGTCTCGGCCTGAACAACATCTACCGCGAACTGCAGGATTTGTCGTTCTCGCACCTGTACCCGCTGCGTGCGCGCACCCTGGCCAAGGCTGTCAAGGCGGCGCGCGGCAACCGGCGCGAGGTGGTCAAGAAAATCCTCGAAGCGGTCAAGAACGCGCTGGCGATGGCCGGCCTGCGCGCCGAGGTCTACGGGCGCGAAAAGACGCTGTACGGCATCTACAAAAAGATGCGCAACAAGCACCTCGCGTTCTCGCAGGTGCTGGACGTGTACGGCTTCCGGGTCGTGGTCGACAGCGTGCCCAACTGTTACGTGGCGCTCGGCGCCCTGCACGGCCTGTACAAGCCGATGCCCGGCAAGTTCAAGGACTACATCGCAATCCGCAAGATCAACGGCTACCAGTCGCTGCACACCACCCTGATCGGCCCCTACGGCACCCCGGTCGAATTCCAGATCCGCACGCAGGAAATGCACCGTACCGCGGAATCGGGCGTGGCCGCGCACTGGCTGTACAAGAACGGCGAAGCCAACATGAGCGAGCTGCAGCAGCGCACCCATGCCTGGCTGCAGTCGCTGCTCGACATCCAGCAGCAGACTGGCGACTCGGCCGAGTTCCTCGAGCATGTGAAGGTCGACCTGTTCCCCGACTCGGTGTACGTGTTCACGCCCAAGTCGAAGATCATCGCCCTGCCGCGCGGCGCTTGCGCGCTGGACTTCGCGTACTCGATCCATACCGGCATCGGTGACCACACGACCTCGGTCAAGATTAACAACGAGCCGGCACCGCTGCGCACCGAACTGCACAACGGCGACATTGTCGAGATCGCCACCGATCCGAACTCGCGGCCGAGCCCGGCATGGCTGAGTTTTGTACGCACCGGAAAAGCGCGCTCGGCGATCCGCCACCACCTGCGCACTGTGAACGTGAACGAATCGGTCGAGCTGGGCCAGGAACTGCTGGCGCAGGCGCTGGCGGCACGCGGCATCAAGCCGGAGCTGCCGGAGCTGGTGGTGCAAAAGCTGCTGTCCGAATCGTCGGCCAAGTCGATGGACGAGCTGTATGCGGACATAGGGGTGGGCAAGCGCATGCCAGCGTTGGTGGCGCGCCACATTTTCGGCCTGATGGAAGGCGAAATGGAAATGCTGCCGGCCGCGATGCCGGGGCCGGGCGAGCTCGATCCGGTCACGATCTACGGCGGCGAAGGTGTGGCGGTGCAGCTGGCTGCGTGCTGCCTGCCGATTCCGGGCGACCAGATCACCGGCCAGCTGCGGCGCGACCAGGGGCTAGTGGTGCATACCTGCGACTGTTCGGCAGCCAAGCGCCTGCGCGCCAAGGAGCCGGACCGCTGGATCGCGGTGCAGTGGGGCACGGAAATTAACCGGCGCTTCGATTGCCGCATCCGGCTGTTGATCAACAACGAAAAAGGCATCCTCGCACGGGTGGCCGCCGAGATCGGCGAGTCTGACGCCAACATCACTTATGTTGGCATGGACGAGGACGACGAACACATGATGACCCAGCTGCGCTTCACGATTCAGGTGAAGGACCGGGTGCATCTGGCGCACCTGATCCGCAACCTGCGGCGCGTGGCTGGCGTGAATCGCGTGGAGCGCGAGCGGTCGTAATCAAGTGGCCGTCCTGTAACACCCGGACGCAAACTTTAAAGGATCGTAGGGTGGGCACCTGTGCCCACGCGGATGCAAACTCTGCTCAACCGTACAGCGTGCGCTACAGCCTCGCCGGCCGCGCGACACCCTACACCCTTTCGAAGGCTCGTAGGTGCACGCAAACGCAAACTCTGCGCGCCCTACAATTCGCCTCCACTTTCTGTTTACGACTGGCGCGCCAGCTGCTCCCGCTGCCGCTCTTCCAGTTCGCGCAGCTCGGGCGTGAACTCCTCGCCGAAATCCTCCGCCTCGAATACCTGGCGAATCTCGATCTCGGCTTCGCCACTTTCCATCGGCATCGGCACCCGCTTGACCCACTCGATCGCCTCTTCCTTCGATTTGCATTTCCAAATCCAGAAGCCGGCGATCAGTTCCTTGGTCTCGGCGAACGGGCCATCGACCACGCTCACTTTGCCGTCCTTGGTAAACTTCACCCGCGCGCCGCGCGAGGACGGCTGCAGGCCTTCCCCGGCCTGCATGATGCCGGCGTCGATCAGTTCCTGGTTAAATTGCGCCATCTTGGCGAACATTTCCTCGCCGGGCATTTTCCCGGCTTCGGTGTCCTTGTCGGCTTTCAGCAAGATTGCAAAACGCATCACATCCTCCAGTTTGTTCAGGTTGTTGGGCGGCGGGATTGCCGCCTTTGATGCTACGACGAGCGAGAAGGCGCCAGATCGACAACGCCGCGCGAATTTTTTTACGAGTGTATCAGCCCTGCCCGGCAGCGCCGGTACCAGCCTGTAGAGTTTCCCGGGCTCAGTCGCAGTGCGGCTCGGGGTATTCGACGGACAGGATCTCCAGTTCGTCGATACCTTGCGGCGTGTGCAGCGTGACCGCGTCCCCCTCGCGCCCCTTGGTGAGCGCGCGCGCGACCGGCGAGACCCAGCTGATCTTGCCCTTGAGCGGATCGAGCTCATCCACGCCGACAATCCGCACCGTATGCTCCTCGCCGGCCTTGTTGGTATAGGTGACCGTGGCGCCGAAGAATACCTGGTCGTTCCCGTGATGAACCGAGGGGTCGACCACGAAGGCCGAGTCCATGCGCTTGGTCAGGAAGCGGATGCGGCGGTCGATTTCGCGCAGGCGCCGCTTGCCGTAGATATAGTCGCCATTCTCCGAACGGTCGCCGTTGGACGCGGCCCAGTGCACCACGCGCACGACCTCCGGCCGCTCGACGTCGATCAGCTGCAGAAGCTCGTCCTTGATGCGCTGGTAGCCCTCGGGCGTGATGTAATTCTTGGCGCCGGCGGGAATCGCCTGCGCCAGCGCCTGCGCTTCCTCGTCGTCGTCGGTGTCGGACTCTTTGACAAATGCCTTGTTCATAAGCCCTATTGTAGCGGCAGCGATGCCGACGGTGGCGCGCCGATTGCCGTATCATTGCGCGACGATGATATCGACCTCTCCGTCCCGCAGCCGCCTGCTCGCCCCGCTGATCCAGCTGGCGGCGCTGGTGTTGCTGCTGGAAGACTGGTTCTGGGACCTCGGCGCGCGCCTGGCCGGCGTGCTGGAGCGCTGGGCGCCGCTGCGCGCCCTGGAAGAGCGAGTGAGCGCGCTGCCGCCGTACCCCGCCCTGTGCCTGTTCGTGCTGCCGGGCCTGCTGCTGCTTCCGGTCAAGCTGCTGGCCGTGGTGGCGATCGCGCGCGGCCATGCGATGGCCGGCATCGCGACCATCGTCCTGGCCAAGGTCGGTGGCGCGGCCGTGGTGGCGCGCGTCTACGTGCTAACCCTGCCCAACCTGCGCCGCCTGGGCTGGTTCGCGCGCCTGCACAACTGGTTCATCGCGGCCAAGACAAGCCTGATCAGCCGCCTGCGCGCCAGCCGCGGCTACCGACAGGCGCGCTGGCAGATGCGCAAGCTGCGGCGCAAGCTGCGGTTCGGCGGCCGCCGGGCAGGATACACTTCCCGCATCCTGCGCCGCTTTGTCGCGCTTTGGCGTGCGCGGCGCCGCAAATCCACCCGGACAGAACAAGAATGAACGCGCCCTCTCCCACGCTGGCCGCCCCGATGCAGGCGGCATCATCCGAAATCTACCTGATCGACGCCGACACCTTCGCGCTGGTCGACGTGAACCAGGCCGCGCGCCAGAACCTGGGGTACGACCACGCGCAGCTCCTGACCATGACGCCGCTCGACCTGGCGCCGGCGGTCTCGCGCGACCAGTTCGAGCGCCTGCTCGCTTCGCTGGGCGAGGACATCGGCGCCCAGGTCACCCTGCGCACCCGCCACCGCCGCGCCGACGGCAGCAGCTACCCGGTCAAGCTGTGTGTCCTGCGCATCGTGCGCGAGGGCCAGACGCTGCTGCTGGCGATCGGCGACGACCTGTCGCTGGAACAGGCCGCTGCGGCGGCGCTGGAACAGTACCAGGCGCGCTTTAATGCGATCGTCGACCACATGCCGGGCCTGGTCTACCAGTTCGTGCTGCACGAAGATGGCAGCACGGCCTTCCCCTACCTGTCCGAAGGCTGCGCCGCGCTGCTGGGGCGCACGGTGACCGAGCTGCAGCAGGACCCCGGCCGCTTCCTCGAGCTGGTGCTGCCGGAGGACCGCAAGAGCTACCTGGATTCGATGGCGACCTCGCGCGCCCTCATGGCGGGCTGGAACTGGGAAGGCCGGATCTGGATCGATGGCGCCTGGAAGGACGTCAAGTGGGTCAACCTGCGCGCGACCCCGCAGCGGCTGCCGGGCGGCGCCGTGCAATGGGACGGCATCATGACCAACATCACCGACAGCAAGCTCAAACAGCAGGAAGTGATGCGCTCGCGCTCCCGCCTGGCCGAGCTGACCGCCCACATCGAGCAGGCCAAGGAGCAGGAGCGCACCCGCATCGCGCGCGAGATCCATGACGACCTGGGCGGCAACCTTACGGCGATCAAGATGGCGCTGGCGATGCTGGCCGCGCGCCTGCCGCCCGAACCGGCGCTGCTCGACAAGGCGACCTACCTCGACGACCTGGTCGATCGCACCATCGACGCCGTGCACCGCATTTCGCTGGCCCTGCGGCCATCGACCCTGGACCTGGGGCTGGTGGCCGCGCTCGAGTGGCAGGCGCGCGAGTTCGAGCGCCAGGCCGGCGTGGGATGCGTGTTCCGCTCACTCGAGAAGGAGATCGACCTTGATCCCGACCATGCGACCGCGCTGTTTCGTATCTTCCAGGAGGCGCTAACCAATATTGCCAAGCACGCCCAGGCCACCCGGGTGACGGTGTCGCTGCGGCGCCAGCGCCAGCAGCTGCTGCTGACGATCTGCGATAATGGGCGCGGCATCACGCCCGCCGACCGCGTCAAACCCGGTTCGTTCGGCTTGCGTGGCATGAGCGAGCGCGCACGTGCGCTGGGCGGCAAGTTGACCTTGTCGGCAGCGCCTGGAGGTGGCACGATGGTAGCCATTAAGACCAGGCTGGCTGCCGCGGGCGGCGGCGCTGGCAGAATCACCCCAAACCAAGAATAAATGTCTGACAAAACCATCCGAGTATTCATCGCTGACGACCATGCCATCGTCCGCGAGGGCCTGAAGCAGATCCTGGCCGAGCAGCGCGACATCATCGTCGCCGGCGAGGCTGAAAACGGGCTGGACGCCGTGCGCCTGTTCCGCAAGTCGAAGTGCCATGTGCTGCTGCTTGATATCTCTTTCCCGGACCGCAACGGGATCGAGGTGCTCAAGCTCGTAAAAAAAGAACAACCCGAGCAGGCCGTGCTGATGCTGTCGATGCACCGCGAAGACCAGTATGCGATCCGCTCGCTCAAGGCGGGCGCGGCCGGCTACCTGACCAAGCAAAGCGCGCCGCGCGAACTGGTCACGGCGATCCGACAGGTCGCCGCCGGCCAGAAATATGTGAGTGCCGCGCTGGCCCAGGCGCTGGCCAACCAGGTTGGCGCCGACCACGAACTGCCGGTGCACGACACCCTGTCCGACCGCGAATACCAGACGCTGACGATGATCGCGTCCGGCAAAACGGTCAGCGAGATCGCGCGCGAACTGTCGCTGTCGGTCAAGACGATCAGCGAATACCGGGCGCGCCTGCTGGTGAAGATGAAGCTCAAGACCAGCGCCGAGCTGACGCATTACGCGATCCGCAATCAGCTGATCGAGTGAGACGGCACGCAAGCGCTGGTTTTTCGTAGGGTGCGCACCTGTGCGCACGCGGATTCGACCGACTAGCGACGACGTTTTATGCGAACAGCGAGAACTCCCGGTCAGCACGCGGTTCGCGAACGCAGCGTAACGAAGCGGCACCGCAAGTCAGCATGCCGTGACCGCGTGCGCACAGGTGCGCACCCTACGAGAATCAGGCCAACCCGCGGTTTGCAGGAGTAAGCGGCTTTCTTACCGCTATTCAACGAATGATGTCCAGCAACGATTGATTATCATTGTGATCATTGCACTCTGCACAACCGTTCCATGTCCACCCCGCCCTCCCCGTCCCCGGCCGACATCGCGCGCGAAGCCTTCCGCCGGCTTGCCGCGCGCCGCATTGCGCCGACTCCGGAAGCCTACAGCGCCATCTACCACGAGATCGCCGGCACCCCGCCCGCGGCGCCGGTAGCCGATCCGGGCGCCGAACAGGTACTGTCCCGGTTCGCGACGCGGCTGGCCGACACGCCGGGTGAACTGGCCGAGTTCGGCAAGCGCTTCCACCGCCAGGTCAAGCTGCGCGACTGGGACGGCTACGCGCGCCTGCTGTCGCATCTGGTCGAGCGGCACTTTCGCAAGGGCAGCACGCTGGAACTGCTGGGCCAGGAAAGCAACGACGCCCGGCAACTGCGCGACATGCTCAGCCGCACGCTGGCGTTCGCCCTCGCCTCTCTGCTCTCGGGCAACCCGTCGCTGGTGACCGAGGCCGAGTCGCTGGGCGCGGCGGTCAAGGTCGCGCACAGCGAGGAAGCGCTGCAGGAGATCGCCGCGCGCCTGAAGGAACTGTGCTACCAGATTGAACTCAAGAGCGGCGACCTGGGCGAACAGCAGGAACTGCTGCTGCGCCTGTTCCGCCTGCTGCTGGAAAACGTCGGCGAGCTGCTCGACGACGACAGCTGGATGCGCGGCCAGATCGCGGCGGTGCAGGACCTGATCAGCGGCCCGCTCGACCAGCGCGCACTGGAAGAGGCCACGCGCAGCCTGAAGGACGTGATCTATAAACAGGGAATGCTGAAAACCGGCCTGTCCGACGTCAAGCTTACGGTCAAGCAGATGATGCTGACCTTCGTCGACCGGCTCGGCTCGATCGCGGCCTCGACCGGCGTATTCCACGACAAGATCGGCGGCTACTCGCGCCGCATCAGCAGCGCGGCCGACATCGCGGAACTGCAGGATGTGCTGGACGCGGTGCTGCGCGAGACGCGCCAGGTGCAGGACGAGGCGCTCAAATCGCGCGACCAGATCATGCAGGCGCACCAGGAAGTGCAGGACGCCGAGCAGCGCATCCGCACACTGGAGGCGCAGCTACGGCAGATGAGCGACCTGGTGCGCGAGGACCAGCTGACCGGCAGCCTGAACCGGCGCGGGCTGGACGACGTGTTCGAGCGCGAGAGCGCGCGCGCCGACCGGCGCGGCACGCCGCTGTGCCTGGCGCTGCTGGACCTGGACAACTTCAAGCGCCTGAACGACACCTACGGCCACGGCGCAGGCGACGGCGCGCTGCAGCACCTGGTGCGGGTGGTCAAGCAGACCTTGCGGCCGATGGACGTGGTGGCGCGCATGGGTGGGGAGGAATTCGTGATCCTGCTGCCGGAATCGACGGTCGATGCGGCCGCGGCAGCCATGACGCGCCTGCAGCGCGAGCTGACGCGCCATTTCTTTATGCATGAGAACGACAAGCTCCTGATCACATTCTCGGCCGGGGTCGCGCTGCGCCTGCCAGGCGAGGACCAGGCCGCGCTGATCCGTCGCGCCGACCGCGCGATGTACCAGGCCAAGCACAGCGGCAAGAACCGGGTGGTGGTGGCCGACTGATCCGGTGTGCTTGCCGACAGGCGTAGGGTGTGCACCCGTGCGCACGCGGTACGTGCGTGTGCAGAAGCCAACGACATGCGACCGTACAGCGTGCGCACAGGTGCGCACCCTACGCCCCTTCTCGAACCGCGTGCGGTGTTCCGAAGCCAACCACATGCGAACGTACCGCGTGCGCACAGGTGCGCACCCTACGAATTCTTGAGCCGCCTCAATCGGTAGCGCGCCTAGCATGCGGTGACACAGCCTTTTGTGTTGCAAAAATAATAATTTAATGGCCGTTTAGCGTGTCGCGCCATTGAAAATAAATATTTTTTTGCCCTAAAGATTTCGCAATCGCGGCCGTTTAGACGTCAACACGCGCTGAACTTGAGGCATCGCAACGAAATTTTTTTTTGTTTTTCTCTATCAACTTTTTCAGACGGGCTCCGTTACCTGCATTAACAGCGGCGCAAACGGCCGCCAACCTCAACACCAAACGTCTGGAGAGAAATCATGGCATCCGTAATTAACACCAACATCGCTTCCCTGAACTCGCAGCGCAACCTGTCGACTTCGCAGTCGTCGCTGGCCACCTCCCTGCAGCGCCTGTCCTCGGGCCTGCGCATCAACAGCGCCAAGGATGACGCCGCCGGCCTGGCAATTTCGGACCGTATGACCTCGCAGATCCGCGGCATGACCCAGGCAAGCCGCAACGCCAACGACGGTGTGTCGATGGCGCAGACCGCCGAAGGCGCGCTGGCAAGCTCGGGCGACATCCTGCAGCGTATTCGCGAACTGGCTGTGCAGTCGTCGAACGCATCGAACTCGGCCAGCGACCGCCAGGCGCTGCAGACCGAGGTGACCCAACTGTCGTCGGAACTGAACCGCATTGCCCAGACCACCTCGTTCAACGGCCAGGCCCTGCTCGACGGCACGATGGGCACGGCCCACTTCCAGGTCGGCGCCGACGCCAACCAGCTGATCTCGGCCTCCGGCGCGAACTTCCTGACCAATACTTACGGCAACAACCGCATCACCGCGGACGAAGTGGCGGTCGACGGTACGGCCACCAAGGTGGCTGGCTCGAAGGACATCACGATCAACGGCTCGCTGGGCAGCGACAAGTACACCACGCAAGCGGGCGACACTGCCAAGTCGATCGCGGCCGGCATCAACAACAAGACCGCCACCACCGGCGTGACCGCCACCGCGAAAACCACCGCCAACCTGGCGCTGGCCGGCAGCGGCGAATCGTACGCGTTCACGATCCAGTCGGACAACACTACCGCGGTCACCGTGTCGTTCTCGGTCGGCGGCAGCGCCAACACGGCCAGCGACTACGCCGCCGGCATCGCCGCCATCAACGCCCAGTCGGCCAACACTGGCGTGACCGCCGAATACGACTCCAAGCTCGGCGGCATCAAGCTGACCAACGCCAGCGGCAACGACATCAACCTGGCAAACAAGATGTCCGCCGCAAATAGCCAGTTCGACGTGGCGAGCTACGCCGACGACGGTACGCTGACCGCCGTCAACGACATGAAGGGCACAACCGGCAAGAGCTTCATCAACGGCACCGTAACCTTCGACTCGGATAGCTCGTTCTCGATCAACGACGGCGGCTCGGGCTTGGCGCTGGACACCCTCAGCGGCAGCTCCACTCTCAAGTCGGTGGCGTCGCTGGACGTGACCAACTTCGACAACGCCCAGCTGGCGATCAAGATCGCTGACGCCGCGCTGTCGTCGGTCAACAAGCAGCGCGCAGCGTACGGCGCACTGCAGTCGCGCTTCTCGTCGGCGATCTCGAACCTGCAGTCGACCACCGAGAACCTGCAGTCCTCGCGCAGCCGCATCGTCGACACCGACTTCGCAGCTGAAACCGCGAACCTGACCCGCGGCCAGATCCTGCAGCAGGCCGGCACCGCGATGCTGGCCCAGGCCAACTCGCTGCCGCAAGGCGTGCTGTCCCTGCTGCGTGGCTAAGCAACTGACAGCGCTTGACACGGCGCACTAAGCGGTTCCCCGGCCGGAGCAATCCCGCCGGGGAATTCTCATAAAGGGAATGCCATGAACATTCACCCCGTTGGTTCCCCCGTTACCTTGAAGACGGAAGAGCGCGTGCTGCCCGTCGCCGAGGCGCCCCAGCCGCCGCCGGCCGAACCCGCTGCGCCCTCGCGTGCCCAGGTCGCCGCCGCCGTCAAGCACATCAACCAGTCCCTGCCAGCGTCGTCGAACACGCTCGAATTTGCGATCGACGAGGACAGCAAGCAGACCGTCGTCAAGATCGTCGACCAGAACACCAAAGAAGTGGTGCGCCAGATTCCGTCGGCCGAGGCGCTCGAGATCGCCAAGTCGCTCGACAAAATGATGGGCCTGCTGATCAGCCAGAAGGCCTAGCGCGGGCGCAAGCCGACAATTGGCCCGGTTTTCCCGCTCTCAAGTCTGCATTACTTCTGTCGATAATGACTTACATTGTCGCTTTCACAGGAGAAACAATTGGGCATCTCTTCCGCCGGCATCGGCTCCGGACTTGACATCGAAGGCCTCATCAGCAAGCTGATGAACGCCGAGGCGGCGCCGCTCGCCAAGTATGACAAGCAAGCCGCGGTGCTGCAGAACAAGCTGGCAGCGCTGGGCAAGCTCGGCGGGGCGGTCGGAGTGTTCCAGGGTACGCTCTCCACGCTGAGCAACTCATCGACCTTCCGCGCGCTCACCAGCAAGTCCGCTGACGAGACCATCCTGACCGGCAGCGCCGGCAGCAGCGCGGCGCCTGGCAAATACAACGTCAACATCAGCCAGCTGGCGCAGGCGCAGACCTTGCACACGGCCGGCCGCGCCAGCATGACCTCGCTCATCGGCAACGCCACGCCCACCGTGCTCACTTTCCAGTTCGGCACCGTCGGCGGCGGCCTGTTCGGCATCGAAGGCAGCGCGCTGAGCACGGCGGTGGCCACCAATGGCATCGCCAACGGCTCGCTCACCATCAACGGCACCGCCATCGCAACCGACGGCTCCACCACCGGCGCGCGCGCGCTGGCCGAGGCGATCAACGCCAAGAGCGCCACCACCGGAGTCACCGCGAGCGCCGGCGCCACCGCCACAAACGCCACCCTGTTCGCCGGCTTCGGTGCAGTCGACACTAGCGGCGGCGGCAGCTATGGGCTGGCGATCGGCGGGGTCATGATCGCCACCCAACAGCCCGGCATCGCCCCGGGCGAAGCCGGCAGCCTGGATGCTGCCGCGATCGACAATGCGCTAACCAAGCCCGCCACCGTCAACTCGTTAGCCGATGCCGGCGTCACCTTCACCGGCAGCGCCGTCGACGGCACGCTGCAGTTCCATTCCGCCAGCGGCGCCAACATCACGATCTTCGAGGTCGTGGGCGGCAACGTGGCCGGCGGCATCGGCGCGCCCGCGGCCAACAACGGCTCGACCGCGACGGCCACCGCCGGCATCACCCTGGCCTCGACCAACGCGAGCCCGATCACGGTCGGCGGCAGCGCCCCCGCGCTGGCCGGGCTGACCGCCGGCAGCGGCGGCAGCTACCTGGGCTCGAACTTCACGCAGGACGGCGCGCGCGCCAGCGGCACCGTGGTGCTGGATCCCGCCAACCAGTCGCTGGCCGGGATTCGCGATGCGATCAACAAGGCCAACATCGGGGTGCAGGCCAGCATCGTCTCGGACGGCAGCGACAATCCCTACCACCTGGTGATCACCTCCAACAACACCGGCGCCAGCGCCGCGCTGAAGATCAGCGTGAGTGGGGTCGACGGCAACCCGCCCGACGCGGCGCTGGCCAGCCTGCTTGGCTACGACCCGGGCGGGGCCCAGAACCTGAGCCAGACCGCCGCCGCCCAGAGCGCCAAGCTGAACGTGAACGGCATCGCCGTCACCAGCAGCACCAACAGCGTCTCGGACGCGATCCAGGGCGTGACCCTGAACCTGGCCACAGAGGGCAGCACCACCCTGACGGTCAACCGCGACACCAAGTCGGTGAGCGATGCCGTAAACGCCTTCATCAAGGCGTACAACGATCTGAACAAGACAATCGCCAGCCTGACCGGCTACAACGCCGACGCCAAGGCCGGCGGCCCGCTGCAGGGCGACGCCACGGTGCGCGCCATCCAGTCCAGCCTGCGGCAACAGCTCGGGGTCGCGGTCGAGGGCCTGGGCGGCAAGCTGACCACCCTGAGCCAGATCGGCATCGCGTTCGAGAAGGACGGCAACCTGTCCCTCGACTCAAGCAAGCTCAACAAGGCGATCAACGACAACTTCGCCGACATCGGCGGCCTGTTCGCCGCGATGGGCAGCGCCAGCGACGGCATGGTCACGTTTGCCGGCTCGTCGGCCAAGACCAAGCCGGGCGAATACGCGCTCAAAGTGACCGCGCTGGCCACCCAGGGCCACCTGACCAGCGCCGAGCCGCTGACGGGCAGTAAAGTGATCGGCGCCGGCACCACCTGGAGCGTGACGCTGAACCAGACCGACCCGGCCACCGCCAGCAAAACGCAGAGCATCGCGATCCCGGCCGGAACCTACGACAGCAAGCAGCTGGCGGCCATGCTGCGCGCCGCGATCAACGGCAACAGCACCTTCGCCGGCGCCGGCGATTTGGTCGAGACGGATGTCGATGCCGAGGGGCGCTTGACGATCTCGTCGAGCCGCTACGGTTCGAACTCGAACATTTCGATCAGCCCGCTGACCGGGACTGGACCGGACGTGCTGTTCGGGGACGCGACGCCGGACCCCGGCAGCGACGTGGCCGGCACCATCGGCGGCGTGGCGGCCACCGGTTCCGGCCAAACCCTCTCCGGTGCGAAGGGCTCGGTGGTGGACGGGATGAAGCTGACGATCACCGGCGGCACCACGGGCGAGCGCGGCACGATCACCTTCTCGCAGGGCTACGCCTACCAGCTGAACAACCTGGCGGCCAGCTTCATCGGCACCAAGGGGCTTATCACCGGCAAGTCGGACGGCATCAACGTGAGCATCAAGGCGGTGCAGGACCAGCGCGACCGCTTCAACACCCGGCTGGCCGACATCGAGAAACGCTACCGGGCCCAGTTCACCGCGCTCGACACGATGCTGGCCTCGATGCAATCGACCCAGAACTACCTGACCCAGCAACTGTCGGCGCTGGCGAAGAACAGTAACTTTTAATTGAAACACTGGAGAACATGATGTTTGGAAGCATGCAACGGGGCGTCAACGCCTACGCCAAGGTCGGTCTTGAGACCAGCGTGGGAGCGGCCTCCCCGCACAAGCTGATCGTCATGCTGTACGACGGTGCGCTGGTGGCGGTACTGAGTGCCCTGACCAACATGAAGGCAGGCCACGTCGCCGCCAAGGGCGAGGCGATCTCGAAGGCGATCGCGATCATCGACAATGGCCTGCGCGCGGCCCTGGACAAACAGGCCGGCGGCGAGATCGCTGCCGGGCTGGACTCGCTGTACGAATACATGAGCACGCGCCTGCTGCAGGCCAACCTGAACAACCAGCCGGAGCTGCTGGAAGAGGTGCACAAGCTGCTGACGGACCTGCGCGATGCGTGGAACGCGATCGCCCCGCAGGGCGCACCGGCGGCCGCACCCAGCCTGATGAGCGCATGACCATGATGACCATCCAGGAAGTAGTGACTCAGTACGAGGAACTGGCCGGCCTGACCGGCCTGATGCGCCAGGCCGCAGAGGACGGCAACTGGGAGCGCCTGGTGCTGCTCGAGCAGCAGTGCGCGGCCTGGGTGCGCCGGCTGCAGGACAACGAGCCGCAGGCGCTGGCCGGCGCCGCGCGCGCGCAGAAGGCGGACGCGATCCGCCGCATGCTCGACGACGACCGCCGCATCCGCGACCTGACCATGCCGTGGATGGCGCGCCTGTCGTCGCTGATCCAGAACACCGGCAACGAACGGCGGCTGGCCCGCGCCTACGGCGCCGTCTGAACCTAGTGTCCTGAATTACAGATTCGTTGAATAAATATGGCGACAATCCAACTGATACTGCGTCACAAATGCGCGCAAGGCCTCGGCCTTGCTGTGCTTTGTTCCTTGTCTCAGCTTGATTTCGCCACATTTATTTTTCAACGAACTAGCAATTTAGGACACTAGCCATGCAGGCGCGCGACGCATTGCCGGTCGCCCCGCTCGCACCGGCGAGCGCGCTCGCAGCGCTCGCCGCAGTTGGCGACCAGCGCCAGCAGGCAGCATTCCAGCGCGCCCTCGGCGGCCAGCTCGGCAAGACGCTGCAGGGCCAGGTGCTGACCCGGCTGGGCGACGGCAGCGCCGTCGTGCAGGTGGACACTCTGGTGGCCCGAATGCGGCTGCCGGCCGGAATCGCGCCCGGCGCCGAACTGCCGCTGAAACTCATCGCGCTGACCCCGCGCCCGACATTCGAACTTGGCGTCGGCGGCGCGCGTGTGACGGCCGAAGCGCTGCCGGCGGCGGCGCTGGCCAGCCTCGAGTCCGGCGCCGCGGCCACGCACAGCGCCCCGGATCCGCATGCTGCCACCTTGAGCCGCACCGGCCAGTTGCTTGGCAGCGTGCTGGCAGCCGCGCAGCAAGCCGGACAGCCGGCACGCGCTGTGACAGGCGCCGCCCCGCTGCTGGCCGCGCCAGGCGCCGACGCAACCAGGTTGGCCGCGGCGATCGAAGGCGCGATCTCCAAAAGCGGCCTGTTCTACGAATCGCACGTAGCCCAATGGAGCCAGGGTCAACGCACCCTGGCCGAGCTGGCGACCGAGCCGCAGATGGCGGGGCCGCGCCCCGGCGCGAGCACCGATCCGGGCACGGCCCAATTCATCAGCATGCAGCTGGCAACGGGAGAGCAAGGTGCGCTCGCATGGCAGGGCCAGCTATGGCCGGGCCAGCCGCTGCAGCTCGAACTGGCGCGCACCGAGGTCGAACGCGACGCGCCGGACGAACGCGACGGCCAGAAGCCGGAACCCACGTGGCAGAGCCGCCTGCGGCTGCGCTTCGCCGGCCTTGGCGAAATTTCGGCCAACCTGGCGCTCACCGGCACCCAACTACACCTGCGGATCGAAGCCAGCAAGGAAGCCGGCCCGCTGCTGCATGCGCACGCCGAGCGCCTGTCCGCCGCGCTCACGGCGGCCGGCACCCCGCTGGCGACCTTCGCGATCGACGGACGCGCCGATGGCTGAGCGAGCCCACCTGCCGGGCGCGATCGCCCTCGCCTACGGGGCCGGCGATGCCGCGCCCAAGGTCGTGGCCAAGGGCCATGGCCTGATCGCCGACCAGATCATCGAACGGGCGCGTGCCGCCGGCGTGTTCGTCCACGAATCCAAGGAACTGGTGGCGCTGCTGATGAATGTGGAGCTCGACCGCGAAATTCCGCCTGCGCTCTATCGCGCAATTGCGGAACTGTTAGCATGGCTATATCATATTGAGTCAGCGCAAGAACACGGAGGAATACTTCCTTCCCCGCCGGACTTGACGCGGGCCATCGAGACAGGCAACACAACGGCGGAAATGAATGCAAGCGAGCATGAGTGAACTGGAAAACTGGCACGACTACGAAATTGCGTCGCGCCGAGAGATTATCGCCCTGCTGCGTCAGATCGGCGAAAAGAACCAACTGATCCGAATGCTGGTGCGCGGCGAGACCGATGTATGCGTGACCTCGATCCTGGAGGTCGACCCCGACACCGACAGCTTCATCCTCGACCGCTCGGTCAATCGGGACCAGAACGAACGCATCATCAAGGCCGGCCGCGTCAACTGCGAAACCTCGCTCGACAAGATCCGCATCCTGTTCGTCGCCGACAACCTGCGCGAAACCGCCTACGACGGCGGCAACGCGCTGCGCGCCGACATTCCCCCGACCCTGATCCGCCTGCAGCGGCGCGAGTTCTACCGGATGGCCACGCCCGTCACCAACCCGGTGCGCGCCATGATCCCGATGCCGCCGGAACTGGGCGGCGGCACCCAGGCGTTCCCGCTGGCCGACATCAGCTGCGGCGGCATCGCGCTCCTCGACAACAAGCTACAGTTGAACAATACGGTCGGCCAAACCTTCACCAACTGCCGCATCGACCTGCCGGAGATCGGGCCGATCACGACCTCGCTACAGGTGCGCAACTCGCTGGACCTGACGCTACTGAACAACAAGACCAACCGCCGCCTCGGCTGCCAGTTCGTCGACATGGGGCGCGCCAGCATGGCTGCGGTGCAGCGCTACATCACGCGGCTGGAGCGCGAGCGCAATGCGCGGTTGGCTGGGCTGGGCTGAACAGAGTCATACGCTGTACAGCTGCGCGAAGTTTGCGAACCGCGTGCGCACAGGTGCGCACCCTACGTCCCGTAGCCGCTGTAGATCGTAGGGTGCGCACCTGTGCGCACGCGGTACGGTGGCGTCAAGTTTGCTTCCGCTATTGCGAGGCGCGCGCATAAGCGCCAAAAAACAACAAGGTAGGCAGCGCCAGCACAAGATCAACGAGCGCAAACCAAAGGCTGCCGGACAACAGGTCGGTATAAATCCGCATGCCGAGAAAGGCCCCCAACAGCAAGCCCAGCATGACGACATACGTCATGCCGACGAAGCGCGACAAAGGCAGTTGCTGCCGTAGATAAAACGTCCCTTCGCGCGTGAAGGCGCTTGACGCCGGCGCCACACCCAGACCCGCGCGGATTTCGTCCTCCAGCACGCCCAGGTAGCGGTAGCTGCGCTTGATAAATGTAGTCCGGTGATACAGCAGCAGCGTCAGGTAGAGCACCACCATCAGCAGGATCGACTGCACCAGCCCGTAGGGAAAGCTGCCGCGCAGTTCATCGCGGCGCCCGGCATCGGCAATGGACAGGAATTTGGCGATCAGGTCCACCAGCAGCGGCTGCGCCTGGGACGCATTAAAGGTCAACAACGTGGCGCCCCCCACCACGGCCAGCAGGAGCAAAAAAGTCCTGTTGCGCTCATTCCACACGTGGAGCGTCACTTCGTAGGTTTTCTGGTAATGGTCAACCAGCAGGTCGGTCCCTTCCTGCATGACCCCACCCTCCTCAGACTTGCATATTCATAATCTCATGATACGCCGTCACCAGCTTGTTGCGCACCTGGACAGTCGCCTGGAAGTTGATGTTCGCCTTTTGCATGGCAATCATCGTGTCCGACAGGCTGACCGTGTCGTCGCCCATCGCGAAGCGCTTGCCCATATCCTCCGCCACGACCTGGGAATTGTTGACCTGCTCGAGCGAGGACTTGAGCGCATCGGCAAAGTTGACCGTGGCCGCCGGGGCCGCGCCCACCGCACGCACGCCCTGCGACGCCCCGGCCGGTCCGGTCGCCGCAGCCTTGAGCTGCGCCATCATCGCCTCGATCCGGCTGGTATCGATCCCGCCTAGACTCATGCTGTTTCTCCATATACAACAACTCAGGTTCACAGCATAACAGCGCCGCGCGCCCCGCCAGAGCCGAGGAAGACGGGAAATGTATTGCTATTTCGGAGTTTAAATGTTTCCTGTAGGCTTCATAATGTAGCCTGACCACATTCCCCTACACAAACCCGACATGGCAGCCGCAGCCGACGAACTTCTCGATCCGCCACCCGACCAGCCGCAGAACTTCCTGCAGACCCCGTTTGGCAAGCGCATCGTCATCGGCGGCGCGGTCGCGGTGGCGCTGGCGGTGATCCTGGCGCTGTGGCTGTGGACCCAGCAGACCGACTACCGGGTGCTGTTTTCGAATTACACCGACCGCGACGGCGGCGCGATCACCGCCGCGCTCGACCAGATGGGGGTCAAGTACAAGTTCTCCGACGGCGGCAGCGCGATCCTGGTCCCCAGCGACCGCGTGCACGACATTCGCCTGCGGCTCGCGGCCCAGGGCCTGCCCAAGGGCGGCAATGTCGGCTTCGAGCTGCTGGAAAACCAGAAGCTGGGCACTTCCCAGTTCGTCGAACAGGTCAACTACCAGCGCTCGCTCGAGGGCGAACTGGCCAACTCGATCCAGTCGCTGGGCGCGGTCGCGTCGGCGCGCGTGCACCTGGCGCTGCCCAAGCCGTCCGTGTTCGTGCGCGACCAGCAAAAGCCGACCGCCTCGGTGCTGCTCAACCTGCAGCCGGGGCGCGCGCTCGATCCCGGCCAGGTCAGCGCGATCGTGCACCTGGTCGCCTCCAGCGTGCCCGAACTGACTCCGGGGAGCGTCACCGTGGTCGACCAGAACGGCAGCCTGCTCTCCGACCCATCCAGCCGCGCGGCCGGCACCAAGCAGCTCGACCCCAACCAGCTCAAGTACGTGGCCCAGCTGCAGCAGAACATCGTCAAGCAGGTCGAGTCGATCATCAGCCCGCTGGTCGGCCAGGGCAATGTGCGCGCCGAGGCCACCGCCGACGTCGACTTTGCCCAGGTCGACACCGCGGCCGAAATGTACAAGCCGAACTCGCCGCCCGAGCCGCAGGCGATCCGCAGCCAGCAGACTTCGGAGTCGAACGGGGCCACGCCTGGGGCATCCGGCGTGCCGGGCGCGCTGTCGAACCAGCCGCCGGGCACCGCGACCGCGCCGCTTACCGGCACTGCGCCGGGGACAGCGCCGGCCGCAGGCGCCCCGACCCGCAAGGACGCCACCACCAATTACGAAGTCGACAAGACCATCCGCTACGAGCAGCGCCCGATGGGCGGCATCAAGCGCCTGACGGTGGGCGTGGTGGTCAACTACCGCCGCAGCGTCGATCCCAAGACCGGCAAGGTGACCGCGCGCCCGCTGGCGCCGAACGAAGTGGCCCAGATCCAGGAGCTGGTCAAGCAGGCGATGGGCTACTCGCAGGAGCGCGGCGACACCCTGAACGTGACCAACGCCCCGTTTGACGGCGTCGACCGCCCGGCCGACGAGCCGGCCCCCGACTGGTGGCGCGACCCGGCCAACCTGCCGCTGGCCACCCAGCTTGCCAAGTACCTGTTCGCGTTCGCGGTGATCGCCTTCCTGTGGTACCGCATCCTGCGTCCGCTCGTGCGCCAGGGCCTGAACAAATTCGACAAGGTGACCGAGGTGCCTCCCGAGCCTGAGCCAGACCCGGAGCTGGAACCCGATCCTGAGGCGGAAGCGGCGGCGTTGGAAGAGCTGGAGGTCCAGAAGCAGGCGAAGGGCTACCGCGAGAACCTGCAGATGGCAAAGGATCTGGCGCGCGAGGACCCGCGCATCGTGGCTAACGTGATAAAAACATGGCTGGGTGCTGAATGAGTGAGAAGGACAAGGACGCAATAAACCGGGCCGCGATTTTGATGCTGGCCCTGGGCGAGCACGAGGCCGCGGAAGTGATGAAATTCCTCGGCCCGCGCGAGGTGCTCAAGCTGGGCGCGGCCATGGCGACCATGAAGCAGGTGCCGCACGAGCACGTGGTCTCCACGCTGGAGCGGTTCCGCGAGCAGACCGACCTGCAATCGACCGTCGGCCTGGACTCGGACGAGTACATCCGCCAGGTGCTGACCAAGGCGCTGGGCGACGACAAGGCGGCCGTGCTGCTTAACCGCATCCTGGGCGGCAAGGACGCTTCGGGCATCGAGAGCCTCAAGTGGATGGACTCGCCCTCGGTCGCGGAACTGATCCGCAACGAGCATCCGCAGATCATCGCCACCATCCTGGTGCACCTGGAGCGCGACCAGGCCTGCGAAATCCTCGCCAACTTCACGGAGCGCCTGCGCAACGACGTGGTGCTGCGGATCGCCACCCTGGACGGCGTGCAGCCGGCCGCGCTGCGCGAGCTGAACGACGTGCTGACCAAGCTGTTGTCGGGTAATGAGAACATCAAGAAGTCGTCGCTGGGCGGGGTGCGCGCCGCGGCCGAGATCCTGAACTTCATGAGCGGCGAGCACGAAGCCGCGGTGATGGACAACATCAAGAACTACGACAACGACATGGCGCAGAAGATCATGGACGAGATGTTCGTGTTCGATAACATCATCGACATCGACGACCGCGGCATCCAGTTGCTGCTGCGCGAAGTGCAGTCCGAGATGCTGATCATCGCGCTCAAGGGCGCCTCGCAGGACCTGCGCGAAAAGATCTTCCGCAACATGAGCCAGCGCGCGGCCGAGATGATGCGCGAAGACCTCGAATCGAAAGGCCCGGTGCGCCTGTCCGAGGTCGAATCGCAGCAAAAGCAGATCCTGCAAATCGTGCGGCGCCTGGCCGACGAGGGCCAGATCGTCCTCGGCGGCAAAGGCGACGACTCCTTCATCTAAGCCATGATTCCGAAAGAGCTGCAAAGCGCCTACCAGCGCTGGGAAATGACCTCGTTCGACACGGCGCGCCCGAGCGCGGCCCCCGAACCGATCGAGCCACCGCCGCCACCCGCGCCGGTCGTGCACCTGCCGACCCAGGCCGAGGTGGACGCGATCCGCGAAACCGCGCGCCAGCAAGGCTTTGCGGAAGGCCACGCCGAAGGCCATGCGGCCGGATACGCCGAAGGCCAGCGCGCGGGCGCGAACGAGGCCCAGGAACAGCTGGCGCACCTGCAGGGCGTGGCCAGCGCCTTCGGCCAGGCGGTGGCCGCGGCCGACGAAACCATCGCGGGCGAGGTGCTCGACCTGGCCCTGCACCTGGCGCGCGCGATGCTGCGCACCGCGTTCGAGGTCAAGCCCGAACTGATCATCCCAGTGGTGCGCGAGGCGATCGAATACCTGCCGGCGCTGCAGCAGCCGGCGCTGCTGATGCTGCACCCGGAAGACGCCGACATCGTCAGGAACGGCATCGGCGAGGAACTCGACAAAGGCGGCTGGCGCGTGGTGCCGGATCCGGCGATTGCGCGCGGCGGCTGCAAGATCGACACCGCCACCAACCAGATCGACGCCCAGGCCCAGGTGCGCTGGCAGCGCCTGGCCCATTCGCTGGGCAAGAACGTCGAGTGGCTCGGCCCATGAGTACCACCGACCGCCACAGCGCGCGCTGGAAGGCGTTCCTGCGCGACTGCGACTCGCTGGTCAACTTCGTCGAGCCGATGCACATTTCCGGCCGCGTCACGCGCGTGGCCGGGCTGGTGATGGAATGCGTCGGCCTGCGCCTGGCGGTCGGCAGCGCCTGCAGCATCCCCCTGCCCAACGGCGCGCGCATCGAGGCCGAAGTGGTCGGCTTCGAGGGCGAGCGCCTGTTCCTGATGCCGCAAAGCGAAGTGGAAGGCGTGGTGCCCGGCGCGCGCGTGTTTCCGGTTGAAGCCAGCGTGCCGCGCCCGGGCAGCGTGCCGCACCCGCGCCGGCGCCCGAG